>NZ_NTHN02000004.1 GCF_002300555.2 Alloyangia mangrovi | reverse complement strand
GGGAGAGTGACATTCCTGAATTGTTCATGGGTGACATTTTAGCTTTGCCGCTACATGAGCGCTACTCCTATAAGGCGAGTTATGTGAAGAAGATTCGGATAGAGACACCGGGTGCTAGAGATGGCGCACGAGGCGCAACGCGTCGTAGATCGCCGCGTGGGTGTTGCGGCTGGAGACGGCGTCACCGATCCGGAAAAGGCGGAAGCTCCCGTCGGGATTGGGGGCCAGCGCCTGCGGCCTGCCATCGATGAGCGCGTCGTAGTCCACCTCACCCAGGTTCGAGCTCTGCGGTTTCAACTCGAAGTAGAGCTCGTCCAGCGGGCGCGTCCCGGCGTTCACCACCACTTGGTCGACCAGTCGGCTGCGCTTGGCCGCGCCGTAGTCGCTGCCGAGCGTGGCGCGCAGCTGGTTGCCGTCGCGCACCACGGACTCCAGCCGCCAAGTGACGGTGAAGGTCGTGTCGCGCAATTGCAGGTTGCGCATGTAGGGCACCAAGTTCATCGACATGACCTCGGCGGCAAGGTTGCGGTCCCAGCTGACGATCTCGACCGTCGCACCGGTCTCGGAGATCAGGTCGGCAGCCATCAGACCGGCGTGATCGCCCGCCTCGTCGAAGACCAGCACGCTCTGGCCGGGTTTGACGTCGCCCGAAAGGATGTCCCAGGCCGAGACGACGAGCTCGTTGCCAACGCTCAGGACCTCGGTGTGCGGAAGCCCTCCGGTGGCAAGGATCACCGCGTCGGGGCCGCTGCGCAGGATATCCCCGGCCTCGGCATAGGTGTTGAATTCGAACCGCACGCCCATCTTCAGGCATTGCTGGTAGCGCCAGTCGACGATCGAGATCATCTCGCGCCGCCGGGGTTGCAGGGCCGTCAGGCGGATCTGCCCGCCGGGCTGGTCGGCGGCCTCGAAGACGGTCACCGCATGGCCGCGCTCGGCGGCGACCCGGGCCGCCTCGAGCCCGCCCGGCCCGGCACCGACGACGGTGATGCGCTTCGGCGTTTCGGCCTTGGCGATGGCATGCGGCAGCTCGATCTCGCGCCCGGTGGAGGGGTTGTGCAGGCAGAGCGCCATGCCGCCCTGGTAGATACGGTCGAGGCAGTAGTTCGCGCCGACGCAGGGCCGGATATCCTCCTCGCGGCCCTCGATGACCTTGCGCACCAGATGCGGGTCGGCCATGTGCGCGCGCACCATGCCGACCATGTCCAGCTTGCCCGAGGCGATGGCATGGCGGGCGGTGGCGACATCGGGGATCTTGGCGGCGTGGAAGGTCGGGAAGTCGGTCGCCTTGCGGATCTCCCCGGCGAAATCGAGGTGCGGCGCGTTGCGCATGCCCTGGATCGGGATCAGGTCGGTCAGCCCCGGGTCGGTGTCGATATGTCCGCGCACGACGTTGAGGAAATCGACCAGCCCGCTCTGCTTCAGCTTGCGGCTGAGCTCGATGCCCTCGTTCGCGGTCAGCCCGCCGGGCAGGCATTGATCGCCCGTGTAGCGCAGGCCGACGATGAAGGCCTCGCCGCAGCGCGCCCGGATCGCGCGCAGCACGTCCATGGTGAAGCGCATGCGGTTGTCGAGGCTGCCGCCGTAGTCGCCGCCGAGGCTGTTGGTCTGCTCGGACCAGAACTGTTCGAGCAGATGCCCGTAGGCCTCGAGCTCGATTCCGTCTACGCCCGCGGCCTGCATCCGCTCGGCGGCATCGGCGAAATCGCCGATGATCCGGGTCATGTCCCAATCCTCGATCAGCTTCGGCGCCGCGCGATGAGCGGGCTCGCGGTCGAAGCCGGGCGCGACCACGGGCAACCAGTCGGCCTTGTCCCATCGGGTGCGGCGGCCGAGGTGCGAGAGCTGGATCATCACCGCCGCGCCGTGATCGTGGCACTCGTCGACGAGCTGTTTCATCCACGGCACCACCTCGTCCTTCCAGGCGAGGATGTTGTTGAACACCGGCGGGCTGTCCTTGGAGATGCTGGCCGATCCGGCGGTCATGGTCATCGCCACCCCCGCCTTCGCCCGCTCCACGTGATAGGCGCGGTAGCGCTCCTTGGGCATTCCGTCCTCGGGGTAGGCCGGCTCGTGACTGGTGATCATGATCCTGTTGCGCAGGGTCAGATGCTTGAGCTGATACGGCTGAAGGAGCGGATCGTTTGTCATGGGAGACCTCTGTGCCCGGGGATGCGTCAGGCGTATCTCAAGACGGACTGTTCACATGTGTCAATTTAAAAATCACGAGAGAACAGTTTATAGTCTTATGGTGCGATCATGATCGGAAATTTTTCTCAGATGCACGTAAACTTGACAGCATTATACAGTTTCTTGGACAGCCCTGCGACGCACTGCTAGACAAGCGCCATGGACAGTGAAATTTCCACCGATCGCGGCTGGCGGGGCTCGCGCGAGCTCTGGCTCGGCGCGGCCACCGAGGCGTTGATCGAGGGCGGCATCGACGCGGTGAAAATCCTGCCGCTGGCCAAGAAGCTCGGCCTCTCGCGCACCAGCTTCTACTGGTTCTTCAAGGACCGCGAAGCCCTTCTGGAGGCGCTTCTCGTCCATTGGGAGGCGGCAACGACCCGGCCCCTGCTCGCCGCGAGCCGCGAATATGCCGCGACCGAGACCGAGGCGATGCTGAACCTCGTGAGCATTTTCCTCTCCGATGAAGGCTTCAACGCGCGGCTCGACAGCGCGGTGCGTGCCTGGGGCCGGCAGGATCCGGCCGTGCTGCCGAAGGTGCACGAGGCGGACGAGCAGCGTCGGCTCGCGCTCAAGGAGCTGCTGCAGCGCTGGGGGCATGCGGAGCCGGATGCCGACGTGCGGGCCTGGACCATCTACCTCGTGCAGATGGGCTATATCGCCCTACAGCTCGAGGAAACGCTGGAGACACGGCTGTCGCGTTTTCCTGACTACGTCCAAGTCTATACCAGCCGCTACCCCACCGACGAGGAGATGGCGCGCTTCAAGGCGCGGCTCGGCCTGCACCCGGAGTTTCCGGGCTGATCCCCAAGACTCGCGCGGACGCTGCGTCACCGCACAAATTCCTTGAGCGGTTCTTCTCCCAAGGCAATTCTACCCACGGGAGATTTGGGAGGATATCCATGAAGCTGACCGCCATGACGCTGGCCCTTCTGGCCAGCGCGTCCTACGCCTATGCCGATCAGACGCCCGAGGACTGCAGCGCCCTGCGCGACGCGGTCTTCGACGGCGGCCATGTCACCTCGGCCCGGGTCCTGAGCCCCGAGGGCCTGCCGCAATATTGCGAGGTGCGGGCCACCGCCCTGCCCGCCATTTCGATCGAGGTCCGACTGCCGCTCTCGGGCTGGAACGGCAAGTTCTACCAGGCGGGCTGCGGCGGCTTTTGCGGCATCCTCGGGCGTGCTGACGGCGGTCAGTCCTGGGTCAACGCCATGCGCCCGGGGCTCGAGCGCGGCTACGCCACGGCCACCTCGGACAGCGGTCACCATGCACTCGCGGTGACCGAGGCGACCTGGGCGCAGGACAATCCCGACGCCGAGCGCGACTGGGGCTGGCGCTCGATCGGCGAGACCAACCGGGTCGCGCAGGTGATGATCGATGCCTTCTACGGCACGCCGTCGAGCCAGGCGATCTTCCAGGGTTGCTCGACCGGCGGGCGCATGGCGCATGTGGCGGCGCAGCGCTACCCCGAGATGTTCGATGGGATCATCTCCGGTGCCCCGGCGATGGACTACACCGGGCTCGTCGGAACCGCGATGTCCTGGACCCTTCAGGCCAATACCGCCGAGGATGGCAGTCAGATCCTCGGGCCCGACGAGGCCGCGAAGATCGGCGCGGCGGTGATGCAGCAATGCGACGGCGCGGACGGGACCGAGGATGGGGTGATCGCCGATCCGCGCGCCTGCGAGGTCGACTATACCGGCCTCGGCCTCAGCAACCAGCAGCTCGACACATTGGCGAAATGGCGCGAGGGGCCGCGCAACGCGGCGGGCGAACAGCTCTATCCCGGCGGCATCCCCGAGGGCTCGGAGCCCTTCTGGTGGCTCTGGCTGACCGGCAATGCCGAGGGGGCCGGGAAGATGGTCGCGGGCTTTGCGGGTGGGTTCACCCGCCACATGGCCTTTGCGGAGGATCCGGGCACCGACTACTCGCCGCTGTCCTTCGACTTCGAGACGGACCCCGCGCGCATGGCGACGGCGGCCGATCTCTATAACGGCGACAATCCGGATCTCTCGGCCTTCCGCGCGGCGGGCGGCAAGATGATCGTCTACCACGGCTGGGCGGATTCCATAGTGACGCCCTACAAGACGGTCGATTGGTACGAACAGGCAGCAGAGCTGGCCGGAGGCGAGGCCACGCTGAACGAGAGCGTAAAGCTCTTCATGGTGCCGGGTCTCGATCACTGCGGCATCCTGCCCAGCCCGAACGGGGTGAACTGGTCCTCGCTCGATCCGATGACCCCGCTGGAGGCCTGGATGAACCAGGGCACCGCGCCAAGCTCGATCATGATCGAGTGACTTCTCAGCCTCCTGCCCCGCACCCGCGGCCGGGGCAGGAGGCCCACCTTCGACGCGCTCAGTCCACCATGCGGTGCTGCGGCGCGAAGACGCTGAGTTTCAGCCAGGCCTTTAGGCGGCTTTCCAGCTCCGGCATGGCGTCGATCTGGATGTGGCCCGCGTCGATCTCGTCGGGCAGCTTGGACAGGCCCATCCAGACCGAGGTCATCGCCCGCAGATCGGCGGTCACCAGGATATCGACCTCGTAGCCGGGGTCGAACTTGCACAGATCGGTGTCGTCGGTGCCGACCACGAGCCACCAATCGCGCAGGTTTTCCCCGATTTCCGGGTACAGAAACTGAATCGTGCAGCGCCGGTCGGGGCGCGGATACGGGTCGAAATTCCGGCGGATGTCCCACATCAGCAGCGACGGATCGAGATTGCGCAGCGAGAGCCGCGACTCGACCCAGCGCTGCCCCCAATTGCCGATGCCCATCACGATCGGGCGCAGTTCCTCGCCCGCTGGGGTGAGATGATATTCCGGCGAGCCGCGGTCGGTCTGCACCGTGCGGATCACCCCGGCCAGTTCCAACTCCTTGAGGCGCTTTGACAAAAGGCTGGGCGACATCTTGGGCACACCCTTGCGGATGTCGTTGAACCGGGTCGATCCGCAGAGCAGTTCGCGCACGACAAGCGGTGTCCAGCGCGTGCAGAAGACCTCGGACGCCATCGAGATCGGGCAGAACTGCCCATAGAGGTTGGTGATCTCCATGCGCGGGATCATACCAGAGCCGATTCATTTCCTGAACTATCGCTCTGTGTCGACTCTGGCATGCTTGTGGGACGACAGGGAATGAAAGGACCACGAGATGACCGAGATCGAGACACTCGACCGCCCGGTGACGCGGGACTTCACCGCCATCGCCGAAGAGTTCGCGGCCGGCTGCGCCAAGGAGGCCATGGCCCGCGACGACGACGACAGCTTCGTCGCCGAGAATTACCTCAGGGCCAAGCAGGCCGGGCTGATCGACGCCGGGGTGCCGGCGGAGCTGGGCGGCGGCGGCGCCGATATCCGCGCGCTCTGCGACATGCTGCGCCGTGTGGCGCACGGCTGCTCGTCCACCGCGCTGGCGCTGTCCATGCACACCCACCAGGTCGCCTTTCCCGCCTGGCGCTGGCACCACCAGCAGGCGACGCGGGACAAGACCGAACCGCTGCTGAAACGCATCGCCGCCGAGAAGCTGGTGCTGCTCTCCTCCGGCGGCGGTGACTGGATCGGTGGATCTGGCAAGGCCGAGCCGGTCGAGGGCGGCTACCGCATCACCGCCCGAAAGATGTTCGTCTCGGGCGCGCCTGCCGGGGATCTGCTGATGACCAGCGCGATCTCGCCCGAGGAGGGTGGGACGATCCTGCACTTCCCCTGCCCCATGGCCGCGAAAGAGGTCTCGGTGCTCGACACCTGGCACACGCTGGGGATGCGCGGCACCGGAAGCCACGACGTGATGATTGAGGGGCTCTTCGTGCCCGCCGAAAAAGTCGCGGTGAAACGTCCGCAGGGCCGGTGGCACCCGATCTTCTTCATGCTGGGCACCATCGCCTTTCCGATCATCTACGCGGTCTATCTCGGCGTCGCCGAGCGGGCGCGGGATCTCGCGGTGGAGATCGCCACGCGGCGCCCCGCCTCGCGCCTGCTGCGCGACCGCGCCGGGCGGATGGAGACGGCACTCTGCACCGCGCGGCTCGCCCACGCCCACATGGTGGCCACCTGCGAGCTGAACGCACCTGCGGCCGAGACCGTCGGGCAAGTAATGACTGGCCGCCGGCTGGTCGAGGAGAACGCGATCCTCACGGTCGAGCTGGCCATGGAACTGGCGGGTGGCGCGGGCTTCTACCGCAAGGCGGAACTCGAGCGGCTGTTTCGCGACATCCAGGCCGCCCGCTACCATCCGCTGCAAAAGGAGATCCAAGCGGAATACGTCGGCGCCCTCGCGCTCGGTCAGTCGATCGACGAGATCTACTGAACCGGCTCCCCGCCTCCCAGGCGCTGACGGGTCGCGGCGCCCTCCGGGAAAGTCCCCGGGGCGCCGCGTGCCGCTCCACCGGGGGCGGTCTGTGCTATACTCGGCGCATCGATGCTCTGACGACAGGAGGAGGCGATGGGTATGGAAAAGCAAGACGCTGCCACCGGCCAGATCACGGCCGAGGCGGCGCGCGTCTACGAGTCGTTCTTCGTTCCGGCGCTCTTCGGGCAATTCGCCCCATGGCTGGTCGAGGCGGCGGGTATCCGGGGCGGCGGCCGGGTGCTCGACGTGGCGACCGGCACAGGGGTCGTGGCCCGGGCGGCGCTGAAACGCGGCGCGAGCGTGAGCGCGGTGGACATCAACGAGGGCATGCTGACCGTAGCCCGCGAGCTGGAGCCGCATGTGCAGTTCCAGCGCGCCCCGGCCGAGGCGCTGCCCTTCGACGACGATGCCTTTGACGCGGTGACCTGCCAGTTCGCGCTGATGTTCTTCGAGGACCGCGTGCAGGCGCTGCGCGAGATGCGCCGGGTCTGCCACCCGGGCGGGCACGTGGCGGTCTCGGTCTTCGATCCATGGGAGGACTCGCCGGGCTACCGCGACCTCATCCCCCTGCTCGGCGAGGTCATGGGGCCGGAGGCGGCGGAGGCCCTGAAAGCCCCCTTCTGCCTCGGCGCCGCCGGGGACCTGGAGGCGCTGCTCAAGGAGGCGGGTCTCGGCGCAGCGCAGCGCATCCACAAGACCGGGCAGGTGCGTCATGCCTCGCTCGCGGGCTGGCTCGACACCGAGATCGGTGGCTGGACCCTGGCCGACATGGCAACGCCGGAGATCATGGCCGCGCTCAAGACGGCGGCAGAGGACCGGCTTGGCCGGTATCGCAATTCCGACGGCACGGTCTCCTTCGACGCTCCCGCGGTCTTTGCCATCGCCGAGGTCCGAGCCTGAGGTGAAGCCCGCAAGGCCTTGATCAAAATCATGGACTCGAGGCCCCTCGCGGGCGAGGCTGGCCGGGACGGATGCCGCGCGCGTCCAGAACGGGAGAGGCACGCATGGTGGCAATGCTCAAGGGTCTGGCGGGTCTGGCGCTGCTGCTGCCGTTCGGCCTCAAGTCCTGTGACGGCCCGGCCGCCGATGTGGCGCTCGGTCAGCTCATGCGCGAGCGCGTGCTGCTGACCGCAACCGCCAACGAGATCATCACGGACCTGCCGATCGCCGAGGGCAGCGCGGTACAGGCGGGCGACGTGCTCGTGCAGCTCGACGACACCCTGCAACAGGCTCAGCTGGCAGTGGCGCAGGCGCAGCTCGCCGAGGCCGAGGCCGATCTCGAGCGGATGCGCACCGGCGCCCGCCCCGAGGAATTCGCCATCGCCGAGGCGCGGGTCGAGGGCGCCCGCGCGGTCTACCAGGAGGCGCAGGCGAGTTACGAGCGCAACGCCCGGCTGGTTGAGACCGGCACGGTCACCGCCGCCCGGCTCGACGAGGTGGTGGCGCAGCGCAACTCGGCGCTGGCCGAGCTGACCAGCGCCGAGCAGTCGCTGCAGGAGCTGCGGATCGGAGCCCGCGCCGAGGACATCCGCATCGCCGAGGCGCATGTGACCGCCGCCGAGGCGCAGGTCTCGGCAGAGCGCACCCGGCTCGACGACCTGACCATCCGCGCCTCGCGCGACGGGCTGCTCGACAGCCTGCCGTGGAACCGCGGCGAGCGGGTGCCGCTCGGCAGCCCTGTCGCCGTGCTGCTGACCGGTGATCGGCCCTATGCGCGCATCTACGTGCCCGAGGCTTCCCGCGCCGGGCTGGCGATCGGCGATCCGATCTCCGTCAGCCTCGACGGCGATGGCGCGGCCTACGATGGCACACTGCGCTGGATAAGCAACGAGCCCGCCTTCACGCCCTATTACGCGCTAAACCAGGAGCAGCGCAGCCGGCTGGTCTACCCGGCCGAGGTGGCGCTGCCGGAGACGGCGGCGGACCTTCCGGCGGGGTTGCCGGTCTCGGCGCATCTGCCATGAGCGAGGCGGTTGCCCAAACCTTCGGGCTCACCCGGCGCTTCGGAGACAAGCTGGCGGTGGATGGACTCGATCTCGCGATCCCCAAGGGCGTGGTCTATGGGCTGCTCGGCCCCAACGGCTCTGGCAAGACCACCGCCATGCGGATGCTGACCGGGCTGCTGACGCCGACCTCGGGTCATGCCGAGGTTCTGGGCGCGCGCCTGCCCGGCGACGCCGAGGCGGTGAAGCGGCGCATCGGCTACATGACGCAGGGCTTTACCTACTACCGCGACCTCACGGTGCTGGAGAACCTGCGCTTCATCGCCGAGATCCACGACCTTCCCGCGCGCCGCAAACGCCAGCGCATCGCCGAGCTGATGGACACCTACACGCTGCACGAGCAGGCGAACGTTCTGGCCGGGGCGCTCAGCGGCGGCCAGCGCCAGCGCCTCGCGCTTGCCGCCACGGTGATGCACGAGCCGGAGCTGCTGTTCCTCGACGAGCCGACGGCGGCGGTCGATCCCGAGTCTCGCCGGGCCTTCTGGGAGCAGCTCTTCGATCTCGTCGATGCCGGCACCACGATGATCGTCTCGACCCACCTGATGGACGAGGCCGAACGCTGCCACCGCATCGCCATCCTCGACCGCGGCCGCAAATGCGCCGACGGCACGCCGCGCGCGCTGATGGACCGGATCGCCGGGCGCGCCGTGGAGGTGGAGGCCAAAGACCCCCGCCGCATCGGGCGCGCACTCTCAGGCAAGGAGGGCATCGTGTCGGTGGCGCAGATCGGCGAACGGCTGCGGGTACTGGTGACCGAGGGCACCGGCGATCCCGAAGCACTTGTGAGAGAGGCCCTGGCAGGTCACCCCGACGCCGCGGTGCGGGCCATCTCTCCCAATCTCGAGGACGTCTTCGTGCTGGCCACCCACGGACGGGACCAATGATTTCCGGCCGGCGCATTCTGGCGATCCTGCGCAAGGAGCTGCTGCAGCTGCGGCGCGACCGGATGACCTTTGGCATGATCGTGATGATCCCGCTGATCCAGCTTGTGCTTTTCGGCTACGCGATCAACACCGAGATCCGCCATATCCCCGCCGTGCTGGTCGACCAGAGCGAAAGCAACCTCAGCCGCAGCCTTGTGCAGATGGTCGAGGCGACGCAGGTGGTGCGCTTCGAGCAGCACGTCGCCACTGTCGCCGAAGCCGAGCGGGCCATTGTCCGCGCCGAGGTGCGCGCCGCCTTCATCATCCCGCAGGACGTGGCGCAGAGGCTGGTGCGCAACCCGGCGATCGGCAGCCGCTTCGCCGACGGCCTGCAGGAGGTCGAGGCCCGGCCCATCGCGCAATGGGTGGCGGACGGCTCGGACACGCTGGTCGCCGCCGCGATCCGCTCGCTGCGCGGCATGCCGCTCGGCGAGATGTTCCGCGACTCCACCAATACCGCCACGCCGACCTTCGAGGTCACCCTCTTCTACAATCCCGAGCAGCGCTCGGTGGTGAACATCGTGCCGGGGCTGGTGGGCATCATCCTGACCATGACGATGATCATGTTCACCTCGGCCGCCATCGTCCGCGAAAGCGAGCGCGGCAACATGGAGATGCTGATCACCACGCCGATCCGCCCCGTCGAGATCATGATCGGCAAGATCATCCCCTATGTCGGCATCGGCCTCATCCAGGTGGCGATCATCCTCGGGCTCGGCGCGCTGCTCTTCTCGGTGACCGTAGCGGGATCGCTCTGGGTGCTACTGCTGGTGACGCTGCTCTTCATCCTCGCGAGCCTGTCGCTGGGGCTGGTGCTCTCGACGCTGGCCAGCAACCAGCTTCAGGCGATGCAGATGACCGTCTTCGTGCTGATGCCGTCGATCCTGCTCTCGGGCTTCATGTTCCCCTACGAGGGCATGCCCCGCGGCGCCCAGCTGATCGCCGACCTGCTGCCCGCGACCCACTTCATGCGGATCATCCGCGGCGTGGTGCTGCGCGATGCCGGGCTCATGGACCTGCTGCCCGACAGCCTCTGGCTGCTCGGCTTCGCGCTGCTGGGGCTGGGGCTGGCCTCGCTGCGGTTCCGCAAGCGGCTCGACTGATCCGGCCACCCGCGCACAGGTCCTGCGCTTGGGCAAACAGCCGCCCGGCTTGCGGGTCCCGCCCCCGAATGACTAGCTATGGCTCAAACGGGCCCGGCAGAGGATGCTTTCCGCTGCCGCCGCAGCCCGAGGAGTATCGCTATGAAAAAGATCGGCTTCCTGTCCTTCGGACATTGGTCCCCGCAACGCGGCTCGGCCACCCGCACCGCCTCGGATGCGCTCTTGCAGGCGATCGACCTGTCGGTCGCCGCCGAGGAGCTGGGGCTCGACGGCGCCTACTTCCGCGTCCACCACTTCGCCCGCCAGCACGCAAGCCCCTTCCCGCTGCTCGCCGCCGTCGGCGCGCGGACCAAGAAGATCGAGATTGGCACCGGCGTCATCGATATGCGCTACGAGAACCCGCTCTACATGGCCGAGGATGCCGGCGCCGCCGACCTGATCAGCCAGGGCCGGCTGCAGCTCGGCATCAGCCGCGGCAGCCCCGAGCAGGTGATCGAGGGGTGGCGCTACTTCGGCTATGGCCCGGCCGAAGACGAGACCGACGCCGACATGGGCCGCCGCCACGCGCAGGTCTTCCTGCAGATGCTCGAGGGCCATGGCTTCGCCGAGCCCAACCCGCGCCCGATGTTCCCCAACCCGCCGGGCAAGCTGCGGCTCGAGCCGCATTCCGAGGGGCTGAAGGACCGCATCTGGTGGGGCGCCGGCTCGAACAAGACCGCCGAATGGGCCGCCATGCTGGGGATGAACCTGCAAAGCTCGACGCTCAAGGATGACGAGACCGGCGAGCCCTTCCACCTCCAGCAGGCGCAGCAGATCCGCGCCTACCGCGAGGCGTGGAAATCGGCCGGCCATGCGCGCAAGCCGCGGGTCTCGGTCAGCCGCTCGATCTTCGCCATCACCAGCGATGAGGACCGGATGTACTTCGGCCGCGGCGGCAAGGAGCAGGATTCGGTGGGCTTCATCGAGCAGCAGCGCTCGATCTTCGGCCGCTCCTATGCCGACGAGCCCGACAAGCTGATCGAGCAGCTCAAGGGCGACGAAGGCATCAAGGAAGCCGATACGCTTCTGCTGACCATCCCGAACTCGCTGGGGGTCGATTACAACGCCCACGTGATCGAGAATATCCTCACCCACGTGGCCCCCGCCCTCGGCTGGCGCTGAGCCAAATCCCGAAGCATCGCCCCGGCCAGACGCCGGGCGATGCAGGCGGACCCGTGGTCCTCTCCCCGCCCCCCTGTGCCTCTACCGTGCCCGCCGAAACCCGCCGCAAGGGTGCGGCACCGGAGCGCGCATCCCGGATTTCCGGTGCGGAACCTCTCACATTCGTGCGCAAATGCCGCTAAGGCGACGCCCAGAGAGAGTCTTCCCAGGAGAGAGCGATGTCATACTTCCCCCGTTGGCGCCTCGGCACGGGCCAGGTGATCATGCCGGACGAGCGCCTGCCCGGCGCCGCCTCGGTCCCCATGGGCATCCAGCACCTGCTGGCGATGTCCGGCTCGACCATCGTCGCGCCGATCCTGATGGGCTTCGATCCCAATGTCGCGGTGTTCTTCTCGGGCATCGGCACGCTGCTCTTCTTCATCATCACCGCGGGCCGGGTGCCGAGCTACCTCGGCTCCTCCTTTGCCTTCATCGCCGTGGTGCTGGCAGTGCTCGGGCAGGAGGGCGCTACCATCGCCCATGCGCTCGGCGGCATCGTGGTCTGCGGCGCGCTCTACGCGCTGATCGGTCTCATCGTCATGGCGGTCGGCTACGGCTGGGTGGAGAGGCTGATGCCCCCCGTGGTGACCGGCACCATCGGCATTGCCATCGGCCTCAACCTCGCGCCGGTCGCGGTGGACCAGCTCAATGCCTTCGGCTCCCCCACCCCCTCGCATCTGACAATTGCGCTCCTGACGGTGCTCTGCATGGCGATGGTCTCCTGCTACGGTCCCTCGGGCACCCGGCGGCTGTCGGTGCTGCTGGCGCTGGTCTTCGGCTACGGGCTGGTGCTGGTGCTGGGCAACGGGCTCGGGATCATGCCGGGCATCGATTTCTCGGCAGTCGGCGCGGCGGAGTGGTTCGGCCTTCCGCACTTCCAGAAGCCCGAGTTCCACTGGTCGGCGATCACTCTCATTGCCCCTGTCGCCATCGTGCTGGTCGCCGAGAACCTCGGCCACATCAAGGCGCTTGGGGCGATCACCGGGCAGGACATGGACCGCTACATCGGCCGCGGCTTCTTCGCCGACGGCGTGGCGACCATGGTCGCGGGCTCGGGCGGCGGCACCGGGGTCACCACCTACGCCGAGAACATCGGCGTCATGGCGATGACCAAGGTCTACTCGACGCTGGTCTTCGTCATCGCCGCCGTCGTGGCGATCTGCCTCGGCCTCTCGCCGAAGTTCGGCGCGCTGCTGCAGACCATCCCGGCACCGGTGCTGGCGGGACTGTCGGTCGCGGTCTTCGGGCTCATCGCCTCGGCCATGGCGCGGATCTGGATCGAGAACCGGGTGGATTTCTCGGACCCGCGCAACCTCTTCACCGCGGGCATCGCGCTGATCTTCGGCGCCGGGGACTTCACGCTGCACCTCGGCGGCTTCGCGCTCGGCGGCATCGGCACCTCGACGCTGGCGGCGCTGCTGCTCTACCAGCTGCTCGGGTTCGGCCGCAAAGGCTGATCGCGCGCCGGAGGGACAGCACTCCCCACTTGTCAAAGTGGGGGGGTGCTGTCCGGGGGGGCTCGCGCCGGACGCGCGGGCCCTGCCCAAAAAACGGGCAAACCAGCACGGAGCCAAGCCTGCTTGATCCGGAGCCCCTTTTATCCACAGCTCCATCCCCTGCGAATGGGGAGAACTTGCGGCCCTGGACCCAGCATCCGCTCCCGCGCCCGGTCAGCCGTGACGCGCGATATAGTCCTCGATCCGCGACACCTCTTCGTCCGAGCCGAAGATCAGCGGGCAGAACCCATGCGGCGTCTCAGGCTCTAGCTCGAGGATCCGCCGCCGCCCATCGCTCGCGCGGCCCCCGGCTTGCTCGACCATGAAGGCGATCGGCACGGCCTCGTAGGCCAGCCGCAGCCGCCCCTGCTCGTAACCCTTGCGCCCGTCCTGCGGGTAGAGGAAGGCGCCGCCCTTGAGCATGATCCGGTGCAGATCGCCCACCGCCGCCGCCAGCCAGCGCATGTTGTAATTCTTGCCGAGCGGGCCGTCCTTGCCAGCGCGCATGTCCTGCGCATAGGCCTGCAGCCCCGGTGCCCAGTGCCGCTCGTTCGAGGCGTTGACGGCGATCATCGAAGTGGTCGGCTTGAGGCGGATGTTCTCGGCGGTGATGCGGAAATCCCCGGCGCGGCGGTCGAGCGTGGCGATATGTACCCCGTCGCCCAGCGACCAGGCGAAATCCACCGAATGACCGAAGCAGGCATAGCCCGCCGCCACCGCCTCGGCGCCCGGGCGGCGGAAGCTGCCGTCGCCGGCGGGGTAGATCACGAAGAGCATCCCCAAGAGCGCGCAGATGCCGATCGAGCCGGAGCCGTCGATCGGATCCATGGCCACGTCGAAGGCACCCTCGGGGTCGAGCGTGACCACCGCCTCGGCCTCTTCCGAGAGCACGTGGCGGACGTTGCAGCCCGCGAGGGCCTTCAGCATGTGCTCATGCGCGCCGACATCGAGCGCCTTCTGTGCATCGCCGCTCTCGTTGTCGCCGACGATCTGCGCCGGATCGCCGGTCAGCAGTCCCTCGGCCAACCGGTCCGCCACGGCGGGAAGCGCCTCGGCGATGTGCCGCACGATACGCGCGGCGCCATCATCGGCAAGCCGGAGGTGCAGCGCGTCTCCGCGAGGGGCGTGGTCGTTGGGGAGGGTCAGCATGGTGGGGCGTCCTGTCGTTTACCGCGCGGTCTGCGCTTGCCCCCCCCGATGTAGCGCCGCGCGGCCGCCGAGGAAATGCCGCGCGTCAGCCCCCTGCCCGCGGGGCTGCACCCATCACCGGTCCCTGCGCAGCGCCAGTGCCTCGACCTCGACAAGAAATTCCGGCCGGGTGAACCCCGAGACGATCATCAGCGTCGAGGCCGGCTTCACCTCGAGATCTGCGCAGGCGCGGTCACGGGCGGCCATGTAGCCCTGCATATCCTCGCGCCGGGTCACGAAAGCCGAGAAGCGCAGTACGTCCGAGAAATCCAGCCCGTCCTCGGCGAGGATCGCCCGCAGCGCCTCGAAGCAGAAATCGGCCTGCGCTCCGACACCCTCGGGGATCGTGCCGTCGGGGCGCAGCGCCAGCTGGCCCGAGGTCGCCACCACGGGGCCGCCAGCGATGCCGTGGGAATAGTGGCCGAAGGGGGCGGCGATGCTCTTGGGGGCGAGCGGTTTCATCGGGTCTGTCCTTCGTCTGTTAGGCCGGCGCGGGCAAGGAAGAGCTGCACCGCCTCCGCCGCGATGCGCTCGAAATCCATCTCGGCGCCCGGGTCGACGCCCAGCACGCGGCGGCTCTGGAATTCGTAATCGGCATAGTGCTGGGTTACCGCCCAGATGTTCATCATGAAGAGAAGCGGATCAACCGGGTTCATCCGCCCCTCGTCGATCCAGCGCTGGATCACCGCCGTCGCCTCGCGCACCGAGGCGTGCAGCCCCTCCCACTTGCCGCCCATTTCGGGTGCGCCGCGCCCCAGCTCCTGCAGGAACAACCGCGACGCCTCGGGGCAGTCGAGCGCCAGCCGCAGCTTGAGCCGCACGTAGCCGGTGATCACCTCGGCCGGATCGTCAGACTCGCCCACGAAGAAGATGTCGCGCCACTGCCCGATGATGCCATCGAGCACCTCGCGGTAGAGATCCTCCTTGGAGGTGATGTAGTAGTGCAGCTGCGCCTTGGTGATCCCCGCAGCCTTGGCGAGCTGCTGCGTCGAGGTCCCCGACAGCCCGTAGCTGGCAAACTCGCGCAGCGCCGCCTCGCGGATGGCGTCGTGGATTTCCTTGCGCTTCAGACGTGCGGCGCTCATCGCCCTATCCCCTTGCTTGCCGGTTCGCCGAACCGGGCGAGACGCGTGCCGACCTTTTCCAGAAAAGCCCTCAGGTCCCTTGGCTTGCGGTGGTTCATGTCGTGTAGCTGCAACCATGTCACGCGGCAACGCGGGTGGAACAGCACCCGAAAGCCCCGCGCCAGCATCGAGCGGCCCGGATCGCGAATGAGCCGAAGCCACCACCAGGGCGAACCAGAGGTTGTGATCACCGCGAAATAGCGGATGTTCTGCAGCCGCCCGGTGGCGCGTTTCTTGGTGGCGCTGGCCACTTCGAAGGCGACGCCGGGCAGCCAGACCCGCTCCATCCAGCCCTTGAGGATGGCGGGCGGGCCGTACATCCAGGTGGGATAGACAAATACCAGCCCCTCGGCCCGGCGCAGCGCCGCGACATGCGGCGCCACCTTGGCGATCAGCCGTTGGGTGTTGGGGATGTAATCGGCCCAGTCCTCGGCAGAGAGGACCGGATCGAAACCCTCGGCATAGAGGTCGATCACCTCGACCTCGTGCCCGGCCCGCGAGAGGCTCTCGCGGGCCGTGGCAAGGAGGGCGGCACCGTAGCTTTCCCGGCCCGGATGGGCAAAGACGATCAGGACACGCAAGGCGCCGCCCCCCCCCGGCTCAGTTGCCTTCGGCGGCGGTCTTGATCTCGATGCCGTGGCGCTTGTTGACGAAGGAGGTGTCAGCCACCTTGGTCAGGTCGAGCGCGCCTTCCTCGAGGATGCCGCTCTTCACCGCGGTCTCGTAAAAGTCGGCGATGCGGGCGTCCGTCATCGCGCCGATGCCGAGCTCCACCGCGTCGCCGCTGTCGATGATGCCGAGCTTGGCCATCTGCGCCATCTCGGCGTCCAGCTTCTCGACGGTCAGCTCGGGGTTGGCGGCAATGATCGCTTCGTAGCCGGCGGTGTGGTCGCCATAGAGGAAGGTGTACCAGCCCTCGATCGAGGCCTCGACGAAGCGTTGCACCACGTCGGGGTTCTCGTCGATCATCTGCTGCCGAGTCTCGATGGTGGTGGCATAGGTGTTCCAGCCGTGGTCCGCCATCAGGTAGGTCGCCACGTCGGCGCCCTCGGCCGCGGCATAGAGCGGCTCGGCGGTGGCATAGGCCTGCTGCACCATTTTCTCGTCGCTGAGGAACTGCGCGAGGTTGTATCCATAGGGGCGGACCTGCTCGTCGCGGAAGCCGAAGTCCTCGACCATCCACTTCCAGTAGGAGAACTGCCCGTCCTTGGAGAGCAGGATCTCGGGCGCGGTGGTCAGATCCTCCCAGCTCTCGTAGACGCCTTCATGGGCAATCAGCGCCTGCGGGTCCTTCTGGAAGATCGCGGCGACGACGGTGGTGGGGATGCCGTTGCGCACGTTGTCGAACGACAGCAGCAGGTTGCCCGCCATCAGGAAGTCGAGCTTGCCGGCGATCAGCATGGGGCGGTTGTTCACCTGCGGGCCGCCCTGGCGGATCTCGACCTCGAGGCCGTATTTCTCGTAGGTGCCGTCCGCCAGCGCCTGGTAGAAGCCGCCGTGGCCGCCCTGCGCGAGCCAGTTGGTGCCGAAGACGACCTTGTCACCGGCGAAGGCCGCCGAGGCAGCGAGCGAGGCCGCCAGCGCGGTCAGAGAAATGGAGAGTGTCTTCATGGATTTGATCCTGTTGGTAGAAGGGTCTTGTTATGCGCTGCGCGCCATCTCGGGGCGCCAGCCCCGGGTCTTGCCCGGGTTCATCAGCCCGTAGGGGTCGGCCAGTTTCTTGAAGTCGATCTGTGCCGTGTCGATCGTTTTCATGCCGCCATCCTCGATGGTGACCACATGCGGGTCGAAGATCGTGCACCCGTCTGCTTCCAGCTCCGCGATGAGAGCATACATCTCGTCCTTGCCGCGGAAGCGCACCAGCGGCAGGGCGAAGATCTGGATCTCGCCGTCCTGCCGCGCCATCTCGTGGTGCCAGAACATCTCGTCGCCGTAGCGCTCCATCTGGCGCATCACGAGGTCGATGTCGAAGGGGCGCGGATAGGCCACCTGAAGATAGGTCCAGCCCTTGTCCACCTTCAGCGCCTGCAACGTGGTGTGGTTCCAGCCGCATTCATAGGCGGGCTGCAGGCGGTTCTCGTGGATCTCCTCCATGGTCATGGCAAAGGAGATGGTCGCGCCCTCGGCCTCGGCCCGCGCTCGAAAGCGCTCCATGTCCGAGGGGGCGACCATGGCGAAGACCGCGTCGCGGTCCTCGGGGAAGTAGCCCTCGAACTTGCGATAATAGGGCGCGAAGCGGCGCTCGACCGGGGTCAGCAGGTAGCAGTCGAGGCCGTCCTCCTGCGCGGCGGTGGCAAAGCGCAGCGCCTTGTCATAGCCGTCGAAGAGCGCCGCGGTGTGCAGCCAGTCGGTCGAGGGGGTGAGCGCGAGGCCCACTTCCAGCACGATGCCGTTGGTGCCATAGGCGTGGTGCACCTTCTGCACGTCGAGCCCGTGCAGCTCGATCACCTGCGGCTCTTCCTCGAGCGTCAGCACCTTGAGGTAGGTCAGGTTCCCCTCGTCGCGCAGCATCCCGTGGCGCAGCGAGCCGATGCCGCCCGAGCCACCCGCGATGAAGCCGCCGATGGTGGCAAGGCTGCGGGTCGAGGGATACATCGTCAGCTCCTGCCCCGTCTCGCGTGCCGCGTCGTCGAGCTTGGACATGCGGATGCCCGCCTCGACATGGGCATGGCCGGGGGTGATCTCGAGAATGCGGTTGAGGCGCGTTAGGTCGATGACCAGCCCGCCGTCGAGCGGTACGCATTGGCCGTAGTTGCCGGTACCGCCGCCGCGCAGCGTGACCGGCACCCTGTGGCGCACGGCGGCCGCTGCAACGCGGATCACCTCGTCCTGGTCCTGCGGGATCACCACCAGCTCGGCGCGCTTGTCCTTCAGCTCGGCGTCGAGGATTGGGCTGTACCAGAAGTAATCCTTCGACCGCGCCTCGAGCGCGCGTTCGTCGTCGTAGAAGCGCAGGCCGTCGAGATCCTTGCGCAGGGCGGCAAGCGCCTCTGCGTGGCGGCCCAGCGGGGCGGCGAGTTGGGTGTCGGTCATGCGAAGTCTCCGGGGGTCTCGGGGATGGGGGCGCCATCGCGCCAGACGGTGCGGACCGCGCGAGGGCGGTTCAGCGCATCGTCAAGGCTGCTGGCGGCGATATGGATGAAGTCGGCGGGGGCGCCCGCCTCGATGGCAAGGTCATGGCCAAGCCATTGCGCCGGGGTCTCGGTGACGCTGGTCAGCCAGTCCCGCGGGTCAAGATGCCCGGCGAGCACGGCCATGCGATAGACGTCGAAGAGGTCGTAATCGCCCTGCGGGTAGAAGGGATCACACACGTTGTCCGAGGCCAGCATCACCGGCATTCCCGCCGCGCGCGCCTCGTGCACGGGTGCGAGCCCGCGCAGCCGCGGCGTACGGCCGGGCGTGGCGTCCTGCAAAAAGGCGTTGGTGGTCGGCAAGGTGCAGAGCGCCATCTCGGCCGCGCCTGCCCGTCCGAGCAGGTCGGCCACCGCGCCCTCCGGGCGCACCGACAGCGCGCAGCAATGGCCCACCAGCACCCGGCCCGCCATGCCGCGCGCCTCGGTCTCGTGCAGGATCGCGTCGAGTCCCTGCGCGTCCGGGTCGAGCCCCTCGTCGACGTGGAAGTCGAGCTGCAGGTCATGTTTCTCGGCCAGATCGAAGACCCTGCGCAGCTTCCCGGGAATATCCCCGTTGCGGTAGACGAAGGCGCCCAGCACGGCGCCGGTCCCGGCGATCTCCTGCGCGATCCGGTCGCCGAACTCGGCGAAGGCATCGAGCGGGGTCAGCGTGGCGAGCTGCAACTCGACGCTGCCGCGCCACTCCTCGGCCAGCCCGCGCAGCACCGGCAGCGCCTCGGGCACCTCGGCCTCGGTCCAATCCACGTGGGTGCGCATCGCCTTCGTGCCATTGGCAAAGGCGCGGCGCAGCCCGCGCGCGGCGCGTTGGCGCAGGTCGTCCGCAGTCCAGTTCGGCTTGTCCCCGGCCATCAGCGCGATGGCCTCGTGCAGCGATTGCGGACGGCTCGGCACCCGGGCGGCGGTGAAGGTCTTGTCGAGGTGCACATGCGCGTCGGCAAAGCAGGGCAGCAGCAGACCGCCCCCCCTGCCCGTTCGACGGGGTGAGCGCGGCGATCCGCGCGCCCTCCAGTGACACGTCCCAATGTCCGTCGCGGTCGGCCAGCGCGACGCCGTTCAGCGTGGTCATCGCTCAGCCCTGTCGCTTGATCTCGCTCTCGTGCCAGTGCCCAAGCACCGCGCGCGAGAGCCAGGAGGTGGCAAGGAAGATCAGGATGCCCAGCATCGACACCAGCAAGAGCGCCGCGAACATCCGCGGGATCTCGTTCCGGAAGCTGGATTCGAGGATGCGCGAGGCAAGCCCGGTGTTCTGCCCGGCGGTGCCGGCGACGAATTCCGCCACCACCGCGCCGATCAGCGCGAGGCCTCCGGCGATCTTCAGCGCGGCCATGAAATAGGGCAGCGCCGAGGGGATCAGCAGGTAGCGCAGGCGCTGCCACTTGGTCGCGCCGTAGAGCGTGAAGAGGTCGCGCAGGTTGTGGTCGGCGCTGCGCATGCCAATGGCGGTGTTGGACAGGATCGGGAAGAAGGCGACGATCCAGGCGCAGATCAGCAGCGCGGCGAAGGTGCTGTCGACGTAGATGAGGATCAGCGGCGCGATGGCCACCACCGGGGTCACCTGCAGGATCACCGCGAAGGGAAAGAGGCTCATCTCGATGGTACGCGAAAGGGCAAAGACCATCCCCAGAGCCACGCCGCCGATGATCGCGAGGCCGAGCGAGAGCAGCGTCAGCTTGACGGTAAACCAGGCGCTCGAGAGCAGCGACGGGCCGTCTTTCCACAGGGTCTCAAGAATGAGGCTCGGCGCCGGGATCAGGTAGTGCGGAATCTCGTTGTAGCGCACGAGGAACTCCCAAAGTCCGAGCGCGGCGAGCAGCGCGAGGCTGGGCATCAGGATGCGCATTCGCCGCTCGCGGCGGGCGGCGCGCAGCGCGGGGTCTTCCGAGACAGGGGCTGCCTGCGGGGCCATAGTTACGGGGTCAGTGGTTGAGGTCGACATCGTCCATGGTCCCTTCGAGTGCATCCGACACGAGACGGCAGGTCTCGGCGTATTCAGGCGTGGTGCGGTAATGTTCGTCGCGCGTGGTGGCATCGGGCAGCGCCATGTCGTGCACCACCCGGCCGGGGCGCGGCGCCATGACCACGACACGGCTCGACAGGTAGACGCTCTCGAACACCGAGTGGGTGACGAAAATCACCGTCAGCCCGTTGCGCCGCCAGAGGTTCAGCACGTCGTTGTTGAGCTTGAAGCGGGTCATCTCGTCGAGCGCCGCGAAGGGCTCGTCCATCAGCAGCAGCTTCGGCTTGGTGACCATGGCGCGGGCGATCGAGACGCGCATCTTCATGCCGCCCGACAGTTCACGGGGATAGCTGCCGCCGAACTTGGCGAGACCGACCATCTCGAGTGCCTCGGTCACCTGCGCTTCGGCCTGCTTGCGGCCGAGCCCGCGCAGCTTCAGCGGCAGGTAGACGTTGTCGAAGACCGTGGCCCAAGGCATCAGCGTCGGCTCCTGGAAGACGAAGCTGACGTCGCCGCCCTGCACACCCTTGCCCGGCGCGTGGCCGTTGACGGTGATCTGCCCCGATGAGGGCGCCAGCAGTCCCGAGATCATCCGCAGCGCCGTCGACTTGCCGCAGCCCGAGGGACCGAGCAGGCTGACGAACTCGCCCTGCCGGATGGTGAGGTCCATGTCCTGCAGCGCCAGCGTTCCATTGTCGAAGCGCTTGAAGACATGGGACATCTCGATCTGCGCGGCGCCCTGCACAGAGGACCTAGCTGTGGTGTCGAGGGGCATGGGCGGGCTCCTTACCAGTCGGGTTGCGTGTCGAGGCGCGACAGCGGCGCGCGATCGATCTCGTCGAAGATGTCGATGAGCCGGGCCACCGCATGATCG
This sequence comes from Alloyangia mangrovi, assembly GCF_002300555.2. Classification (GTDB taxonomy): domain Bacteria; phylum Pseudomonadota; class Alphaproteobacteria; order Rhodobacterales; family Rhodobacteraceae; genus Salipiger; species Salipiger mangrovi. Next base: position 147,608 of record NZ_NTHN02000004.1, on the reverse strand, counting down.
AGGGTCGCCTCGCCCTTCTCGGCGCTGGCCAGATGTGCCTCGCCGCAGGCACCCGCGCTACTGAGATCCTGCGTCAGCCAGGCGGGCTTGGCCGGGCCCGGCAGCGCGATCGAGGGGGTCTCCTGCGCCCAGATCTCGGCCTGCGAGGGGAAGTCGCGGGCGTGGGACATGTCGACGTTCCCGGGGTCGAGCGCCAGCATCACCGAGGTTTCCATGTCGCCGGCGTGGATGCCGTGGCGCAGCTCGCGCTCCGAGAAGACGCCCTCGGGCATCCCGGCGGCGAACCAGCTCAGGGCAAAGGCCATCATCCTGTGCTTCTCGCGCAGTTCGCGGGCGACGATATCCATCGCCGGGATATTGCCGCCATGGCCGTTGAGCAGGACGATCTTGCGCACGCCCGATCGCGCCACGCAGGCGCCGATCTCGATCCAGACCCGCAGCAGCGTCTCGGCCGAAAGCGTCAGGCTTCCCGGATAGGCGCTGTGCTCGTTGCTCTTGGTCACCGCCTGGGTCGGCAGGAAGACCACCGGGCTGTGATCGGGCAGCGCGCCGGCAAGACGCGAGACCACGCCCTCGACAGAGGCGGCGTCGACGGACATGGGCAGATGCGGGCCGTGCTGTTCGATGGCGCCGAGCGGCAGCACCGCGATCAGCTTCTCGCGGTCGAGCGTGGCAAACTCCCTGCTGCTGTAATCCGCCCAGTATCGTTTCATGCCGTGCCCTTTCGACTGCCCTCGCCGCGCCGCAGCGATTTGCGGTTCCATAGCGAGTGATCAAACCATTTGGTATGAAAATTCGGAGTCGGACAAGTGGACCTTGGGTTCGCTTGGAAATTCACTCAAATGATGCCTTCAATTTGTGCATTTTTACCCGTCCCTTGCGACAACCACCCGCAGACCGGTCACGTCTCGCGCAGTAACTCTGCTCTGGCGCGATTCGCCGTCCCCGGCCCCTCTCAAACCCAGCGCCTTGCTTGACTAAAGTAGTCGGATTTTCTAGAAGGATGCAGTGACCAGCGCCCCGCCCCGGCGAGCGCCACGTCTTTCCTGCCGAAAGTCCCCGCCGGCACCCGGGTCCGCCACGTCCCGCAGGCCGCGCCTCCCTGCCCGACCGACGCGAGCCGCCATGACCTTCATGCCCCGCATGACATCGCAGACCCGAGCCATCAGCCCCACGCGCCCGCTGCGCTGGAGGCGCTGGGGCGGTGCGATCGCCGACGTCTGGCACGTGCATGGCGAGGCCGGTGCAGGCGGCTTCTACCGCTCGCCCGACCCGCGGCTGGTGGTCTTCCTCGGCGCGCAAGCAGAAGCGCTGCGGTTGCGCACCACCCCGGGCGGAGCCTGGATGGAGGGGATCGGCGCCTTCTATATTCCCGCCGGCATGCCGCTCTGGAGCGCCCTGCCCGAAGAGCGGGACTATGCGCATCTCGACTTCCACCTCGAGGCCGGACCGCTGGCGCAGCGGCTGCGTGCGGCAGGCGGGACTCGCCGGATGGACGAGGCGCATTTCCTCGCCACCGACAGCCGCACCCAGCCGCTCGCCGCGCTGCTGGCCGAAGAGGTGCAGACCCCTTCCCGCCCCGACATGATGCTCGACGGCCTGCTCTCGGCGCTTCTCTGCGAGGTGCTCGACCTTGGCGCGACCGAGGCCGAGCCCCGCCGCGGCGGGCTGCCGCCGCATGTGATCCGCGACCTGCGCAGCCATGCCCTCTCGGCGCTGCACCGGCGAATCGACGTCGCCGAACTGGCCGCGCTTGCCGGCCTGTCCGAGAGCTGGCTGACCCGCGCCTTCAAGCAGAGCCTCGGCACCACGCCGCAGCGCTGGCTGACCCAGCTTCGGGTGGAGGCGGCGATGGGGCTGATGACCGACACGCCGATGGGCCTTGCAGAGATCGCCGCCGCGGTGGGCTTCGCGGACCAGGCGCATCTCACCCGCGCCTTCCGCGCCGCGCAGGGCGAGACCCCGGGCGCCTGGCGAAAGGCCAGAACGCGCGTGATTGCGTCAAATCACGGCAGTCTCGTTCAAGAGCGCCCCTAAATCCCGAGATAAATACTCGGAAAAATTCCGCATCGTGGGACGTGACATGACAAGTACCCTCCGCCTGACGCTCCTGGCCAGCGCCAGCCTGCTCGCCCTCGCCGGGGCCGCGCAGGCGCAATCCACCGCAGACCTCTTCGACCTGGGCGAGCTCGTGCTCGAGGGGGAATACGATCCGTCGGACCCGGTGCCCGGCTATGTCGCCACTACGGCGCAGACCGCCACCAAGACCGGCACGCCGATCCTCGAGACGCCGCAGTCGATCTCGGTGATCACCGGCGAGCAGATCGAGGACCAGGGCGCCACCACGCTCGGCGACACGCTCGGCTACACCGCCGGCGTCACCGCGCAACCCTACGGCACCGACCCGCGCTTCGACGCGCCGACGATCCGCGGCTTCAATGGCGGCAACGCCCAATATCTCAACGGCCTGCGCCTGCTGCGCGAGCGCGGCGCACCCTCCTTCGAGGTCTACTCGCTCGAGCGGGTCGAGGTGCTGAAGGGTCCGGCCTCGGTGCTCTACGGCGCCGGCATCCCCGGCGGCGTGATCAACCAGATCCAGAAACGCGCGCAGTTCCTCAGCTTCGGAGAGGTCGGCGTCGGAGCCGGTGATCCCAAGGCGACCGAGGGCTTCATCGACTACAACCACGCCTTCAGCGACACTTTCGCCGCCCGCGTCACCGCCGTGGCGCGCGACAGCGAGGAAGACGTGGAAGAGCTGGAGAACAGCCGCCGCTATCTCGGCCTCGCCACCCGCTGGGAGCCGACCGCGCAGACCTCTCTGCAATTCCTCGGCGCCTGGCAGAAGGACAGCCCGATCACCCCGGCGGGCATCCCTTACGATCTGGTCGGCGAGGCCGACGACGAGGATCTGCGTGACTTCTATGCTGGCGATCCCAGCGACGACGAGAGCGAGCGCGAGATGCTCAACCTCGGCTTCGAGCTGAGCCATGAGCTGAGCAGCGACTGGTCGGTCGACGCGAACTTCCGCTACCAGAAGTTCGACTGGGACTACACCGGCTTCTACGTCAACAACCCCGTCGCCGACGGCGACACCATCACCCGCGGCGCCAATGGCACCACCGAGGCGAGCTTCTCGCAGAACCTCGATCTGCGGCTCAACGGCCAGCTTGACACCGGCGCGGTCAACCACCGTCTGGTGCTGGGGCTCGACATGCGTCGCTATGGCATCGACGAGACCACCGACTTCCTCAACGCCGATTCGATCAGCTTCTCGAACCCCTCCTACGGCGGCGCCAACCTGAGCGACCCGTGGTACTCCGAGACCAACGATCTTACGCTCGAGCAGATCGGCCTCTATGCGCAGGACGAGCTCGCCTTCGGCAACTGGCGCGCCTCGCTGGCGCTGCGGCATGACTGGGCCAACCAGACCGGCACCGCGTCGACCTGGATGGACTGGGCAGGCGACATCTACGAGAGCAACACCGACATCGACCAAGACGACGAGGCGACCACCGGGCGTGCCGGCCTGAGCTACGTCTACGCCAATGGTGTCGCGCCCTACCTGAGCTACACCACCTCCTTCGATCCCGAGATCGGCGTCGACAACAGCGGCACCCCCTTCAAGGCAACCGAGGGCAAGCAGTGGGAGGCCGGGGTGAAGTACCAGCCGCTCGGCTTCAACGGCTTCTTCAGCGCGGCGATCTACGACCTGCGCCAGACCAACGTGAAGACCCCGGTCACCGACGCCAGCGGCATCGGCGACGAGCGTCAGGTCGGCGAGGTGCATTCGCAGGGCCTCGAACTCGAGGCCTCGGTCGATCTCGACGGCGGTTGGAACCTGCGCGGCGCCTATGCGTGGAACCGTGCCGAGCAGGAAGGCGGCGACTACGACGGCCTCGACATGCCGAACGCGCCGCTGCACAACGCCAGCCTCTGGGCGAACTACACCTTTGCCTCGGGCTCGACGCTGGACGGGCTCACCCTCGGCGGCGGCGCGCGCTACATCGGCGAGCGCTACGGCGACGCGGCCAACCTCTACCACATGGACGACGTGACCCTTCTGGACCTGCAGGCGTCCTATGCGGTCACCGAGGACATGCAGGTCTCGGTCAACGTAAGCAACCTCACCGACGAGGCCTATGTGGCCAACTGCGGCTCCTTCGGCTGCTACTACGGTGACGGTCGCACGGTTCAGGCCCGTCTGACCTACAAGTGGTGATCCCTTCCACCTGACAAGACGGGGCGCCGCGTCTATGGATGCGGGGCCCCTTTCTGCCTTTCGCAGGCAGGATCGCGCCACGACCCTCGGGAGACAGCCGGATGCTGCGCCAGTTCTTCGCCTATTACCGCCCGCACATGCGGCTCTTCTGGCTCGACTTCGGCTCGGCCGTCGCCTCAGGCCTGCTCGAGCTGGCCTTCCCCTTGGCCATAGCCGGCTTCATCGACCACCTGCTGCCCGGCGGCAACTGGACGCTGACGCTGCTCGCCGCGGTTGGGCTGGTGGTGGTCTACCTGATCAACGCAGGGTTGATGATCGTGGTCACCTACTGGGGCCATAAGCTGGGCATCAACATAGAGACCGAGATGCGCAGCAAGGCCTTCGCGCATCTGACAAAGCTGAGTTGGGGCTGGTTCGACCGCGCCGAGACCGGCAAGCTGGTCGCCCGGGTGACCCGCGATCTCGAGGAGATCGGCGAGGTCGCGCACCACGGCCCCGAGGATCTCTTCATCGCCATCATGACCTTTGCCGGGGCCTTCGGCCTCATGGCCTGGATCCACCTGCCGCTGGCGCTGATGACACTGGTGATCGTGCCGGTGATGGTCTGGCTGATCGCCGTCTACGGCGGACGGATGACGCAGACATGGCAGGCCATCTACGGCCGCGTCGGCGCCTTCAACGTGCGGCTCGAAGAAAGCCTCGGCGGCATCCGCGTGGTGCAGGCCTTCTCCAACGAGCCGCACGAACGCGCGCTCTTTGAGCGGGACAACAGCCGCTACCGCGAGACCAAGCTCGACGCCTACCGCATCCTCGCCAAGCTCACCGCGCTGCACTACAGCGGCATGCGCATGGTGCAGGTGGTGGTCATGGTGGCCGGCGCGGGCTTCGTGTTCAACGGCACGCTTTCGGAGGGCGGCTTCGTCGGCTTCCTGCTGCTGGTCAACGTCTTCTTCCGCCCGCTCGAAAAGATCGCCGCGGTGATGGAGACCTACCCCCGCGGCATCGCCGGTTTCCGCCGCTACACCGAGCTTCTGGCCACCGAGGCCGATATCACCGACGCTCCAGATGCCATCGAGGCCCCGAGGTTTCGCGGCGAAATCACCTTCGACAAGGTCAGCTTCACCTACGACGGGGCGCGCGGGGTGCTGCATGGGGTCTCGCTCGACATCCACCCCGGCGAGACCGTGGCGCTGGTCGGCCCTTCGGGCGCCGGCAAGTCGAGCCTCATGGCGCTGCTGCCACGGTTCTACGAGCCGACCGGCGGCGAGATCCGCATCGACGGCGTGCCGATCCAGAAGATGACCCTCGCCTCGCTGCGCAGCCAGATCGGGCTGGTGTCGCAGGACGTCTTCCTCTTCGGCGGCACGCTGCGCGACAACATCGCCTACGGCAAGCTCGGCGCCACCGAGGAGGAGATCCTCGCCGCCGTCGCCCACGCCCAGCTCGCCCCGCTGGTCGAGACCCTGCCCGAGGGGCTCGACACGGTGGTCGGCGAGCGCGGCGTGATGCTCTCTGGCGGGCAGCGGCAACGGGTGGCCATCGCCCGGGTGTTCCTGAAGAACCCGCCGATCCTGCTGCTCGACGAGGCAACCTCTGCGCTCGACCGGACCACCGAGCGCGAGGTCCAGGCGGCGCTGTCTCGGCTGGCAGTCGGGCGCACGACGCTGGTCATCGCCCACCGACTCAACACCGTGCGCGACGCCGACCACATCGTGGTGCTGGAGCAGGGCCGCGTGGTCGAGCGCGGCAGCCATGACGCGCTGATCGAGGCGAAGGCGGCCTATTACGAACTGGCGAGCTGAACCCCAAGCGATACGCCAGATGCAAGAACGCCGGTCCGCAGATGCGGGCCGGCGTTCTGACGAAGGAAGACTGATCAGAGACGGATGTCGTCGAGCCGCTGGTCGCCCGGCAGCTTGGAGCGTTCGAGAATGATCTGCGAGATCGCCCGCGCCCGCACCGGGTTCAGCGCGGCCATGATCGGCGCCGCGTCGCGCTCGTTCATCGTGCCGAGAACCATGACCGAAACCTCGATGTCGAGATCGTCCATGATCGTCGCCGCATCCTTGGGCTTCATGTTCCGATAGAGCGCCACCAGCCGATCGACGTCGGAGGTATGCGCCGCCTTGACCTTCTCCAGAAGGCCGTCGAGCTCGACCTTGAGATCCGCCAGCCGCTGCTGTTCGATCTCCAGCGTCTCGCGCGCCAGCTCGATCTCGGCCTCGCGCTGCGCATAGCGGTCCTTTTGCGCCACCAGCAGCTCGCGCTCGGCACGGATCGAGGCCAGCAGCTCTTCGGGACCGCCTTCGCAGAGCATCGCCGGATCCGCCGCTGCCGCCGTGGCCTTGGCCGGCACGGGCTCCGGCTCGCTGCTGGCGGCCGCAGAGGCGGCGCCGACGAACATCGCCTGCTCGGCCCGCGGCGGCTCGGTGACAGAGGCGAGCTTGGGCTCGTTGGCGAGGGTCACGCCGATCTTGCCGATCACGGCGACCGCAAGACCCACGAGCAGGAAGGTGATCGGGCGCATCTGGTTCAGGCCTCCCGGTTGCGCACGGTTTCGAAGAAGCCGCGCACCAGCTCCGACTTGCCCGACACCGAGGCGGTGCCGGTCGGGCGGTTCGGCCGCTCGCGCGTGGTGCGGAACGAGGGCGCTTCGCCGCGGGCCGCGTCGCTGCGGCTCAGCTCGGGCTCGCGATGGCGGCGGGCGCGGCTTTCCGCGGCCTGCTCACCTGCTTGCTGACCGGCGGCCCGCAGCGCCGAGACCGCGCTTTCGGACTTGTCCACCGCGGCGGAGAAGCTGCCGATCATCGGCTCGAGCTCGCGCAGCGCCGCCATCAGGACACGCACCCGGCGATCCACCACCCAGGCGTAGGTGAGCGTGCCGACGAGGAGCACCAGTATGGCCATGTCAATCAAGAAGGACATTGGGCAATTCCTCTTCTTCGTACAGTTTTTCCGAGACCTTCAGCGCGATCTTGCCGTTCTTGCGGCGGCCGACCTCGGCGCGGGCAATGGTCTTGCCGGTGACGCAGATGGTCACAGGATCGTCCACCTGCATGCCAAGATCGAGCACCTGCCCCGGCATCCACGACAGCACCTCGCGCAGGCTCAGGTTGGCCTCTCCGAGCACCGCGGCAACCGGGATATTGGTCGTTCCGAGCTTCTCGGTCAGCTTCATGCGCCAGCCGGTGTCGCCGCCGAGCTGGCCGCCGGTGAACTGCTGCGACAGCACGTCCCCGACCGCGTCGAGCGCCGTGGTCGGCAGCAGGAAGACCATCTCGCCGACCCGGTCCTCGATGTTGATCTTCAGCACCGCGCGCGCGCAGGAGCTGGTCGGCGGCCCGAGCATCAGCGCCTTGGGGTTGGTCTCGAGATGGCCGATCTCGAAGCGCACCGGCGTCACCTTCTCGAAGGCCGCCGACAGCTCTGCGAGCGTACGCTCGCAGAACGCCTTGCCGATCCGCTTCTCGATACCGGTGAAGGTGCGGGGGCTGCGCGGAGTTTCCGGCACCGTGCGGCCCCCGAAGGTGATCTCGAGGATCGAGTAGAGCAGCTCCGGACGCAGCGCGGCGGCGATGGTGCCGCCCCATTCCACCGCCTCGGTGACGCCGATCAGCGCCGGCTCGGGCAGCGAGTCGATGGCGTCCTGGCAGGTCAGGTAGTCCATCTTGGCCAGCGTCACGTCGACCACCGCCCCGAGGTAGGTCTTCAGCGCCTGCGAGAGCGACAGCGCAAACCGGTCGAACACCACCTCGAGCATCGGAAGGCGCGCGTAGGAGCGCTTGGCGCGCTCGACGATCAGCTCCTCGACGGCGCGGGTGTCGATCACGAATTGGCTCTGCTCGTTCATTGGATGATCAGGTCCGCGATGAGAAATTCCTGGGGCGCCTCGCTGTCGGTGATCGCGCGGGCGCGGCGCAGCAGCTCGCCCTTGAGCCGGGCGATGCCGATCGACCCCTGAAGATCGCTCTCGTTGAGCTGCCGCAGGTAGTCCTGGAAGCTGTCGCGCATGAAAAGCTGGCGGGTCTCGATCGTCGCGGCACCCGGCAGGGCGTTGTCGTAGACCAGCGCCAGGTTCAGCTTGAGAAAGCGCGAGGTCTGCCGCCCGGTGGCCGTGGTGGCGGTGATATTGACGATAATCTCCTGGAACGGCAGCACGATGATGTTCTCGGGCTGCTTGGGCATGTCCATCAGCTGGGTGTAGCTGGAGGCGCCGGACGCAGGCCCGGGGGCCGCGCCATGGCCCGACACGTCCGTATGCACCGCGGAACCGCCCTCCTGCGCATCCGTGCCGCTGATCAACGCGCTCAGCCGGGCCGGCCCCGCCGCGGCGACAAGCCCCGCCAGCAACGCGACGACGCAGGCCAGCGCGATTGCGAGCGCGATGACCAGCCCCCCTTTCCGGGAGCCGTCGGATGTGGTCTCGGTCGTTGTCGCGTCGGCCATGGAACGTCTTTGAGAGTGGTAACTAATCTTGTTTTACTATGCGTGGAATCTTCGCCCCAGGCAAGCAGAACTTCCGGTATAGTTCTTGATGAGCAAGAACAGTTGTGTTTATTCTTGCGGCAGAAGACACGATGGGGCGCAGGACACGTGCAGGCGATACTGGAAAATCTGAAATCGCTAGGATGGCGGCGGCTCTCGGTCCTAGGAGGGACGGGGTTTGCCCTTGTTCTGGCGGTATTTTTCGGACTTTCCGTGATCACCACGCCGGATTACATCTCGCTCTACCGCGACCTGAACCCCGCCGATGCCGCCCGCATCGTCGACTCGCTCGAGGCCGCGGGCATCCGCAGCCGCACCGACACCGCCGGCACCGCCGTCAGCGTGCCCGCCGAGGACATGGCCCGTGCCCGCATGGAGCTGGCCTCGCTGGGCCTGCCAAGCGAAGGCACGCCGGGCTGGGAGCTCTTCGACGAGCAGAGCGGGCTTGGCATGAACAGCTTCATGCAGCGCGTGAACCGGATGCGCGCCATGGAAGGCGAGCTGGCGCGCTCGATCCAGACCATCGACGGGGTCGAGGCGGCGCGGGTTCACCTCGTGCTGCCCGAGCGCGAGCCTTTCTCGCGCGAGCGTCCCAAACCCTCGGCTTCGGTCATCGTGCGCGGCTCGCGTCAGATCGGGATGAAACAGGCGCATGCGATTCGCTCTTTGGTTGCATCCGCGGTTCCCGACCTCGCCCCGGCGCAGGTGACGGTGCTTTCCGCCTCGGGCGAGACGATCCTGGCCGACGACGGCGAGGCGGGCAGCGAGGCCTCGCTGCAATCGGCCCGCGCCCAGATCGAGGACCGGCTCAGCCAGCGCATCACGCAGATCCTCTCAGCCCGGGTCGGCGCGGGGAACGCGCGGGTGACGGTGAGCGTCGATCTGTCGAGCGAGCGGCAGGTGGTGCGCGAGCAGAGCTACGACCCCGACCAGCGGGTGGTGCGCTCGACCGAGACCCGCGAGGAGACCACACAGGACCAGCGCGCGGCGAGCGGCGAGGTCGGCGTCGCCGACGACGTGCCCGCGGCGCTGGCCGATGCGGTGCCCGGCAGCAACACCAACAGCTCGAACACCAGCAACGAGATCGTCAACTACGAGATCGGCGGCAAGCAGGTCGAAACGGTGCGCGAGCCCGGCGACGTGCAACGCATGTCGGTGGCGGTGCTGATCAACGGCATCTACAACGTCCAGCCCGACGGCTCGGTGCAATACGAGGAGCGGAGCGCCGAGGAAATCGAGCGTCTGCAGGCGCTCGTGCAGAGCGCCATGGGCTTCGACGAGAACCGCGGCGACACCGTCGAGGTCGTGAGCCTGCGCTTCATGGATTACTCGATGGACGTCGGCGAGCCGGTGGCTCGCAGCTTCGCGCAGATCATCACCGACAACCTCGGGACCATCCTGCGCGGGCTCTTCGCGCTGGGTCTGGTCGCCGCGGTTCTGGCCTTCGGCGTGCGGCCGGCGCTGCTGCGTTTGATGGAGGCGAATAGGCCCGCCGCCGGAGAGGGCCCCGGCGGGCTGCCTGCTCCCGATACCGCCGCGCTGCCCGGCGCCAAGACGCCTCCCGGCCTTCCGGGGCAGTCCAACGTCACCCCGATCCAGGCCCTGCGCGACGAGCAGGTCCACAGCGGCACGGTGCTCGACCCGCTGCCCGAAGGCAGTGCCGAGATGGTCTCCTTCGCCTCGGTGCAGGGCGGGGTGCAGCGCGGCTGGATCAATACGGTCGGCCAGCTGATCGAGGATGAGCCCGAGGATGCGATCAAGGTGCTTAAGGGCTGGCTGGCTGAAGGGACCGCGACATGAGCTTCATCTTCGACCGCAACTTCGATGCCGAGGCCGAGGCGCAGCGCCGCGGCGACCAGGCCAAGGTCGGCGCGATCTACACCCGCGCCGAGTTCGACGCGGCGGTGGCGAAGGCCCAAGCCGAGGGCTTCGAGGCCGGGTTGGCGCAGGGCCGGGACGAGGCCTCGAGTGCCGCGCAGCAGAGCACCAGCGCGCGCCAGGTGACCGCGGTCGAGGCGATCGGCCCGGCGCTCCAGGCGCTGTTTACCGACGCCGACCATCACCACGCGGTGCTGGAGTCGCAGATGGTGGGCTTTGCTCTTTCGGTGCTGCGGCAAGTCGCCCCGGCCGCGGGTGCCGCGCTGGCCGAGCAGGAAGCCCTGCAGGAGGCCCGCGGCGCGGTGCGCATGGCGCTCGGCGCCGCAGAGCTGAAATTCCACTTCGCCCCCGAGGTCACCGAAAGCAGCGCCGCCGAGATCCAACGCGTCGCGCGGCACGCGGGTTTCGGCGGGCGGATCGAGGTGAAACCCGACCCCGCGCTGGCGACGGGCGACGTCCGCGCCGAGTGGGACCACGGGGTGATGCACTACAGTTTCAATGACATCTGCCAGCGCATCCTCGGCGCGCTCGAGGACAGCAAGGCACGCATCGACACGAGCGTCGGGCAGGATCAGGCAGGAGAATAAGACATGACGGACGAGGCACAGACCGCGCAAGCGGACAAAGGAACCGCCGCAGCCGCGCCGAAGGCCGCCGAGAGCGGACAGGGCATCGACGCGATGCTGAACGTCGGGCTGAACGTCCAGATCGTGCTCGGGCAGACCCGCATGCCGATCGCGCAGCTGCTGAAGCTCAGCCGCGGCTCGATCATCGAGCTGGACAAGAGCATCGGCCAGCCGGTCGAGGTGATGATCAACGAGCGGCTCGTCGCCCGCGGCGATCTCGTGCGCCTGCCCGACGAGCGGCTCGGCGTCTCGCTGATCGAGATCGTCAAGGACTACGTCTCGGAAGAATGACCCTCCGATCCGGCCAGTGGGGAGTTGCACTGACCTGCCTGCTTCTGGCGGCGGGAGGGCTGCTTGCGGCCACGGGCTCGGCCCATGCGCAAGCAGCCGGCTCTGACCTTCTGGGCGCGATCGGCGACGCGCTGAGCTCGGCCCCCGCGGGATCGGACGAGCGCGCCTCGCTCTCGGGACGCATCCTCCAGCTTATCGCGGCGATGACCGTGCTGTCGCTTGCGCCTGGGCTGCTGGTCATCATGACCAGCTTCACCCGCTTCGTGATCGTCTTCTCGATGCTGCGCTCGGCGCTCGGGCTCAACCAGACCCCGCCCAATATGGTGCTGACCTCCATGGCGCTGTTCATGACCTTCTTCGTCATGCAGCCTGTGTTCGAGGACGCCTGGGAGGGCGGCGTACAGCCGCTGATGGAAAACTCCATCACCGAGGAGCAGGCGCTCTCGCGGATCGGCCAGCCGTTCAAGACCTTCATGTACGCCAACACGCGCGAGAAGGACCTGAGCCTTTTCCACGACATCGCCGCGCGCAGCGACGCGGGCGGCGCCGAGGTCGAGCCCGGCCCCCTGCCCTCTTCCGCCGAGGCCGTCGGCTGGCGCGAGCTGGTCCCGGCCTTCATGATCTCGGAACTGCGCCGGGCCTTCTCGATCGGCTTCCTGATCTACCTGCCGTTCCTGGTGATCGACCTGATCGTCGCCTCGGTGCTGATGAGCGCGGGCATGATGATGCTGCCCCCGGTGCTGATCTCACTGCCGTTCAAGGTCATCTTCTTCGTGCTGATCGACGGCTGGTACATGCTGGCGGGAAGCCTGATGGAAAGTTATCTGCCGCTCTCGGGAGCGGGCTGAAAGACATGATTGGAGCCGCCAGATGGCTGTAGCGAACGTCCAACGCACCACGACGAGCGAGCCCGCCCCGCAGGCGCCGCGGCGCAAGCTCACCGGCCCGCAGAAGGCGGCGATCCTGTTCCTCTGCCTTGGCGAGAAACGGGGTTCGGCTTTGATGCAGAAGCTCGACGACGACGAGATCCAGCGCGTCACCCGCGCCATGTCGGGCCTTGGCTCGATCTCGGCGCAGACGGTCGAGCAGGTGCTGGCGGATTTCGTCGAGGACATGACCAACGGCGGCGGCGTCGTGGGCTCCTTCGCAGTGGCCGAGAACCTGCTGCGCTCGCTGTTGCCGGGCGAGCAGGTCGAAGCCATCCTCAAGGACATCCGCGGCCCGCTGAAGGAGCGCGACCTCTGGGCCCGGTTCAGCGGCCTGTCGGAGAACGTCATCGCCAACTACCTCAAGGGCGAGCACGAGCAGACCGTCGCGGCGATCCTCACCAACGTGAAGACCGACGTCGTCGCCAAGGTGCTGCCGCTCCTGGGCCCGGAGAAGATGAACAGCGTCGTCGAGCGGATGATCCGCATGGAGGCGGTGCCGCATCACATGATGCGCCAGATCGAGGAATCGCTGCAGAGCGACATCATCAACGCCGGTGCGCAGCCCACCGCCGCCGAGCAACACCAGCGCATGGCGGATCTCTTCAACAAGCTCGACCGCGGCGCCTTCGACGCGATGGCGCCCATTCTCGAGACCACGATTCCCGACGCGTTCGCCTCGATCAAGGCCAAGATGTTCACCTTCGAGGACCTCGTGCGGCTCGAGCCGATGGACCTTGCGCGGATCATGCGCGGCGTGCCCGGCAACACGCTGCCCACCGCCCTGCGCGGCGCCAGCCAGGACGCACGCGACGCCTTCCTCAACGCGCTGCCCGGACGCTCGCGCGACATGCTGATCGAAGAGATGGAAAGCATGGGCCCCGTCCGCCGCCGCGACGTGAGCGCGGCGCAGGCGCTGATGCTCGACTACGCGCGCACGCTCGCCGATCAGGACCAGATCACCCTGCCCCTCGGCGACGACGACGACGAGATGTATTGAGGACCTAAGGGTCGGAACTCAGCGCGCCTTGTACGCGCTGAAGCCCTGGATCGCCTCGATGTCGATGGTCACCGGCACGAAGCTGCCGGAGGTGCCGCTGGCGGCACTGGTCATCAGCTGGACCGCGGCATTGGTAGAGCTGAGATCGGCATTCGCATCGGTGATCGCGGCATATTTCTGCACCAGGCTCTCGACGTACTCCGCGTCGCCCAGGCGGTCGATATCGACGCGCCGGGCAATGAGCGCCGCCTGCTTGTCGATGTCGCCGCTGGCAATCTCGTCGGGAAGACCCAGCGCGGTGCGGATGAATTCCGCCATGTCCGCATCCTTGAGCAGATCGAAGGCGCTGGTCACCGAACTGGCCTTGCGGCGGAACTCGAGGATCGTGCCAAGTGCCTCGTTGTCCTCGGCCTTGGCGTTGACGTAGGTCGTGTCGACATAGGCGGCGACGATCTTGGCCTTCCACTCGGGGTCGATGGTATTGCTGTTGGCCATGCCGTCGTCGGTGAAGCCCATGGCGTTGTAGAAGGTCTCGAAGCGATCGTCGGTGAGCTTGTTGACCAGGGCGTCGTCCTGTTCGATGTCGCTCTTGAGGATCTTGCCCATCATCGCCTTGCCGAAGATTTGGTCCTCGAGGTCATAGGCCTTCATCACGAAGCTGTAGAGCTTGTAGTCCGACATCAGATCGTCGACCGTCTCGACGTTCTCGATGTTCTCCATGAAGTATTCGATCGCCCGCTTGTGCTCGGCCTCGGTCTGGATGAGGTCGTGCTCCTTGTCCTCGGTGGCATCGACGATGCGCAGGGCAAGACCGGTGGAAAGGCCCGAAACGGAGATCATGTGGGAATCCTCGGCAGATCGTCGGGAGATACGGGATCGAGACCCGCTGGGCCAAGCACTTCCAGCTCGCGTTTCATCAGCGGGCGCAGCTCGCGCAGGGCGGTGAAGTATTCGCCCATGCTGACGTTGTTTGCTGCCTCGAACACGTGTCCCACCAATTCCGAGCTGAAGACCGTGGCGAGCTTGGCCAATTGCTGCTGCGCCGATTTGGTGAGTGGGTCGCGGCGTTCCGGGTAGATCAGCGCGCTTTGAATAAGGAAGTAGGCCGCGCGCACGGGCGTGGCGGCGGCCTCGGGCTTCAGCAGGTCGGTCTCGCGGATGATGTCGGCACGGTTCTCGATGGTGAGCGTGGTCTTGCGCCCGCCATTGCGCATCATGCAGCCGTTGACGACGATCCGTTCAAAGGGCTTGAGAGTAAGATTGAGCGCCATCTTGAGCCATGCCTGTCGGGGCCGGGCGGGCAGCGGCGAGCCCGGCGAGAATGTTCTTGTTCACGTCGATCAGCGCCGGCAGGCCGGGGCCGCCGCCAAGGACCGTGGTGCTCGTGCGGTCGACCCAGAGCGAGATCGACAGCAGGTTCGCGCGCAGCGCCTCGGGCAGCGCGTTGCGCGAGCTGGCGAGGTCGTCGCGCAGCTGCGACCAGAGCCGCTGGTTCTGCGCCACCGCCTCGCGCAGACCGTCCGAAAGCACCGCGATCCGCGCGGATTTCTCGGGGGAGGCCGCCCAGGCCTCGGAATGCTGCTGCAGGGCGCCGGTGATGCGGGCGAAGACGCGGGCCTCGATCTGGCGCGGGGACTCGCTTTCGCGGATCGTGCGTTTGTATGCGGAGATGCTCATTGCCGTTCCTGCCTCTGCTCCCCCGACGTGTTGCGGGGTGACTGTAAACCGGGCCCGGTTTGTCCGATGCTCCGACGGAAAGGGGGCGCCCATGGCGCCCCCTCCTTATGCCATCAGAAGTTGTGTCACTTCCAGAGAAATTACTGGAACAGCGACAGAATGTTCTGCGGTGCGGAGTTGGCGATCGACAGCGACTGCGTGGCCAGCTGCTGCTGGACCTGCAGCGCCTGCAGACGCGCCGCTTCCTCTTCCATGTCGGCGTCGACCATGGCGCCAACGCCGCTGTCGAGACGGTCAGTCAGGTTGTTCAGGAACGACTGTTGGGTCTCGATGGCCTTTTCGGAAACACCAAGTGTGGTTGCGCCTGCAATCGCCTTATCAACCTCCGCCTGCGCGAGCCCGAGCGCGGCTTCAAATTCCGGTTGGCCAGCGGTCGAGGCAGTTATGGCCGCGGTTTGAGCTTCAAGCTCCGTAACGATATCCGAAAACGCCTCGAACGTGAAAGTTTGGTTGGTGGTCTCAAGGCCACCAGTAGCGTTGCGGGTGACACCGGTCGTAATAACTTTGGCGCCACCCGCAGCCAGAAGGTTCTCGCCGTTGAATACGGACTGCGCGATGATTGTCTTCATCTGCTCGGTCAAAGCCGCCAGTTCGGTTCCAACCGCCGCTTGATCGACACCTTCTTCCTGCGCGAAGGCGGCGCGATCCATGTAGTCCTTGGCGAGTTTGACGATTTCTTCGGCGCCCAGAGCTGCTGTCGAAATCGAGTTCTTTGCGAGGGTCAGGCCCTCATTGATTGCGGTGTTCATCCCACTCTCAGTGCTCATAGTCGTCGAGATCTGGAAGTAAGACGCGTTGTCCTTGCCCGACTGGACCTTGAGGCCGGTCGAGATGCGGCTCTGGGTTTCTTCGAGGTTCTTGTTGATGCCGCGCAGGGTCGACAGCGCGTTCATCGCGCTTGCATTGGTATTGATGGAAGACATTGTATCTGCTCCGATTTCTATCGTTGTGCTTCGCCTTTCTGGCGAAAACGGTCCTGCCGTGGGCTATCCGTACCACGAGAGATTGGAGCGAGCGGTTAAAGGAAGGTTAACGCTAAACCGACTGATCGAAGCGTTGCGTCTGGGTCACGCATTGTGTCGATTTGGTGCCATCCTTGCCATAAACACCCCGCAAACTCTGGCGCTCGCGGATCCGGTCGATCTCTTTCGCCACCGCGCCGGTCGCCTCGGTCATCCGGCGCAGCAGCGCCAGGTCGCCGTGGATCAGCTCGCGCAGCTCCGACAGGCTCTCGCGCAGCTTCGCCGCCGCCGGGTCCTCGCCGCCGAGCAGCGGCTCGGGGTCGGCGAAGGCGGCCTCGATCTCGGCCAGCAGCTCCTGCTTGCGCGGAAAGAGCTGCTCGACGCGCGCCAATTCGCCCTTGCCGATGGCGGCGATCTCCTCGCGCAGCAGGCGCGACAGCCGGTCGATCAGCGCATGGGCGCGGGGGCGGGTCATCTCGGTCATGTCTTGTCTCCACGGCGGGCGGCGCCATAGGCCGACATCGCCTGTTCCAGGTTGCGCGCGATGCCCGCGCCGCCCTGCTCTGCCAGTTCCTTGCCGAAGGCCTCGGCAAGAAAGTAGCGCCAGTGCTCCTCGGCCTTGCCGCCGCCGAAATCGCCGAGGTCGACCTCGCTCAGCATCTCGTTGACCATCTCGGTGAGGAACATCGCCTCGAATTCCTTCGCCGCGCTGGCCGGGGCATCGGGTGCGATGGCGCCGGGCTGGGCGATCTGCGCACCGGTGACCTGCAAGGCGGCCATGGAGGTCTTCACGTCCATCGGGTCTCTCCCCTAGATGATCTCGAGATCGGCGTGCAGCGCCCCGGCGGCCTTGATCGCCTGCAGGATCGATATGGTCTGCGTCGCGGTGAGCCCGATGGCGTTGAGCGCATCGACCAGTCGCTGCAGGCTGACGTCGGCGCCTTCGAGGATGGTGAAATGGGTTTCCTGCTCGTCCACCGCCACGGTGGTGCGCGGCACGACGACGGTGGTGCCGCCGATGGTGATCGGCTCGGGCTGGCTGACCTCCGGGTCCTCGCGCACCATGACCGTGAGCCCGCCCTGGCTGACCGCGACGCGGTCGATCCGCACGTCCTCGCCGATGACGATGGTGCCCGACCGCGCGTCGATCACCACCTTGGCCACGGCATCGGGATCAACGCGGATGTTCTCGACGTCCGACAGGATGCCCGCCACGTCGCCCTTGCCCGCGCCGTGCAGCGCGACCTCGACCGTGCCGGGATCCAGCGCGGTGGCGGTATTGGAGCCCATGCGCTTGTTGATCGCCTCGGCCATGCGGGTCGCGGTGGTGAAATCGGGATTGCGCAGCGCGATGCGGATCGAGCTGAGCGAGGCGAGCGCGAATTCGACCTCGTTTTCGACCGTCGCGCCGTTCTCGATCCGCGCCACGGTCGGCACGCCCTCGACCACCGACGCGGCCATGCCCTGCGCGGCGTAGCCTGCCACCGCGATCGGCCCCTGCGCCACGGCATAGACCTCGCCATCGGCGCCGGTCAGCGGGGTGACGATCAGCGTGCCGCCGCGCAGCGAGCTGGCATCCCCCAGCGAAGAGACCACCACGTCGATCGGCGAGCCGAGCCGGGCGAAGGGCGGCAGCATGGCGGTGACCATGACGGCGGCGGTGTTGCTGGTCTTGATCTGGTCCTCGGACATGTTGCCAACTCCGAGCCGCTCGAGCATCGCCTCGATGCTCTTCTCGGTGAAGGGGCTGTTGCGCAGGCTGTCGCCCGTGCCATTGAGCCCGACCACGAGGCCATAGCCGACGAGCTGGTTTTCCCGCACGCCCTCGAAGGTCGCGATGTCCTTGATCCGGACATCCGACGAGGCGGGAAACGCCGAGACGAGCGCCACGAAGGCGGCGCCGAGACAGGCTGCGATGCGCATGGGACTCCCTGGACTCCGGTCCTGTGTTTCAAGGATTAAACATCGTATCGCCAAAATCTTCAACGACATTTTCTATTCTAATCATGCTATCCTTGTGTATTGCTTGACCTGACGAAAAATTGTCCTCATGATCTGCCTATCCAATCATGGATAATTTGTGACGGCCGGCTATCGGGAGAGCCTTGTGCATATCTATATTTACGAGCCTCGTTCGAATGCCTTCAGCGGCCTGCTGTCCGACCTGGAGGCCGCGCACTGGCAGACGGTGGCCGTCGGAGACGATTTCTTCGAGCGCGAGCTCGGGCTGCTGAGCAGCGACGGCTATGCCGACCGGCCGGTGCTGCTGTCGGAGCAGCCGCGGACCGTCGAGCACATCTTCCGCCTGCGCAAGTCCGGCTGCCGGAACCCGATCCTGGTGCTGCGCGACCAACGCGATCCCGAGGCGGCGATGGAGGCGCTGGACGCCGGCGCCGATGACGACATCGTCGGCCCGCTCACCGGCCCCGAGCTGCGCGCGCGGGTGAATGCCATCACCCGGCGGTTCCACGGCCATGCGGCCGGCTCGGTTCGGATCGGCGATATCACCGCCTATTTCGACGGTCGCGACCCCGACGTGGCCGGAACGCCCATGCGCTTGTCGCAGCGCGAGCTGGCGATTTTCCAGCAAATCGCGCTTGCGGCGCCGCGCGTGGTGTCCAAATCGGTGATCTACGACGCGGTCTACGGTATGGCCGAGGACCAGCCTTTCGACAAGGTGATCGACGTCTACATCTGCCGGATCCGCAAGAAGATCGAGGAAATGTCGCCGTCGAGCGATCCGCACATCCGCACGATCCGTGGCCGCGGCTACAAGCTGGCACCCGGCGGCGATGCGGAGGCGGGCCAGCAGGCCGAGGCGCCTCGCCTCAGCCTCGCCAGCCGGTCACATGTAGTTCAGAAAGCTCAACTGGGATAGGCGCGACGTGATGGTGTAGCTCGCCTCGAGCTGCGCCTGCAGCATGGTGACGTTGCTTGCCGCCTCGTAGGCATCCACGCCGTCGAGTTCCAGCAGGCGCGTCTTGTAGAGCACCGCGCGGTCCGCAATCTTCTGGTTCTCGGTCTCGAGACGCGCCGCGACGGTGGAGATCTGCGTCTCCGTCTCCAAGAGACCGGACATCCCGCTGGACAGCGCCTCCACGGCAGCACCCATCCATGTGTTGTAGGCCTCGCCATCGCCGATCTCCGCAGGATCCTGCGCGACCAGCATGACGAGACCCTTGACCACCTGCCGGAAGGCCTCGTCATCCGCCTGTACGCCGTAGGCGACGCTCACGCCGTCCCCGAGGTTTGCACGTTGGCGCTCGTTCCCGACCGAGCCGTTGTAGAACAGCGACTGGTAGTTGGTGTCGGCATCGGCGGCGCTGTCGGAGAAGATCGCGTCGATCTCGGCCAGAACCGCATCGGCGTCGGCGGCTGAGTTGAGCCCCCCCCGAAAGCAGGCCGGCGAGCACACTTTCGGGCGACAGGCCGCTGTCCGATTGTGCCTGGCTCCAGGGCTGCAGGGCGCTGGTGACGTTCACCGTGCCGGAAAACAGCCCCATGCCCGAATAGGCCTGGGCCGAATGGCCGATCAGCGCGTCGAGCGCGGCGCGTGCGGCGATCTGCACGCCGGAGACGCCATTCGCGGAATATTCGGAATTGGCCACCGCGAGTTCGAGCGCCTCCTGCACCGACTCGCGCATGGAGCCGAGCGACTCGGTTGTCATTTCGATCCGCGACAGCGTGAGTGCATTGGCGGCGGACTGCGCCTCGTCGCGGTCGAGCCGGGCGTTGAGGCTGAGCGCCTCGGTCGCGCCAAGGCCGATCGACTTGTAGATGTCGCTCTTGTAGCCGGTCGAAAGCTCCTGCTCGGCGCGCGACAGCGCGTTCGACAGGTCCGCGTTCTGGTTCCGGCGCAGCAGGCTCGAGTAGAGCGTCGAGGCACCTTTGCTGAGGTAGATCATGGCGGGCTCCGGGATCAGAAGCTGTCGAGCAGCGTGTCGAGCATGGACATGACCGTGCTCATGACCTGCGCATTTGCGGAATAGGCCTGCTCGATGGCGACGAGCTGCTGCAGCTCGTCATCGACATTGACCCCCATGAAGCCAAGCCGGGTTTCCTGCACCGTCATCGCCGATGCGGCATTGGTCTCGGCAGCAGTTTCGGCATTGGCGCGGGTGGTGTTCTGTCCAGAGATGAGCGCCGACATGTAGTCGGCAAGCGTGGCGCTGTCGCCAAGGCCGAGCGCCCCGTCGTAGCTGGTCTTGGTTGCCATCCCGTCGATGAAGGCATTGAGCTGGGTGGTCTCGTTGCTCTCGCCCTCAACCGTCGCCGACATGCCGTCGCGCAGGCGCCAGGCCGCGCCGCCCTCGTCGGGCACCACGGCGCTGTTCACCGCGATGCGCGCCGCAAGCCCGACGGCCACGGGATCGCTCAGTGCGGCCCCGGCATCGGTGAAGAGCCCCGGCTCGCCGGCCCCCAACGAAGCGTCGGCGCCTTCGAAGACGTCGATCAGGGCGCGCGCCACCTCGTCGAGCTGCGCGCTCATCTCGGGGATCGTGTCATTGTAGAGGGTGACCTGCCCCGCGAGCGAACCCTCGGAGATGCCACGCACGCCGGTAACCCCCGGGGTGATGTCGACGCCGCCCGCGCTCAGCACGCCGGTCTGGGCGTCGAAGCTGATCGTCTGGGCGGTCTCGCCCTGGAGCAGGGCGGTCCCGCCGGTGGTGAAGATCTCCATACGCCCCTTAGAATCGGTGCGCATGGTGAAATCGATCTTTTCGGCCAGTCCGTCGAGGGTCTCGGTGATCTTGTCCCCCAGCGCCAGCTGCTGGCTCTCGCTCAGCTTGCCGCTGGAGAGCTGCGCATTCATCTTGGCCAGGTCGGCCAGCGTCGCGTTGACGCTGGCGATATCGTTCTGCGCCGAGGACAACGCCTGCGCCCGCGCGTCGGCCAGCGCGTTCGAGGCCGAGTTGAGGGACTGCGCCAGCTCCTGCGCCTCGCCCACTGCGGCGAGTTGCAGCGAGCTGTCCGAGGGGCTGGCCGCCATCAGCCCGAAGCTGTTCTGCAGATCGGTGAGCCGGGTGAGAAGCGTGACGTCGGACTCGGTGTCGCCCAGCTGCGAGGTGTAATACGACAGACCCGTGGCGATCGCGTCCTGGGTTGCGGTGCGCGAGACTTCCAGCCGGTACATGCTGTCGAGCGAGGTGTTCACCGCCTGGGTGATCTCGCTGATCGTGACCCCGCCCTGGCTGCCCGACACGATGGTCGGATCGCGCCGCGAATAGGAGGCGTTGTTCGCATTGGCGATGTTGTTCGAGGTCGTCGCCGCCCAGCGGGAGGTGACGTTCATCCCGCTGCGTGCCGCGTTGAGGGCCGCGGTAAGGCTCATGGTGCGATCCTATCTGCCAAGTCTGTCACCCGGGTCTGCCGCCCGGGGATCAGCGCTTGAGATTGACGGTTTCGTTCAGCATCTCGTCGGCGGTCGTGATGATCTTCGCGTTCGACGAATAGGCACGCTGCCGCTGGATGAGGCTGGTGAGTTCCTGCGCGATGTCGACGTTCGAACCCTCGATCCCGCCCGAGGTGATCGAGCCGGTCTCGCCCGTGCCCGGCGCACCGAGGTAGAAATCGCCCGACTCGCCCGACACCTGGAAGGTCGAGTTGTTCGAGGTCGCGAGCCCGTTCGCGTTGGCGAAGGTTGCCAGCGGCACCGAGTAGAGCGGCTTGCGGGTGCCGTTGTCGAAGACGCCCCAGACATCGCCGGACTCGTCGAACTCGACGCTGGTCAGCACGCCGCTCTCGCTGCCGTCCGCATCAACGTTCATCGGCGTGTAATCCCCCGCGAACTGGGTCAGCCCATCGAAGGCGCCGGGCGCGCCGAGCGACATGGTCAGCGTCTGCGGCGTGGTGCCATTGTTGATCGTCAGGCTCATCTCGCCGGTTGCCGCATCGAAGGCAAAGCCGGCGGGCGCCGTCGCGAGGGAGGTCGCATTGGTGTAGCTCGCCGGGGAGCCTGCGTCGGTGCCGCTGTTGTTGAAGGTGATCGTGACGCTGCCGTAATCGCCGTCCGGGCCGGAGATGGTGACATCCCAAGTGTCGTCGGTGGCGGTCGGCTGGAAGGAGAGCGTCAGCCGCTCCGCCTCGCCGAGATCGTTGTAGAACTCCACCGAGGTGGTGAAGGCGCTCCCCGGCGTGGCGAGGCCGGTCTCCTGCGAGGGCAGCGTGCCGCGGATCCCGACGGTGCTGGTGGCCGAGCCGTTGATCGACTGGCTGGCGACGTTGATCGGCTCGAGATCGGCAAAGCTCGAGCGGTCCACCGCACCCAGCTCGCCGTTGGTGTCATAGGCAAAGCCCATCAGGTAGAGCCCGGCGCCATTCACCAGGTTGCCGTTCTCGTCCGGTGCGAAACTACCGTCGCGGGTGAACATGTTGCCGGTGGTGTAACCGGCATCGATGTTCGAGTTGACCACGAAGAAGCCGTTGCCGTTGATCGTCAGGTTGGACGCGACCGACGTTTCCTGGAAGGTGCCCTCGGTGGTGTTCGAGTGGGTGATCGTCGTCGCAACGCCCGCCGAGGTGCTGCCTGTGGCCGCGGTCGAGCCCGAGGTGATCATCTGCGCAAAGCTGCGGCGGTAGCCCGCCGTATCCGCGTTCGCGATATTGTTCGAAATGCGTTCAACCGCATTGGAGTTTGCCGTGAGGCCGCTAACCCCGGCCGCCATCGCGCTGGAAATGCTCATGTCCGTCTCGCCCTGTTGGTCGCAGTTGAACCATTACTCACTGGTCACATAGGCAAACCAGGTTTCACCATGGTTAAAACTGCCTTTACTTGTGTGAATTCCAGCGCGGTTGCGCTGAATCTTGCCTGATCTTGCGAAGCGCTTCGATCAATTGAGGTTCCCCGTTTCCGGCAGGCTGTCGAGCGTCTGCTGCGCCTTGTCGATCCGCGCCCGCGCGGTCTCTTCGCGCAGGGGCAGCAGCGCCGGCGCCTCCTCGGTCAACCCGCGCGCGATCTCGGCCCAGCCCGGCAGTTCGGTCAGGCTCGGGAAGGCCCCGGCCAGCTCGGTTGCCCGGCCAATGTCGCCGCTGCGGTGCGCGGCGAGCAGGTAGCGGATCGCGTCCGGGAGCGGCAGCTCGCTGCCCTCGCGCGCATGCAGCGCCTCGTAGGCAGCGGCGGCGGAGGCCCATTCGCCGCGCTCGAAGCGCGCAAGCGCCCGGAGGCGCAGGATCTGCGTGGTCTCGCCCCGGTCGTCCGTGTCGGCCAGCAGCTCGGCGCTCTGGCCGGTTTCATCGAAGTAGCGGGCCGAAACCAGATCGAAGCGCCGCTTCAGATCGGGATCCGTCAGGGTGATCGGCTGCAGGAGCAGCGTGCCCAGGGCCTCGAACTGGCCGCCCGCCAGCAGGGTCTCGGCTTCCTTCACCTTGAGGCGCGCCAATTGCCCCTGTTCCGCGGTGGTGATGCCCAGATCCTGCGCCGCCGTGAGGTAGTCGTGAGTGGTGGCATATTCCTCGGCGGCAACCTTGGTTGCACCGGCCTTCCGGAAGGTGTCGGCAAACAGCTCCGAAGCCAGCGCGAAACTCTGCGTGAAGCGGAAGTAGCGCGAGATGCGCGCGTGGTCCGCCATGAAGTCCCCCAAGGGGATCACCCCCTCCGAGCCCTTGCGGTAGAGGTCCTCGATGAGCGCCCGCGCCTTCTGGTGCGCGGCAGTCGCCTGCGGCGTGCCAGCGCGGCGCGACACGAGCAGCCCGTAGGTCTCGATCGCCTCGACCTTGCGCCCGGCGATCACCCGCAGCGAGGCCAGCTCGTCGAGCACCTCACCCGAGGAGGCATCGCCCCGCCACATCTCGGACTCAAGCTCGAGCAACTGGATCGCCTCGCCGGTCGAGAGGGCATCCCGCTTGAGCCCCAGCGAGACCAGCGCTCGCCGCGCGCGGTGCGCCCAGACATCCCGGCCCGAACTCACATGCGCGTAGCTGTCGAAGGCGGCCAGCGGCTTGTCGACCATCTCGGCCACGGTGCCGAGCAGGTAGTAATAGGCCGCCCCGCCCTTCAGTTCGGGATACTCATCGAAGGAGGCAGCGAGGTCGCGCGCGATGCGCCATTGCCCGGTCTGTATGGCGCATTCGAGGACCCCCGGCAGCACCCGCGCCTGCACCGGCGTCGGGAAGCGGGCAAGACGCGCGACGGCGCGCTCCAGCAGCGGCCCCGCTTCGGCGCAGCTCCCGTCCCGGATATGCGAGAGGGCAAGGAAGAGCGGCTGATCCGGCCAGCCTTCGTGCGCCGGGCCGAGCAGCGCTGCCGCGCGGTCGGTCAACGGGCGGCGACGTTCGTCGATCAGCCCGAGGGCCAGCTCGAACGCCCGCGCCCGCAGCTCGTGCGCCAGAGGCACCCCTTCGCCGCGCACCGCACCCAGCACCGAAAGTCCCTCGGGGGCCATGGCATGGGCAAAGAAGAACTCGGCGAGATCTGTGAGGGCCCGTGCCTGGTCGGGCTGGCGGTCCCCTGCCGCAATCACCGCATCCATGAGATGTGCGCGCTCTTCGACAAAAGGCTGCGCGGCGCGGGTGCCAAGATAGAGCGCAGGCGGGTCGATCACCCGAGGCTCGGCCAGCACCGCCGGGGTGACTTGGGCGATCTGCGCGGGGCCTGCACGCTCGGCAAGCGCCGGGCAGCCGCACAAGAGCAGCGCCATCACCGCCGCCTGCCGTCCCACCCATGCACAAGAATAGACCACCGATCACGCCCGCTTCATCATCATTATGCTTGCGTTATCTTAGCAAAACACGCATCATCATCAAGAAAAGAATGATCGAGCAAATATTGATAGGCCATTTGCATGGATAATTCGATTTACGTCGCCCTCTCCCGGCTGACCGCTCTCGAGCGCCAGATGGACGTGACCTCGAACAACATCGCCAATGCCAATTCGACCGGCTTCAAGGCCGAGCGCGTGCTGTTCGAGACCTACCTGCAGAAGGATGACGC
Organism: Alloyangia mangrovi; assembly: GCF_002300555.2. GTDB lineage: Bacteria > Pseudomonadota > Alphaproteobacteria > Rhodobacterales > Rhodobacteraceae > Salipiger > Salipiger mangrovi. The sequence continues at coordinate 122,555 of NZ_NTHN02000004.1, read as the reverse complement.
GGCGCTGGCCGGCGATGGGACCAACTACGTGCTCGACCGAGGCTCCTACGTCGACAACAGCTCGGGCGCGATCATGCCCACCGGCAATGCGCTCGACCTCGCGCTGAGCGGCAACGGCTGGTTCGCCTATCAGACCGCGCAGGGGCAGACCGCTTTTGGCCGCGACGGTGCCTTCGTGCTTGATGCCGAGGGCCGGGTGATCACCGCCAGCGGCGCGCAGGTGCTGGATGCTGGCGGCGCGCCGATGGTGCTGCCCCCGGCGCAGGCCTCGACGGTCAGCATCTCCAACGACGGGGTGATCTCGGATGCCGAGGGCGCGGTGCTGGGCCAGTTCGGCGTCTTCACCCTGCCCGACCGGCAGAGCCTAGGGCGCTCGGGCGGCGGCATGTTCGTGCCTCAGGACGGCAATGGCGCGCTGCTCCCGGATGAGAGCGGCACGCAGATCATTCAGGGTGCCGTCGAGATGAGCAACGTGCAGGCGGTGACCGAAGTCACCCGGCTGATCGAGATCCAGCAGGCCTATCAGCAGTCGCTGAACCTGGTGCAATCGGATGACGAGCTGAAAAAGGACATGCTGAGCCGGATCCGGAACAGCTGAGGAGGGGACGACCATGAAGGCACTCGGAATCGCCGCAACCGGCATGATGGCGCAGCAGACCAACGTCGACGTCATCTCCAACAACATCGCCAACGCCAACACCACGGGCTTCAAGGCCTCGCGCGCCAGCTTCACCGACCTCATCTACGAGAACATCACCCGCGAGGGCGCGGTGACCGCCGAGGAGGGCAACACCCGCCCCACCGGCCTCGACATCGGTCTTGGCGTGCGCACTGCGGGCACCGTGCGGCTCAACACCCAGGGTGGGCTGGCGCAGACCGAGAACCAGCTCGACATGGCGATCGACGGGCGCGGCTATTTCACCGTGAACATGCCCGACGGCAGCCAGGCCTACACCCGCGACGGCTCGTTCCGCCTGTCGGCGGAGGGGCAGATCGTCAACGAGCAGGGCTACGAGGTCGACCCCGGGATCGTGCTGCCCGACGACACGGTTTCGATCTCGATCAGCGAAACCGGCATCGTCAGCGCTTACGTCGGCAATGACACCACACCGGTCGAGGTCGGCCAGCTCACCCTGACCACCTTTGTCAACGACGCCGGCATGCGCCCGCTGGGCAACAACATGCTGCAGGCGACGGTCGCCTCGGGCGATCCGATCCCGGCCACCCCCGGCGACGAGGGCGTGGGCATCCTGCGCCAGGGTTACCTCGAGAGCTCGAACGTCGACATCATCCGGCAGATCACCGACCTCATCCAGGCGCAGCGCGCCTACGAGATGAACTCGAAGGCGATCGAGACCGCCGACCAGATGATGTCCGCCGCGAACCAGATTCGCTGAGCCCATGCGCCGCCTTGCCGCCCTCCTCGCCGTGTTGATGCTGGCGCCGCTTGCCGCGCGCGCCGAGACGCCGGACGTGCTCATCGAAGAGCAGGCCCGGATGAGCTGGGCCGAGGCGCTGCCGGCCGAGGCGAACCTGCGCGTGCGCTTCAAGGGCGCGATGATCGACGAGGCCGAGACCATCTCGGCCTTCTGGATGGATCGCGACAGCGGCCAGTTCCTTGCCAATGCGGTGACCGAGGACGGGGTGACCCACCGGCTGCAGGGCTTCATCATCGCCACCCGCAGCCTGCCCGTCCCCACCCGCCGGCTGATGCCCGGCGACGTGATCGGCGTACAGGACATCAAGACCGTCGAGATGCCGCTGAGCCGGGTCGGCGCCTTCACCGTGATCGACGAGGAAAAGCTCGCCGGTATGCAGGTGCGCCGGATGCTGGCGCAGGGCCGGCCTGTGATGAGACAGTCGGTGATGCAGCCGCTGGTCGTCGGCCGCGGTGACAAGGTGAACATTCTCTACGACGATGGCCGTCTGGTGGTGACCGCCCCGGGCCGCGCGCTCACTGATGCGCACCGCGGGCAGGAGATCCGCATCGTCAATCTCGTCAGCAATACCCCGCTCGTCGCCGTCGCGCGCGAGGCAGGGCTCGTGGAGGTGATCCGATGACCCCGCTCCGTCATGGCCTGATGGCCGCCTCTGCCCTTGCCCTGCTGGCGGGATGCAGCACCCCCGCCTTCGACCGCGAGCCCGAGGTGAGCCGCGTCGGCCTCGATCCCGAGACGCTGGCCGAGGCGCGCAGCGTGAACATTCCCATGCCGCCGCCCAAGCCCGACCGCGTTCCCTATCGCGCCGAGGGCGCCTCGCTTTGGGAGCGCGGCTCGTCGGGCTTCTTCGGCGACCAGCGCGCAACGCAGATCGGCGACATCCTGACCATCCTCGTCGAGATCGACGACACTGCTTCGCTGAGCAATGAATCCGATCGCAGCCGTACCGGCAGCTCGACCCTGGGGTTCCCCAGCTTCTTCGGCTATGGCACCCAGATCGACAAGATCCTGCCCGGCGTCGGCCCCGAGGATCTGCCGTCGGGAGACAACATCGTAGACATCACCTCGCAGACCGGCGCCTCCGGATCCGGCTCGATCGACCGCGAAGAGACCATCTCGCTGCGCATGGCGGCGCTGGTGGTGCAAGAGCTGCCGAATGGCAACTTCGTCGTCGCCGGCCGGCAGGAGGTCAAGGTCAACGAAGAGCTGCGCGAGCTGCGGGTCACCGGCATCATCCGGCCCCAGGACATCGACCGCAGCAACGCCATTCCCTATGACAAGATCGCCGAAGCCCGCATTTCCTATGGTGGTCGCGGATCGGTCAGCCGGCAGCAGATGCGCGGCTACGGCGAAGACGTGATGGACGTGATTTTGCCTTATTGAGCTAAATCACGCCCTGATTTGAAGAAACTCTCGCCCAAATCGTAGGTCATTACGGACCCTGACAGAGAAACTGCGGGATTCGTTATGAAGAAATCATACATCGCCCTGGCCGCCCTGCCACTCGTCTTCGGAGCGATTGGCTACGGTGCCGGCCACATGATGGGACCCGCCGTAACCGCGCCGGTCGAAACCAAGGCGGAAGCCGTCGAACCGGCGGAAGCCAAGCAGATCCTCGACGATCTGGCGACGAACGGGCCGAAGCACGTCGCCACGCCCGAGGACGACAGCGAGATCGCGCAGCCGCTGCCGCTCGAGCACGCACGCAACGCGGTCCGCGACGAGACCGAGATCTCTCACAAGCCCGCCGACACCTCCGGGGTCCTGACCGAAGACCGGCTGGACGATTCCAGCATCGTGTCGCTCGGCAAGATCTCGGTACCGGTCTACCGCGCCGCCAGCATCACCTACGTGGTCTCGGAAGTCGGCGTCGCAATGCGCGACGTGCCCACGGCGGTCAACTTCAACATCGCCGAGAACGCCTCGCGCCTGCGCGACGCCATCCTGACCTCGATGCACCGCGCTGCCGATGGCAACACCATGAAGGGTGTGAACATCGACACCGGCGTGCTGTCGCGCGAGCTGTCCGCCGACCTGAAAAAAGACTTCGGAGACGATGTCTCCGAAGTCCTGTTCCTGTCGCTGGTGAAGGCCGACGTGCCGCGCAGCTGAGCTGCTCAGATAATTTCCTCGATGAGGCCTGCAAGCACGGTTTCGCCGTTCTCCAGATGGAGCGTGGCGAGGCCGTTTTCGTAGGTCATGCTGTCGACCTTGAGCGGCGCATAGGTCTGCGAGGCGATCGCATTGCCCTCCGCATCCACCGCCTCGAGCGTCATCTTGTAGTTGCCGGCCGGCAGCGGCAGCCCCTCGTAGTCGAGCCCATCCCAGACCACCGTGTGGCGCGACCCGGCGCTGGTGTCGAGCCCGGTGTAGCTGCGCAGCACGGTTCCGTCCTCGGAGGTCACCGTCAACGTCGCCGTCGCGGCTTCGGCGGCCAGCACATAGGACATCTCGGCGGAGCCGCCGTCTTCGGCCAAGGCCACCGCATCCGTCGCGGTCACCACCGACCGCCCGATCAGCGACAGTCCGGTGATCGCTCCCATCGAGGCGAGCTGGTCGGAGATGCCCTCGAGGTTGGAGTTGGTCGCAACCGACTGCTCCACCTGGCTCAGCTGCGCGAGCTGCGAGATGAAGGTGGTGCTGTCCATCGGCTCCAGCGGGTTCTGGTTCTGGATCTGCGCCGTGAGCAGCGTGATGAAGCTCTCGTAGTCCTCCGAGAGCTGGCTCATCGAGTTGCTCGCCGAGCTTGTGGTGGTGCTGGTGCTGGTCGTGCCGAACGGATCAATGGCCATGGTAATGGGTCCCCGTCAAATGCTGATGTCCACGCTGCCCTCGGGCAGCAGGCGTGAGTGCGATGCCGCGCCGTCGAGGCTGGATGCCTCGGCGCTGGCGGTGCCGTAAGTCATGTAGCCGCCCGTGCGACCGCCATCCTGGTCCTGCCCACCGTTCTGCGAGCCGTTCTGCGCCCCCATGTCGGAGAAGCTGAGCGACCCATCGTCGACCGCGTGCCCGGCGTCGCGCAGCAGCGCCAGAAGCCCGTCTCGGTCGGAGCGCAGTGAGGCCAGCACCGCCGCCTGATCGGCGCGTACGACGACCTGCAGCTTGCCCGCCTCGTCCGGGGTCAGCGAGATCTCGACCTTGCCCAGCCCCTCGGGCTTGAGCTCGACGTTGATCTCGCCCTCGGCGCCGGCGCTGGCGCGGATCTGGCCGAGAACGTCCTGCCCCTGCACCGCCAGCTGCGGCGATCCGGCTGCTATCTGCGCGGCGGCAAAGCCACTGGCGGCAACCGGCGTCGCAGAGACCGGCGCGAGCGGCATGGCCTGCAATTGGGAGACGGAGCCCTCAGTCGGCAGGGTCCCGGCCTGGGCGGCCGGCGTGTCTGCCGCCAGCGAGAGCGCCGCGGCGCGCTGCCCGTCAGGGGCCTTGCCATCGGTTTGCGCAACGAGAGCGCGCGCCGCCTCCGGCCCCTCTTCAGCGATCTCCTGTAGGTCCGCCGCGAGGTCCATGGCCGCCTCGGTCTGCCCCGCTCCTTCCACGTCTTCCCCCGCGGCCTCGCCGCGTAGGGGAAACGACAGAAGTTGCCCCATCCCGGAGACAACCGGAACGAAGGGCTGCACGATCTCTTCGGCGAGGTCGATCGCCTGTCCGAGCAGCTCCGCCAGCGCGGCACCCTCGCCCTCGATCTCGTCGGCTCCGCCCAGCAGCGCCTGCAGCTCGGCCAGTCCTTCGGAAAGGTCGCGCCAGGATATTTCGCCCGCCGCCCCCTCGGCTCCGAGGCTGACGGAGAGATCGGCAATCAGCGCCTCGGCCCGCTCCAGCAGCGCTGGATCGGCGGCAAGCGCGGCGCCGAGCTGCGAAATCAGCGGGCCGACGATGGCGGCGATCTCCTCCTCGGACAGGTCGGGATCGGCCAGCGCCGCCTCGGCGTCGGCGAGCATTTCGCCGAGCTCGCCGGGTGCTGCGCCCGCGCCTTCGTCAGGGGGCTCATTGCCCCCCCCCCAGAAGAGCGAGAAGGCCGGCGAAGGATGTCTCCCCTTCCGCCGGCTTTTCCGCTGTGGCGCCATTCGTGGCCCCCGCGCCGCCAAACGCGGTGAGAATATTGATCATGTCAGCACTGCTCGCGAGAAGCCCTTGTCTATGAGATTGCGCCGCAGGCGAAGCATGGCGCGCTTTTCCACCTGTCGCAGGCGGTCCTGCGACACCCCGAGGTCCCGGGCGATGCTGCCGAAGGGCTCGGGATCAGCCTGCAGGCGCCTGCGCCGGATCACCGCGGCTTCTTCCGGGGTCATCGGTTCCAGCGCCTCCGCCAGCAGACGGGTCAGCATGGCGCGCTCGCTCTCCTGCGTGACCAGCTCTTCCGGCCCCGGCTCGCCGGAGACGAGAATGTCCCGCGGGCGCCCCTCCTCGTCGTCGTCACCGCCGTCGAGCGCGATGACCCCATGGGTGGCCATGCGGATACGGGCGCGTTCCTCGTCCGAGAGCTTGCCCGTCTGGGCATCGAGATAGGTGCGCGCAGGGATATCGATCACCGCCTTGATCCGCGCCAGCGCGCTGGAAATTCCGTTCATCACCCACCAGGCCGCATAGGTCGAGAAGCGCACCTCCTGCTGGCGATCGAAGCAATCGGCGGCCTTGATCAGCCCAAGGATACCCTCGGCCGCCAGATCTTCGAGGTGCACCGGGTTGTCGGTGAACCGCGCGGCCTGGGACCACGCCTGCCGCGCGTGCGAGCGCAGCAGCAACTCAAGGGCCTTGCGGTCCCCGCTGTCCTGCCAGTTGCAGATGGCGGTGCGTTCCTGCTCTACGTCAAGAAACGGCTCGCGCATGGCTGCCTGGTACGTCATGGACATCATGAAGAAACGCCCAACTCATTCTTACCTGCAAGAATAAGTAAGCACAGTTCTGCAACCTTCGGAAGAATATAATGATTTACTGAAGGTTAAACCGTGCGGCCAGGGTGCTTTTCAGCGGCACATCCTCACGCTCGGGGGCCCCCATGACGGCGCGGAGCATGATCTCGGTCCGGGCGGCCCATTCGCTCAGCCGTAGCGGCGCATCCGCGACGCTCAGCAGGTCTTCGGGCACGAGCAGCGGGTCGGGCGACGAGAAGCCGGGATCGAGATCCGCAAGATAGACCGCAAGCTGCCGCTGCCAGAGGAAGTCGGAGCGCATGAACAGCATGGGATCGGGCAGCAGCGGGCGGCGCTCGGCCAGCCAGTGACGCGACAGGCACCGGCCCAAGCCGCGGCAGAAACCCTGCGGATCGACGTCATGCCCCTCCAGCCCCAGCGCCGCGGCACGGCGCATGGCGGCATGGGCCATGATGTAGAGCGCGTCCGTCTCATGCTCCATGGGGACACCGCCAAGGCTCTGGGCCAGAAGCAGCGCCTCGCCCACCGTCTCGCCCAGGAGCTGCGAGAAGGAGGCGTCGTTTTCCGGCAGCATCACCACCATCGTGCCATAGGGCAGATCGAGCGGCAGCTCTTCGACCAGCACGTCGCCCAGCGGCAAGGCAGGCGCAAGCTCCAGCTCGTCAGCCATGACCAGCGGACGCGCGCAGTCTCCCTTGGCCCTCAGGATCGTCACCTGGACCGGCAGGATCGAGGTCAGCGCCGCACGAAACCGCAAGCCGAACCCCATGTCGGGGAGCGCCACGCCGTCCCGCCAGATCAACCTAAGTACATCCCCGCCACGCATCTGTTTACCCATGCCCCAAGTGAGTCTTTCCCCAAGGACCACAGTAAGTTTTGAGCGGATACCCGCAAACCCACCAAATGTTAATCAGCCTGCTAGATATAGGGGGGTTGAACTTCCTGAACTCTATATACAGAGAGGCGAGTCGTCCTTCGAAAGCCTTGTGTTTGCTCAGATTTTTAGGACTTGAGCAGCCCGGAGAGGAGCACAAGACCCCAATCCCCACCCTCTGACTTTTCTTTACACAACTTAAATTAGGTGTGGATATGCAGGAGGGTGCTGCAAACAGGACACTACATGTGGTGAATTATCCGGTCAGATCCCCGAACGCCGTTACGTCGTTCAGGGCTGCGCGTCCTGGGGATATTGCAATGTGACGCTGATGCGGCGGTTTTCGGGGGCTGTCGGGTGCTCCGGGTCCAGCGGAACGGTGTCCGCAAGGCCAGAAATCCGCGTGATCCTCGCCGGGTTGACCCCGGTGTCGACCAGCACGCGCCGGGTGGCATTGGCGCGGTCGGCCGAAAGCTCCCAGTTGGAATAGGTCCCGGCCCGGGCGTAGGGCACCGAATCCGTGTGACCGGAAATCGAGATCTCGTTCGGCAGATCGACGACGGCCTCGGCGACGATGCGGAGCAGATCGCGGGTCCGCTCCTCGATCCGGGCACTGCCGGTCGCGAACATCGAGGCGCTGTTCTTATCGACGATCTGGATCTCGAGCCCGTCGGCGGTGCGTTCGAACAGCAGGTTGTCGATCATCGCCTCGAGCTTGGGATCCTCGGTAACGCGGTCGGTGATCGACTCCTCGAGCCGGGTCTGCGTCTCCTGCCACTCCTGCTCGGCGCGCTCGAGCTGTTCCGCCTCGGCCTCGGACTCGGCGGCGGCCTGCGCCGCGGCGATGCCGTCGGCAACGCCGTTCTCGCCCGTGTTGATGGTCTGGCTGTCCTGCGTGCCGTCGGGACGCGTGTCGAACTCGACCACGACCCGCGAGTCCGGATCGCGCAGACGGCTGTCGAAGACGGCGAGCGGGTTCTCCTGGCCGAAGCTTGGCAGCTGCACAGGGCTTTGCGGGCCGTCGGTGCCGCTCATCACGCCATCCTGGCCGAGCACCATGCCGTCGAGCAGGCCATCCCCGCGGCCGCCGGACTCGGAGAGCGAGGGGGTGAAATAGTCGGCGAGACCGCGCAGCTTCTCCTCGTCAGAAGCGGCAAGGATCCAGAGCAGCAGGAAGAAGGCCATCATCGCGGTCATGAAGTCGGCATAGGCGACTTTCCAAGCTCCGCCGTGATGCCCGTGACCGCCGGTCTCCTCGATCTTCTTGATGATGACCGCCTGCTCGTTCCTGCCCGCCATGCTCTGCCTTTACTCTTGTCCCGCCATCACCGTGCGGTCGTATTTTCCGAGGCCCGCTTCCTTGGCATGGGCCGCTTTCTTGCGCGAGTAGCTCGGGGCCACCAGCGGGAAGTCCTCGGGCAGGCTGAAGGCCGCGCGGTACTGCGCCTCGGTCATCCCGTGCTCGGCGCCGAGGTGACGCTTGAGCATCTTGAAACCGCGGCCGCAGCACAGGCAGTAGACCTTTTCCTCGGTCACCGCCTGGGTCACCGGCAGCGCGGGCCGCAGCCCCCCGGCGCCCTGCCCGGCGGTGCCCGCCGGCTCGGCCATCGCTGCCGAGGCAGGCATATCCTGAACTTCCCCGGTCAAGCGTCTGTAAAGATTCACGATCTCATCCGGGGTCACGTCCGGTCTGGACGCGTAGGCCGCCACGATCCGGGCCACCATATCCTGCGATTCGTCATGTCCACTCATAATCTCATCCTGCCGATCGTCGTTCTGCTTTCGCATCGCCGGGACCAAACGCACTTCTGTCCGTTCTTGCTTGTCCTTGAACAAGCGCGCCCGTCGACGGGGATTGCACTTTTACTCTACATAGATTCTTGCCGCTTGGGCAATTTAACCTTCCCACTCCATGTTTCGAGCGGCTTCCCGCCGGTCGAGGTAGGATTGCGAAACCAGCGGCGCATCTTTCGGCAGACGCCACTTCCTGCGGTATTCCTCGGGCGTCATCCTCAGAACCTCGCGCAGATGCCTGCGCAACAGGGGCTTTTGCATACCGGTTTCCCGGCATGTCAGCATCGAGTACGAGTCCTTCGGCCGTGACGTCGCACTTGCCCGGCTCCACCCCAGAATCCGCAAAAGAAACTCTCGCAACTCTTTACCCATTCCCTTGTCTCTTCTTAGTGTTCTTACTCTCTCCTGGTAGGGCAAATAGGATTCAAAGGTTAATCCATGTTGAACATTGCCAATTTACGTCAAGTCGTTGAAAAAAAACCTGACGAAACCTTGGCCGATCAGAGAGATATGACAAATCGCGCCTCATTTGCCGTGGTTGTAGAGCGCGATACGGCGCAACGCGCGGCCTGGTCGCAGCTGCTGGAGCGCAGCGGGCTGCGCCGTGTGCTGCGCCGTGCCCGGCCAGCCGAGGCCCGGGACCTGATGACCCCGGGCGCGCCGCTGACCGCGATGCTCGTGGGGCTGACCGCTCATCTGGCCCGGGATGACGACATGCTCGGCCTGATCGCCGAGGCAAGGAGGCTTGTCCCCGATGCGGTGATCCTCGCCGTCGACCACGGCAACCGCCCGCGCGGCGCTGCCGAGATCTTCGCCGCCGGCGCCGATGACGCGCTGCGGGCCGACCATGATCCCTCGGAGTTGCGGGCCCGACTTTCCGTACGCCTGCAGGGCGCCTCGCTTGCCGGGCAACGCGCGGCGCGATTGGTGCAACTCGGGCTGACACCGCTGGAAGAGCGCATCCTTGGCTGCCTGAACGCGCGGCGCGGCCAGATCGTCAGCCGCCCCGCGCTCGCCGCAGAGGTCGCCGGCGCCGAATGGAGCTACGGTGACCGGCGTTTCGACGTGCATATCGGAAGGATCCGGAAGAAACTGGAGGAGGCCTATGGCCCTGCCCTGCAGGTCCGCACGATCCGGGCTCAGGGCTATGTGCTCGAAGGCGACGCCCCGCTCTAGTTGTCGAAGGCCATCTCGAGCACGGTGGTCTCGAAGCTCGCGGGCAGTTCCACCGCGCGCATCATCGTTCCGGTCATCAGCCCCGCGCCGGTGAGCACCGCCAGCGCCACGCGCAGCGGCGAGAACGCCCGGCGGACGCGGCGCCGCTTGGTCGCCGCCTCGGGCAGTGCCTCCGCCGGGGCCGCCGGAGCGGCGGGCTGCGTCACCGAACCAGGGGCAACAAAGACGCCATGTTCGGTCACCGTCACCTCGGCCACGCGAGGCGATGCGGCGAACCGTTGGCGCAGCGCGGCGGGAAAGCGCCGCTCAGGGATATCGATGACCAGAGGCGCTCCGGCTACCCAGCCCTGCACCGCCTTGCGCGGCAGCACGAAGCGCGAGAAATCGTCCCGAAAGCCGACCTCCTCGACCAGCACCGCGCGGGTCTGGATGGTGACCAACTCGGGGCTCAGAGTCACGCGCACGCCGCGGTGGCCAAGGCTGACCTCTGCCTCCACGAACTGACACTCGCTGTCCGATACCGCCTCTGCGGGCAGGTAGCCCTCGGGCATCTCGCGCTTGGACTTGCGGCGCGGCGCGGGCTTCGGCGCCAGTTCGGCAAGGTGCAGCCGGGGACGCCAGCGGAAAGGCTCGGGCGCACGCAGCGCCGCGCTGACCGTCTTGGCCACGGCGTCGACAGCCGGCGCGGGGGTCGGCGCGGGGCGAGCCTTGCGCTCCTGCTCGAAGCGGTAATTGATCAGGTAGTCCTCGGCCATCTCCGGAAGGTCATCCTCGCCAGCCACCAGCTTCAGAAGCTTCTGCTCGTCCGAGAAGAGCACCCGCCGGGTCGGGTAGCCCTCGACCGGCGGCACCACGGCGAACCCGCCCTTGCTGCAGTCCAGCACAGCCGCGACCTTGCGCAGCACCGCCCGACCCTCGTCGACGTGATGCAGCACCATCTCGCAGGTGCCCTCGTCGTCGAGGCAGAGCGCGAGCCCGGTCTCATCCGGCCACTCGGCGAAGACCGTCAGAAGCTCACCGGCCTCGAAAAAAATATGCGAGTTTTTCGGCGTTCATGATCAGCAGCCCCGAACAGTTCTTCAACTTTGGAATCTATTCTTGTTTATACTTGAAAGAAAGTCAAATTTACATATGCTCACCATGACCGCCGGCGCATCCCGGCAACAAGAGCCAAGCAGAGATTTCCCCATGACGATGATCCTCGGTCTCGCCCTTGTCTTCGGCCTGGTCTTCGGAGGCTTCATCCTCTCCGGCGGCAAGATGGACATCGTGCTGCACGCCCTGCCCTTCGAAGGCATGATGATCGGTGGCGCCTCGATCGGGGCCTTCGTCATCGCCAACAGCTTCACGGTCATCAAGAGCGCCGGCAAGGGCGTGCTCAAGGTGATCCGGGGGCCGCGCTGGAAATCCAAGGACTATGCCGACCTGCTCAACCTGATGTTCGAGCTGTCGCGGATCTACAAGTCCCGCGGCATCCTCGCGCTCGACAGCCACATCGAGTCGCCCAAGGAAAGCGACATCTTCGCGCGTTACCCGCGCATTGCGGCCGACCACTTCGCCATCGACCTGATCCGCGACAGCTTCCGCATGCTGTCGATGCAGTTCGACGACAAGTACCAGACCGAGGACGTGATCAACCGCAAGATCAAGAAGCACCACCACGAGGCCATGGCATCGGCCCATGCGATCCAGACCATGGCCGACGGGCTGCCCGCCATCGGTATCGTCGCGGCGGTGCTGGGGGTGATCAAGACCATGTCCTCGATCGACCAGCCCCCCCGAGATCCTCGGTGGGATGATCGGCGGCGCGCTGGTCGGCACCTTCCTCGGCGTATTCCTCGCCTATTGCATGGTGCAGCCAATCTCCGGGCGTCTGAGCCAGATCGAAGAAGAGGACGCCGCCTTCTACCACATCATCCGCGACATCTTCGTCGCCATGGTGTCCGACCACCCGCCGAGCATCTGCGTCGAGATCGGCCGCGGCAATATCCCCACGCGGATGCAGCCCGACTTCTACGAGGTCGAGGCCGCGCAGAAGGAATTGCCCGCGGCATGAGCCTTTTGCGCACGATCCCCCTCCTGCTCTTCGCCGGCATGGCCTCGGCAGAGAGCGTGCCCACGCCGAAGGAGGATCTGGCGACGCTCGGCTATATCTCTGCCGCCCGCCCGGGCAAGTTCCACGAAATGCCGCCCTCGGGGAACGGCTTTCCCGCGACCATTCTCGCCCGGATGCGCGTGGCCCTCGGCGGCGAGCGGCCCATGCCCTCGGCGCATGCGCCCGCGGAGCCCGACAAGCCCAGCCCCCCCGGCCAATGGCCACTGAAGCCACCCGCCGCCGCCTGCGCGCGCTGCAGGTGATGGAACGCCTCAAGTCGCTCGAGACCGAGAGGCAGGCGGCCGAGACCGGCGCGATCCGCGCCCGGATGGACAAGCTCGAAGGCGACAAGTCGGCGCTGCTGGAGCGGCTCTCCGGCGAGTCGCGGATCGACGGGCTCGAGGGCGCCCCCTACCTTGGCCGCTTCATCCGTTCGATCCGCGCCGAGGTCGACCGCATCTCCAATGACGCCGCCAAGCTGGCGCCCGAGCTTGCCCGATCCGAGGAAAAGCTCCGCGCCGCGCTGGCCGAGCAGAAGACCTACGAGATCCTCCGCCTCAAACGCCTCGCCGAAGAGCGCGAAGCAAGCGCCAAACGCGAGGCCGAAGCGCAGGACGAACTGTCGCTGCTGCGCTGGAACCGCACCACCTGAAGCACCGCCCATGCCCGCCGCGTTTGCGCGCATGCCGGGCAGGCGCGCCACACTCGCTGGTCCTGTTCGCGCAACGGTAGATCGAGAATTGCTTTTGTCGCGTAGCTGTGGAAGGCTTTCTGCAGGGTTTCCCGGCATCGTTTCTCGCCGTGAAATCAGCATTTTCGAGACTGCGTTTGAGTGTGTGCCGTTCCGGGGCCGCGCAAGGGATCCACAAGGGATCGCGGCGTGGCGCTTTACCCGGGACCGTGATTTCCCAAGGAACAGCCACCTCCGATACGAGGATTTTGCCATGCCGGTCCGCCTTTTCTTCCGTCCGACGCTGCTTGCCGCCCTGCTGACCTCTGCCAGCCTGCCCCTTGCCGCCAATGCGCAGGACAGCGGGCCGCAGCTCAGTTTCGGGCTGACCACCTTCGCGGATGTCCCGACCAGCGGGGACACCGATGACGACGCGCTCTACAACTGGCGGGTCGACATCAAGCTGAACTACGCGGAAATCTGGTCCGGAGGCTCGATCACTGGTCATTTCGAATACAACGACGGCGATGGCTACGTCGGCCTCGGCGAGGGCGGGCTGGTCTGGCCGACCAACACCTTCGCGACCCTGCCCTCGGTCACCTCGGACAATGACACCACTCTGTCGTTGAGCCTCACGCAGCAGTTCAACAACACCACCAGCGTGAGCTTCGGCAAGTTCAACGTGATTGATCTCGCCGAGGCAACGCCGCTGGTCGGCGGTCAGGGCCAGGGCGGCTTCCAATACCTGGGGATCGGCGCACCCGGCAACTTCGTGCTGCCGCCCTATATCTTCGGCGGCATGCTGACGGTGAGCTATGCGCCAATGATCTACACGCTGATGATCTACGACGCCAACAATGCGCAGGGCGAGGACTTCTGGGACGACCTCTTCGACGAAGGCGTGGTCTACAACGGCACCGCCACCTACACGACCCAGATCAACGGCATGCCCGGCTTCTACAGCTTCAACATCGCCCATTCGACCAAGAAGGGTACCGACTACGAGTCACTGCTGCTCGACCCGAGCGACGACGCGTTCATGAGCACCAAGGACGGGGTGAACTACACCGGGGTCAGCTTCCAGCAATACCTCTGGAGCGATCCGCAGAACCCGATGGTCGGCTGGGGCGTCTTCGGCCAGATCGGCTACGGCGACGGCAACCCCAACCCGCTCGACGAGATGTTCCTGCTCGGCATCGGTGGCAACTCGCCGCTCTACGGGCGCCAAAGCGATCGCTGGGGCCTCGCCTGGAGCAAGTACAACTGGTCCGACAAGCTGGGCGAGGCGCTCGGGGCCTACGGGGTGAAACTGCAGGACGAGTCGGCGGTCGAGGCCTTCTACGAGGCGGCACTCACCGAGAACTGGCGCCTCGGCGGCAATGTCATGTGGGTTAAGCCGAGCTTCGAGAGCTACGACGACTACACTCAGGTCGGCTTCCGCATCCGCGCGACCTTCTGACCCTCAGGGCCTGTCCCCGCGGGGACAGGCTTTTTCCACACCTCAGACGAAGCTGAAGTTGCGCGCCGCGTTCACGTCGGAGATGCGCAGATCGCCCTGCAGCAGCAGGCTCCCCTGCGTGCCGAAGCGGACGATGATGCCGTCGTCCTCCGTGCTGAAGGTGAGGTCCGACAGATCGTCGATCCCCGGCAGATCTACCTCGATCACGTCCTTTCCGGGGGTGAAATCGGTGATCACGTCCTCCCCCGTGAGATCGCCCTCTTCCAGCACGAAGACGTCCCGCCCGGCCCAGCCGGTAAGCGTGTCCGCCCCCGGCCCGCCCGAAAGCCTGTCGTTACCGACCATGCCGTTGAGCTCGTCGTCCTCCTCGTTGCCGGTGAGCGTGTCGTCACCCTCGCTGCCGACCAGCGTGTCGCTGCCCTGATTGCCGGAAATGAGATCGTTGCCGTCCCCACCCTTGAGGTAATCACTCCCGCCCCAGCCGAGCAGACGGTCATCGCCATCGCCACCGTTGGCACTGTCATCCCCCTTGCCGCCGACCAGCCGGTCATCACCCGACAGCCCCTCGAGCGTGTCGTCGCCGTCACCGCCCTCCAGCGTGTCGGCTGACGTACTGCCCGTGATCCGCTCGCCCGTTGCACCGCCGCCGTCCGGTCCGGTCACGTCGACGCCCGAGGTGTCGAAGGTGATCTCGATGACCTCGAAGGGGTCGAGGGTGATCGGCACCGTGGTCCCGGTGATCGCGATATCCGTCAACTCGGCCCGCACGTCGTTCTCGTTGATGTAGTAGCGCTGGCCGTCGACGAGCAGGCTGTCGGCCTCCTGGAAGCCCTCGCCCGGGACGTAGTGCACCCCATCGCTGGAGTTGGCCGAGGCATCCGC
The DNA here is from genome assembly GCF_002300555.2 of Alloyangia mangrovi. GTDB lineage: Bacteria > Pseudomonadota > Alphaproteobacteria > Rhodobacterales > Rhodobacteraceae > Salipiger > Salipiger mangrovi. Next base: position 107,295 of record NZ_NTHN02000004.1, on the reverse strand, counting down.
CCCGATCTTCACCGCCGAGGCCGATGTGTATCCGGGCACCAGCGCCCCGAGGTCGAACTCCAGCTCGATGGTCTCGGTCGCGCGCGAGGCGACGTAGACCACGGTGCTCTCCTCGGACTGCCAGGCGTGGAAGGTGAAGCTGCCGTCCTCGACGGAAAGATCGGTATCGAGCAGCTCCAGCCCCGGCAGACTGGAGCTCATCAAATCGAAAGTCGCGCCGTTGATCGTGTTGAGCACGCGCCCCTCGGCATCGGTAAGGACGTCCTCGTGCTGCTTGCCGGCAAGGTCGGTGGGCGTGTTGTGCTGCACCGGCCAGACATGCGCCGCGTCGACCCCAAGCTCGTTCATGTTGGAGGTCATCTCGACCATCACCGAAGCAGAGCGCAGCCCGGTCTCGGTGGTATCAGAGGTCCGCACGTTCCATTCGGTGATGTAGAGGTCGAGCTCCTTGTCGAACTCTTCCTCCCAGACGGCAAAGTCGCGGTTGATGAAGTTCATCTCGCCGCTGGTGCCCTCGAACTCGGTGACGCGCTTGTCGTAGTAATAGTGCTCGACCACCCCGTCGAGCGCCTCGCGCGCCTCGCTGCCAAGCTGGTCGATGATCGTTTGGTTGGCGTCCTGCACGCGCTGCAGGTAGGGCCGGTCATCGACCGAGACATGGTATTCCGAGCCCGCGAAGGGCGAGGCCATCTGCACGAGGATCGCCGCCTGATCCTCGTCCGCGAAGCTCGCATCTTCCATGCCCCGCGCCAGCGCCACGGCGGCGACATCGGCCTTGGCGCCATAGGCGGTCTCACCCATGCTCCAGTATTCGTTGCCGATCTCGAAGGCCTCGACCACATCGGAATAGTCGCGCATCACCGTCTCGGCGAAACGCGCGATGTCATCGTCCAGCGCCTCGTATTCACTCACGCTGTAATTCTTCGTCGGCAGCACCAGCGTCACCTGCGCGCCGTTCTCGCGCGCCCAGTCGAGCATGTCGGTGACCTCCTGCCGCAGCTGCCATTCGCCGTCGACGCGATCCATCTCAAGCACGTTGAGGAAGCCGTCGCCATCCTCCTCGAGATCGCCGCTGTCGCCCTGCCCGGCCGGAAAGCGCAGATGGGTGATGTCCAGCGCATCCGCCGCCCCGCCGAAGTTGTCCAGGGGCAGGCCATCCTCGGTGTTGACGCTGAAGACGAGGTTGCCGCCGAAATAGGCTCTCTCGAGCACCTGCCCGGTGCCGGTCGCCGCGGTCACCGAGACATGGCTGCCGTCGAAGACGGGCGGGGCGGCGGCGAGCGGGGTCACGGCGGCAAGGTTGCCCAGCCAGCCGCGCGGATCGCCAAGCGCCGTCGCGTCGACCCCGTCGATCACCGCCAGCACCCGGCCCTCGTAGACCAGCGCCGTGCCGCTGCCGTCCTCGGCCTCGGCCACCGTGAGCCCGCTATAGGCCTGCCCTGCCGAAAGCGGCGTGCCGTCGGGCAGAACCAGCGTGATCAGCTCGGGGGCACCTTCGTTGCCGGACAGATCGTAGGTGTGCAGCGTCAGCGGAGTGAAGGCCTCGTCGCCCTGCGGCACGACAAGCTCATAGGCGTCATTGCCCACCCCGCCCGCGAGGTGATCGCCCGCGTCGCCGCGCAGCAGGTCGTCGCCGGCGTTGCCGACCAGCGTGTCACCCACCGCCTCGGCCCCCTCGGCATCGACACCGCTGATGAAATCGTCGCCCGACTGGCCGTCGAGATAGTCACCGCCGCCATGACCCTCCAGCGTGTCCGCCCCGTTGCCGCCGAAGAGCTCGTCGCGCCCCTCGCTTCCGGCGAGCATGTCCTCGCCGTCGTAGAAGCCGGTGAGCGCGGGAGAGAAGTTGCCGATCCAGATGGTCTCGTAGAAGAGTTCCTCGGCTGTGTAGCCCTGGATCACGGCCACCACCTCCCCGTTCATGAAAACCCCGGCGCCGCTTCCGTCCGGCATGTCGCCGATACCCGCCGCGAGCGTGCCGTCGAAGAAGGCGGCGCGGGGGAATATTTCTCCCTCGGGGCTCACGAAGACCACCCGGTCGGGCACGTCCTGCTCGGTGAAGCGGCTGAAATCGAGATCGGTGATGGTGACCGGCGCGGCGCCCGCCTGTCCCACCGGGACGACGAAGATGTCGGCATTTGCGCCGCCGGTCATCATGTCGCCATCGTCCCCCCCAGAGCACGTCAATCCCCGCGCCGCCCTCCAGCACGTCCGGCGCGCCAAGCGCCCCGTCGACAAAAAGCAGGATGTCGTTCCCGGCCCCGCCCTGCGCAGTGTCCGAGCCCTGCGTGCCCACGAGCTGGTCGTTGCCCTCGCCGCCGATCAGGAGGTCGCCCCCCCTCGCCGCCTCGCAGCGTGTCATTCCCCGCGCCGCCATCCAGCGTATCGCCGCCCGAGCCCCCGGAGAGCGCGTCATGCCCGGTGGTGCCAATCAGGCTGGTGCCGTTCAGATCGGCAGTATCCTCGGCATCGTCGGAGGACCTGTCCTCCGGCACATGCTCGTCGTCCGACGGGGATGTACCCCCCGCCACGCTCCACAGGATGCCACCAAGCAGAAGGGAGAAAAGGTAAAGCGTGGGCATGAAGACAACCGGAACCAGAATGACAGGGCGCGGCCCGGGCACAGGCGCCGGGCCAAAATAACTCCCCGCAGTCTAGGACATATTTTCGTCTCAATTCAGCAAGTTTCGGAAACATCATGTTTCCACGGGCTGAATAATGTGCGCGCGCCACACTCGGCACCGCAGCAAGAAACGGGCCCTGCCAGAGGCGCGCCCGTTTCCACCAGAGAGCTTCGGCGTTCAGATCAGATGGCGCGGGATGGTCTCGGACCAGTCCTTCGCGAAGACCTGCTCGCCATTGAACGTGACCGTCATCCGGGCCTTCAGGAAGAAGCTCTGCGCATCGCAGGTCATCTCGCTGTCGAGCACCGAGGCGGTCTCCCATCCCTCGCGGCCCATCTCGTAGACCTGGTGCAGCTTGTAGCGCGCCGAGGTCGGGTCGTCGGGATGAATGGTCAGTTCGCGGCGCAGGCTGTGCGAGAGCACCGTGCCGATCTCGTCGAAACGCAGCACGCCCTCGCCGAAGAGCCCGCCCTCGCCATTGGTCACATAGGTGACCTCGCCGGTGAGGAAGTCGGTGGTGACATGGCGCTCGAGCTTGGCGGGCCGGATCATCGTCATCGGGCAGGCCGGACCGTGCGCCGGGGGCTCGAAGCCGGGGTGCGTATCGCCACCCGCGCGCTGCGGCAGGTGCAGCAGGCTGCGCGCGGTGTCGATGGTCAGCGTCGCGGCCTCGGGCGCGGGCCAGATGATCGGCCAGTAGGCGGTGCCCACCGAGATGCGCAGTTTATGGCCCGCGGCGAAGCGGTGACCGCAGGCCGAGAGCTTAACCGTCACCGTCTCGAACTGGCCCGGCACCAGCGCCTCGGGCGTCTCGTGGCCATTCCGATGCGTGAGGTTCAGCACCTGGTAGCTGACGCGGGTCACGCGGCCATCGGGCGCGACGTCGCCAAGCCGCACCACCACCTGCGCCACCGGCTTGTCGGAGGCGAGGTGCAGGTCCAATTCGGGCACGCCGAGGATTTCCAGGTCGTCCTTCAACACCCCAGTCTCGAAGACCAGCGCGCCACCGTCCTCGATGCGCTGGTCGGCGGGCATCTCGCCCGGGCAGCCGACTCCCATCCATTCGCCTGCGGTGATGCCGTGGCTCTGCGGCGAACGGATCGGCAGCAGCGCGCCCTCTTCCGGCGCATCGGTGAGCGCGCCGCCGGGCGTCAGGTACACCCGGCGCATCGGCTCGGCCAGCGGCCAGTCGGAGCCGACCCAGCGGCCCGGCTGATCGGGGCGCGAGGTCTCGGGGGCAATCGGATCGTTGATGTAGGCGCGGAGCTTCGGCTCTTCCAGCACGCCGGTGTCGCGGCCCTTGAGCCATTGGTCCCACCAGCGCGTCGCCTCTTGTAGGAAGCCGATCGCCGGACCGGGCACACCGTCCTGCGGGTAGACATGGCCCCAGGGGCCAATAATGCCGCGCGTCGGAACCTGCAGGTTCTCCAGCAGGCGCGGCACGGAGTTGGTGTAGCTGTCGGCCCAGGCGCCGACGACCATCACCGGGCACTGGATTGCCGAATAGTCCTCCTGCACCGAGCCGTGTTTCCAGTACTCGTCATAGCTCTGGTGCTCGGCCCAGATCGCCGGGAAGAAGGGCAGCGTTTCCAGGCGGTTCTGCCAGTCCTCGCGCCAACTCTCGCCAACCACCTCGGGGTCGAGCGGACGCGCCTGGTAGCCCATCATGATCGAGCCCCACCAGAGGTTGTCGTTCAAGAGGCAGCCATTCATGAAGTGAATGTCGTCCTTGAATCGGTCGTCGGTGGAATAGCAGGTGATGATCGCCTTCAGCGCCGGGGGACGCCGCGCCGCGACCTGTAGCGAGTTGAAGCCGGACCAGCTCTTGCCCATCATCCCGACGTTGCCGTCGCACCAGTCCTGCGCGGCGATCCAGGCGATGACCTCGCAGGCGTCGTCCTGCTCGAGCTTGAGGTATTCGTCCGCCATGTGGCCCTCGGACTCGCCGGTCCCGCGGATGTCGACGCGCACGGCGGCATAGCCCTGCTCGGCAAAGTAGCCATGCATCGGCTCGTCGCGGCCGCGGGTGCCGTCGCGCTTGCGGTAGGGGATGTATTCCAGAACCGCCGGGACGCCGTGGCTGCGGGCGCCCTCGGGCAGGAACAGCCGGGCGCTGAGCCGCGTACCGTCGGGCATTGGGATCCAGACGTGTTCGATGAATTCGGTGGCCATGATGACTTCCGTTTATCGTGTGTATTCAGATGTGTGTTCGGGTCAGGACGCGCGGGCGGCCAGCACCTTGTCGAGCCACCCACGATCCAGCTGCGGCACCGAGTCCAGCAGCCTGCGGGTGTAGGGATCGCGCGGCGCCTCGAAGAGCGTGGCGGTGTCCGCCTCCTCGACGATCCGGCCCTTCTGCATCACCACCGTGCGATCGGCGAGCCGGCGCACCACCGACAGGTCGTGGGTGATGAAAAGGTAGGTCATGCCAAGCTCGTCCTGCAGCTTGCGCAACAGGCGCAGGATGTCCTCGGCGACCAGCGGGTCGAGCGCCGAGGTCACCTCGTCGCAGATCATCAGGTCGGGCTCGGCGGCCAGCGCGCGGGCGATGCAGACGCGCTGCTTCTGCCCGCCCGAGAGCGCACCGGGCAGGCGGGCCGCCATCTCGACCGGCAGGCCGATCATCTCGAGCAGCCGCGCCACCTCGTTCCGCTGCGCCCGACCCTTGAGACCGCGGAAGGTTTCCAGCGGGCGGCCGATGGTCTCGCCCACGGTCTGCCGCGGGTTCAGCGCCACGTCGGGCAACTGGTAGATCAGCTGGATGCGACGCAAGAGATCCGGAGAGCGCTTGCGGTAGCTCTCGGGCAGCGCCTCGCCGTCGAAGCGCACCTGCCCCGCCGAGGGGGCCAGCAGCCCCGAAACCAGCCGCGCCAGCGTCGACTTGCCAGAGCCGGACTCGCCGACGATGGCGACAGTCTCGCCGCGCTTCACCGACAGATCGACGTCGTGCAGGACCGGCGTCCTGCCGTAGGCGGCAGAGACATGATCCACCCGCAGGATCTCCTCGCCGGTGCGGTGATGGGCGCCCGCCTCGGCGTTGAGGCTCGCCTGCCTCTCCGAGACCAGCCGCTGCGTGTACTCCTCGCGCGGCGCGCTCAGGATCTGTTCGGTAGTCCCGGTCTCAACCTCGGCACCGTGGCGCAGCACCATGAGGCGGTCGGCGACCTGCGCGATCACCGCCAGATCATGGGTGATGTAGAGCGCCGAGGTGCCGTACTTGCGGATCGTCTCGCGCAGCAGCAACAGCACCTCGATCTGCGTGGTCACGTCGAGCGCCGTCGTCGGCTCGTCGAGCACGAGGATGTCGGGCTTGCAGGACATGGCCATGGCGACCATCGCCCGCTGCAGCTGCCCCCCGGAGACCTGATGCGGGTAACGGCGACCGAAGGTCTCGGGCTCGGGCAAGCCGAGCGCGGTGAAAAGCTCGATCATCCAGGCGCGGGCTTCGGGCGCGGTCATCAGGCCATGCCGAAGCGGACCCTCGATGATCTGCCGCTCGAGCCGGTGCGCCGGGTTGAAGGCCGCCGCCGCGCTCTGCGCGACATAGGCGATGCGGGCGCCCCGGACGGCCTCGCGCTCGGGACGGCTGGCCGACGCAAGGTCCTTGCCCGCCAGTTCGATGGTGCCGCCGGTGATCCGGCATCCGCCGCGCCCGTAGCCCATGGATGCCAAGCCGATGGTCGACTTGCCCGCGCCGCTCTCGCCGATCAGGCCGAGGATCTCGCCCTTCTCGAGGTCGAGCGAGACGCCATGCAGCAGCTCGACCCCCTCGGCGGTGGCGACGCGCAGATCGCGGATACGAAGGATATCGCTCATCGATTGTCTCCCTGCACGGTGGTGTGTCCGGCCAGCAGCCAGTCGACGGTGAGGTTCACCCCGATGGTCACCAGCGCGATGGCGGCGGCGGGGAAGAGCGGCGCGTAGAGCCCGTAGAGGATGCCCTGCTGGTTGTCGCGTACCATCCCTCCCCAGTCGGCAAACGGCGGCTGCACCCCGAGCCCGAGGTAGGAAAGCCCCGCGACAAAGAGGAAGGTGAAGCAGAAGCGCATGCCGAACTCTGCCACCAGCGGCGGCAGGGCATTGGGCAGGATCTCGCGGCGGATCATCCAGCCAAGGCCTTCACCGCGCAGGCGGGCGACCTCGGCGTATTCCATCACGTTGATCCCCTGCGCCACCAGCCGGGCGAGGCGGAAGACGCGGGTGCTGTCGAGCAGCGCGATGGTGACGATCAGCACCGGCAGCGACGAGCCGAGCGCCTGCAGCACCACCAGCGCCGAGATCAGCACCGGGATCGACATGACCGTGTCGACGACGCGCGACAGCACAAGGTCCAGCCAGCCACCCCGGATCGCCGCGAGGATGCCGAGCGGCACGCCGACGGCGAACGAGAGGCACACGGCGGCGAGAGAGATGCCGATCGACATCTGCGCGCCGTAGAGCAGGCGCGAGAGCATGTCGCGACCGTTCTGGTCGAAGCCCAGCGGGTGGCCCGGCTGGGGCATGTCGAAGGGCATGCCGACGATCTCCTCCTGCCCGAAAGGCGCGAGCATCGGGCCGAAGAGGAACAGGATCGCATTTGCGGCGATCAGCGCCATGCCGATCCAGCCGGTCAGCGGGATGTTGGAGAGGCGGGACATGTTACGCCTCCTTTCCGCGCGGATGGCGCAGGCGGGGGTTGAGCGCGATGGCGGCGATGTCGGCGATCATGTTGAGGATCACGTAAGCGGCCCCGAAGATCATCGCGGCGGCCTGCACCATCGGCAGATCCCGCTTCGACACGGCATCCACCATGAAGCGGCCCAGTCCGTTGTAGTTGAACACCGCCTCGACCAGCACGACGCCGGTGATGAGATAAGCGATGTTGAACGAGACGACGTTGACGATGGGCGCGGCGGCATTGGGCGCGGCGTGGCGCATGACCACGCGGCCGTTCTTCAGCCCCTTGAGGAAAGCGGTCTCGATATAGGGCTGGTCCATCACACCCAGCACGGTGGTCCGGGTCATGCGCAGGATCTGCGCCATGGTGACCATGACCAGCACCAGCATCGGCAAGGTGGTTGCGGTAAACCAGGCGGTCAGCCCCATGCCCTCGTAGGTGTCGGCGAGGCTCGGCAGCCAGCCGGTCTTCACCGACAGCCAGAGCACCAGCAGCAGGCCGAGGAAGTACTCGGGCAGCGACACGAAGGCGAGCGCGGCGATATTTGCGGCACGGTCGAAGATCGTGCCGCGCTTGGCGGCGGCGAGGATGCCGAGGCCCACGGCCAGCGGCACCGCGATGACCCCGGCGTAGGCCGCCAGTGCCATGGTGTTCCGGAATCGCGGCCAGAGCAGGTCCGAAACCGGCTGACCCGAGGCCATGGAGCGCCCCATGTCACCGGTCAGGATCCCGCCCAGCCAGTCGAAGTAGCGCTGCAGCGCGGGCACATCGAGGCCCAGCTCGCTGCGCAGCGCGGCGAGGGACTCGGGCGTGGCGCTTTGCCCGAGGATGGCGCCGGCCACGTCCCCCGGCAGGATCTCTGTCCCGGCGAACACCAGGACAGAGACAAGCCAGAGCGTCAGAAGCCCGAGGCCGGCACGTTTTGCAATCAGCGAGACCATCAGGCGTCCAGCCAGACCTTCTCGGCCATGCGTGCACCCATCAGGTTGAACATCGCATGGGGTTTCACGCCCTTCACGTCCTTCGACACCGCGTCGAGATAATCGCCGAACATCGGGATCATCGCGCCGCCGTCCTCGTGGATCAGCGCCTGGCACTCCCAGTAGATCTCGCGGCGCTTCTCCTCGTCGAGCAGCGCGCGGGCTTCCTTGAGCAGCGCGTCGAAGCGCTCGTTGCTCCAGCGCGTGTCGTTGTAGGAGGAGGTGGACTCGTAGGCGATCGACAGCATCTGGTCGGCAGTCGGACGGCCACCCCAGTAGGACATGCAGAAGGGCACCTGCATCCAGACGTCACTCCAGTAGCCGTCCGCCGGTTCGCGCTTGATGGTCACGTCGACCCCTGCCCCGCTGGCCGCGGTGCGGAAGACGGCTGCCGCGTCGACGGCGCCGGAGAAGGCTGCATCCGAGGCCGAGAGGGTGACGGCAAGCGGATCGAAACCGGCCTTCTTGGCGTGGAACGTCGCCTTCTCGGGGTCATAGGCGCGCTGCGCCAGCTCGGAGTTGTAGAAGCGGTCGGTCTGCGGGATCGGGTGGTCGTTGCCCAGCTGGCCAAAGCCGTTGAGCGCGGTCTTCAGCAGCTGCTCGCGGTCCACGGCGTACTTGATGGCCAGTCTTGCGTTCACATCGGTGAAGGGCGCCTTGGTGCAATCCATCAGGAAGGTGAAGTGCTGGCCCCCGGCCGAGCGCACGATCTCGAGCTTGGGGTTGCGGCCGAGCAGGGTGACGGTCTTGAAGTCCACCGCGTTGATCGCATGCACCTGCCCCGACATCAGCGCGTTGGTGCGGGCGGTGACGTCGTTGATCACCACCACCTCGACGGCGTCCACATTGGCGCAGCCGGGCTTCCAGTAGCTCTCGTTGCGGACAAAGCGGCCACGCACACCGGGCTCGACACGTTCGGGGATGAAGGGGCCGGTGCCGACAGGGTTCGACCAGTCGTCGAAGCCCTCGGGCACCACCAGCAGGTGATAGTCCGACAGCAGGTAGGGCAGGTCGGCGTTGCCGCTTTCCAGCGTGATGCGGATCTGCAGGTCCGAGAGCTTCTCGATCCCGGTGATCGGCGCGAGGATCGAACGCGCGGCCGAGGAGCTTTCGCCGCGGTGCAGGTTGAGCGAGTAGATCACGTCATCGGCGGTGAGGCTCTTGCCGTTGTGGAAGGTCACGCCCTGACGGATATCGAACACCCAGGCGGCGGCACCCTCTTCCGCGTCCCAGGCCGAGAAGAGTTCGGGCTGGGCGATGTTGTCGGAGTCGATCTCGACGAGGCCGTTCATGACCATGTAGGCCTGGTTCACCGGCACCCAGTCGGCCAGCTTGCGGATGTCGAAGTCATCGGTGGTCGAGCCGCCGCTGATCCCGAGCTTCAGCGTGCCGCCCTTGCGCGGGGCCTCCTGCGCGCGCAGCGGCAGGCCGCTGAGCCCCACAAGGCCCATGCCGGCAGCGCCCGCGAGCAGGCCGCGACGGCTGATGCCGGACATGTCATGAAGTTTCGTCATGTCGTCTCTCCTGTGAATTCTTGCTTATACGCGGCTCTTGGCCAGCTTTGCGCTGAACATTTCGGGGAACGCTTAGAGGTACAAATGATTTTTTGTCATACCCCTCTGAGGGCATTTCAATCGCCCTCTTTCAGCATGTGAAATCAAGCTCTTGCCCGGCGGTCGGCGGTCAGCCTGCCCGCCACCGCCGGTTGCTCTCGACCAGCCAGTCGCCGACCTGCCGCGCGGCCTGCCGCTGGTGACGGGTGGTCGGGCGCATGAGGTAATACTCGCCATGCCCGCGGAAGGGTCGCGCGTCGGCCGGGACCAGCACGCCGCTTTCGAGGTAATCGGCGAGGAACCATGTCCAGCCCATGGCAAAACCGACCCCGCGCCGCGCCGCCTCGACCGACAGATGGTAGTCGCCGAGCTTCCAGCGGGTCGTCGCCTCGGGCAGCTTGAGGCCGACGGAGGCAAGCCAGTTGCCCCAGTCAGTCCACTCCTTGTGGGTCTCCTCCACGGTCAGCAGCATCGGCGCCGCGGCCTCGGCCAGCGGCATGCCGCCCGGCGCCATGACCGGCACGATCTCCTCCGGCCCCAGAGCATCGACCACATGATCCGCCGGGCGGTTGGGGCGATAATAGATCGCCAGGTCGTATTCGTCGTGGCGCAACTGCTGGAAGAAGTCGTTGACGATGAGCTTAAACTCAAGCGCCGGGAAAGCGTCGCGCAGCCGGGTGAGCCGCGGCAGCATCCACAGATCGGCCACGGCGCGTGAACAGGCGATGGTCACCTGGTCCTGCCCGCGCCGGGTGATCTGGCCGGCCTCGAGCGATTGCAGCGCGTCGAGCGCGCGCCCCACCTCCTTGGCGTATTCCTCGCCGATCCGGGTCAGCACCACGCCCGCCGGTTGGCGTTCGAAGAGCGCCGCACCGACATGATCCTCGAGCTGGGCGATCTGCCGGCTAATGCCGCTCTGGGTGAGCGCCAGCAGCTCGGCGGCGCGGGTGAAGCTGCCGCAGCGCGCGACGGTCTGAAAGGCGATGAGGCTGCGCAGGGGAGGAAGGCGACCGATATCCATGCCGCGCTTATAGGCGAGCGCTTCGGCCGCGCGAAGGGTCATTGCGCCGCACAGGCCGCCCTCCGGAAGTCAGAAATGCAACTGCCGCGCTCGGGGAGGAGCGCGGCAGGGGAGGAAATACCGAAATGGCGAGGGGGCTATTCGGCCACCTGTGCGGGCTTCATGGAGCCTGCGTACTCGTTATGGAAGTAGGTCATCGTGTCGAGAAGAACGTCCTCGAGCGCGATCTTGGGCTCCCAGCCAAGAAGCTCCTTGGCCTTGGAGATGTCGGGCATGCGGCGATCGCAGTCCTCGTAGCCCTCGCCGTAGAACTCCTCGGCGCTGACCTCGATGATCGGGTAATCCTCGTAGGACGCATCACCGGTGATCTTGGCGTAGGTCTTGCGCATCAGGTCCGCCAGCTCGGCCATGGTGACCTCGTTGTTGCGGTTGCCGATGTTGAAGGCGTGACCGTTGGCCTTCTCGGGATTGTCGAGCATGCGGCAGATCGCATCCACGGCCTCGTAGATCGAGACGATGGTGCGGCGTGCCTTGCCACCGTCCACCAGCTTCATCGGATCGCCGTTGAGCAGCGCGCCCATGAAGCAGGCCAGAACCCGGGGAACGCCATCGCCGTCGCGCTGCGGGATGTAGTCCATGCGCGGGCCGAAGAAGTTCAGCGGGCGCACCACGGTGAACGGCAGGCCGTCTTCCTTGTGGTGGGCATAAACGAGACGCTCGACCATCTGCTTGGCGCAGGCATAGGTCCAGCGCTGGTTGACGATCGGCCCCATAATAAGCGGTGTCTCGTCTTCCTTGAGTTCGTAGAGGTCGGGGTTCTCGTAGCTCGTGTCGCCGACATAGCTGGAGAGCGTGCGACCGTAGCACTCGCTGGTCGAGAAGCTGATCAACCAGCGCTTGTATTCCACGCAAAGCTCGACGATCGGATAGACGTCGAACAGGTTGGATTTGATCACGCTGATCGGGTTGGTGTTGTACTCAGACGGGTTGCAGATCGCGGCAAGGTTGATCACCACGTCCCCATTGGCCACAGCATCCCGCAGATCCTGTTGGGTTTCGGGGTCATCCACGTAGCGCTGATGAAGCGTGAAGTTGGGATTATCCAGGTGCTTCTGGATCTTCGAGCTCTCCGGGTCCCATCCGATGATCTTGTGATCGGTGGTGGTGAGCAGGCGATCCAGCAGATGGCTGCCGATAAAGCCCCCGCATCCAAGGATTACAATATTCATCGAGTTCTCCGTTCCAATTCGCATATGAAAAGCACCTCCTGTCAGGACCCGCGAGAATGACGTGGGCCCCCAGAAAATATCGACTTAAAATCTGTAGCTTGCGCGTGGGATCAAAACTTAACTACCCGAATCTTATTACACGAAAATTAAGGGCATGGCCACGCTTTGAACGCGATCAGGGGCGCCGCTTCCGCGGCTTAGCCCCTTTCTTGACCTAAAACTTGGCAGCAAATCGCCACCCGTGCCCCGAACTGCGCCACTTCCCGCACCGCCGCACCGCCGCGGCGCAGCGACAATACCGCGAAAGCGGCGCGCTGCCACAAAATCCGGCAATGATTCGCCGTTTTTCGCGGCGCGCGGAGGCGGCCCTCCGCACGACCAAGCAAAAGGCCCCGCCGATCCCTCGGCGAGGCCTCCCCTGTCGCACTGTCCCCTGTGCGTGACCGGACCGTGCATTTCGGTCCCGAAGGCGTCAGCCGAACATCGTGTTTGGCAACAGCGTGGCGATCTGCGGGAAGAGGATGATCAGCACCAGCCCGATCACCATGGCGATCAGGAAAGGAGCGACGCCACTGAACACGGTGGTCAGCGGAACATCCGGCCCGGCAACCCCGCGGACGACGAAGACGTTCATCCCCACCGGCGGGGTGATCATGCCCATCTCGATGACGATGACCGCCACCACGCCGAACCAGATCGGATCGAAGCCGAAGCCGGTGATCACTGGGAAGACGATCGGGATGGTGATGACCAGCATCGACAGGCCATCCATGAACATGCCGAGCACCACATATGCCAGCAGGATCACGATCAGCGTGCCATAGGCGCCCAGCCCCAGTGTCTCAAGCTGCGCGCCGAGCGTCGCCGGAATGTGGGTGATGGCAAGGAAGGGGTTCAGCACGTTGGCCCCGATCACCACCATATAGAGCATGGCGCTGGTCTTCAGCGTGTCGAGCACGGCCTCCTTGAATCCCGCCCAGTTGATCTTGCGCTGGACCAGAGCCAGCAGGATCACCAGTCCCGCGCCGATCCCCGAGGCCTCCACCGGGGTGAAGACCCCGAGGTAGATGCCGCCGATCGACACCAGGATGACACCGAAGAGCGGCCAGGCCTCGGAGGAGATCCGCAGCTTCTCCATCCAGCCAATCTTGGCGCCCTGCGGGCCGTCCTCGGGACGCAGCGTCGCCTGCAGCCAGATCACCCCCATGAAGAGCGCGCACAGCAGAATGCCCGGCAGGATGCCCGCCATGAAGAGCCGCCCGATCGATTCCTCGGTGAGGATCGCGTACAGCACGAAACCGGTGGAGGGCGGGATCAGGAAGCCCAGCGTGCCGCCCGCCGCCACCGACCCGGTGGCGAGGCTGTCGGCATAGCCGAGGCGCTTCATCTGCGGCAGGGCGACCTTGCCCAGAGTGACGGCGGTGGCGACGGAGGAACCGGAGACCGCCGAAAAGGCGGCGCAGCCGAGCACCGAGGCCGATGCGAGCCCACCCTTGAAACGACCGACCCAGGCGTAGGCCGCATCATAAAGCCCGCGCGAGTAGCCCGCGACCGAGGCGATGTTGCCGAGCAGCACGAACATCGGCACGACGATCAGCGAATAGGAGGCGACGGCCGAGTAGCTCTCGGTCAACAGCATGGCGCTGGCGCTGCGGAATCCCGACAGGCCCCAGTAGCCGAAAAAGCCGACCAGCAACATGGCAAAGGCCACCGGCGTGCGCAGGATCATCAGAAGGAAGAGCGCGGCAATGCCGATCAGCCCGGCAGAGACTTCGGTCATTGTTCTTCTCCGAGCACGAGCACCTTGAGGATCTGCAGCGCGAAGACCAGCACGCAGAAGCCGCAACCGAGGGCGAGAATTCCGTAGAAGGGCCAAAGCGGCAGGCCCAGCATGTTGGTGGTGTCGCCGAATTCGGCGGCATCCAATGCCTTATAATAGGCACGATGACAGAGCACCCCCAGCGCGTAGCCCGACAGCAGCCGCGCCAGCACGTCGCCGGCACGCCGACCAAAGCGGCCCAGCATGCGGTCGAAGACGTCGACGCTCACGTGGCCATTGAGATGGGTGCAATAGGGCAACGCGGACATCACCAGCGCCACGGCGGCAAGCTGGATGATCTCGTTCGAGCCGAGAATAGGCTGGCCGAAGGCGTAGCGCAGCACCACACCGGCAAAGATCAGCACCACCAGCGACAGCAGGGCGACTCCGCCCACCACGGCCAGAACGGCGGTGGCCCTGTCGGTGAAAACCGACAGGGCGTTGGTTGCGCGACGCATCATCTGGCTCAGTGGGCCAGCGCGTCGACGATGGCCTGGGCATTGCCCCCGGTCTCGGCGACGACCTTCTCGGTGACCGGCGCGGACAGCGCGTTGAACGCGGCGGCCTCCTCGGCGGTCAGCTCGATGACTTCGCGGCCCTCGATCTCGGCAAAGGCCTCGACACCGCCGGCGGCAACCGCGAGTTGCACCTCGTTGGCCTTGACCGAGGCCTCCTTGCCGGCGTCGAGCAGCGCCTTCTGCTGCGCCTCATCGAGGCTGTTGAAGGCGTCGCGGTTGGCAAGGATGAAGAACGGCGAGTTCGTCGTGTCCATGCCGATGGTCAGGTAGTTGGCCACTTCGCCAAGGCGGAAGGCACGGGTCGCGGTGGTGTCGATCATTGCCCCGTCGATCACGCCGGTCTGCATGGCGTTGTAGATCTCGCTCACCGGCATCGAGACAGGGGTCGCACCCCAGGCTTCGACCAGCAGGCCGGTGTTGCGCGAGGGCACGCGGATCTTCATGCCCTTGACGTCGGCCGGGCTGCGCACGGCCTTGTCACGGGTGTAAAGCTGGTTCGGCGCCGAGGACCACAGGCTCACCAGGATGGCGCGGCGGTACTCGGGCTGGAAGAGCTCGATGTTGTTCCAGATATCGGCCGTGCCGGTCTCGGTGTCGAGCACGCCCGGCAGCTCCGCGACCAGGGTCAGCGGAAAGGTCGAGGCGGTGTAGCCCGGCAGCGAGACGGCCAGCTCGGCCACGCCGTCGAGAACGCGGCTGTACTGCTCGGCCGGGCCCGGGCCGAGTTCGCCACCGTTGTAGATGGTCACCGACAGCGCACCATCCGACTTTTCGGCCACCGCCTCGGCGAAGGGATCAAAGGCCCCCTCGACATAGGGATGGGTCGGCGCGAAGAAGCTGGCAAATTTGAAGTCTTCTGCGAGGGCGGCGGTCGAAACAAGGCCGAGAGCCGCGGCGAGAATGACAGAACGCATGGAAATCCTCCCGAGATCGCACCTGCCGCACGGCAGGCCATGTACGGCTCCCCTGTGCAATCATCGCTCGGCAGGGTCCAATAGATTCGACGCATTATGGCATAACTTCTCGCTATACGTCCGGCAGCGCCTCCGCCGCGCCACGCAGGCAGTCGAGCATCAGCCGCTGCGCCCGGGTCGGCAGCCAATCTTCCCGCAGGGTCAGGCCGATATCGCGAAACGGCAATGTTTCCGCGAGGGGAAGCTGCACGAGGTTCCCGCGATCCAGCTCCGGCGCAGCCTGCCGCCCCGAGGTGAAGGCGAGGGACTCGCTGAGATCGAGGTACTCTCGTATAAGCAGAATGAAACCGGCCTCGATGATACTGTCCGGAAGCGGCAACCCCTGGCGCTGGAAAAGTGCCTCGAACTGGTACCTTAGCTGGGTGCCGGGCCCGGGCACGATCCACGGGTAGCGGCCGAGCTGCTCGGCGCAGAGCGGCCCCTCACCCACCAGCTCATGCCCCGGCCGCGCGACGACGGCGAAACGGTCCTGGAAAAGCGGCTCCTGCACCACGTCCGGTGCCGGGCTCTGGCTGCGCAGCGCGCCCAGCATGATGTCGACATCGCCCTGCCGCAGCGCCGCCAGCAGCATGTCGTGGGCCCCGTCGACCACCGAGATCAGCATCTTCGGCCGCGCCTGGCGGAAGGCCGCAAGGGCCCGCGGCAACAACACCGAGCGCGACAGCGGAAGCGTGCCGATGACGATACGCCCGGTCTCGGTCCCGTCCAGCTCTCCCAGTTCCATGTCGGCCTGATCAATCTCGCTGAGCGCGAGCCGGGCCCGCGGCACCAGTGCACTGCAGGCCCGGCTCGGACTCAGCCCGTGCGAGGTGCGCTCGAAAAGCTGCGCGCCGACCTCCTGCTCGAGCTGGCTGACCGCGCGGTGCACAGTGGGCTGCGCCAGCCCCAGCGCGCGGGCGGCGCGGGTGAAGCTGCCGGTGTCATGCACCGCGAAGAGAGCCTGAAGCTGGCCGCTTGTCGCCACCTCGGGCAGGCGCGTCGAGATCGCCGCCAGCGCCGCGTCGAGTTGCGCGAAGACCCGGCCCAGACGCGCCGCCAGCACCGCCCCGCGTTCGGTCAGCACCAGCCCGCGGCTGGTCCGGTCGAAGAGCGCGCCCCCGGCCTGCGTCTCGAGCTTGCCGAGCATCTGGGTGACGGCCGGCTGAGAAACCTTGAACCGCGCCGCCGCGCCGGTGATCGAGGCCTCTTCCGCCACGGCGAGAAAGACCCGCAGATGCCTGAGGTTGCGGGAGATCATGACGCGGGCGCCCCGCTGCTGTTGCCCATGCGCGCTCCTGACCAGTCGACGCTGCGGCCGGTTATAGCGCCGCGACGGACGCGGGGTCCATGGGGCGGGGCGCAGGCCGAAAGAGCCGGGGGCGCTGCCCCCGGTCCCCCGGGATATTTGGACCTAGAAGAAAGGCCGCCGGCGGCGCGAACCGCCGGGTCCTAAGAACGGCCGTGGTGATCCAGCGGCGAGCGGGGAATGCGGAACATCGCTCCCGGAGTCAGCTCGTGGTGCTGGAAACCGTGGCGATTGTAAAATGCCTCGAGCGCGGGCTTGTCGAGCCCCTCTTCGCCGAAGGGCTCGTGGTGCAACTCGATTCCCAGTTCGGCCTCGTCCGCCGCCTCGACCAGTTGGCGCAGGATGCAGTGCGCCACACCCTTGCCGCGGTGCGTCGGGGCCACCCAGATGCCGCTCAGGATGAAGCGCTTGCTCCAGAGCGAATGCTCGATATAGGCGACGTTTTCCTCGCTGTTGCGATAGTAGGTGCGCTCGCCGGTCTCTCCGGTGGAGGCCATGAGGCCCGGAACCTGCGCCAGCCGCTCCATCACATAGGCGTATTTCACCTCGGCGCGGCGACCGGCGCGTTCGAGCCCCTCTTCCAGCTCGCGCGTCAACTCGGGGTGGCGAATCTCGCAGTAGTCGCGCATGCCGTGCTGCAGGGCGATGGCCACGAATGCGCGCAACTCGTTCTCGAGGCGGGTGATTTCGGCACGTTCCTCGGATTGTTTCCGGGGGGTGGTGAACGTCCGCGACCCGCGTGCAATGTCGGTATATGGCATGGTGTCCTCCCACGCCGATAGTACAACGACATTTCTATCAGGACAGTAAATCCCGACACCCTGTTCGCGCAAACAGCGGATTGCGCGACCGCCCGCCTGTCCAGCGGGCGGCGATCGTGGCGCTCAGAAGGCCGCTTCGCGCGCGATCACGTCGCGCATCGGCTCGAAGAGCATCTCGGCCAGGAGCCCCGCGACCTCGGCCCAGAAGGCCTCGTCCGCGGCCAGCGCCGGCGGGACGAAAGCGGCGCGGCGCAGCGCAGCGACGATCTCGTCGGCTTCCTTGACCTCGGCCATGGCCTGCAACTCGGCGGCGCGTGGATCGCGCAGCGCGTAGGCATCGCAATCGTGGGTGGCACCGCTGAGATGCCGCGCCCAGGCGGCCGTGGCAAAGGTGAAGGCCCGGCAATCAACCCCCTTGGCCCGTGCATCGGCCACCGCCGAGAAGACGCGCTGCGGCATCTTTTCCGAGCCGTCCATGGCGATCTGGAAGGTCTCATGCGCGATCTCGGGGTTCTCGAACCGCTTGGCCAGCGCCTCGGCATAGGCGGCGGTGTCGATGCCGGGGATCTCGGGCAGGGTCGCAGCGGCGGCAGCGAGGTGGCGGCGCACCAGCTTGGCCAGCGACCTTGCCGCCATCACGTCGCGCACATAGGGGCAGCCGGCGTGGAAACCGGCGTAGGCCAGCATCGAGTGGCTGCCGTTGAGCATCCGCAGCTTCATCGTCTCGAAGGCGGTGACATTGTCGGTGAAGATCGCCCCGGCCTTTTCCCAGGCTGGGCGGCCCTGCGGGAAATTGTCCTCGATCACCCATTGCACGAAGGTCTCGGTCTCGATCGCGGCGAGGTCCTCGCAGCCGGTGAGCGCGGCGGCTTCGGCAAGCGTGGCAGGGGTGGCCGCGGGGGTGATGCGGTCGACCATGGTCGAGGGGAAGGCGACCTCGGCGGCGATCCAATCGGCCAGCGCCGGATCGATGCGGCGGGCAAAATCCACCACCGCGCCGCGCAGCAGCACGCCGTTCTCCGGCAGGTTGTCGCAGCAGAGCACGGTGAAGGGCGCAAGCCCCGCATCGCGGCGGCGGCGCAGCGCCTCGGTCAGCAGGCCGAGCACGCCCTGCGGCGCGGCAGGGTTGGCAAGGTCGGCGGCGACGGCGGGATGGGCCGGGTCGCAACCATGGGCGGCGCGATCGAGGCCATAGGCCTTTTCGGTCACGGTCAGCGAGACGATCCTGGTGCCCGGTGCGGCCATGGCCGCCAGCGCCGGCTCGGGGTCGCCAGCCGAGCAGATGGCATCGGCAATGGCCCCGATCACCCGCGCCTCGGTGCCCTCGGCGCCCTTGGCGATCAGCGTGTAGAGCCCGTTCTGCGGGTGCAGTTCGTCCGACGCCTTGGGCGAGCGCAGCGATACGCCGAGGATGCGCCAGTCGCCGCCCTCGGCGGCCAGCGCCAGGTCGGTCAGCGCCGCCTGGTGCGCCTTGTGGAAGGCGCCGAGGCCGAGGTGGACGATGCCCACCCCGTGCGCCTGCGGATCATAGCCCGGACGCAGCGCCTCGGGCACCTGGGTCAGGGATGCCAGCCTCATGCCGCCCCCGTCGCCAGTTGGTGCTCGAAGGCGCGGTAGAGGCCGCGCAGCTCGGCAAGGCCCTTGAGACGGCCTATCGCCGGGTAGCCCGGCTGCGCCTCGCGGCCGATGTCGTCGAGGATGTCCTGCCCGTGGTCGGGACGGAAGGGAATCGACCAGTCTGCGCGGCCCTCGGCCTTGCGGCGGCGTTCCTCGGCGACCACGGCGGCGACCATGGCGACCATGTCGGTGTGGCCGGAAAGGTGCTCGTCCTCGTAGAGCGAGTTCATCACCTCGGTGCCCTCGATGGCAACATTGCGCAGGTGCAGGAAGTGCACGCGGTCGGCCAGCGCCTTGAAGATCTCGACCGGGTTGTTGTCGGGACGCGCGCCGAGCGAGCCGGTGCAGAGCGTCACGCCATTGGCGCGCAGGTCGACGGCGTCGAGGATCTTCCGGTAGTGCGCCTCGGTCGACATGATGCGCGGCAGGCCGAGCAGCGGGAAGGGCGGATCGTCGGGGTGGCAGCACAGGCGCATGCCCAGTTCCTCGGCCAGCGGCGTCACTTCCGACAGGAAGTCGATCATGTGCTGCTGCAGTTGGGCCTCGGAAATGTTGTCGTATTCCGCGAGGTGCAGCTTCACATCGTCGAGGCTGAACTTCTCCGCCGCGCCGGGCAGGCCGAAGACCACGTTGCCGGCGAGCTGCTCCCTGCGCGCGTCATCCATCTTGGCAAAGCGCTCGGCGGCCTCGGCGACCACATCGTCTGGGAAGCTCTCGGCGGCGCCGGCGCGTTGCAGGATATGGATGTCGAAGGCGGCGAAATCGATCAGGTCGAAGCGCATGCAGCGCGCGCCGCTCGGGCGCTCCCAAGCCAGATCGGTGCGGGTCCAGTCCAGTACCGGCATGAAGTTGTAGCAGATCACTTCGAGCCCGGCCTCGGAAAGATGCCGCATCGAGGTCTTCCAGCTCTCGATATGCGCCTTCCAGTCGCCCTTCTGCTTCTTGATGTCTTCCGAGACGGGCAACGATTCGACCACGTCCCAGACCAGTGGCGAGGGCCGGCCGTCCTTGCGGGTGGCAATCTCGCGCTGACGCTGGGCGATTTCCTCGGGGGTCCAGACCGCGCCGGTGGCCACGTGGTGCAATGCGGAAACGACGCCCTCGACGCCGGCCTGCATCATGTCGTCGATGCTCACGCGGTCTTTCGGACCAAACCAACGCCAGGTCTGACGCATCGGATTCCCTCCCTTTTTGTCTGCTGCGCGGGACGGGCTCCCGCGCCTCGGTGGTCACGAGATTCATAGCAGGCGATTCAAATGTTGACTAGTATGGAAGTATGGAGCAGGTTGCCGCCACGGAGGAGAGCCATGGGAATCGAGACAATCCAGATCGAGCAGGTCGACCAGTCGGCGCCCGTCGGGCCGCAGCTGATCCGTGCCCTGCGCCAGGCGATCGTGCGGAACCAGTTCGAACCCGGCACCCGGCTCTCCGAGGCAGAAATCGGCGCGCGCTTCGGCGTCTCGCGCCAGCCCGTCCGTGAAGCCTTCATCAAGCTGGCCGAAGAGGGCCTGCTGGAAATTCGCCCCCAGCGCGGTTCCTTCGTCCGCAAGATTTCCGTCGGCGCGGTGCTTGACGCCCGCTTCGTGCGCGAGGCGGTCGAGGCCGACATCGCCAAGGCCTGCGCCACCGCCCGCCCCGCCGGGCTGGTCGAAGAGCTGCGCGGCCAGATCGCCGCGCAGGCCCGGCTCGTCGATCACCACCCCGCCGCCTTCGTGCCGCTCGACGACGAGTTCCACCACACCTTGGCCAAGGGCGCCGGGCGCCCCAACGCCTGGGCGGTGATCGTCGGCATGAAAAGCCAGATGGACAGGGTGCGCCAGATGACCTCGGCGCATTTCCCGCTCGAACACCTCATCGCCCAACATACCGCGGTGGTCGACGCCATCGACGCGGGCGACCCTGAAGCGGCCGAGAAGGCCATGCGCGGCCACCTGCAGATGATCCTGTCGGACCTGCCGGCCATCCGCGAAGCCTTCCCCGACTATTTCGACCCCGATGCCGCGTGAGTGCGTACGCGGCATTGTCCCCAAGCGACCCTGAAAGGGAGGAACACCATGATCGTCGCAAAGACCCTAAAGACCCTGATGCTCTCCGGCATCGCCACCGTCGCGCTCAGCGCCTCGGCCATGGCTGCCGACATGACGCTGAAGCTCGGCCACCTCGCCAATGAGGACAACACCTGGCACAAGGCCTCGGTGAAGTTCGCCGAGGAACTGGCCACGCTGACCGACGGCCGCATCGAGGTAGAGATCTACCCGAACGAAACGCTCGGCAAGGAAGTCGACGTCATCAACGGCATGCAGCTCGGCACCGCCGACATGACGATCACCGGCGAGTCCCTGCAGAACTGGGCACCGATGGCGGCACTGCTCGCGATGCCCTACGCCTACACCTCGCTCGAGGACATGGACGCCGCCGCCGGTGGCGAGCTCGGCGACCGCATCGAGGCGCAGATCATCGAGAAGGTCGGCATCCGTCCGATCGCCTACTTTGCCCGCGGCCCGCGCGAGCTGACCTCGAACCGCCCGATCACCTCGCCGGACGAGCTGAATGGCCTCAAGATGCGTGTGCCGAACGTGCCGCTGTTCCTCAACGTTTGGAAAGCGCTTGGCGCGAACCCGACGCCGATGGCCTTCTCCGAGGTGTTCACCTCGCTGCAGAACGGCACCATCGACGCGCAGGAGAACCCGCTGGCGCTGATCAAGTCCGCGAACTTCAACGAGGTGCAGAAGTACATCAACAAGACCGACCACGTGCGGTCCTGGATCTACCTGACCATCTCGGAAATGGCGTGGGACCAGCTCTCGGAAGAGGATCAGGCCAACGTCATGGAAGCCGCCGCCCGCGCGCAGGCCTACGAGCGTGAGCTCTTCCTCGCTGACGAAGAACAGCTGGTCACCCAGCTCGAGGAGCTTGGCGTCGAGTTTGTCGATGTGGACAACGCCGCCTTTGCCGCCGCCGCCAAGGAAGCCGTGCTGAACTCGGTCTCCGACGATATCCGGCCCGACGTCGAAGCCCTCTTCGACAAGTAAGCCGACCCGCGGGCCCCTCCTCCCTTTCTCCCGGGCCCGCTCTCCCGGGCCGGACCCTCCACTCGGGTCCGGCCCTTCCCGCAATTTCACCGAAGAGCCGTTCCATGCAAAAGCTCGTCACGGTCCTGACCGCCATTGCCCGTATCGCGACGGGGCTCAGCTTCGCCGCCATCATCGTCGCCGTCATCATCCAGCTGCTCGGGCGCTCCGGCGTGATCACCTCGGTTGTCTGGACCGAAGAGCTGACCCGCTTCGCCCTGCTCTACCTCGCCGCCTTCGGCGTCGGCCTGGCCTACCGCTCGGGCGATCTGGTGAACGTCGACATCGTCTGCGAGGCGCTGCCCGGGCGGCTGCCCTGGATCCTGCGGCTGATCTGCGCCGTGATCACGCTCGGCTTCGGCCTGATGCTGATCAAGGCGACCTGGCTCTATGTCTCGATCGGTGCCCGCCAGACCGCCCCTTCGCTGGGAGTCCGGATGGACTTCATCCACGCCTCGGTGCTGGTCGCGCTGCTGGCGATCAGCCTGTTCGCCGGGCTGCGCGTGGCCGGCATGCTCAGCCGCCGCGACACCGGCCTTCCCGAAAAACCCGAAGAGGAGCTCTGAGATGGAGCTGACCATTCTGCTCGGCTGCTTCCTCGGCGGCCTGATCATCGGCTTGCCGGTGGCCATCACCCTCGGCGTCTCGTCGATGGCCTACATCCTCTTCAAGGGCATGCCGCTCGTGGTCATCCCGCAGAAGATGTACGCGGGCATGGACAGCTTCGTGCTGCTCTGCATCCCGGGCTTCATTCTCGCCGGCAACCTGATGAACGCCGGCGGCATCACCGGGCGCATCGTGCGGCTGGCGCAGGCGCTGGTCGGCTGGATGCGCGGCGGCCTTGGCCTCACCAACGTCGCCGCCTCGATGCTGTTCGGCGGCATCTCGGGCACTGCCGCCGCCGACGCGGCCTCGATCGGCGGCATGATGATCCCCGGCATGAAGAAAGCGGGCTATCCCGCCGATTTCTCCGCCGCGATCACCGCCGCCTCCTCGACCGTCGGGCCGATCATCCCGCCCTCGGTGCCGATGATCATCGTCGGCACGCTGTCAGGCATCTCGGTCGGCAAGATGTTCATCGCGGGCGCCATCCCCGGCATCATGATGGGCGTGGCGATGATGATCACCGCCTGGATCCTCGCCAAGAAGCACAACTACCCGCGCCAGGAATGGCAGGGGCTGGGCGAGCTCTGGAAGGCCTTCCTCGGCGCCTTCTGGGCCGTGGCCATGACCGGGCTCATCGTCGGCGGGCTGCTTACCGGCTTTGCCACCCCGACCGAGACCGCCATCGTCGCCTCGATCTACGCCTTCGTCGTCGGCGCCTTCGTCTACCGCGGCCTGAAAGTCCGAGACGTGCCGAAGATCCTGATCGACAGCGCCGTCTCTGCCGCCGCGATCCTCGTGCTGGTGGGCCTCGCCAACGTCTTCGGCTGGATCCTCGTGTCGGAGCGCATCCCGCAGATGATCGCCGACTCCGTGCTCAGCATCACCGACAACAAGCTCCTGGTGATCCTGCTGATCAACCTGGTGCTGCTCTTCGTCGGCATGTTCATGGAGACCATCGCCGCGCTGATCATTCTCTTTGGGCCGCTGCTGGCGCTGGCCACCGGCGTTGGCGTCGACCCGCTGCACTTCGCAGTCTTCGCGGTGCTCAACCTGATGATCGGCCTGACCACCCCCCCCGGTCGGCGTGTGCCTCTTCATCTGCGCCGGCATCGGCCGGGTCACGCTCTGGGAAGTCACCCGCGCGATCATGCCCTTCATCCTCACCAACATCCTCGTGCTGCTGCTCGTCTCCTACGTGCCGTTCTTCAGCACCTGGCTGCCCTCCTTCCTGTCGAACTAGGACCAGACCCATGACCAACCGCATCGCACGGCTGCACGGACAAAAAAGACCTGCGCGTCGAGACCATCGAAGAGCCCACCGCCGCGGCGGGTGAGGTGGTGGTCGCGATCGGCGCGGGCGGCATCTGCGGCTCGGACATCCACTATTACGCCGACGGCGGCATCGGCACGATCCGCGTGCGCGAGCCGATCATCATCGGCCACGAGGCGGCAGGCACCGTGGTGTCGGTCGGCGAAGGGGTCGACACGGTTGCCGTCGGTGACGTGGTGGCGGTGAACCCCTCGCACCCCTGCGGCGCGTGCAAGTTCTGCAAGGCGGGGGATCACCAGCACTGCATGACCATGCGCTTCAAGGGCTCGGCGATGTTCCTGCCGCACGAGCAGGGCTTCTTCCGCGACCGCGTCGCGATCGGTGCCGGCCAGTGCTACAAGATCGCCCCCGGCGTGCCGATGGCCGAAGCCGCGCTGGCCGAGCCGCTCGCCGTATGCTGCCGCGCGGTGACCCGCGCCGTGCAGGTGGCAGGTTCCCTCGAGGGCAAGCGCGTCCTCGTCACCGGTGCCGGCCCGATCGGCGCGCTCTGCGTGGCACTGGCCAAGCACTACGGCGCGTCCGAGATCGTGGTCACCGACCTGCAGGACGCAACGCTGGAGGTGGCCAGACAGGTCGGCGCGACCCGTGCGATCAACGTCGCCACCAATGGCGCCGAGCTGGCCAAGTACGAGGCCGAAAAGGGACAGTTCGACCTCTGCTTCGAATGCTCCGCCGCGGGCCCGGCGATCCGCTCGGCGATTGCCTGCACCCGCCCGCTCGGCACCATCGTGCAGGTGGGCGTGATGGGCGACACGCCGGTGCCCTTCAACATGCTGGTCTCGAAGGAGATCAACCTCTGCGGCACGCACCGTTTTGACGCCGAGTTCGGCCAGTCGGTGGAGCTGATCAACTCCCGCGCGCTCACGCTCGCTCCGATCGTGACGCACTCCATGCCCGTTGATCAGGCGCAGGACGCCATCGAGTTGGCGATGGATCGGGGCAAGGCGGTAAAGGTGCAGCTGACCTTCGGCTGACCCACTTCCCCTGTCCCCGAAAGGACCGCGCCGCCCACCGGCGCGGTCCTTCTTTTTTAGGCGCGCGCGGGCCTCAGCCCTCGACCATCCCCACCGTGCCGAGGATCGAGGCCAGCCCCGCGTAAAGCCCGCGCAGTGAAAGCTCGGGCTCCACGTCGATCCATTCCTCGAGGCTGTGCGCCCGTCCGCCGGTGCCGCCCGAGCCGAGGCAGATCGCCGGCACGCCGAGGCTCATGGGGATGTTGGCATCGGTCGAGCTGTCGCCGGTCGACGGCGTGAAGCCGAAGACCGGAAGCGCCGCGAAGGCCGCCTGCACGATGGCGCTCCCGGGCGCGGTCTGCCCTGCCGGGCGGTTGCCGATGCGGGTCAGCTCGGCGCGGATCGCGCCATGGGTGCTGTCCCCCCCGTGCGTTCTCGCCTGCCACGGCCTCCTCGACAAGAGCGTGCAGCGCCGCATCAAGCTTGCCCAGTTCTCCCGCGTCGACCGAGCGCAGGTCAACTTCCAGCCAGACCTCCTCGGGGATGGCGTTGATCGAGCTGCCGCCGCCCATGACCGAGGCGCAGAAGGTGGTGCGCGGCGCCTCGGGCACCTCGATCCGCGCCATGCCCGCCATCAGCGATCCGAGCGCGTAGGCCGGGTTGACCGTGCCGAAGGCGTTCAGCGAATGGCCACCCGGCCCACGGAAGGTCACCCGGTAGCGCAGCGAGCCGACCGCGCCCGTGGTGATCTCGCCGACCTCGAGCCCGTCGATGGTGAAGAACCCCGCGATCTTTTCACGGTAGGCGCCCTCTTCGAAGAGGTAACGGATGCCGCGCAGGTCGCCCTTTCCCTCCTCGCCCACGTCGCCGACGAAGAGGATGTCCTGCTCGGTCTCGATGCCCGCCGCGTCAAGCGCCCGTATGAAGGCGAGCAACGCCGCAAGCCCGCGGGTGTCATCGCCCACCCCCGGCGCAAAGAGCTTGGTGCCCTCGCGGCGCACGGTCACGTCAGTGCCCTCGGGGAAAACCGTATCGAGATGCGCCGCGACGACGATCACCTGCCCGTTGCCGCGCCCGCGGCGCAGGCCAAGCACGTTTCCGATGCCGTCGAGTTCGACCTCCTGCAGCCCCAGCGCGCGGAATTTTTCGGCATAGGCGGCGGCGCGGACCTCTTCCTTGAAGGGCGGCGCCGGGATCTGCGTCAGCTCGATGATCTCGTCGACGAAGCGCTCGTGGCCCTGGGCCAGGTCTTCCTGCGCACGCTTGAAACGGTCCGAGGCGATGATCCGGGCGACGTCTTGGGTCATGAAAGGTCCTGTAACTGGATCGGGGAGGGAAACTTCTCCCGACCCAGTTACAGGAGGACGGGCGAACCCGCCACTCAGCTCGGCGTGCCGATCCGCTCGATGTTGCCGACAAGCCCCTGCGCCGTGGCCAGTGCCCGCGCCGTCGCCTGCGCCATCTGCGGCAGGATCATCCACTCCAGCGCCCAGGCCGCGCCCGAGCGCTCTTGTTCGTGGATCAGCGCCTGGTGCATGCCGGAAAGCTGCACCGCGTTGAACCGGGCCAGCGTCACCAGCAGCTCGGCCCCCACCGGGTTCTGCTTGTGCGGCATCGCCGAAGAGCCGCCGCCGCCAGAAAGCGCGATCTCGCCCAGCCCCTGCTGCGCCATCAGGCAGATGTCCTGCCCGATCTTGCCCAGCGTGCCGGTGATCAGCGACAAGAGCCCCGCGTATTCCGCTACCGTGTCGCGCTTGGCATGCCACGCCCCGTCGGTGCTCGCGAGACCAAGCTCGGCGGCGACGTGATCCGTCACGACCCGCGCATCCTCCCCCAGCGCCTTGCGGTCGCCCGAGGCGCCGCCGACCTGCACCCGCTCGACCCGCGGTGCGATTTCAGCAAGCCGCTCGAGATGCGCCGCCAGCGGCTGGTGCCAGGGCCGCAGCCGGTCCGAGACGGTGATCCCTGTCGCCGCCTGCATCCGCGTGCGGCCCATCAGCGGGGTCTCGCCCTGTCGCGCGTCGAGCTCGATCAACGCCGCCTCGAGCTCGGCCACACGCCGCGCCAGCAACGCGGTGCTGTCCTTGAGCGTCAGCACCAGCGCGCTGTCCACCACGTCCTGCGAGGTGGCGCCCTTGTGCAGCGCCGCCACCGCTTCCGGGCCGACCACCGCCTGCAGCTGCTTCACCAGCCGCGGCACCGGTACGCCATCCTGCGCCATGCCCGCCCGGATGTCCTCGAAGTCGATCCGCGCCGCGGCGATTTTCTCGGCCACATCCTCGGCCAGCGCCGCATCGACCCGGCCGCAGGCGCCGAGTGCCCGGCTCCAGGCCGCCTCGAAGGCAAGCATATGCGCCATCTGGCGTTCGGCGGACCAGATCTCCGCCATCTCCGGATCGCCGAACAGCCCTCCCAGCCAGGGGTGATCGAAAACGCTCGCGCTCATGTTGCTCCGTCCCTCGTTCATGCCGAAGGGGCGACCTTACGGCCGCCCCGTTTCTTTTTGCTTACAGCGCCTGCCTCAGATGTCGAGGAAGACCGTCTCGCCCTCGCCCTGCAGGCGGATGTCGAAGCGGTACTTGCCCTCGCCGGTCTTCTTGGCGATCAGCGTCTCAACCCGCGGGCGCTGCTCGATGCGTGCCAGCAGCGGGTCCGAGGAATTGTCCTCGTCCTCGAAGTAGATGCGCGTCTGCAGCCCGATGTTGATGCCGCGGGCCACCACCCAGAGCGAGATATGCGGCGCGCTGACCACGCCGCCCCGGCCCTTCACCTTGCCCGGCTTGACCGTGCGCAGGGTGAACTCGCCGGTCTCGGCATGGGCGGCAAAGCGGCAATGGCCGGAGACCTTGGGGTCCGCGCCCTCCTGCCCCGGGAAGACACCCTTGGCGTCCGGCTGCCAGCTTTCGATCAGCGCGTCCCGCATCGCCCAGCCGGTGCCGTCATAGACGGAGCCGGTGATCTCGATGATCTCGCCCTCGCAGCCTTCTTCGATGGGGCTGACGCCGATCTCTTCATCGTAATAGCCGGCGTTGCCCGCGTAGGTGGGCATGAGGCCGATGTGGACGTAGGGCCCGGCGGTCTGCGAGGCGGTTTCCACGAGGGTTTCGAGTTTCTGCACCATGATCACATGCCCTCCAGCTTGTTCTCGAACATCGACTGGCGACGGCCGCGCAGCACGATATCGAACTTGTAGGCGAGGTAGTCGAGCGGGCGCGAATGCGCCAGGTCAAGCGGGGCGACCAGCGCGTCGAGCTGGGCGCGGTTCTTGATCGTCGCGGCGATCGGGCAGTGGTTGATCAGCGGATCGCCCTCGAAATACATCTGGGTGATCAGGCGCTGGCCGAAGCTGTGCCCGTAGACCGAGATGTGGATGTGCATCGGACGCCAGTCGTTGCCGCGGTTCGGCCAGGGGTAGGCCCCCGGGCGCACGGTCAGGAACTGGTAATAGCCGTTCTCGTCGGTCAGCGTGCGGCCGCAGCCGCCGAAGTTCGGGTCGAGCGGCGCCAGATACGTGTCCTTCTTGTGGCGGTAGCGACCACCTGCGTTGGCCTGCCAGATCTCGATCAGCGTGTTCGGCACCGGGCGCGCGTTCTCGTCGAGCACGCGGCCGTGCATCAGGATGCGCTCGCCCACGGCCGGAGCCGCGCCCTTGGTCCAGTTCAGGATCAGGTTGTTGTCGAGCGCGCCGAGCTTGCCGTGGCCGAAGGTCGGGCCGGTCTCTTCCGAGGGCGAGCTTTCCATCGACAGCAGCGGCAGGTTCGGTGACCGGGCGACGCTGGTCTTGTAGCCGGGATCGTAGGCGACCGGATGCGCGTCGCGGTTGCGCGGGATCAGCGGGCCCTTATCTGTGGTGATGAAGTTGCTCATTCGGCTGCCGCCTCCATTTCGGCATAGGTCGCCTTGGCCAGTTTCAGCGCGTGGTTGGCGCGCGGAACCCCGGCGTAGATCGCCACGTGCTGGAACGCTTCCAGCACGTCCTGCTTGCTGGCCCCGGTGCGCGCCGTGGCGCGGATGTGCATCGGGATCTCCTCGAAGTTGCCCGTCGCCGCCAGCAGCGCCAGCGTCAGCATCGAGCGTTCGCGCTGGCTGATCGCGTCCGACGCCCAGACCGTACCCCAGGCGCTGCGGGTGATCAGCGTCTGGAAGGGCTCGTCAAAGGGCGTCTTGTTGGCCTCGGCGCGGTCCACATGGGCATCGCCCAGCACCGACCGGCGCGTCTTCATGCCCTGTTCGTAAAGCTCGTCCATTCAGGCAGTCCTTTCCAGAAAATCGGTGATGAGCCGGGCGGTCGCCGCGGGCTGCTCGACGCAGGGGATGTGCCCCGCGCCCTCGATCAGCGCGAACTCCGCGCCGCAAAGCTCGGCGGTGCCGCGCACCAGCTCGGGCGGGGTCGAGCCGTCCTCGGCCCCGGCCACGGCCAGCACCGGAAGTGTCAGCGCACGGGTGCTTTCGGTCAAATCCGCCCCGGCGATGGCGGCACAGCAGCCGACGTAACCCTCGAGCGGGGTGCGCTCGAGCATGTTCTTCCACGCCGCGAACTGCGGATCGCTCTCGCGGAAACCGGGGGTGAACCAGCGCTCGAGAATGGCATCCGCCAGCGAGGCCACGCCATTCGCGCGGATGCCGTCGATCCGGGTCTGCCACATCTCGGCGGACCCGATCTTGGCCGCCGTGTCCATCAGCACCAACGCGCGGATCAGATCCGGGCGTTTCACCGCCAGACCCTGCCCGATGAGGCCGCCGATCGACAGGCCGACGAAGGTGACATCGCTCAGCCCCAGCGCCCCGCAGATCGCCTCGGCGTCACCGACCAGCGTCTCCATCGCATAGGGCGCCTCGGGCGCATCGGACAGCCCGTGGCCGCGCTTGTCGAAGCGCACCACGCGAAGCCCCTCGGGCAGCAGCGGAATCAGCGCATCCCAGACCCTCAGGTCGGTGCCCAGCGAGTTCGCCAGCATGAGCACGCGGCCGTCCCTCGGCCCCTCGTCGCGGATGTGCAGGCTGACGCCGGATACGGAAAGTGTCTGCATGGTGCCTCCTCGGGGCTCGGTTGGGCCTCGCCGCCCTTCTGCCATGGCAAATCGCCGGTGAAAAATATAACTAGGCGTGGAACCCATAACTCTGAGGTTATGAATGATCCACCCCCACCTGCGCATGCGGCACCTGCGCGTCTTCCTCGAGACTGCCCGTCTGGGCAGCCTCAGCGCCGCAGCCGAGGCCCTGCACGTGAGCCAGCCCGCGGCCTCCAAGACCGTGCGGGAGCTGGAAGAAATCCTGAACGCGCAGCTCTTCGACCGCGGCGGGCGGCGGCTGGCGCTGACCCGTGCGGGGAAGATATTCCAGCAATACGCGGGCACGGCGCTGGCCGATCTCGAGCGCGGACAGCGGCTGCTGCGCGATTTGCCGCAGCGCCAGCGCAAGCTCGCGGTGGGGGTGCTGCCGACCGCCGCCACCGGGCTCTTTCCCGACGCCGCCGCGCGTTTCCGCGAAACCCACCCCGACTGCACGCTGCGAGTCTCCACCGGGCCGAACTGGCTGCTGCTTTCGCAACTCCGCGAGGGCGCGCTGGATATCGTCGTGGGGCGCATGCCCGCCACCGGCACCGGCGAGGGCCTCAGCTTCCGCCAGCTCTACTGGGAGCGCGTGGTGCCGGTGATCCGTCCCGGCCACCCGCTCGCCGGGCAGGACTGGGAGCCCGCCGAGCTGCTGCGCTACCCGCTGATGCTGCCGCCCGCCGGGGCGGTGATCTCGGGCTCGGTACGCTCTTTCCTGCAATCGCTGGGGCTGGGCGAGCCGATTCCCGCGTATGAGAATGTTTCCCACGCTTTCGGGCGGCGGGTCGTGGCACGCTCCGACACCATCTGGTTCATCTCGGCGGGCGTTGTCCGCGCCGAGCTGGACAGTGGCGAGCTGACCGTTCTGCCGGTGCAGAACGAGCTGCTCGGCGGCCCCGTCGGCATCTCGCTGCGCGAGGGCATATTGCCCGATGCGGTGCTGCAGGGGCTGGTCGATACCCTGGTGACTGTCGCCGCCGAGCACCCGGCGCAGGAGGGCTGAGCCCCCTGCCCCGCGCCCGGTTCAGCCGGCGGGCGCCAGCGCCTTCATCTCGGGCACCGGGGTGACCAGCGGCGCCCCGGCGGTGAAGGCGGCAATGTTGTCGCACATGAGATCGGTCGCCATTTCCTGCACCTCGGGCGCGTTGCCGGCCATATGCGGGGTCAGCACAACGTTCTCCATCGCGCAGAGCGCCGCGGGCACCTCGGGCTCGTTCTCGAAGACATCGAGCCCCGCACCCTTCAGCGTGCCCGCCTGCAGCGCCGCGATCAGCGCGTCGGTGTCGACCACCGTGCCGCGCCCGACGTTGAAGAGATAGCCCCGCGGACCCAGCGCCGCGAGCACCTCGGCGTTCACCGCGTGCTGCGTCGCCGCCCCGCCCGGCACGCAGGCCACGAGGTAATCGACCCGCTCGGCCAGCTCCAGCAGCGAGGGCACGTAGGCATAGGGCAGGTCCGGTTTCGGGCTGCGGCTGTGATAGCTCACCTCGATATCGAAGGCCGCCGCCCGCCGCGCCAGCGCCGCGCCGATGCCGCCCATGCCGAAGATGCCCATCTTCTTGCGCGAGACCAGCGGCCGCGGCGTCTCGGTGTAGTTCCACGCCCCCGAGCGGGTCAGCCGGTCCTGATGCGGAATGCAGCGCACCGCCGCAAGCAGCAGCGCCATGGCGTGATCGGCCACCGCCCCGGCATTCACCCCGGCGCCATGGGTGACTCTGATGCCGCGGTCGATGGCCGCCTGCACGTCGATCCCCTCGTAACCGGTGCCGACGCAGCAGATCAGCCCGAGATTCGGCAGCTCGTCCATCTCGGCGCCCGTCGCCCCCTTGAAGCCGGCGGTGATCAGGACGCGGGTGCCGGCTCGCTCCTCGTCGGTCAGATGGGCATAGCCGCCGGTGCAATCGTGCAGCGTGAACCGTTCGCCGAGCATGCGGTGGTAGGCCTGGGTCTTGATGTTGATGGCGATCTGCTGCGGCATGAGGCGCTCCGGTAGAGACACGCGCCCGCCCTGCGCCGGGTCGCGTCATTGAGCGCCATCCCGGCCGCGCGGGCAGCCCTCCCCCGGTCGGCGCGGGTTGCCCCATCTGCCCCGAGGGCAGCCCGGGATTCAAGCGCGATTGCGGAGGCTGGGTCCGGGAACGGTGCCTGCGCTCAGAGCGTCACTGGCCTTCTTGGCGGATGTCGCGGATGGTCAGCACCGGCGAGGCGTCCATCTCGTGCGCATCCAGCATCGCCGCGACCCGTTCGAGCGAGGCCACGAGCTGCGCCTGCTCCCAGTCCTGCAGTCCCTCGAAGCTTTTCACGAACTTCTGCTGCAGCGCATCGGGCGACTGGCTCACCGCCTCGCGGCCCTTGTCGGTGATCGCCACGTCGGTCTGCCGGCGGTCCACGTCGGAGCGGTGCCGGGCCACCATGTCGCGCGCCACCAGCTTGTCGACCAGCGCGGTCACCGTTGCCTGGCTGACCCCCATCTGGGTTGCCAGCGCCTTGGGGGTGGCGGTGCCGTGATCCTTCTTTGCCACGATCTGCAGCACCCGCAGCTGCGCCGGGGTCAGCCCCGCGGCCTGCGCGAGCTTGCGCTCGTAGAGCTCGGTCGCGCGCAGGATGCGGCGCAGCGCGATCAGGCTCTGGTCAGTGCGATCTGGAGTTCGGTCAGCCATACAGGACTTTTGGCAGGATTCCGCCAAAGCTTCAATTGGCTAAGCACTTGACTGTGTCATTCGCAAGACTAAGGAGATTTGCTTCATAAAATCTTACCTTTCATGGAGCACCAAACGCCAAAATGCCGCTATAAGCGTAAAAACTGCTTCGGAGGTTGAAACTTTAACCCTCCTGCATTAGTTAGATTGACGAACCAAACGGAGGACGCCGGATCGATGCCGAAAGACATGACACAGCCTGACACGCGCACCCCGGTGCTGCGTAAGCCCGAAGCAACGGACGGGGCTGCGATCTGGGAACTCGTGCGCGCCTGCAAGCCGCTCGACGAGAACTCTATGTACTGCAACCTCGTGCAGGCCGAACATTTCCGCGACACCTGCGTGCTGGCCGAGCTTGACGGCGAAGTGGTGGGCTGGATCTCGGGGCACATGATCCCGAACCAGAACGCCTTCTTTGTCTGGCAAGTGGCGGTCAGCCCCAAGGCCCGCGGCCTCGGCCTCGGTCGCAAGATGCTGACGCATCTGACCGAGCGCGACGAATGCGCAGACGCCACTGAACTCAAGACGACGATCACCCGTGACAACGACGCGTCCTGGGGTCTGTTCCGCAGCTTCGCCCGCTCCATCGGCGGCGAGCTCTCGGACGCGCCGCACTACACGCGCGATGACCACTTCGACGGCATGCACGCGACCGAGCACATGGTCACGATCGAGCTGCCGCAGGAAGAAGAGACGCTGCGCGCCGCGGCCTGATCGCTCCCCCAACATCACTGAACCAATCTTTTTCTAAGTTCTAGAAAGGACTTCGTTATGCCGAAAGACACGTCTAACGGCCCGACTATTTACGCTCGCCGCGAGAGCGAGGCACGCTCCTACTGCCGCTCCTTCCCGGTGAGCTTCACCTCCGCCCGTGGCTCGGAACTGACCGACGATCAGGG
The DNA here is from genome assembly GCF_002300555.2 of Alloyangia mangrovi. Taxonomy (GTDB): domain Bacteria; phylum Pseudomonadota; class Alphaproteobacteria; order Rhodobacterales; family Rhodobacteraceae; genus Salipiger; species Salipiger mangrovi. Next base: position 73,645 of record NZ_NTHN02000004.1, on the reverse strand, counting down.
CCGGACCTATATCGACTTCCTCGCCGGCTGTTCCTCGCTGAACTACGGCCACAACGACCCGCACATGAAGGCGGCGCTGGTCGAGCACATCATGAGCGATGGCATCGCCCATGGTCTCGACATGCACACCGACGCCAAGGAAGCCTTCCTCGAGACCTTCGAGCGCCTGATCCTCGAACCGCGTGGCATGGACCACAAGGTGATGATGGTCGGCCCGACCGGCACCAACGCCGTCGAGGCGGCGATGAAACTCGCGCGCAAGGTCACCGGTCGCACCAACATCATCGCCTTCACCAACGGCTTCCACGGCATGACCGTGGGCGCGCTGGCGGCGACCGGCAACAAGGGCAAGCGCAACGGTGGCGGCATGCCGCTTCAGGGCGTGACCCACATGCCCTACGAGGGCGCCTTTGGCCCCGATGTCGACACGCTCGCGCAGATCGAGATGATGCTCGAGAACCCCTCGTCGGGTCTCGATGCCCCCGCCGCCTTCCTCGTGGAGCCGGTGCAGGGCGAGGGTGGCCTCAATGCCGCCTCCGCCGAATGGCTGCGCGGCATCGCCCGCCTCGCCAAGAAGCACGGCGCGCTGCTCATCGCCGACGACATCCAGGCCGGGATCGGCCGAACCGGCACCTTCTTCTCCTTCGAGGAGATGGGCGTCGAGCCGGACCTCATTCCGCTGGCGAAATCGCTCTCGGGCTTCGGCCTGCCCTTCGCCGCCCTGCTGATGAAGCCGGAACTGGACGTCTGGAAACCGGCCGAGCACAACGGCACCTTCCGGGGCAACACCCATGCCTTCATCACGGCGCGCGTGGCGCTCGAGAAGTTCTGGGCAGATGGCCGCTTCCAGCGCGCGCTGGCCGAGAAGGCGCAGCTGATCGAGGACGAACTGGAGACCATCGCCGAGATGATCCCCGGTGCCTACCTCAAGGGCCGCGGCCTGATGCGCGGCGTCGATGTCGGCTCGGGCGAGCTGGCCGGCGCGATCTGCGCCGAGGCCTTCGAGCGCGGGCTGATCATCGAAACCTCGGGTGCGGGCGACGAGGTCGTCAAGGTGCTCGCGCCGCTGACCACCTCGGAAGAGACCTTCCGCAAGGGCTTCGGCATCCTGCGCGAGAGCGTCGCCACGAGCCTCAACAACCACAAGATTGCCGCGGAGTGACACCATGATTGTACGCGATTTCAACGAACTGAAGAAAACCGACAAGCACATCGCCGACGCGCAGTGGACCTCCACCCGGATGCTGCTGGCGCAGGACGGCATGGGCTTCTCGTTCCACATCACCGTGCTCGAGGCGGGCTCGGAACACACGTTCCACTACAAGCACCACTTCGAGAGCGTCTATTGCATGGCGGGCAAGGGCTCGATCACCGATGTCGCCACCGGCGAGACCCACGAGATCAAGCCCGGCGTCATGTATGCGCTGAACCTCAACGACAAGCACATCCTGCGGGCCGAGGAAGAGCTTCACATGGCCTGCTGCTTCAACCCGCCCGTCACCGGCACCGAGGTGCACCGCGAGGACGGCTCCTACGCACCGGCCGAGGAGGTCGCGTAAGCCATGACCCACACCGTCGAGAAAATTGGCGGGACGAGCATGTCCCGCCTCAACGAACTGCGCGACACGTTGCTCATCGGCGGCCGCGAGGGGGATGATCTCTACGGTCGTGTCTTCGTGGTCTCCGCCTTCGGCGGCATTACCGACCTGCTGCTCGAGCACAAGAAATCGGGCAAGCCGGGCGTTTACGGCCAGTTTGCCAACTCCGACACCGGCCACGGCTGGCACGACGCGCTGACCGAGGTGTCGCAGGCGATGATCGAGGCACATGAAGCCGTGCTGGGTCATCCCGGCGACGTCGAGCAGGCAACCGACTTCGTGCGTAACCGCATCGAGGGCGCGCGCAACTGCCTGATCGACCTGCAGCGCCTCTGCTCCTACGGGCACTTCCAGCTCTCCGAGCACATGCTGCAGATCCGCGAGCTGCTCTCGGGGCTGGGCGAGGCGCATTCGGCCTATGTCACCGTGCTGATGCTCCAACGCGCGGGTGTGAACGCGCGCAACGTCGACCTCTCGGGCTGGCGCGACGACGGGCACTACACGCTCGAAGAGCGCATCATGAAGGCGATGGAAGGTGTTGACCCCGCCGCCGAGATGCCCATCGTCACCGGCTATGCGCAATGCGCCGAAGGGCTGATGCGCGAATTCGACCGTGGTTATTCCGAGGTGACTTTCTCCAAGCTTGCCGCCCTCACCGGCGCACGCGAGGCGATCATCCACAAGGAGTTCCACCTCAGCTCGGCCGACCCCAAGCTTGTGGGCGCGGAAAACGTCCGCAAGCTGGGCCGCACCAACTACGACGTGGCCGACCAGCTGTCGAACATGGGGATGGAGGCGATCCACCCCAAGGCGGCCAAGACTCTGCGCCAGGCACAGGTGCCGCTGCGCGTCACCAACGCCTTCGAGCCGGGCGATCCGGGCACGCTGATCGACGACCAGCCCGCCGAGACCCCGGCGGTCGAGATCGTCACCGGGCTCGACATCGTGGCGCTCGAGGTCTTCGAGCAGGACATGGTCGGGGTGAAGGGCTACGACGCCGCGATCCTCGACGTGCTCACCCGCCACGGGGTGCGCATCGTCTCGAAAGTGTCGAACGCCAACACCATCACCCACTACCTGGACAGCTCGCTCAAGACGATGCGCCGGGTGGAGGACGATCTGGCCAAGCTCTACCCGCAGGCCAAGATCAGTTCGCGTACGCTGTCGATGGCCTCGGTCATCGGCCGGGATCTCAGCACCCTCTGCGTGCTGACCCGGGGCCTGCAGGCCATCGCGGAAGCGGGCTATGAATCGATCGGCGCGACCCAGGGTCCGCGCAATGTGGACGTGCAGTTCATCCTCGAGCGCAACGACCTCGAGCCGGTGATCGCCGCCCTGCATGGCGCCTTCGTTTCCCCGCAGGCCAAGCAGAAGCTGAAGACAGCCGCCTGAGCCTGCACGATCCGACAGGGACTTCGACCAACTGGGGGCGGCTTTCGGGCCGCCCCTTTTTCCTGCCGCACCGCAGCGTCGCAACTCTCTTCGAAAAGAGTTGCAGAAGCCTTCGAAGGCTTTTGCCTCCGCCCTCCCGGACCGTCACACGCCCGTCAGAGTCCTGCGGCAACAGGGGGGGCATTGTTCTCGGCGGGCTTGCGCTATATTGGCACGGCTTCCCCGTGTTCGCTGTCCGGAGGTGACCACCGATGCAGACGCCTTATTACCTGATCGACAAATCGCGGCTCCTGCCCAATCTCGAGAAGATCGCCCACCTGCGCGAGACCTCCGGCGCCAAGGCGCTGCTGGCGCTCAAGTGTTTTGCCACATGGTCGGTCTTCGACATGATGAGCGAGTACATGGATGGCACCACCTCCTCCTCGCTCTTCGAGGTGAAGCTGGGACGGGAAAAATTCCCGGGCGAGACCCACGCCTATTCCGTGGCCTGGGCCGATCACGAGATCGACGAGGTGCTGGCGAGCTCGGACAAGATCATCTTCAACACCGCGGCGCAGCTCTCGCGCTTCGAGGAGGTCAGCCGCGGCCACACCCGCGGACTGCGGGTGAACCCGGGCGTGTCGACCTCGAGCTTCGATCTCGCCGACCCCGCCCGCCCCTTCTCGCGCCTCGGCGAACATGACCCCAAGGACATCGAGCCGGTGCTCGAGCAGATCAGCGGCTTCATGTTCCACAACAACTGCGAGAACGCCGACTTTGAGCGCTTCGACAATATGCTCGGCTCCATCGAGCAGCGCTTCGGCCACCTGATCCGCCAGATGAAATGGATCAGCCTCGGCGGCGGCATCCACTTCACCGGCGAGGACTACCCGCTCGACCGCCTCGCCGAGCGCCTGAAGCGTTTTGCTGGCGAAAACGAGGTGCAGGTCTATCTTGAGCCCGGAGAGGCGACGATCACGAAATCGACCACGCTGGAGGTGACGGTGCTCGACACGCTCTTCAACGGCAAGAACCTCGCGATCGTCGACAGCTCGATCGAGGCGCATATGCTCGACCTGCTGATCTACCGCGAGAGCGCCAAGATGGACGAGAGCGGCGATCAGCCCTGGATGATCTGCGGCAAGTCCTGTCTGGCAGGTGACATCTTCGGCGAGTTCATGTTCCCCAAGGCCCTGAACCCCGGCGACCGGCTCAGCATTCAGGACGCCGCCGGTTACACGATGGTCAAGAAGAACTGGTTCAACGGGGTGCAGATGCCCTCGATCGCCATCCGCGAGCTCGACGGCACCGAGCGGCTGGTGCGCGGCTTCACCTACGACGATTTCAGCGCCGCGCTCTCCTGAGCGCGCGCAAACCCAAGACGGACAAAAGACGGAGGTCCAGTGAGTTGAAAAAAAGACGTTCTCATCATCGGCGCAGGCGGCGTCGCTCAGGTCGTGGCGCATAAATGCGCTCAGAACAACGATGTGCTCGGCGAGATTCATATCGCCAGCCGGACGCTTTCGAAATGCGAAGCGATCCTTGAGTCGGTCCGCGAAAAGGGCGCGATGAAGGTAGAGGGCGTCCTCAAGGCTCACCAGGTTGACGCGATGGACACGGCCGCCGTCGCCCAGCTGATCCGCGACACCGGCGCGCAGATCGTGATCAACGTGGGCAGCGCCTTCGTCAACATGACCGTGCTCGACGCCTGCATCGAGACCGGTGCCGCCTATATCGACACCGCGATCCACGAGGATCCCGCGAAAATCTGCGAGACCCCGCCGTGGTACGCCAACTACGAGTGGAAGAAGCGCGACCTCTGCGCCGAGAAGGGCGTCACCGCGATCCTCGGCGCCGGCTTCGATCCGGGCGTGGTCAATGCCTTCGCCCGCTTCGCCATCGACCAGATGGACGAGGTGAAGAGCATCGACATCGTCGACATCAATGCCGGCTCCCACGGCAAGTATTTCGCCACCAACTTCGACCCGGAGATCAACTTCCGCGAGTTCACCGGCACCGTCTACTACTGGGAAGACCAGCAGTGGAAGGAGACCTCGATGTTCGCCTCGGGCAAGGACTGGGATCTGCCCGTCGTCGGCACCCAGCGCGCCTACCAGTCGGGCCATGACGAGGTGCACTCGCTTTCGGCCAACTACCCGCAGGCCGACGTGCGCTTCTGGATGGGCTTCGGCGAGCATTACATCAACGTCTTCACCGTGCTGCAATCGCTTGGCCTGCTTTCCGAGCAACCTGTGAAAACCGCCGAGGGCCTCGAGGTCGTGCCGCTGAAGGTGGTCAAGGCCGTGCTGCCCGACCCCTCCTCGCTGGCGCCCGACTACACCGGCAAGACCTGCATCGGGGATCTGGTGAAGGGCGTGAAGGACGGCGAAGAGGTGGAGATGTTCGTCTACAACGTCGCCGACCACAAGGAAGCCTACGAGGAAGTGGGCAGCCAGGGCATCTCCTACACCGCCGGCGTGCCGCCGGTGGCGGCTGCCATGCTGGTTGCCTCGGGCGAGTGGGACGCCAAGTCCATGCGCAACGTAGAGGAACTCGACCCCAAGCCCTTCTTCACCATCCTCGACGAGATCGGCCTGCCGACCCGCGTCAAGGATGCCAAGGGCGACCGCCCCTGGAACGCGTGACGGCCTGATAGCCTGACAGCGACTCATATCAAGGGCCGGGAGCAATGCTCCCGGCCCTTTCCATTTCACCGCCTTTCTTGCAGCCCGGCGACAATTTCTCGCCGTCTCGCCGACAAGACGCCGCCACGCCTTGCAAACCCCGCGCGTCCAAGGTTTCTGTCGCCGTGACGGGAAAACGAGCGGCTGCCAATTGGACGATCTCTGACGGGACAATATCGCGCGCAATGCACCAGTTTAAGTTGCGTTCCGCTTGCTGTTCCTTTTGGCAGATGCTCTTTTCCTTCGCAGTGGTTTCATGCGGCTGTTAGGCGGTGTTTCTAAAAGCATCCGCAGTCGCATTGCTCGGCAGTTGGAAGGAAAGACATTCATGCAGGCAATTACCCCGGTCATTCTCTGTGGCGGTTCGGGCACGCGGCTCTGGCCGGTCTCGCGCAAGAGCTATCCCAAGCAGTTCGCCCGGCTCGTGGATGACACCAGCCTGTTCCAGGCCACCGCCGAGCGGCTCTCGGGCAGCGCCTGCTTCACCAAGCCCGTCGTCGTGACCAATTCCGACTTCCGCTTCGTGGTGACCGAGCAGCTCTCGGCCATCGGCATCGACCCCGGCGCGATCCTGATCGAGCCCGAGGGGCGCAACACCGCCCCCGCGGTGCTCGCCGCGGCGCTGCACCTGTCGCGCAAGGACCCCGAGGCCGCGATGCTGGTGGCGCCCTCGGATCACCGCATCCCCGACCGCGAGTCCTTCCGCGCCGCGGTCGAGAACGGCCGGGCCGCGCTCGAGCAGGGCAAGCTGGTGCTTTTCGGCATCCACCCCGACCGGCCCGAGACCGGCTACGGCTACCTCGAGCTCGACCTGGCCAACGCCGGTCCCGCCACCACGCCGCTCAAGCGCTTCGTCGAGAAGCCCGACGCCGAGACTGCCGCGAAGATGCTGGCGCAGGGCGGCTTCCTCTGGAACGCCGGGATTTTCCTCTTCCGCGTCAAGGACATCCTCGCCGCCTTCGAGAGATACGCCCCCGGCCTGCTGGCCCCGGTCAGCGCCGCGGTGGACCAGGCCGAGGTGGACCTCGGCTTCCTGCGCCTTGCGCCCGGCCCCTGGTCCGAGGCCGAGGACATCTCGATCGACTACGCGGTGATGGAGAAATCCGACGCGCTGGAAGTGGTGCCCTTCGACAGCGGCTGGTCCGATCTCGGCGGCTGGGACGCGATCTGGCGCGAGCTCGAGCAGGACGAGAACGGCGTGGTCTGCAGCGAGGGCGCGACGGCAATCGACTGCGAGGGCTCGATGCTGCGCACCGGCTCGGAGGCCATCGAGATCGTCGGCATTGGCCTCAAGGATGTCATCGCCGTGGCGATGAACGATGCCGTGCTGGTGGCCAGCAAGGACCGCGCGCAGGACGTGAAGCTGGCGGTCGACGCGCTGAAGAAGAAGGGGGCCAAGCAGGCGGTCGAGTTCCCCATGGACCACCGCCCCTGGGGCTGGTTCGAAAGCCTCGTGGTCGGCAGCCGCTTCCAGGTGAAACGCATCCACGTCCACCCCGGCGCTTCGTTGTCGCTGCAGAGCCACTTCCACCGCTCCGAGCATTGGATCGTGGTCGAGGGTACGGCGCGGGTGACGGTGGACGACGAGGTGAAGCTGGTCACCGAGAACGAGAGCGTCTACATCCCGCTCGGCGCCGTTCACCGCATGGAGAACCCCGGCAAGATGCCTATGGTGCTGATCGAGGTGCAGACCGGCTCCTACGTCGGCGAGGACGACATCGTGCGCTACGAGGACGTCTACGCCCGCGGCCAGGGCGCCAAGGGCTGAGCCCGCCGACAGGAAGACGACCGCGCCGGCCCGCGAGGGTCGGCGCTTCTGTAAAGACAGGAAAGGCGCCCCGATGGCACCGAAATTCGGAACGAGCGGCCTGCGTGGCCTGGTGGTGGAGCTGACCCCCGAGCTGGTCGCCGACCACGTCCGCGCCTTCGCCGCGGCCTGCGACCACGGGGGGGCTGCTCTGCGTCGGCCAGGACCTGCGCCCCTCGAGCCCCCGCATCGCCGGCGATATCATCGCCGCCGCCCGCGCCGAGGGGCTGCGGGTGATCGACTGCGGCGCCCTGCCGACCCCCGCGCTGGCCCTCGCCGCGCAGGAGGCCGGTGCCGGCGCAATCATGGTCACCGGCAGCCACATCCCCGCCGACCGCAACGGGCTGAAGTTCTACACCCGCGCCGGCGAGATCACCAAGTCCGACGAGGCGGCGATCACCGCCGCCCTTGGCCGCCCGGCAGGCACTTCCGAGGGCCAACTCGACACCGACCCCGAGGCCGCCGCCCGCTTCGTCGCGCGCTACGTCGACACACTCGGCGGCAAAGCCCTCTCGGGCAAGCGCATCGGCCTCTATGCCCATTCCGCCGTCGGACGCGACGACCTGCGGGCCATGCTCGAGGGCCTCGGCGCCGAAGTGCGCGAGTTGGGCCGGTCGGAAACTTTCATCCCCGTCGACACCGAGGCGGTCGACCCGGACACCCGCGCCCAGATCGCCGCCTGGGTGACGGAGCACGAACTCGACGCGCTGGTCTCCACCGATGGCGACAGCGACCGCCCGCTTCTGGCCGACGAGACCGGCACCATCGTGCCCGGCGACATCATGGGCCAGATCACCGCCGAAGCGCTCGGTGCCGAGGCGGTGGTCACCCCGATCTCCTCCAATTCCGGCGTCACCCGCAAGGGCTTCGGCAAGGTGCTCACCACCCGCATCGGCTCGCCCTTCGTGATCGCCGGCATGGAGGATCTCGGCGGCAGGGTCGTCGGCTACGAGGCCAACGGCGGCTTCCTTCTCGGCTTCGCCGCCGACGGGCCGACCGGTACGCTCGCCGCCCTGCCCACCCGCGACTGCATGCTGCCGCTCATCATGACGCTGATCGCCGCTGGCGACGGCCCGGTCTCGGCCCGTGTCGCGCAGGAGCCGCCCGTGGTCACCATGGCCGACCGCCTGCAGGAAGTACCCCAGGAGGCGTCGCAGCCCTTCGTTGCCGCGCTGCGCGGCGACACCGCGGCCCGCGCAGATTTCCTCGCCCCGCTCGGCGCCACCGAGGCCGCCTGCGATCTGACCGACGGCGTGCGCATCACCCTGACTGACGGCCGCATCCTGCATGTCCGCCCCTCGGGCAACGCCCCCGAGCTGCGGCTCTACGTCGAAGCGCAGGACCGCGCTGGTGCCGAGGCCCTCATGGACAAAGGCCTCGCGCATCTGCGCAAGGCCATCCTCGGCTGAACGAGCACTCCAATTGACCCACGGAGGCCCGATCCCCGCGATCGGGCCGGCCCTGCCCTAAAGGCTCGCCTTGACCCGCGCTTCCCTGTCGGCGCCCGGATCATGCGCTGCGCCCCCGTTGCTTGCGTTCAGCATCGACGGCAGCGTCCCTGCCGCGACAGCGGCACCGGAGACGACGAGCGCCAGGCCAAGCACGGTCCAGGTCGGCACCCGGTTGATCATCTGGGTCGGTTGATAACAGCTCCCACATTGATGCGCACCGAAACGCAGCTTGTGGTTGCAATACCTGCACTTGAAATAGCGATGACTCCGCACGGACATGATCGCCTCCCCTAAAATAGAAATTCGAATTCAATTGCGCGATAAATTCGCGTCTCAAGACTTAAACGATTCTCCCCGAAGGATACGCCGAAGTCGGAAGCCAGTGGAAGAAAAACTCAACAGCTCCAGAGATATGGTTGGACCGCAGAACACCGGTCCAACTCACTCGGAGCGTCGATATCAGGATATCATCCGTGGCAAGACCTTGTCAGCAAATGCGCCGCAATATCAGCCGCCAGCCCCCCCGAATTGACCTTCACGTGCCGAAAATGGCAGCGCATCCGCTCGCAGGGAGCGGACGCGCCGGGTGAAGCTCAGTACCCGGTCCGGTTGCACATGGCGGTAAAGGTCTTGACCATCAGCTTGATGTCGGTGCCGCAGGACATCACCCGCAGATACTCGATGTCCATGGCGACGCGCTCGTCGTAGCTGACGTCATTGCGCCCCGAGACCTGCCAGAGCCCGGTGACCCCCGGCTTCATCGACAGGTAAGCGGCTTGATGGGCGCCATATTTCTCGAGCTCCGCCTCCACGATGGGGCGCGGCCCGACAAAGCTCATATCCCCGAGGAGCACGTTCCAGAGCTGCGGCAGCTCGTCGAGGCTGGTCTGCCGAAGGAATTTTCCGATCAGGGTGATCCTCGGATCCTTGGTCAGCTTGTGGTCGCGCGCCCATTCCGCCGCGGCGGCCTCGTCACGCGCCAGCAGGGCCTGCAGCTTTTCCTCGGCATTTGGCACCATGGTGCGGATCTTCCAACAACGGAACTCCTTGCCGTCCATGCCGACACGCTTGTGGCCAAAGAACCCCGGACCGCCATCGGCCCGCACGATCGCCCACAGGACGGCGATCACAGGAAGCAGGACCGGTATTAGCAGGACCGCGACCGCAAGGTCGAACCACCGTTTCAGGACCTGAGCATAAACCCTGTCGCTCCAGCGGCGGAAACGGGCTTGAGAGGGGAGATTGGAGAGAGCGTCTTCTTCGCTTGCCCTGAAATCAATGGACCTCATCGGCTGAATCCTCCAAACGAATTGGCCAAATACTTTGGTTCGACCGCTGATCTGCCGGACGTACCGGATACATTGCGAAACATTTTTTGCCAGATATTGAACGGAGCTGACTGATTGCTCCCGTCAAACATTAGGTACATTTTGCTGATACACGTGACGCTGGTGCGCTTCAAGCCACGGCCCCAAGACGATTTCGTAACAGATTTTATACAGTTTGACCGTCTCCAGAAGCCCGCTCAAAACCTTTCATCAAGATTAACGTTATAGAAACAGTAGCTTGAGCGTCCCGTCTCGGGGCCGAGCCTTCCCTGTCCTCGGAGCGCTTCGCCACACAGGCGATTTTTGGAAATCCGGTTTTGTGCTCGCGAAAAACACCGAGTGTGGCGAAGGTGCTGAAAGAACGGGCGTCAGGCAAAGGCGCGCCCGAACGCCCTGGCACCGCCCTTCCGGATCGGACCGCCAAGAAGGGCACAAACAGCGGCAATTTCGGGGCTTTTTCGCCCTTGCGGCGACTAGGTTCGCGCAAGAAAGCGCCAGATTCCCGGCACAGCGCGAATCAACCATACCGAGCAAGCCGGCCCCCAAGACACCAATAAGGGTTTCCCCTCAGGTCGAGACGAACTCCACCTTGCCGGAGCTCAGCAGCGCCGCGGTCAGGCGGCCAGTGGCATAGGCGCCTGTGTCAACCGGCACGCGCCCCGCGTTCGGCCGCGCGTGGTCGGTGATGGTGTGTCCATGCACCACCCAGACGCCATCCGTCCGCGCCGTGGTCTCGAAACCGGGCGGCCCCCAGATCAGGTCCCGGGAACTCTGCGCCTCGAGCGGGCGCAGCGGGTCGGCGCCGGCATGGCAGATGAAGACATTGCCGGTCTGCCAGCTCAGCGGCAGCCCGCGCAGCCAGGTCTCGATCTCCGGGCCCATCGCCGCGCGCAGGCGATCCCGCAGCTTGATCCACTCCTCGTCGGGCGCCGTATGCGCCACCCCGGCCAGGCCGTAGCTCGCCAGCGTCTGCAGCCCGCCGTACTTGAACCAACGCGCGCCCGCGGTCTTGGGATCGTCGAGGAAGTCCAGCATCATCTGGTCGTGGTTGCCGCGCAGGCAGATCACCTGCTCGGTCCCGAGCCGCGCCTGCATCTGCTGCAGGCGGCGCAGCACCGCAGCGCTCTCGTCGCCCCGGTCGACGTAATCCCCCACCAGCACCAGCTTGGTCTCCGGCGACGAGCGCCCCTCGAGGCGGCCCAGCAGCTTGGCGAGCAGCGCGTCGCAGCCGTGCACGTCACCGATGACGATACATCTGTCGGCCGGGCGGAACGGGGCATCAAAGACGGGCGCGGGCGGCTTGCGGCGTTTGAACAGGAACTTCATGGGGGGTGAGGTAAAAGCAAAGGATTGCAGTGCCAAGGGACAATGCGGAACCTGACACAAGGTCAGGCAACCCGCGCCCCGAAAACCGCGCCTGGGGTGGTTTCGGGTGTCGTGTCGGAGATCGCGCGCGCCGACCAGGGCGCGCGCGTCAGGGCTCGGCTCAGGCGCCCAGTTCGGTCGCGGTGATCGAATAGGAGAAACTGCCCGGGTCGAGTTCGTCCTGCTCGACGCCGTCGATCTCGGCCTGCGGGTACATCAGGAAGCCCACTTCGTCGCGCGCCGAGCCCGGCAGCGCCACATCATGCGCGAAGTTGAGGCCGACCCAGTTGCCTTCCCAAGCGCCGAAGAGCGCCGCGCGGACCGCGCGCACCTTGGGATCGTCGAGCGCGAGGTTCTTCGGCGGCTCCTCGAGCATCACCTTGCGCACGTCTGCCGGATCGACCGGAACCCAACCGTAGTCGGACAGGAAGACCTCGGCGCGGCAGTGCTGCGCCTTGCTGACATCGGACGAGCCTGCGCCGAGGCTCTTGTAGCCAAAGGCCGAGGGCGCCACGCGCAGACCGTAGACATCGCGCGCCGGCAGGCCGGCGGCCCGGGCGAGCCCGACATAGAGCGCGTTGAGGTCGGCGCATTTGCCGGTCAGATCGCCCATTTCCAGCATCGCGGCGACGTCCCCGATGCCGCAGCCGCGGGTCTCGGGGTTGCGCTCGGTGCTCTCGACCACCCACTCGTAGATCGCCCGCGCCTTGTCGAGGTCGCTGTCCATCTCGGCGGTGATCATGTCGGCGGTCGCCTTGACGATGCCGTCCGTCGGGATGAGCCGCGTCGGCGCCGTGTAGAGCGCGCGGTCCGCGTCCGAGAGGGTCGCCCCCTGCCCCGGTGCGCCAAGGTCGATGGCGCGGTCGCGGGTCGACACCTCGGCGGCGATCTCCATCTCTGCGCTCTCCTGGCCGCCGGTCCAGACCGCGTGGACGAACTGCGCGCCGCTCTCGGCATCGGTCACCAGCTCGGCGCTGTCGGCATTGCCCGAGAAGCTCGGCGCCTCGGCCTGCATCCACTCCGCCTCGTTCACCGAGGGCACCGGGATCCAGGCCTGCACCGGCTTGCCGCCGGCCGGGATCGCGAGCCGGGTGGTCACCTCGAAGTGCCGCCATTCGGCGGGCGTCGGGCTGAAGGCAGCCCGCGCGCCGCGCGGCAACAGCGGCGACAGCGCAAGGGCCGCACCCGCCGTGATGAAATGTCTCCGATCCAGGGTCATCGAGTGTCTCCTTCGCATGGGGAACCGCCCTCCCGTCATTGCCGAGGCTGATAGCGCGGGCGCCCCCACATCTCAAGGCTCAAGCCCTCCACGCTGCGCAATTCATCCCCACCCCAGCGCCCCGCATCGGCGATGTAACGCAAAGCACGAAAAAATTTGACCAACTGCCGTTCTCCCGACGTCATTTGCGGTTTATCTGGAGCCATGGATGTCATTCTCGTCACCGCGGTCATCGCGTCACTCTTTCTCGTCATCGCCGCGGCCGAACCGCTGGCGGCCCGTCTCCGCCTGCCCTACAGCGCGATCCTCGCGCTACTCGGCACTTTCATCGGCGCCGCGGCGATCTTCCTCTTGCGTACCAACATCACCGATGCGCTCAATCCCGTGGCCGCGGCGATCATCAACTTCCCCATAAGGTCCAACGTCTTCCTCTATGTCTTCCTGCCGACGCTGCTGTTCCAGGCAACGCTCGGCATGAATCTGAGGCGGATGCTCGACGACTGGGTGCCGATCCTGGTACTGGCCATCGTCGCGGTGGTCGCCGCCACGCTCTTCGTCGGCCTGGCCCTGTCGTGGACCAGCTCGCTGCCGCTCATGGCCTGCTTCCTCGTCGGCGCGATCGTCTCGACAACCGACCCCTCGGCGGTGGTCGGCATCTTCCGCTCCATCGCCGCGCCACGCCGGCTGGTGCGCATCATCGAGGGCGAGAGCCTGCTCAACGACGCCGCCGCCATCGCGCTCTTCGGCCTCTTCATGGGCTTCGTGATGGAGGGCGTGCCGAACCCCACGCCGCTCGGCGCGCTCACGCAATTCCCGATGCTGCTCGGCGGCGGTGCGCTGGCCGGCTGGCTGGCGGCGCAGGGTGCCATCGGCGCCATGGCCCTGCTCGAACGCTACGAGAAGGCCCAGCTCTCGGTCTCCATCGCCCTGCCCTATCTTGCCTATATCGGCTCTGAACAGATCTTCGGCGCCTCCGGCGTCATCGCCGTGGTGGTCTCGGGTCTCACGCTCAACCTCGTCGGCCCCGGAAAGATCCCGCCCACCGCCTGGGCCAACCTCAAGGACGTCTGGGACATCCTCGCGCATTGGGCCGGGGCGCTGATCTTCATCCTCGCCGCGCTCTTGATTCCGCGGCTGCTCGAGGACACGAACTTCCGTGACTTCCTGCTGATCCTCGTGGTGGTCGCCGCCGCCATCGCCGCCCGCGGCGCGATCCTCTCCGGCCTGCTGCCGATCCTGCGCGTGCTGCGCCTCTCGCCGAAGATCGAACGCCCCTACCGCGTCGCCATCCTTTGGGGCGGGCTGCGCGGCGCGCTGACCCTCGCGCTGGCCCTTGCAGTGACCGAGAGCTTCCGCGTGCCGATCGAGGTCAAGCGCGTGGTCGGCATCCTTGCCACCGGCTTCACCCTCTTCACCCTTCTGGTGCAGGGCACCACGCTCACCTGGGTGATCAAGAAGCTTGGTCTCGACAAGCTCGCCCCGCTCGACCAGGCGCTCTCCAACCAGGTGGTCGCCGTGGCGCTGCAGTCCGTGCGCGAGCAGGTCTCCACCACCACCGACACCTACGGGCTCGACCGCGAGATCGTCCGCTCCGAGGCCAAGCGCTTCGGCACCCGCCTCAACAAGGCGGTCAAGGCCGCCGAGGAAGGCGACGAGATCCTCGACCGCGACCGCATCACCCTCGGGCTCATCGCGCTTGCCGGGGCCGAGCGCGACGCCACCACCGCGCGTATCCGCGAGCGCACCCTGTCGCTGCGCCTTGCGCAAAAGGCCCTGTCGGATTGCGACCAGCTGATCGAAGGCGCGCGCAGTGACGGCCGGACCGGCTACCAGCGCGCTGCCCGCGCCAGCGCCCGCTACGGCATGCCCTTCCGCACGGCGCTCTTCGCCCACAACCGGCTGCGCGTCTCTGGGCCCCTGGCGCGCATGACCGCCGACCGCTTCGACCTGCTGCTCTCGCAGCGGCAGATCCTGCGCGACCTCGAGGGGTTCATCGACGGCCGCATCCGCCGCATCCATGGCCGCCGCGTCGCCGACCTGCTGCGCGAGCTGCTCTCGCGCCGCCGCGAGGCCATCGAAACCTCGCTCGAGGGCCTGCGCCTTCAATATCCCGGCTACGCCGAGGAGCTCGAACGCCGCTTCATCCGCCGCACCGCGCTGCGGCTCGAAGAGGGCGAATACGACACGATGCACGACGATGGTCTGATCGGCGCCGAGCTCTACACCGCGCTCAAGCAGGACCTCGCCCGACGCCGTGCCATGGCCGAGGAGCGCCCGGCGCTCGATCTGTCGGTTCAGCGCGCCGAGCTGGTCCGCCAGTTCCCGCTCTTCGCCGATCTCGAGGAGAAGGAGATCCGCCCCCTCGCCCGCGCCCTGCGCACCCGCTATGCCGCGCCCGGTGATATCATCATCCGCCGCGACAGCAGCGCCCGTGCCGTGTGGTTCATCGCCTCCGGCGCGCTCGAGCAGCAGGTCGGCGGACAGAGCATCCGCCTCGGGCGCGGCGAGATGTGCGGCCAGCTTGCGCTGCTCATGCCCAAACGCCGCCGCTCCGAGGTCCGCGCCATCGCCCCCTCGACCCTGCTGCGCCTCGACGAGAGCCGCTTCAAGCGCCTGCTGAAACGCTCCGAGAAGCTGCGCGAGGCGGTCCGCCAGAGTGCCAAGCGCCGCGGCCTCGATGTGTCGGAGTTCCTGGGCGAGGCCCCGGAGATTTCGCAGGAGGCCTGAGCACTCCCCGATCGCCCCGAGCCACATGAATATGGCGCGCCTTGCCCCCAAGGCGCGCCATATTCACTACCAACTCATTGATAATATTTATTTAATTCACTACGGCGCGTCCAGAAGTCGCTCCAGCTCCAGCATGGCCGCCTCCATCAGCTCGCGCCCGACGCGCTTGCCCCGCACCCGGATCACCCAGCCCTGCGCATCCTCGCCGAGCTGCACCGTCAACCCCGAGGACAGTGCCTTGGCGGGCGCCGCGGCCTTCTTCGGCCGCCCGCCCTTCTTCGGGTCGGATGTCACGTCGACCCCGTCGAGCGCCGCCGCGATCAGCTCTGCCTCTTCTGCGGCCGTCTCCGGCACCCGCTCGGCCAGCGCCTCGCGCAGCCGCACCTCGGCGCCATCGCGCAGCGCCGCGGCGATGCGCAGCCCATCCTTTTCCTTGAGCAGGTCGGGGAAGGTCAGCATGTCCCCCAGCTCCTCGAAGATCAGCGCAAAGGAGCGGATCTTCGACCGCTTGGCCTTCGACGCCAGCGGGAACAGCGCGTTCACCGCCTCCTCGGCATTGACGAAGGCGCCCTGCTGCGCCGCGATCACCGCGATACGCCCGCGTTCGTAATGGCTCAGCGAGGCGCGGATCTCGTTCTCCTCGATCATCGCGGCAAAGGTGCCACCCATGGCCTCGGGATCGCGGATCACCGCCTTAATCTTTTGGTAACGACTGTCCTTGGTCAGTGCGTAGAGATCGCGGAAGGCCTTCAACCGCCGGTACCCAGAGAGCAGCCCGTAGCCGAACCCCTGCCCGTCTCCCGGCGTCGGGAACACCTCGATCGGCAGCCGCAGCCCGCCCTTGGCGATCGAGGCCTTCAGCTCCTCCATCTCCTCGGCGTCCAGCACCACCCGGTCGCGCACCAGTGCATCGGCGTTGATGTCGTCCACGGCCAGCTCGAGCATGACCAGCCCGCGCCCCTCGGCGTCGCGCAGCCGCTCGGCATCGGCCTTGTCCTTCGCCGCCTCGGCGCGCTGCTCCGCCGGCCGCGGGTCATGCAGCGTCGCCGCCTCGGCCGCCACCTGCGCGATCGGCGCCGACATGAGCCCCCGTGACGAGCTCTCCCGGTGGAATTCCTCCTCGTATCGGGTCAGGTCCTCCGCCGAGGGCGCCTCCAGCTTGCGTCTCTTTGCCATCAGACGGCCTCCCTCTCAGCCTGCTCCATCTGCGCGTCGCGCCACCATGTCCCGAGGATCACCTCCTTCACCTCCGCCCAGGTCCGGTCGAAGGTCTCGCGCCCGCGCACGTAGGTGTCGCGATTGAAGTCCCGGTAATCGGTCTCGTAAATCCCCGAGACCTGCTCCCCTGCCTGCCCGACCATCGCCGTCAGCTCCTGCCGGTAGGTAGTCATGAAGTCGCCGAAATAGGCTTGGATGACATTCGCCAGATCGGTCTGCTGCGCCGCGTCGAACCGCGTCACCAGCGCGCGAACCGCATCCCACTCGAACCGCATCTCCGGCAAGCCGTCCGCCCGCCGCACCCGGTTCTCCCCTTCCTCGATCGAGGCGAAGGTCGAGTAGATCATGTCGAAGAACCGCCCGGTCGAGTCGAACTCGAGGAAGGACGCCCCCAGCGGCACCAGCAGGATGTCGGCCGCCGACAGCGCATTGATCGTCAGGTAGCCAAGCGCCGGCGGGGTATCGAGCAGGATGATGTCATAGTCATCCAGCATCCCCCCCCTCTTCTAGCGCATTGGTCAACGCGTCCCAGAGCGGCCAGCTCAGCATCTGCATGCGCCAGACCGGCACCTGGAACTCGGCCCAATAAAGATTGAGCTGCGCGCCGATGAGATCGATGTTGGGCCAGTGGGTCTTCTGCACGAGGTTTCGTGGCGAAACCTCTAACGCGGCGGTCAGTGTCTCATCGAATTGGAAAGGTTTCTGCCCGGCCGCCTCGCGGACCTTGTTTTCTTGTTGCAGGTGACGCGCGTAGTCGCGCGCCAGCATCGGGAAGACAGTCTGCCATTCGTCCTCGACCTTGCCGCCCATGATCGAGGTCATCGAGCCCTGGCTGTCGAGGTCGATCACCAGCACCTTGTAGCCATCGAGCGCGGCCGACATCGCCAGATGCGCGCAGGTCGAGGTCTTGCCGACGCCGCCCTTGAAGTTGGCCACGGCGACAACCTTGGCCGGCAGACCCTCGGGGCGCCAGGCGCGGTACTCGCGGTCCTTGGCGCCTTCCTCGGCGAAATGGTCGCGCAGGCGCAGGACCTCTTCGAGGGTGAACCACTTCGACCCTCCCTCGCCTTCGCCCTGAGGCAGGTCGGGGTTCTGCCGCAGCACGCGGCGCAAGTGGGCGGGGTTCACCGGGATCAGGTAGCGGCAAACCTCCCAGGTCGAGAAGCGCCGCAACCGCTTGGCGCCGTCGGGCGCATAGCCGCGGCGGGCGAGATCATCGCGGCCGCGCATTGCGAAGGACGCCGCCTTTGCGAAGCGTGCCGTGTCGATCGGATCGGCCAGCTTGGCGGCCGCCTCGGCCGGGTCGATGTTGAAGTAGGGGGGAAGGTCTGCCTTCGGCGGAGTGCCGGGTTTATGTGCCATGTCGCCTCACCATGTTCGCTGTTCGCCGCGATATCCTCAGAACTATGGCACATGCTGGGGGCAGAGTGGAAGCGTCGGGGCGCTTATCCCTCTCTAAATATGGAAGATACCACGCAGACAGCCGGTTTGTTTGAGTTTCTTTGAGTCCTTTTAAGATCTTTAGGTTAATAAAAACCCAATAAATTCGCATGGATACCGCGGTATGGGTGCCTGCTTCCGGGCGGAAGGGTGCCTCGATACGGGGCTGAAGGCACCCGTTTGCGGGATCAAGGGCTCCGATTCTCGGGGCAGCCCAGGAAAGACGGCGCGTTAGAGCCTGTTTTCGTCGGATTAGGGTCTAGGCGCAACGAATCGGACTCGACGGGCGCAGCGCTGGTGAGTCGGTATCCCGGAAATGGATACCTTTCCGGGTACCCCGAGAAACTTAGGTACCCATGTGCAGGACGGGGCCGGAGGTGCCTTGAGGTGCCAGCGAAGTTCTTGCTTACGGATACCTTTTCGCGGATCATATGGACAACCCGGCCGCGGCGACTCGCTTTGCAGAGTCGTTTCCATAAGGCCGGGACGCATGAGGACCGGCAAGTGGGGCAAGACCCCGGGAAAGCGAGAGCAGAATGGACGATATCCCGCGCGACCGGCTGAGCGGCCCCCTGCGCCGCGGTGCAGTGAAGAAGCACGTGGCGGCGATCCATGTCTCGGGCAAGCTCACGCTGCTGCAGCGCAAACTGTCGAACGTGCTGCTGCTCAACGCCTATGACACGCTCACCTCGCAGTCCCGGCACCAGATCGATGCGCGGACGCTGAGCCTAATGATCGGCTACAATTCGAACGACATGGAGACCCTGAAACAGTCTCTGCGCGGCCTTGCAGAGACCGTGGCTGAATGGGACATGCTCGACGAGAAGGGCCAGCAGGAGTGGGGCGTTAGCTCGCTGCTCAGCTACGCCAAGCTCAAGGGGGGCATTTGCGAATATGCCTACTCGCCGGCGTTGGCCGAGAAACTGCACGACCCTAAGGTTTTTGCCCTGATCAATCTCAACATCCAGCGGCGTTTCACCTCGGGCCACGCGCTTGCACTCTACGAGAACTGCTACCGCTTCGTGCGCACCGGGTCGACCGGCTGGTGGTCGCTTGACCTGTTCCGGCGGCTGATGGGCGTCGCGGACAGCCCCTATTACGAGGTCTACAAGCAGCTCAACGCCAAGATCATCAAGCCCGCGGTGGCCGAGGTGAACAAGACCTCGAACATCATCCTGACGCCGGAGACCCGCAAGATGGGACGGACGGTGACCGAGATCCGCTTCCTGATCTCCGAGAACCCGCAGCTGGCGATCCTCGATCTCGATGATGGCGAGGGACTGCGCAATTCCGAGCTTTACGGGCGGTTGCGCGAGCTTGGCGTCTCGGACCGGCTTGCGCGGCAGTGGCTGGCAGAGCATGGCGAGGAATACGTCGCCGAGAAACTGGAGTATGTCGAAGGCCAAGAGGGGGTGAAGAACACCGTCGGCTACCTGACCAAGGCGCTGCGCGAGGATTTCGCCCGGGGCGAGCCGGTGAAGGCGCCGGAGGTTTCGCGGCGAAACCCTGCCAAACCGTCAACACTGCGGGCGCGGCGTTTGGAGCGGATTAGGGATCTTGCCGCGAGCCGCAAGCCGACCCAGCGGGACGCAGACAAGCTGCTGTTCATTGGCCGGCTCTCGGGCGCGGCACGGGATGATTTCGAACGGCATGGCTGGATGTCGGCGCTGAACGCCGAGGCCATCGTCGCCTTTTGGGAGGAGCTGTCTCCCGGCGCCTTCGACGGTCTCGCCGAGGACGCCGGGTCGGAATAGGCGCTCAGCGTGCGCCGTGGGCGAGCCGAGCCGCGGCCGGATCGCGGCGCAGGGCGAGCATGGAGAGGGCGCCGATCACCGGGCCGGGCAGCAGCATCAAGAAGGCCCAGTGCCAGCCGCCGATCAGGCTTGCGAAGATCGGCAGCAGCCAGATCGCCACGACGGTCAGGGCGAAGCCGATGCCGAGCTGCAGCGCGAGGGCGGTGCCGACAAAATGCGGCTCGGAAAGCTCGGTGACCGCGGCGGAAAACTGCGCGCTGTCGCCGATCACGCTGATGCCCCAGATAAGCGCGAGAACGGCGAGCAGCAGGGTCGGGCCCTCGAAGGCAAAGCCGATAAGCGCAGCACAGGCGCCGGAGACGATCATCATCCCGGCACAGGTCAGGCAGCGGCCGATGCGGTCCGACAGCCAACCGCCGAGCAGGCAGCCGATGACGCCGCTGGCGACCACCACGAAGCTCAGCATCGAGGCAGTGCCGAAGGGGAAGGGCGCGAGGCCGCTGTCCTGCGCCGCGGTGGCGAAGGCGAGGAACCAGGCCCACATGGCGTAAAGCTCCCACATGTGGCCGAAATAGCCGAGGTTGGCGAGCATCAGCGGGCGGCTCTTGAAGACCGCGATCGACTGGCGCGGGTCGAAGGCGGCGCGGCCGAACCCGTAGGGGCCTTCGCGCAAGGTACCCGCGAACAGGATGGCCGAGGCGAGGGCGGCGGCGGAGGTGCCCCAGACCACGGCCTGCCAGTTGATGCCGGTGGTCAGGGCGCGGATGAGGTGGGGCATCGACGAGCCGAGGGTCAGCGCGCCGATCAGGAAGCCGAGGGCCAGGCCGCGGCCGCGCGAGAACCAGGTGGACATGAGCTTGAGTGCCGGCGGGTAAACCCCGGCCAGCGCGATGCCGGTGACGAAACGGGCGAGGATCGCCGTGGTCGGGCCGGAGATCAGCAGGCTGGCATTGGCGAGTGCGGCGATCACCGCGGCGGCGGTCATCAGCCGCCTCATCGGCAGGATGTCGGGCAGGTTGACGAGGCTCGAGCCGACGGCGCCGACCACGAAGCCGAGCTGCACGGCATTGGTCAGCCAGGCGGCCTGCGTGGAGCTGAGCTGCCAGTCGGTGACCAGCTCGGGGATGATCGCGGTGGCCGAGAACCAGGTACAGAGCACGCCGACGACGCCGAGGCAGATCAGCGCCAGCATGGACCAGCGGCCCGGGGCAGGAGGGGGGAGGGCGGCGGTCTGGCGGCTCATGCGCGGGTCTTTCGTCTTGAGAGTGTTGCGCGGCACTCTGCCGGAGCGCCGGGTCGCGCGCAATCGCCGGGCGCAGATGCGAAGACACCCCGGACCTTGGGGCCGGGGTGTCTCTTCGTCGGTGGTGGGATCGGGGTCGCTCAGCGGCCGGTACGGTCCAGCACGGTCTTCGCGGTGAGCAGCAGCAGCCGGCTGTCGGTGGCGAAGGACTGCTCGCAGAGGTAGCGTACATCCATCTCGACGCGCTCGTCGTAGGTGACGTCGTTGCGGCCCGAGACCTGCCACAGCCCGGTGATCCCCGGCTTCATCAGCAGGTAGGCGGTGCGGTGCATGCCGTATTTGGTCATCTCGGCGCGGACCACCGGGCGGGGGCCGACGAAGCTCATCTCGCCGGTCAGCACGTTCCAGATCTGCGGCAGCTCGTCGAGGCTGGTCTCGCGCAGGAAACGGCCGAGGCGGGTGATGCGCGGATCGTTGGTCAGCTTGTGGTCGCGGGCCCATTCGGCGCGGGCGGCAGGGTTGCTGGCGAGATACTGCTGCAACTTCTGCTCGGCGTTGGGCACCATGGTGCGGATCTTCCAGCAGCGGAAGACCCTGCCGTTCTTGCCGATCCGGCGGTGGCCGAAGAAGCCGGGTCCGCCTTCGAGGCGGACCAACAGCCACAGGATCGCGATCACCGGGGCAAGAAGGGGCAGGAGCGCGAGGGCGAGAACTGTGTCCAAAATCGGCTTGGCGAATTGGCGATAAATGCCTTGCGCCTTTTTGCGGTAGAGACGGCGCTGCTCGCCGAGAAACCCGGCTTCTGCGGAATAAAATGCTGCGTCAAACACTGGTTAACCCCAAGAACTCTTCACTGTTATGCGACACAGTCCGGCCCGTCTGGACACTTGAACGGCGACAATCTGCGCTCTTGGCCACTCTGGGTGGCCTTGACCGCGTCCCAGGACACGAATTGGTCATATTCGGCTTGTTTATCCAGCTTTAATCACGAGTCAACCCAGAGAGTAAGGGTATATCCGAATGCACATCAATTCCGGGAAATTGGGTCGGCGGATGTTCGCTTTTTCAACGATTTAGTTAAGGAAAGATTAAGGCGACGCTTCTGCAAAGATCTTATGAAATAGGCCCAGGAATCCCGATGCGGGCGCGCGGGAATGCCTTTGCGTCCGGGTCAAAACGGCGCGGGGCAGGCAGAGCGGGCCGCCCGATCGGGGCGGCCCGGCCTTGGGTGAGAAGAAGGCGAGCTCAGGGCGCTTCGACAACGATGTCCGCGTCGGAGAGGGCGCCGTGCAGCCGGGCGAAGGTCTCGGAGGCGTCCATGGCCTCGCGCTTGCCCTGGCTGAGCAGCTTGTCGAGGGGCTCGGCGAGGTCGATGGCGGAATCGACCTCGGGGTCGCTGCCACGGCGGTAGGCTCCGATGCGGATCAGCTCTTCCATGTCGGCGTAGCGCGCGGCGGCGCGGCGGGCGGCCTTGTAGATCGCGTATTCGTCCGGGTGGTGGCAGTCGGGCAGCATCCGCGAGATCGAGCGCAGCAGGTTCACCGCCGGGAAGCGGCCCTGCTCGGCGATCTTGCGGTCGAGCACGATGTGCCCGTCCATGATGCCGCGCACCGCGTCGGCGATCGGGTCCTCCATGTCGCCGCCATCGACCAGCACAGTGTAGAGCGCGGTGATGTCGCCGGCTGCGCCCGAGCCGGGGCCGGCGCGTTCCATCATCCGCGGCAGCTCGGCGAAGGTGGTGGGCGGGTAGCCCTTGGCGGTGGGCGGCTCGCCCCCGGCAAGGCCGATCTCGCGCTGCGCCATGGCGAAGCGGGTGACGCTGTCGAGCAGCAGCAGGACCTGCTTGCCCTGGTCGCGGAAATGCTCGGCCACGGCGGTGGCGGTCCAGGCGGCCTGGCGGCGCATCAGCGGCGGCTCGTCGCCGGTGGAGACGACGACCACCGAGCGCGCCATGCCTTCCTCGCCGAGGTCTTCCTGAAGGAAGTCCTGCACCTCGCGGCCCCGCTCGCCGACGAGGCCGACAACGATCACATCGGCCTGCGCGCCGCGCGCGAGCATGGCCATCATTGTCGACTTGCCGACGCCGGAGCCGGCGAAGACCCCCATGCGCTGGCCGCGGCAGAGCGGGGTGAAGACGTCCATCACCTTGACCTTGGTGTTGAGCCGCTCGCCAACGCGGCGGCGCTCGAAGGCGGGCGGGGGCGCGGCGCGGATCTTGCGCGGCCTGTTGCCCTCGGGCAGGCGGCCCTTGCCGTCGAGCGGCTGGCCAAGCGCGTTCACCACCCGGCCGATCCAGGCGTCGTCGGGGCGGATTTCGTTGGCGCTGTGGCTGACCTGCACCGGATCGCCGGTGCGCACCCCGTCCCAGCTGCCGAAGGGAAGGAGGCGCGTGCCGCTTTCGTCGATCCCCACAACTTCCGCGAGAACCGGTCCCTCGCGGCCCTGCACGAGGCAATGCGCGCCGATGCCGACCGCGCGCTCGAGGCCCGAGACCGTCAGGACCAGCCCGAGCGCGGATTTCACCTCGCCGGTTATGCTTGACCTTTCAATGGTCCGTGTAAGACTTGAAAGCTCCGAAAACGCGGTGTGCATGGTCACTATCCATTGATGTGTCCGTTTTATTCATGCTATCCTTGTTTAAGCCGAAAGGGAACTCTTCATGAAACTTGATGGTATGTCCTTTTTCCAGTTGGCCTCCGAGCGCATGACGTGGCTCGGAGCGCGGCAGAGTGTGATTTCCGAGAACATCGCCAACGCGGATACGCCCAATTACAAGGCGCGCGAGGTGAACGATTTTGCCCAGGCGCTGGACGGTGCGCGCGAGATGAGCGGCCTTGCGGTGACCGACGCGCAGCACATCCAGAGCGGCAATACCACGCCCGACGGCGTGCGAATCGAGCGCGACGAGACCGCCTGGGAGGCCAGCCTCGACGGCAACACCGTGTCGGTCGAGCAGCAGACCATCAAGGCCGCGGAGGTGGCGGGCAGCTACCGCCTGGCGGCCGAACTGTATCGCAAGGGCCACAGCCTGCTGACCGTCGCGGTCACCGGCATTCGCTGAGGGAGCGCACCATGGATCCGCTGAAATCCATCCTGAACGTCGCCGCGAGCGGCATGCGCGCCCAGGGCGAGCGCCTGAAGGTCGTGTCGGAAAACGTCGCCAACGCCAGCTCCACCGGCAACACCGAGGGCGGCGAGCCCTATCGGCGCAAGGTGATCTCCTTCGAGGAGCTGGTGGACCGGGAGACCGGCGCCTCCATGGTCGGGGTCTCGGACGTGACCCGCGACGATGCCGATTTCGAATTGCGCTTCGACCCAGCACATCCGGCCGCCGACCAGGACGGCTTCGTGAAGGTGTCGAACGTGAAGACCATCCTCGAGCTGGCCAACATGCGCGAGGCCTCGCGCAGCTACCAGGCCAACCTGAACATGTTCGAGACCGGGCGCACCATGCGCACGCAGCTTCTCGACCTGCTGAAATAGGACTTTGACGTATGGCGGGACCTTCCTCGCTCCTTTCGCTGAATTCGGCCAGCGGCGCCTATCGCGCGTCGCGCGACATGGTGGCCGAGAAGATGCCGGCGATCGCGCCGGAGCAGGCCGAGCGACCCAGCTTCGCCGAGATGATCACCAAGGCGGGCGCCGACACGGTGCAGACCATCCGCGAGGCCGAGGCGGTCGCGCAGAACGGCATGCGCGGAGATGTCGACACGCAGCAGGTGGTGCTGGCCACGCTCGAGCTGGAAACCACGGTGAACACCGCGGTGGCGGTGCGCGACAAGCTGGTCGAGGCCTACCAGGAAATCATGCGCATGCCGGTCTGATCCGGCGAGTGGGGGCGGGGTGACCGAAGCCGATACGCATACGATCCTGTCGGAGGCCTTCCTGACCGTGCTCTACGCATCCGGCCCGATCATGGGGATCGCGCTGGTGATCGGGCTCGTGGTCGCCTTCTTCCAGGCGCTGACGCAGATCCAGGAGATGACGCTGACCTTCGTGCCGAAGATCGTGGCGATCTTCCTCGGGCTGCTGGCGTTCCTTCCGTTCATGTATGCCATGGTCAAGAAGCTGTCGGACACGGCGTTTGACCTGATCATCAGCGGGGGCTTCTGATGCGGGGGCTCGCGGTGATGCTGGTGGCGCTGCTGCTGATGACGGGGCAGGGGGCGCAGGCCGACTGGAGCGATTTCTACCGGCCGGCCGCGCGCGCGGTGGAGCCGGGTCCGGCGCTGCCGGCGCAGGCAGCCCCCTCGGGCGTCTGCATCCGCGAGATCCTGCGCGCGCAGCTGCGCCATCAGATCCCGGGCAACCTCCTGCTGGGCATCGGCCTGCAGGAATCGGGCATGATGCACGAGGGCGAGCTGACCATCTGGCCCTGGACCGCCAACGCCGAGGGCGACGGGCGCTATTTCACCAATCCTGAGACCGCCGCGAGCTGGGTGCGGGCGCGGCAGGCGGATGGGGTGGCCTCGGTCGACGTGGGCTGCATGCAGGTGAACCTGCGCTGGCATCCCGATGCCTTCATCTCGCTCGAGCATGGCTTCGACCCGGCGCGCAACGTCGATTATGCGGCGCGGCTGCTGGTGGGGCTCTACGAGCAGACCGGCGACTGGGTCGAGGCGGCGGGGCGCTACCATTCGGCGACGCCGGAGCACCAGCAGGCCTATCTCGGGCGGCTGAAGCAGAACGTCGCCATCGCCAATGATCGGCTGGATATCTTCCGCACGCTGGCGGCGGGGGCCGGGGGCGGGATCACTGCGCCGGTCGCCATGGTCGCCGCCGAGCCGCTGCCCGAGGGGCATTTCTGGACCAGCTGGCTGACCACGCGCAGCGGCGCCGCCGACGAGGGCGCGCGCAGTCTCTACGGGCGCGAGGTGATGCAACCCGTCCTGCCCGCCTTCCGAAAGATGTTCTGATGGCCCTGACCGATCCCTTCACCGCATCGCGCAAACGCCCCAGCCTGAAGGCCCGGGGGTTGGCCAACCGCGACGTCGCCTTCGCCATCGGCGTGACGCTGATCCTCGGCATGCTCTTCGTGCCGCTGCCGCCGGTGATCCTCGATCTCGGCCTCGCGGTGTCGCTTTCGGTCTCGGTGCTGATCCTGATGGTGGCGCTCTGGATCCCCAAGCCGCTGGAGTTCAACTCCTTCCCCTCGCTGCTGCTGATGGTCACCATGCTGCGGCTGTCGCTCAACGTCGCCTCGACCCGGCTGATCCTGTCGGAGGGGCACACCGGTCCCAGCGCCGCGGGCGGGGTGATCGAGGGCTTCTCGCGTTTCATCGTCGGCGGCAACTTCATCATCGGCATCGTGATCTTTGCCATCCTCGTGGTGATCAACTTCGTGGTGATCACCAAGGGTTCGACCCGGATCGCCGAGGTCTCGGCCCGCTTCTCGCTGGATTCGATGCCCGGCAAGCAGATGGCCATCGACGCCGATCTTGGCGCCGGGTTGATCGACGAGGAACAGGCCCGCTCGCGCCGCAAGGAGCTGGAGGATGAGAGCGGTTTCTTCGGGGCGATGGACGGTGCCAGCAAATTCGTCCGCGGCGACGCGGTGGCGGGGATCATCATCACGCTGATCAACGTCATCGGCGGCATGCTGATCGGCGTTGCGCAGCACGGGCTGTCGCTGTCGGAGGCGGCCAACTTCTACACCGTGCTGACCATCGGCGACGGGCTGGTGTCGCAGATTCCGGCATTGGTGGTCTCGCTGGCGGCGGGTCTCATCGTGACCAAGGGCGGCACCGAGGGCGCGGCCAACGAGGCGGTGCTTGGCCAGCTCTCGAAATTCCCCAAGGCACTGTTCATGGCCGCGGCGCTGCTTTTTGCCATCGGGCTGCTGCCGGGCTTTCCGTCGCTGGTCTTTGCCGCGCTTGCGGGGCTGATGATCTTCCTCGGGATCACCGTGCAGCGCGGCGCCGAGGAGGCCACCCGCAGTGCCGCCCGCGAGGAGGCGCAGCGGCAGAAGGCCGAGGCGGCACCCGCCGAGGACAGCATCAAGGAGACGCTGAAGCTCGACACGCTGCGGCTCGACCTGGGGCAGGCGCTGGTGCCGCTGATCTCCAGCCCCGACGCGGCGCTGGCGGGCAAGATCAAGAGCCTGCGCGGGCTGTTTGCGCGGGAGTTCGGCTTCGTGCTGCCGACGGTGCGGATCAAGGATGAGCCGATGCTGCCCTCGCAGAGCTACGCGCTCATGGTGCAGGGGGTCGAGGTGGCCCGCGGCGAGGTGCGCCCGACCGGCATGATGGTGGTCAACCCCGGCGACTGCGGGCTGCGCGGCGAAAAGGGCAAGGATCCGACCTTCGGCCTCGATGCGCTCTGGGTCGATCCCGAGACCGCCAAGATCGCCGAGGGCATGGGGCTGACCGTGGTCGACCCGGAAAGCGTGATCATCACCCATCTGACCGAGGTGGTGAAGGAACACCTGCCCGAGCTGATGACCTATGGCGCCACGCAGGATCTGATCGAGGGGCTCGATCGCGAGTACCAGAAGCTGGCCAAGGAGATCCCCGGCAACGCGCCGATGGTGCTGATCCAGCAGGTGCTGCAGGGGCTGCTGGCGGAGCGGGTTTCGGTGCGAAACCTGCCGCTGATCATCGAGGCCATCGCCGAGGCCAAGCGCAGCACCTCGAACGTCACGCAGATCACCGAGCAGGTGCGCCGCCGCCTTTCCAACCAGATCTGCAAGTCGATGATGGACGGCTCGGGCTTCATTTCCGTGATCACCATGGGTGCGGCCTGGGAGAAGGAATTCCTCGAGGCGCTGCGGGTCAGCGGCGACGAGCGCAACTTCGTCATGTCGCCGCAGCGGGTGCAGGATTTCGTGCTGCAGACCCGGCGCGAGATCCAGCAGTTTGCCGAGCGCGACGAATGGCCGGCGCTGCTGGTCAGCCCCGAGGTGCGCAGCTTCGTGCGCTCGATGCTGGAGCGGGTGAGCCCGATGACCACCGTGCTGTCGCACAACGAGATCCACCGCAAGGCGGCGCTGCGCACCGTCGCGACCATCGGCAAGTAGATGAACGTCTCGGCGCTGATCACCGTCGAGTTCCTTGGGGTGGCGCTGGTCTTTGCCCGGATCGGCGGCATCCTGATGTTCATGCCCGGTCTCGGTGAGGCGCTCTTCCCGGTGCGCCACCGGCTGGCCATGGCTCTGGTCCTGTCGCTGTCGCTCTACCCTCTGGCACCGCTGGGGCCGGTGGATTTCGACAATACCGCCGCCTTCCTCGGCATCCTCGCCATCGAGCTGACGCTCGGGGTGTGGATCGGTGTGAGCGCGCGGATCCTCCTGTCGGGGCTGCAGTTCGCCGGCTACCAGATCGGCACGATATCGGGGCTCGCCAACGCCTTCTCGCCGAGCCTCGGCTCCTTCGAAGGGGCCGATCTCATCTCGACCGCGTTGATGATGGCGGCGGTGGCGGTGATCTTTGCCACCGACCTGCACCACCTGATCATCGGCGCCATGGTGATGAGCTACGATGTCTTCCCGCCGGGACGGATCCTTACCGGCGATCTCGCACAGCAAATCGTCAAGGCGGTGAGCGCGAGCTTCTACATGGGGTTGTCGATCGCCGCGCCGTTCTTCGTCATGGGGCTGCTGCTCAATCTCGCGATGGGCCTGACCGCGCGGATGATGCCGACGCTGCCGGTGTTCTTCGTCGCCGGGCCGGTGCTGATCTTCTCGGGACTCCTGGTGTTGGTCATGGCCGCGCCGATGATGCTGCGCGAGTTTGCCGAGCGCTTCTCCGAGTGGCTCGGCCTCTTGGTGTTCTGAGGCACGGGACATGGCCGAGGGCGAGGACAAGGACAACAAGACCGAGGAGCCGACAGAGCGAAAGCTCCGAAAGGCCCGCGAGAAGGGGGACGTGCCGAGCTCCAAGGAGGTCGGCAATGTCACCGCCGTGCTCTCGCTCTTTGCGATCACCGCCTTTGTCATGCCCGGTGTCTCGGCGCCCTTTGCCGGGGTGCTGCGCGGGGTCTTCGAGACCGCGGGGCAGGTGAGCATCGGCGAGGACGTGCAGGGCATGCGCGATATCGGCGGGGTGAGCTGGGGCCTGCTGCGCGGGGTCGGCCTGCTGCTGGCACCGCTGCTGGCGCTGATGGTGCTGGGGGCGGTCGCCGGCGCGCTGCTGCAGGGCGACATCGTGGTGGCGGCGGAGCGGATCCGGCCGAAACTGTCGAAGATTTCTCCGATGTCGGGGTTCAAGAAGATCTACTCGCTCGCCGCCATGGTGGAGTTCGGCAAGAGCATGCTGAAGGTGCTGGTGGTCGGCGGGATCGGCCTCTGGATCACCTACCACGGGGTGCGCGAGCTGTGGCAGGTGCAGGGGCTGCTGCCCGAGATGGTGACGGATTTCGCCCGGCGCGCGGCCTCGCGCATGCTGATGGTGGTGCTGTCGATCCTCGTGGTGATCGCCGTGGCCGACGTGCTGTGGAAGCGTTTCGAGCACCGGCGCAAGCAGCGCATGTCGCTGCAGGAGATCAAGGACGAGCACAAGGACACCGAGGGCGACCCGCAGATCCGCGGCAAACGCATGCAGCTTCGCCGCGAGCGGGCGCGCCAGCGCATGGCGCAGGCGGTGCCGCGCGCGACGGTGGTGCTGACCAACCCGACGCATTTCGCGGTGGCGCTGAAATACGAGAGCGGCGTCGACATGGCACCGGTCTGCGTTGCCAAGGGCGCCGACCTTTTGGCCGCGCGCATCCGCGAGCTGGCGCGCGAGTCCGAGGTGCCGATCATCGAGAACAAGCCGCTGGCGCGGGCGCTGCACGACGTGGCCGAGATCGACAAGCAGATCCCCATCGAGCACTGGGAGGCCGTGGCGGCGATCATCGGCTATGTCATGGACATGCAGCGCAACATCCGGAGGCCGCTGCCGGAGGGCTCGAGCCTGCGGGAAGAGGACTAGGCCGGGGGCCTGTCCGCGCCCGGCTCGCGGCAGGCCAAACTCGCGACCGGCGCATGGTCGCGCAATCATCTAGCGCGGCGTGGAAATCCCTTGAAATCCGCGCTAGGGCAGGGGGGGCGCGGTGCGGCGATCCGATGCGGCACCGCGACTGTAGACCTTTGTATGCAGAACGGCTAAAGGGGGCGAAACCCCCAGGAAAGGCATCGCATCATGGCTGAGAACAACACTCCTGACATCGTTTACACCAAGGTCGACGAAGCGCCCGAGCTGGCCTCGGCCTCGCTGCTCCCGATCATCCGCAGCTTTGCCGCTGCCGCCGGTGTGTCGGTCGGCACCAAGGACATCTCGCTCGCGGGCCGTATCCTCGCGACCTTCCCGGAGGCGCTGACCGAAGCGCAGCGCCAGTCGGACGACCTGGCCTGGCTCGGCGAGTGGGTGAAGACCCCGGAAGCCAACGTCATCAAGCTGCCGAACATCTCGGCCTCGGTGCCGCAGCTGGTGGCCGCGATCAAGGAACTGCAGGGCCAGGGCTACGCGCTGCCCGACTACCCGGAGACCGCCTCGACGGATGAGGAGAAGGCGATCCAGGCCAAGTACGACGGCATCAAGGGGTCGGCCGTGAACCCGGTGCTGCGCGAGGGCAACTCGGACCGCCGCGCCGCCGCCGCGGTGAAGAAATTCGCACAGAACAACCCGCACCGCATGGGCGAGTGGACTGCCGAGAGCAAGACCCGTGTCGCCGCGATGGACGGTGGTGACTTCTTCTCGAACGAGGTCTCGGCGACGCTGGGCAAGGCCGCGACCGCGAAGATCGTGCTGGACACCGCCTCGGGCGAGAAAGTCCTGAAAGAGGGCGTTTCCTACCCGGCGGGCACCGTGGTCGATGCCACCTACATGAGCGCGGCGAAGCTCGACGCCTTCCTGGAAGACGAGATCGCGAAGACCAAGGAAGAGGGCACGCTCTTCTCGCTGCACATGAAGGCGACGATGATGAAGGTCTCGGACCCGATCATCTTCGGCCACGCGGTGAAGGCCTGGCTGAAGCCGGTGTTCGAGAAGTTCGGCGCCGAGCTGAAGGCGCTTGGCGTGAACCCGAACTCGGGCCTGGGCGACCTGCTGGCCCGCGTGAAGGACAACGCCGAAATCGTCGCCGCGATCGAGGAAGTGACCGCGTCGCGCCCGCCGATGTACATGGTGAACTCGGACAAGGGCATCACCAACCTGCACGTGCCGTCGGACGTGATCATCGACGCCTCGATGCCCGCGCTGATCCGCGCCGGTGGCAAGGGCTGGGGTCCGGACGGCGAGGAAGCGGACACCAACTGCGTGATCCCCGACAACTCCTATGCGCCGGTCTATGACGCGTCGATCGAGTTCTTCAAGGCGAACGGCAAGCTGAACCCGGCGACCGCCGGCACCGTGCAGAACATCGGCCTGATGGCGCAGAAGGCCGAGGAATACGGCTCGCACCCGACCACCTTCGAGATCCCCGAGGCGGGCACCGTCAAGATGATCCTCGACGATGGCACCGTGCTGCACAGCCATGCCGTGGAAGCGGGCGACATCTGGCGTTCGGCCTCGGCCCGCAAGGCGCCGATCGAGGACTGGGTGAACCTGGCCATCGACCGCCAGAAGGCGACCGGCTACCGCGCGATCTTCTGGCTCGACGCCTCCCGCGCGCATGATGCCGAGCTGATCGCCTACGTGAAGCCGATCCTCGAGGCGAAGGGCGTTGCCGACAAGTTCGAGATCATGGCGCCGCGCGAGGCCACCATCGCTTCGCTCGAGACCATCACCAAGGGCGAGAACACCATCGCGATCACCGGCAACGTGCTGCGCGACTACCTGACCGACCTCTTCCCGATCCTCGAGCTGGCCACCTCGGCCAAGATGCTCTCGATCGTGAAGCTGATGAACGGCGGCGGCCTCTTCGAGACCGGTGCCGGCGGTTCGGCTCCGAAGCACGTGCAGCAGCTGGTGGAAGAGAACCACCTGCGCTGGGACTCGCTGGGCGAGTTCTGCGCGCTTGGCGAAAGCTTCAAGTTCCTCGCCGACCAGAAGGGCAACGCCAAGGCGCGGGTGCTGGGCGACGCGGTGGATGCCGCGACGCAGGGCATCCTCGACCACGACCGTTCGCCCTCGCGCAAGGTGGGTGAGCCCGACAACCGCGACAGCCACTACTGGTTCGCCCGCTACTGGGCCGAGGCCCTGGCGGCGCAGTCGGAGGACGCCGAGCTGGCGGCACATTTCGCCCCCATCGCCAAGGCGCTGGCCGAAGGCGAAGCGGCGATCGTGGCCGAGCTGGCCGCGGCGCAGGGCAAGCCCGCCGATCTGGGCGGCTACTACCACGGCGACGCGGAGAAGACCGCTGCCGTGATGCGCCCCTCGGCAACGCTGAACGGCATTCTCGGCTGAGATCGCTTCGGCTGACGTGAAAGGCGCCCCCGGTCCGAAAGGCCGGGGGCGTTTTCGTTTGCGGAGGGTGCCCTTGGGGCCGCGGCTGTACTTATCAACCTTTTGTCCACAAGCCGACAGTTCGCCGTGGGCGGTCTCTGCGAGGGTATACCGCTGAGTGTGGCTGCTTAACGGTTACCTACCGCATGTGGTGGGTGTCCCCTATGATTTCGGTAAAACTCTAATAGTAACAGTATGTTAATCAATTCGAGCGCGAAGAAATCCGCTCGTTTGCAAGTGATTCTGCCTTGCCTTCTCGGCGGCGTGGTACCCGCGCCCGAGTCGTTCGCGCGAGGGTTGAATTGAGCCTGTGGACAGATTGTGGAAAAATTTCGTCCTTGCAGGGGCTTGCGCGAATCCTGCTGCGCGGGCCCAAAAAAACTGCGCGCGACCGGCGAAATCGCGCTACTGTAAATCTGCCTGGTGGTGCTGCCATGACTGAGCAAATCGGAGTTTTCTCTCCTGATGGCAGCTTCGCGCCCGTTTTTGCAGGGCGGCGACTTTCGTTCAGGTGAAGGGGGGAAGGCTATTCGGCCTAAGTGTCCTTTATCTTTTGATAATTATGTTCGGCACCCGGAGAGAAATCTCCGGGTGCCTATTTTCTTGCGGTCCCGCGGTTTGGGGCAGCCTTGATCAGTGCCGCCCGTGGATATACATTCTTGAAAAGTATATCCTGCGGACAGGAGGCACCGATGCAGATCTCGAAATGGGGAAACTCCTTGGCGGTCCGCCTGCCTGCCGAACTCGTGCGCGAATTGGGGCTGAAAGAGGGCGACCGGATCGAGCTGCATCCCGACAACCGGGGGCTTGCGGTGAGCCGCGCCGCGCGGCCCGAGGAGATCCTCGCCGGGTTGCGCCGCTTCCGCGGACGGATGCCCGAGCGGCCCTTGTCGCGCGACGAGGCCAACGCGCGCTGATCCCGGGTGCGATCCATGGCGGGGCCTTTTCTCGACACCAACGTGATCCTCTACCTGCTGGGCGAGGGGCCGAAGGCGGACCGTGCCGAGGCGCTCTTGCAGCAGGGCGGGGTGATCAGCGTGCAGGTGCTGAACGAGGCGCTGGTGAACTGTCTGCGCAAGGCGAAGCTGAGCGCCGAGGAGGCGGGCGAGTTCCTCGCCGGGATCCGGGCGCTTTGCGATGTGGTGCCGCTGACCGAGCGGACCCATGACGTCGGCCGGGCGCTCGGGATGCGCTACGGGTTCTCGGTCTACGACTCGATGATCGTCGGCGCTGCGCTGGAGACGGGCTGCGAGACGCTCTGGTCCGAGGACATGCACCACGGGCTGCTGGTCGAAGGCCGGCTGCGCATCCTCAACCCGTTCAAGGTCTGAGCGGCGCGCGCTCCGAGCCGTCCGCCGCCATCTGCCGGAGCAGCAGCAGGTAGCCCTCGGTGGCCTCGCTTGCTGGAACCGCGTCGGGAAGGTGGTGAGGGCGCATGGCTCAGACTTCGAGACTGGTGCACTGCCGCAGGCGCGGGCCGAGCGCGGCGGTCAGGCGGGGGGGCGGCCCTCAGGTCGACGAAGGCAGGCAGCACCCGTTCTGCGCGGGTGGTCTCGGCCATGGCAAGCAGATCCGAGAGCCGCGGATGCA
This sequence comes from Alloyangia mangrovi, assembly GCF_002300555.2. Taxonomy (GTDB): domain Bacteria; phylum Pseudomonadota; class Alphaproteobacteria; order Rhodobacterales; family Rhodobacteraceae; genus Salipiger; species Salipiger mangrovi. Next base: position 39,490 of record NZ_NTHN02000004.1, on the reverse strand, counting down.
CGTTCCAGCCCATCCAGCGAGCGTGGCCCGCGTCGAGCAGGGCGCGGGCGGGACTGCTGCGCGGTACGTGGCCGGAGAAGATGAAACGGAAGCCCGGGCGCTCGCGCAGCGCGGCGGCGAGACCATGCTCGGCATTGGGCCCGTCGGCGACGATGATCTGCGTGGGGCTGGCGCTCTCTGGGGTGGCGACGGGCGGGCGGGTTCCGGTGAGCCGTTCGGTCTCGGCCGCGACCTGCGGGCAGGCATTTACGGAGAGTCCCGCTGCGGCGAGCGCGGTCACCATGTCGGGGCCGCGTCCGCCGAGCGGGCAGGGCAGCACCGCGCCGCCTGACACGGCGCCGGTCAGGGCGGCGATCTGGAAGGCGAGCGACTCGTCGCGGTCACCGTAGGAGGCATCGGCGAGCACTGTGGCGCTGCGCGGGAAGGGATCGCAGCGCAGGAGCGGGGCTTCGGTGCTGAAATCGCCGGTGTAGAGAAATCCGCCGCGCAGGGTCGGAAAGCGCATCCAGATTCCGCCGGGCGCATGGCCCGAGCGGCCGGTGTCGAGGCGGAGGCCCAGCACCTCGGCAGAGCCGCGGTCCGGCAGCTCGGCGAGGCGCAGGGGACGCAGGGCTGCGGGGAGCTGGCGTTGGGTTTCTCGCGTGGCATAGACCGGCGGAGCGCCGATCTTCGGCCAGCCGGTCGAGCGCGCCGACGTGATCGACATGGGCATGGCTCAGCAGCACCGCGTCGATGCGCCCCGCCTGCGAGAGGTCCGGGCGTTCGCCGACTTCCAGCCCGCCGCCCATGTCGAGCAGCAGCCTGCGGCCCTCGATCTCGAGCAGGAAGAGCGCGGCGCTCTTGCGGCCGAGGCCGCTGAGGGCGGTCAGTCGCGCCATGGCAGCACCCCCTCGGGCAGGCGGTGGCCGACGAGCAGCGACAGCCCCATGAGCGCCAGCACCATGAGCACCATCAGGCAGCCGACGGCAGCGGCGAGGGTCGAGGAGCCCGCCTCTTCGAGGAAAATGATCATCGGGCCGATGGTGGTGGCGCGAGAGCTGACCAGCAGAACAGAGACCTGGATTTCGTTGACCGCCGTCATGAAGACGAGGATCGCCGCCGCCATGGCCGAGGGGGCGAGCGCGGGCAGCACGATGTCGCGCAGCCGGGCGAAGACCCCGGCGCCGGCAAGCTGCGCCGCCTCGTCCAGCGCCCGGTCGATCTGGGCGTAGCCCCCTAGGATGGGGCGCAGCGCAAGGGCCAGGAAGTTCGACAGGTAGGCGGCGAGGATCACCCAGACCGTTCCGTAGAGCCCGCTGCCGAGGAAGGGCAGCGGGCGCAGGAAGAAGAGGATCATCGCGACGCCGATGATGATGCCTGGCAGCGCGTAGGCCAGCTCCGCGGCGAGGCGCAGCAGCCGGGCCACCCAACCGCGGCGCCAGCTCAGCACGTAGCCGAGGGCGACCGCCGCCGGGATCAGCACCGCCACGGTGAGCAGCGTCAGCCAGAGCGAGGTGAGGAAGGCACTGCGGATGCCCTCGTGGTGGAAGAGGGCGTTGGCGAAATTCTCGAAGGTGATCGTCTCCGGCGTCAGGGGTTGTCCGTAGCCGCGCACCAGCGCCGTGCCGAAGAGCGCCGAGAGCGGCAGGGCGAGGCAGAGCGCGAGGTAGAGCCAGGCGAGGGTCGTGACCGGCAGGCGCCAGGCTCCGAGCACCATGCGTGGCGGGCGCTGCGCGGCATCGACGCGTTGGTCGCCGCGGCGTCCGAGCCAGGCGGTGAGGGTCATTCCCGTCACCGTCAGCAGGGCCAGCAGCAGCGCCAGCAGGGCCATGTCGTTCAGCGCCGAGGGGCCATAGGCGTTGAGCCTCTGGTAGATCAGCGTGATCAGCGTCGGCACGCGGGCGGGGATGCCGAGCATGGCCTGGATGCCGAAGTTGCCGATCGACGAGACGAAGGCCAGGGCGGCCCCGGCGAAGATGCCGCCTCGGATCAGCGGCAGGATGATGTCGCGGGTGACCTGTCCGGCGCCGGCGCCGTTTGCATGGGCGGCCTCGACCAGCGAGGCCGGGAGGCGTTGCAGCGAGGCGCGGACCGACAGGAACACGAGCGGCGCGTTGTAGAGCCCGAGCAGGAAGATGATGCCGCCCATGGAATAGAGCGGGTGGCGCGTGCCGGGAGGCAGCGCGAGGCCGAGCGGGCCGAGGATCGGGCTCGCGGGCGAGAAGGCCTGCACCCAGGCGAGCGCCGTGACCTGCGGCGGGATCATCAGCGGCAGCACGAAGCCGAAGACCCAGAGCGTGCGGCGGCGCATGTCGGTGAGCGCGATCAGCAGCGCGGCCAGTGTGCCGACCGCCGTGGCGAGCAGCGTCGCGGCGCAGGCGATCCAGAGGGTGTTGAGCGTCGCCTCCAGCACCCGGCGGCCACCGAGGATGTCCGCGATGCGGGCGGCGTCGAAGCTGCCCTGCGGGAATAGCGCGGCATGCAGCAGCCGGGCGAGCGGCGCGATGGCGAGCAGCCCGACGAAGAGGATCAGCACAAACGTCAGCGCGCGTTCGTTGCCGAAGAGTCTGGGCATGAGACGGGCCCGAGGCGGGCGCGCCGGTTGGTCTTGCACGAGGCTCATGCGCTCAGCGCCCAAAGGGCGTGGCGCCCTGCGCGCGTATGGCCTCGCAGGTCTCGAGCGCGGCTAAGGCCTCGGCGCGCAGCGCGTTGGCACCTAAGATGATCGCGTATTTCGCCACGCCCGGGCCGATCCTGCCCGAGCCGATGCCGTCGGCGTTCAGCCGCGCCTGCAGGTGGTTCAGCGCAGCGCCAAGTCGGGGCGGCGCGGGCATGCCGATCATGCCGCAGCACCTTTGTCTGGCCGTAGCTCTTGTCGATCCCCGGGATGCGGATGTCGCGCATGGTCTGCCCTGTCTTGCCGGGCTGCACAGCTGTGCAGCGTCGCTGCGATCTCTGGCCGCGGGCTGCGACAGCGGGGCGACATGTGCATGACAGATTGGTGAAATCTGCCCTCGCAACGGCAAACGGCGCCCGCGAAGTGGCGCCGTCCGGGTCAGTGCGGGATCAGGGGATCAGCTGCCGCGGTAGGTCGAGTAACCGAAGGGCGAGAGCAGCAGCGGCACGTGGTAATGCGCCGCCTCGGACATGCCGAAGCGGATCGGCACCACGTCGAGGAAGCGCGGCTCCTCGGGCGGCGTGCCGCTGGCGTCGAGATAGGCCCCGGCGTGGAAGACCAGCTCGTAGGTGCCGGGCGCGAACTCGGCGGCGGGCAGGATCTGCTCGTTGGTGCGCCCGTCGTCATTGGTGACCAGCGTCTTGAGAAGGCTGCGGGTCTCGCCCTCGATCCGGAAGAGCTCGATCTTCAGCCCCTCGGCGGGGCAGCCGCGGGCGGTGTCGAGCACGTGGGTCGTCAGGTATCCGGTCATCGGCGGGTCTCCATGAGGTATCGCGGGACATAGTGGCAGAAGCGGGGGTCGGGTAAAGACCCACCCGACGGAGGCAGTTTCAAACGCGGTTTGAAGATCGGCGCGCCGCCATGCGCCGCGTCATGTCGAGCATCCGCGCCGAGAAGCCCCATTCGTTGTCGTACCAGCCAAAGAGCCTGAGCTGGCCTCCCTCGACCACGCGGGTCTCGCGGGTCGACAGGACCAGCGACTCGGGGCGGGCGCGCAGGTCGGTCGAGACGCAGGGATCCCCGGTCAGGCCAACGAGCGGGGATCCCGTGAAGAGGTCGGAAAGCGCGGCATTGGCATCCTCGGGCATCGTGTCGAGCTGCAGCACCGCGTCCACCGCCGAGACCGAGATGCAGGGCACGCGCACGGCGGTCACGCTGAGCCTATGGTCGAGGCCGGGCAGCACCTTGATCACCTGCTTCGCGGCGCTGGTGCTGGTTGGGACCATCGACACGGCCGCGGCGCGGCTGCGCTCGTAGCTGGCGCCGGGCGCGTCCACCGTTGGCTGGCTGCCGGTGTAGCAGTGGATCGTGGTGACATGCGCGCGGTCGATGCCGAAGCGGGCGTCGAGCGCCTTCAGCATGGGCGCGATGGCGTTGGTGGTGCAGGACGCATTGGAGACGATGCGCGCGTCGCCGATCTCATCCTCATTGGCGCCGAGCACGCAGGTCACGTCGGCAGCCTCGGAAGGGCCAGAGAGCAGCACCGACTTCGCTCCGGCCAGCAGCCCGGCCTCGGCATGAGGTCGGTTCGAGGCGGCGCCGGTGCATTCGAGCACCACGTCGACATGGCTCAGGTCAAGCTCGCGCAGGTCGCGGGTGGTGTGGAAGGGAATGCGGCACCCATCGATGACCAGCGCGCCGGGCTCTTCGGTGACCGTGCCGGGATAGGGGCCGAAGACGCTGTCGTAGCGGAACAGATAGGCGCACATCTCGGGCGAGGCGATGTCGTTGATCGCCACCAGCTCGAGGTCGGCATGGGCCGGGTCGGTGAGCAGCTGGCGCAGCAGGGTGCGGCCGATGCGGCCGAAGCCGTTGATCATGATGCGGGTCATGGCGCCTCCGTGCGGTCTCTGACGGGGCAAGCGATACGCCTCTGCGCCGCGGGGTCAAGCGGGTGGGGACGGGCGCGTGCCCTGCGGCGTCGCCTTGGGTCCGGGCGGGACGGGCCCTTGCTATCCCACGAAGCGGCCGCGGTAGTCGCTCGGGCTCTGGCCGCGCAGCGCGCGGAAGCGGCGTGAGAAATAGGCGGGGTCGGAAAAGCCCAGCCGGTAGCCGACCTCGGCCACGGGCACCTGGGTGAAGGCGAGCATCCGGCTTGCCTCGGTCATCACCTTGCCCTCGATATAGCGCGAGGCGCTGAGCCCGGTGGCGGCGTGGCAGAGCCGGGTCAGATGGCCGGGGGTGATCGACAGGGCCGCGGCGTAGTCGCCGGCGCGCCAGCCCTCGGCCAGATGCGCGGCGATGAGCGCGTCGAGGGCCATCATCTTGGCGCCGCCGGGGGCGGCGGCCTCCTCGGCCGGGACCAGCGCGCATATCTCGGCAAGCAGCGCCTGCGCCAGCGCCACCAGCAGGTTGGCACGGTAGGGGCCGGGACGGGCAAAAGCGGCGACGAGCTGGTCCGAGAGGGTAACCAGCGTGTCCGATGCCGTGCCGACCACCGGGCGCGAGAGCCGGGCGGCGAGCCCCGGCGAAGCGGGCCGCATGCCCGCGAGCACCGGTGCAGGGAAGGAGAGAACCAGCCCCTCGCTCAGCTTCTGGAATTCGAATCCATGCACGATCTGTACCGGGATCAGCAGGAACTGCCCGTCGTCGAGCGTTGCATCCTGCCCGTCGATCCGCACCTCGGCATGGCCCTGCCGCATGAAGAAGACCTGGGTGATCTCGGCGTGCCTGTGCGGGGAAATCACCCAGTCGTGAAGTCTTGCCCGGTCCCATATACGCTCGCAATGCACGGTGTCGGGGAAACCTCCGGTCTCGCCGAAAAGGTCGAAGAGGGGGATGTCTGGACGTAGGGTCATGCCGGAATAGTACCAGCCTATGCGGACCCCGTCTATTCGCGCGCGGCTTTCCGGGGCGTAGGCTGCGGGCAAAGATCGGAGGAGATTGCATGAAAACCGAAGTCGTGATCATCGGCGGAGGCCCCTCGGGCCTGCTGCTCTCGCAGCTCTTGAACAAGGCCGGGGTCGCAACCGTGGTGCTGGAGCGCTCGAGCCGCGAGCACGTGCTGTCGCGGATCCGGGCGGGCATTCTCGAATGGGGCACCGTCGAGCTGCTGCGCGAGGCAGGCGTCGGCGCGCGCATGGACGCCGAGGGCTACCCGCATGACGGCACCTACCTCACGGATGCCGAGCTGATGGTGCATATCGACTTCAAGGCGCTCACCGGCAAGCAGGTCATGGTCTACGGCCAGACCGAGGTGACGCAGGACCTCTACGACGCGCAGGACGCCATGGGCACCACGGTGATCCACGGGGTAGAGGACGTGACCATTCATGACCTCGACGCCTCGGAGGCCGCGGTCGAATACACGCTGAACGGCGAGCGGCAGCGCATCTCCTGCGCCTATGTCGCGGGCTGCGACGGCTTCCACGGCGTCAGCCGCAAGACCATCCCCGAGGAGAAGCGCCGCGCGTTCGAGCGGGTCTACCCCTTCGGCTGGCTGGGAATCCTCTCGCGCACGCCGCCGGTGCATGACGAGCTGATCTACTCCAACTCGCCGCACGGTTTCGCGCTGGCCTCGATGCGCAACGAGAACCTGGTGCGCTACTACGTGCAGGTGCCGCTGACGGACAAGGTCGAGGACTGGTCGGACGAGCGCTTCTGGACAGAGTTCAAGCGGCGCATCCCCTCGGAGGCCGCGGAGCGGCTGGTCACCGGCCCGTCGATCGAGAAGTCCATCGCGCCGCTGCGCAGCTTCGTATCGGAGCCGCTGCGCTGGGGCCGGCTGTTCCTTGTCGGCGATGCCGCACATATCGTGCCGCCGACCGGGGCCAAGGGTCTGAACCTCGCGGTCTCGGACGTCTACTACCTGCACGAGGCGTTGATCTCGGCGCTGAAGGCGGGCCAGACCGCGGGCATCGATGGCTATTCCGAGCGCGCGCTGGCGCGAATTTGGAAGGCGATGCGCTTCAGCTGGCAGATGACCACGATGCTGCACCGCTTCGAGGGGGAGGACAGCTTCGCCGAGGAGATGCGCCGCGCCACGCTGCGGCACCTCGCAGACTCGGAGACCGCACGCAAGGACCTCGCCGAGAACTACGTCGGCCTGCCGTTTTGAGGCCCCCTCCCGGCACTCCGGGAAATTTTGCAGTATAGATCAGACCACGGCCCGCTCCCCGGAGCGGGCCGTATTTCATTCAGGCCATTGACGCCCCTTGCGTCATGGGCGAGAGGGTGCATAGTCCAAATGAGGCAAAATTTCCGCAGGGAGAGTAAATTTTGCAAAGTATCGGGGAGGCCTTCCACCTGGCGCTGTCGCTGGTCCTGTCCGGCGAGGCCGATCTATACGAGATCGTCGGCCTCTCGCTGCAGGTCAGCCTGAGCGCCACGCTGCTCGCCTGCGCCCTCGGCCTGCCCATCGGGGCGCTGATCGCGGTGAGCCGGTTCCGCGGGCGCGGCCTCGTGCTGATCGTGATGAACGCGCTGATGGGGCTGCCGCCGGTGGTCGTCGGCCTGCTGGTCTATCTCTACCTCTCCCGCTCCGGGCCGCTCGGCTTTCTGGGGCTGCTCTACACGCCGGGCGCGATGATCTTCGCGCAGACCATCCTCATCGTGCCCATCGTCGCCGCCCTGTCGCGGCAGGTGCTCGAAGACCTTCACGCCGAATATGCCGAGCAGTTCCGCTCGCTCTGCCTCACGCGCTGGCAGAGCATCGGTGCGCTGCTCTGGGACGGGCGCTACGCGCTGCTGACGGTGGGGCTGGCGGGCTTCGGCCGGGCCGTGGCCGAGGTCGGCGCGGTGATCATCGTCGGTGGCAACATTGACCACCTGACACGGGTGATGACCACCGCCATCGCGCTCGAGACCTCCAAGGGCGACCTGCCGCTGGCGCTGGCGCTGGGGATCATCCTGCTGGTGCTGGCGCTTGGCGTGAACGCCGGGGTGCAGAGCTTGCGCATGACCGCCGCGAGGCAGGCCCATGTGTGAGAGCGCCCATGTGTGAGAAAACGCATGTCTGACCTGCCGATCACCGCCGTGCCGCCCGTGGCGCGCCCCCGCGACGAGGCTGTGATGAAACGCCCGCTCCTGCCCCTGCGGGTCTCCGGCCTGCGGCTTGCGTCGGGTGGCGCGGCGCTGCTCGACGGGGTGGAGCTGAGCCTAGCGCCCGGCGGCTGCACGGTGATCATGGGGCCAAACGGGGCGGGCAAGAGCCTGCTGCTGAAGATGCTGCACGGGTTGCTGGTGCCCGGCGGCGGCGAGGTGAGCTGGAACGGCACCCCCGCCGCGCAGGCCACCGCGCGGCAGGCGCTGGTGTTCCAGAAGCCGGTGCTGCTGCGCCGCTCGGTCGCCGCCAACCTCGACTTCGTGTTGAAGGCCCGAGGCCGCGATCGCGCGCGCCGCGATGCGCTGCTGCGCGAGGTCGGCCTGCTGCACAAGGCGCGCCAGCCCGCGCGGCTGCTCTCGGGCGGCGAGGCACAGCGGCTGGCATTAGCCCGTGCGCTGGCCACCGATCCCGAGGTTATGTTCCTCGACGAGCCCACCGCCAGTCTCGATCCCGCCTCGGTGCTGGTGATCGAGCGCATCGTCGCCGCCGCCCGTGACCGTGGCACGCGGATCATCTTCGTCACTCATGACGTCGGGCAGGCCCGGCGCATGGCCGACGAGGTGATCTTCCTGCACCGCGGCCGGGTCGCCGAGCACAGCCGCGCCGATGTCTTCTTCCCCGAACCCCGGAGCCCGGCGGCGCGGGACTATCTCGCGGGCCGGATCGTGCTCTGACCGCCCGTCCCACGCTCTCACAAAGTTATTGATTACCAGGACAGAAGGACGTTCCTCATGACCATCGCAAGACTGATTGCCTCGACCGCGCTGACCCTCGGCCTGGCCGGCGGCGCCCTCGCGCAGGAGCAGTCGATCATCGTGCAGTCGACCACCTCGACTGCCAACTCGGGGCTCTACGATTACCTGCTGCCGATCTACACCGCCGAGAGCGGCATCACCGTCAACGTGGTCGCCGTGGGCACCGGCCAGGCGATCAAGAACGCCGAGAACTGCGACGGCGACCTGTTGCTGGTGCACGCCAAGCCGTCGGAAGAGAAATTCGTCGAGGCGGGCTTCGGCACCACGCGCACGGACCTGATGTACAACGACTTCGTCATCGTCGGCCCCGAGGCTGACCCGGCCGGCGTGAAGGGCATGGACGATGTCGAGGCGGCGCTGACCAAGATCTCCGAGGCGGGGGCGCTCTTTGCCTCGCGCGGCGACGACAGCGGCACCCACAAGAAAGAGGTCGCGCTCTGGAAGGCCGCGGGCATCGACCCCAGCGCCGCCTCGGGCGAGTGGTACCGCGAGACCGGCTCGGGCATGGGCGCGACGCTGAACGCCGGCATCGGCATGGGCGCCTATGTGCTGACCGATCGCGCCACCTGGATCAGCTTCAAGAACAAGCAGGACTATGCGGTCGAGGTCGAGGGCGACGAGGATCTCTTCAACCAGTATGGCGTGATCCCGGTGAACCCCGAGAAATGCCCCTCGGTGAAGATCGACGCGGCGCAGGACTTCGCCGACTGGCTGCTTTCTGACGAAGGCCAGCAGGTGATCGCGGAGTACAAGATCGAGGGCCAGCAGCTGTTCTTCCCCAACGCGCCGAAGAACTGATAGGGTTCGGGGGGCGGTACGGTGCCGCCCCCAACATGCCCGAGACAATGACTGACCTGCAGAGCCCGTCCCCAGACCACCCCCACGAATACCTCACCGTCCGCGAGCTGGCCGATTTGCTCCGACTGAAGGAGCGCAAGGTCTACGATCTTGCCGCCTCGGGAGAGGTGCCCTGTTCGCGTGCCACCGGAAAGCTGCTCTTTCCCGCCGCCGAGATCCGCGCCTGGATCGAGGGCGCGCAGCGCGGCGGCTCTGCCACGGCGCCTCTGGTGCGGCCCGGGGTCTTCCTCGGCTCCCACGATCCGCTGCTTGACTGGGCGATCCGCCAGTCGCGTTGCGGGCTTGCCACCTATTTCGACGGCTCGCTCGACGGGCTGACGCGCTTTGCCGCAGGCGAGGGCGTGGCCTCGGGTCTGCATGTGCGCGATGCGGAGGGCGGCTGGAACATCGCTGCGGCGCGCGAGGCGGTCTCGGGGCAGAACGCGGTGCTGGTCGGGTTCGCGGCGCGGCGGCGCGGGCTGGTGCTGCGCGAGGACGGGCCTTCTCCGCACGGGCTGGCGGGTCTTGCGGGGCTGCGGCTGGCGCCACGGCAGGAGAGCTCCGGCACCGCCGGGTTGCTGCGCGATCTCGCCGCAGAGGTGGGGCTCGACCTGGGCACCGTCACGCTGACCCCGCTCGAGCGCACCGAGGACGAGGCGGTGCAGAGCGTGCGGCGCGGCGAGGCGGATGTGACCTTTGGCCTCGAGTCGGTGGCGCGCGCCTACGGGCTGCCGTTCGTGCCGGTGATCGAGGAACGCTTCGACCTGCTCATCGACCGCAAGGCCTATTTCGACGCGCCGCTGCAGACGCTCATGGCCTTCTGCCGCTCCGAGACCTTCCGCGCCCGTGCGGGCAGCCTTGGCGGATACGACCTGTCGCGGCTCGGCGAGGTGGTCTGGAACGCCTAGCGCAACGCCGCCTTCATCGCGGCCTCGGGGAAGCAGGTGGCGGGACGCCCCTGCGCCTCCTGCCAGCGGCCGATCGAGCGGCGGGTCTTGAATCCCGGCAGCCCGTCGGCGCCGCCGACGTCATGGCCCTGCCGCTCGAGCGCCCGCTGCATGGCGGCGACGTCCGAGCGGTAGAGCCCACCGACCTTGCCCCATGGCGCGCTGAAATCGCCTGAGCCGTATTGGATGCGGTCGCCCACGTGGCCGACGAAGAGCGCGTAGAGATCGCTCATGTTGTAGTCCTTCAGCACGTAGAAATTCGGCGTCACGATGAACGCAGGCCCGTGCCGCCCGGCGGGCATCAGCAGGAAGCCCTCGCCGCGCCGTTCGTTTTCGGGGAAGGGGCGCCCGGAGACGCGGGTGATGCCCATCTTCTCCCAGTCCGAGATCCGCTTGCCCTGATCGGGGCCTTCCAGCGTGCAGGAGACCGAGGCCGGCACGCGGACCTCGAAGCCCCAGTCGCGCCCGCTCTGCCAGCCGTGTTTGGCGAGGTAGCTGCCGATAGAGGCGATGGTGTCGGACTCCGAGCGCCAGATGTCCGCGTGGCCGTCGCCATTGCCGTCGGCGGCGTATTTCAGGAAGTTCGACGGCATGAACTGCGGCTGCCCCAGCGCCCCGGCCCAAGAGCTTTTCATCGCCCCGGCGGGGGCGTGCCCGGCCTGCGCGATCTGCAATGCCGCGATCAGCTCTGCGGTGAAGTAGTCGGCGCGGGTCGACATGAAGCCCTTGGTGCCCAGCACCTCGAAGGCGCTGTGCGGGATCGCCACGCGGCCATAGCCGCTCTCGCGCCCCCAGATGCCGAGGATGATCCGGCCGGGCACGCCGGTGGCCCTTTCGGTCGCCGCGAGGGCCGGGGCGTGCTGCCGGGCCATCTGCCGCCCGATCGCGGTCGCGCTGTCGATGGAGCCGCGGTTGAAGTATTTCGCGGGCTGGCCGAACTCGGCCTGGCGCTGCTCCTTGGGAGTCTGTGGCTTGGTGCCGGGGGGGCACGAGGTCCGGCAGATCCCAGTTGAGATGCACGCCCGCAAAGGCCGCCTCGAAGGTGCCGCGTGTCACGCCCTTGCGCGCCGCCTGCGGCCAGACCGTCTGTTCGAGCCAGCCGCGGAACTGGCCCTCGACGGCGCCGCGGTCGAGGGCGACGGCAGGGGAGGCGAGGCAGCCGCAGGCCAGGAGCGCGGCCGCGACGGCCTTGCGCCATCCTGTGAAGTTGAGGGTGCTGTTCATGGGGACTCCGGGGGCTGCTCGGCTCGGGACTTGCCGCAGCCTAGCGCAGGGCCTGCGGCGGGGTCACGTTCTCTTCGCCCCATTGCGCGATCTTACGGTCGATGGTCTTGCGCGAGACGCCAAGTCGGCGCGCCGCCTCGGCCCGGTTGCCGTCGCAGAGGTCGAGCATGTGCAGGATGTGGCGCTGCACCACGAGGTCGAGATCCTCGATCGCCCGCGCCCCGGTCACGCCGCCGGAGCCCGAGAATTCCTCGGGGAATCCGCCAAGGATCACCGAGCGTTCGATCAGGTTGCGCAGCTCGCGCACGTTGCCGGGCCAGGCGTAGCGGCGCAGCTTCAGCAGGGTCTGCTCGTCAAGCTCCAGCCCCGGCATGCCGAGCGCCTGGGAGAACTGCCTGGTGAAAAGAGCGGCCAGCTCTAGGATGTCGTCGGAACGGTCCGACAGCGGCGGCATCTCGACCTTGAGCACGTTGATCCGGTGATAGAGGTCCGCGCGGAACTTGCCCTGGGCGACCAGCGCCTCGAGATCGGCATTGGTGGCGAAGAGGAAACGCAGGTTCAGCGGGATCTCGCGCTCGGCGCCGGTGGGGCGGATGCGTTGGTCCTCGAGCACCCGCAGCAGCGCCGCCTGCAGCGGCTCGGGCATCTGCGCCACCTCGTCGAGGAAAAGCGTGCCACCGTCGGCCAGCAGCAGCAGGCCGGGCTTCAGCCGCTCTCCGTTCTCGAGGCTGCCGAAGAGTTCCTGCACCATGCGGTCGGGGGCGATGGCGGCGCAGTTGACCGGCACGAAGGGCTTGTCGGCACGGTCGGAGAGCTGGTGCAGGTGCCGCGCGGCCATCTCCTTGCCGGTGCCGCTGGCGCCGGTGAAGAGCACCGGGGTCGGCAGCGGCGCCAGTTTGGCCAGCAGCGCGCGGACGGCGACCATGACCTCGGACTTGCCAAGCAGCTTGCCCTGGAACTGCCCGGTGCGTAGCTCGCGGCGCAGCAGCGTATTGTCGCGGCGCAGGTACTTGCGGTCGAGCGTGCGCGCCACCGCCCCGAGGATCTGGTTGGCGCGGAAGGGTTTCAGGACGAAATCGCTGACCCCTGCGCGCAGCGCGGTGATCGCAGTTTCCAGATCCGCATAGGCGGTGATCAGGATGGTGTCGCCGAAGAACCCCTTGCGCTGCTGCTCGGCCAGCCAGTCGAGCCCAGTCATCCTCGGCATCAGGTTGTCGAGGATCACGAGGTCGAAATGCGCCGCGTCGAGCTTCTGCGTCGCCTCGAGCGCCGAGCCCGCCTCCTCGACCCGCTGGACCTTGGGGCCCAGCATCTTGACGAGGAAGTTGCGCATGCCCGGCTCGTCATCGACCACGAGGATCGAGGCGCCGGACAGCGTGGGTCCGTAATCGTCGGGGGCGGCGTCCTTCGGCGTCATCCGTGCACGATCAGTCGTGGCGGACGTTGGGGCTGGAATAGACCTCGGCAGAGGACATGCCGATCTCGTGCAGCCCGAAATAGGCGGCGATGCCGATGACGATGATGGCGGCGAAGCCTGTGAACATGGCTTTCATATGCGGTCACTCTCCTTTGGTGGCCTGTTTAAGGTAGTCTATCAGATCGGCCCGGTCGCTGCCGCCCGCGATCACCTGCATGGGCATCTTCGAGCCGGGAATGTAGTGGTCCGGGCCCTGATCGAAAAGCGCGTCGATCGTGGCCGCGTTCCATGTGATGTCGGATCCGTCCAGCGTGTCGGAGTAGCTGTAGCCCGGCACGGTGCCGGCGCGGCGGCCGAAGACGCCGTGCAGCGTGGGCCCGGCCTTGCGCGAGGGGCCGGGGGTAAGGGCGTGGCAGATCGAACATTTGCGCATGAATTGCCGCTCGCCGTTGGGCATGGTCTCGGCGGCGCGCAGGAAGCTGCGCTCGCCCGTGATGCCGGGCTCGAAGACGTCGAGCGCCTCGACCGGCCATGAGTAGGCCACGTCGTCGAGCCCGCCGGCGTGGATCACCTTGCCGTCGGGCGAAAAGGCGAGCGCCCAGACGGGCCCCTGCCGGGTGGCGCGGAAGTCTCTGGTGATCTGCCAGTTTTCGGTGTCGACGATCATGATGTAGCCCTCGCCATCGCCCACGGCGAGCTGATGCGTGGGGGTGTTGTAGGACAGGGCGAGGATCGGCCGGCGGTCGAGTGTCAGATCGGCGATCTCTGCACCGGTCTGCAGATCGAGCACCCGGGTGCCGCCATCGACCGCGCCATAGGCGATCCAGCCGGGGCCGAGTGCCAGCCGGTTGATGCCGAAGCCGTGCTGGACGAGGGCGACGGGAGCCTCACCGGTGCCGAGGTCGTAGCGCAGCAGCGCACCAGCCATGGTCGCGGCGTAGAGCGTTTCGGGACCGTCCCAGGCCAAGGCGTTCACCCCTGCGCCGGGGGCGGGCAGGGCGGTGCCATCGGCGCCGTCCAGCGGCCAGAGCATGACAGAGCCGTCCCAGCTGCCGCTGGCGACGGTCGCGCCATCCGGCGAGACCGCCAGCGCCGCGACCTTGCCCTGGTGCTTGCCCAGCACGCGCGGGGCATCGCCCCAGACCCGCACGGCGAAATCGTCGCCGCCCGAGACCAGCATGCCCTCGGGCCCCCAGGCCAGGGCGGTCACCGCCGCGGCATGGCCCTCGAGCCAATGCGGGGTGGTGCCGGTCCAGAGACCCACGGAATTGTCGAAGCTGCCGGTCGCCACCTGCCCCGAGGGCGAGACGGCGATACCCATGATCGGCCCGCCGTGGCCTTTGAGCGTGGCGAAGTCCTGCGCCGCCGCAGGGGCGGCGCAGAGCATCAGGCTCAGGATCAAGGCCAGGCGGCCCACCTCGGTCACTCCGCCGGGGTGGCCGACTTGCCGGCCTCTGCGGCCTCGCGCTCCTTGACCTTTTCGTACCAGATCGAGTGGTGCTGATGCGCCCAGTTCTCGTCGACCTGGCCCGAGCCCATGGCGTCGTAGGCGCCCTCCATGCCGATCGTGCCGATGTAGATGTGGCCGATGATGACCGCCATCAGCAGGAAGGCGACGATGGCGTGCCAGAGCTGGGCGAACTGCATCTCTTCCTGCGGGGCAAGCTGGACCGGGAAGGCGTCCATACCGAACCATCCCGGCACGCCCCAGTCGTTGAGCACCGAGAAGGTGTGGGCAAAGAGCGGCATGTCGAAGGGGAAGAGCAGCGACAGCCCCGAGACCGAGACCGAGGCTCCGAGCAGGATCACCCCCCAGAAGATGATCTTCTGGCCGGCGTTGAACTTCTTCGCCGGAGGGTGCTTCTTGCCGATGATGCCGCCGGCCTGGGCGAACCATGTGATGTCGGTGCGGTCGGGGATGTTGTGCCAGACCCACATGACGAAGACCATGATCAGCCCGAGCATGAAGGCCCAACTGACGTTGTTGTGGATGAACTTCGAATAGTGCAGCAGCGTCGAGTTGAACTCATGGCCCAGCAGCGGCACCAGGTACTTGCGCCCGAAGAGGGTGAAGAGCCCGGTGAAGCCGAGCAGCAGGAAGGAGCCGGCCAGCGTCCAGTGGGCGAAACGCTCGATCCACTTGAAGCGCTGCACGGTGCTGCCGGCCTTGCCGCCGTCGATCTTGATGCGGCCGCGCAGCAGGAAGAAGACCGCGAGCAGGCCGATGGTGCCGAGCAGCAGCCAGCCGCCATAGGTGGCGAGCGGGCCGCGGCGGAAGCTCAGCCACCACATGCCGCCGTCCTGGATCAGGACTTTGCCGTTGGGGTTAATCGTCGAGGCGCGCACGTCGGCCTCGTTGTAGCGCAGGGCGCGCCAGAGCTCGGGGTCGGAGGCACCGCCGAGCGGACCCATGCCCGGAACGTTGGTGGCGTCGCCGCCGATGTTCTCGCGCCGGAAGCTGTCATCGACCTTGATGCCCGCCTGCCTGCGCATGATGTCCTCGAGCGTCTGCGCGCCGCCGGTGGCGGAGCGGTCGGGCTCGGGCGGAAGAAGAGTGCCCTGCGCCGCGACGCCCAAGGGGGCGGCGGTCATCAGGACCAGTGCGAAAAGTGCCAGCAGGTGGCGCAGCATGGTCGTCTCCATGAAGTAGGGTCACGCGAGAATCGCGCGGAACGGCGGCAGGCGCCGCCCCGCGCGGGACTTCGTTGCGTTGTCGGCGGGCCCGAGAGCCCGCCGTGCTTGGCTCAGTTGGCCTTTTCGTCGTAGGCAGTGCCCCAGCCCCAGGCGCCCGAGCCGAAGCCGCGGGCGACCACGCGCTCGCGGTAGATCGCCGACACCTGGTCGCCGTCCCCGGCCAGCAGGGCCTTGGTCGAGCACATCTCGGCGCAGATGGGCAGCTTGCCCTCGGCGATCCGGTTGCGCCCGTACTTCTGGAACTCGGCCGCGGAGTTGTTCTCTTCCGGGCCGCCGTTGCAGAAGGTGCACTTGTCCATCTTGCCGCGGGAGCCGAAGTTGCCTGCCTGCGGGTACTGCGGCGCGCCAAAGGGGCACGCGTAGAAGCAGTAGCCGCAGCCGATGCACAGGTCCTTGGAGTGCAGCACCACACCTTCTTCGGTCTGGTAGAAGCAGTCCACCGGGCAGACGGCCATACAGGGCGCGTCCGAGCAGTGCATGCAGGCGACCGAGATCGAGCGTTCGCCCGGCTGGCCGTCCTGAATGGTCACCACCCGCCGTCGGTTGATGCCCCACGGAACCTCGTGCTCGTTCTTGCACGCGGTGACGCAGGCGTTGCACTCGATGCAGCGCTCGGCATCGCAGAGGAATTTAGCTCTTGCCATGTCTCGCTCTCCTTACGCCGGCATGATCTTGCAGAGTGTGGCCTTGGTCTCCTGCATCTGCGTGACGGAGTCGTAGCCATAGGTCTGCGCGGTGTTGGTGGATTCGCCCAGCACGATCGGGTCCGCCCCCTCAGGGTATTTCGACCGCTGGTCGACCCCTTCGAAATGGCCACCGAAGTGGAAGGGCATGAAGGCAACGCCCTCTCCGACCCGCGGGGTGACCATGGCCATGACCTTGACCTTGCCGCCCTCGGGGCCCTCGACCCAGACGTCCGCCCCGTCCCGCACACCAAGGTTGTTGGCGTCGCGCGGGTTGATCTCGATGAACATGTTCTGCTGGAGCTCGGCGAGCCACGGGTTGGACCGGGTCTCGTCGCCGCCACCCTCGTATTCGACCAGACGGCCGGAGGTGAGGATGATCGGGTAGTCCTTCGAGAAGTCGTTCTTCTGGATCGAAGCATACATGGTCGGCACCCGCCAGAAGGACTTGTCCTCGTAGGTCGGGTAGTCGGCCACCAGATCGCGTCGGTTGGTGTAGAGCGGCTCGCGGTGCAGCGGGACCGGATCCGGGAAGGTCCAGACCACGCAGCGGGCCTTGGCGTTGCCGTAGGGGGCGCAACCATGCAGGATCGCCACGCGCTGGATGCCGCCCGAAAGGTCGGTCTTCCAGTTCACGCCGCCGATCTGCTCGGCGAAGTCGGACGGGTAGGGACCGGTCTGCGACTGCTCGCCGACCTCGGTGTCGGTGTCCGGGCGCGAGTCGATGTAGCCGGCCACCCACTCGATCATCCGACGCTCGTAGGTGGTGAGGTCCTTGTCCCAGCCGAGATCGATCAGCATCTGCATGGTGAACTCGGGATAGCCGTCCTCGATCTCTGATCCGACGGTGTAGGAGCCCTCGGCCAGCAGGTTCTGCCCCTCGTATTCCACGCCGTAGCGAGCACGGAACGGCAGGCCGCCATCCTTCACCGCCAGCGACAGGTCGTAGAGGTTGGCCGAGCCCGGGTGGTTCATCTCGGGCGTGCCCCAGCAGGGCCAAGGCATGCCGTAGAAGTCGCCATCCGCCGGCCCACCGTTCGCCCGCAGCGTGGTGCGATCGAAGGTGTGCTGGTTCTCCATGTGCATCCGCAGCCGCTCCGGCGACTGGCCGGTATAGCCCACGGTCCACATGCCCTTGTTGAACTCGCGG
The DNA here is from genome assembly GCF_002300555.2 of Alloyangia mangrovi. Taxonomy (GTDB): domain Bacteria; phylum Pseudomonadota; class Alphaproteobacteria; order Rhodobacterales; family Rhodobacteraceae; genus Salipiger; species Salipiger mangrovi. The sequence continues at coordinate 22,083 of NZ_NTHN02000004.1, read as the reverse complement.
GTCAGATCCTCGAGCAGGGGCTCTTCGCCGTTCACCTCGATGTTGCGGAACAGGCGATCCGCAAAGCCGAACTTGGTGGCGAACTTGTGCATGATGATGTGATCGGGCAGGGACTCGAAGAGCGGGTCGACGACCTTTTCACGCCACTGCAGCGAGCGGTTCGACGCGGTGACCGAGCCGTAGGTCTCGAACTGCGTGGCCGCCGGCAGCAGGTAGGTGTTGTCGGTGCGGTCGTGCAGGATCGCCGAGACGGTGGGATAGGGATCGACCACGACCAGCAGGTCGAGCTTCTCCATCGCCGTCTTCATTTCCTTGAGGCGGGTCTGCGAGTTCGGGGCGTGGCCCCAGAACACCATCGCGCGGGTGTTGTCGGGCTGTTCGAGGTTTTCCTTCGCCTCGAGCACGCCATCGATCCAGCGCGAGACCGGGATGCCGGTCAGACCCATCATCTCCTTGTCCTTGCCGTCCTTGCCTTTCAGCATGGCGAAGCGGGACTTGAGCCAGTCGAGGTCTTCCTCCCAGACGCGGGCCCAGTGGGCCCAGGCCCCCGCGGTCAGGCCATAGTAGCCCGGCAGCGTGTCGGCGAGCACGCCGAGGTCGGTTGCGCCCTGCACGTTGTCATGGCCGCGGAAGATGTTGGTGCCGCCGCCGGCGGTGCCCATGTTCCCCAGTGCAAGCTGCAGGATGCAATAGGCGCGGGTGTTGTTGTTGCCGTTGGTGTGCTGGGTGCCGCCCATGCACCAGATCACGGTGCCCGGACGGTTGTTGGCCAGCGTCCGCGCCACGCGCTCGAGCTGGCCGCCCGGCACGCCGGTGACACGCTCGACCTCGTCCGGGGTCCACTTGGCGACCTCGGTGCGGATCTGATCCATCCCCCAGACGCGGCTGCGGATGAAGTCCTTGTCTTCCCAGCCGTTCTCGAAGATGTGCCACAGCAGGCCCCAGACCAGCGCCACGTCCGAACCCGGACGGAACCGCACGTATTCGTCCGCATGGGCGGCGGTGCGGGTGAAGCGCGGGTCGCAGACGATCAGCGGCGCGTTGTTCTGTTCCTTGGCCTTCAGAACGTGCTGCAGCGAGACGGGGTGCGCCTCGGCCGGGTTGCCGCCGATGATGAAGATCGCCTTGGAGTTGTGGATGTCGTTGTAGGAGTTGGTCATGGCGCCGTAGCCCCATGTGTTCGCAACGCCCGCAACGGTGGTCGAGTGGCAGATCCGCGCTTGGTGATCCACGTTGTTCGTGCCCCAGTAGGCGGCGAACTTGCGGAACAGGTAGGCCTGCTCGTTGCTGTGCTTGGCCGAGCCGAGCCAGTAGACCGAGTCAGGGCCCGAGCTGTCGCGGATCGAAAGCATCTGGTCGCCGATCTCGTTGATCGCCTGCTCCCAGGAGATGCGCTGCCATTCGCCGCCCACCTTCTTCATGGGATACTTCAGGCGGCGCTCGCCATGCGCGTGCTCGCGCACCGAGGCACCCTTGGCGCAGTGCGACCCGAGGTTGAACGGGCTGTCCCAACCGGGCTCCTGGCCGATCCAGACGCCGCCCTGCACCTCTGCCATCACGGTACAGCCGACCGAGCAGTGGGTGCAGACGGATTTCACCGTCTTGATCTCGCCGCCGGTGGCGGTGGCCGCGGTGGCCTGGGTTACCGTTCCCCCGGTGGCGGCCACGGCCGCGAGGCCGCCGATCGCCAGACCGGACCCGCGCAGGAAGGCGCGACGGTCAACCGAAGTGTTCGCCACTTCGGAAAGGATACTTGTCCGCTGGGGGCGTCGCGCAACCCCGTTGGTCTTTTTCCTCAACATGTTTCTCTCTCCCCTTGCGCGCTAGGCCCCCGCATGGTGCCTGGCTTGCTTGGTGTTGATCGGGTGCCTTGGACAGTCGGGCGTCACGCAACCAGTCGTCCTTGGCGGGAAGTGCCTCGTCCGGTCAGAACCGGGCGGCGGCGTAGTAGGCGCGCGTGTGCGCGGTGTCCTGCATCTTGTTCGACGACAGGTCGGGCTCGGCGGCCTCGGCCTCGGTCCCGGTGCTGGTCGCCACGGCGACCGCCGCGAGCGGCGCTGCCGTCGAGGCCAGTTTCAGGAAGTCGCGGCGGCTGGTCGCCTCCTCGTCTTTCCTCTTCATCGAGAGACCTCCTCTCTCAGGGTTGTGGCGGTTGCCCGCCATACTGCGGATCACTCCGCGCTCATCCGGAAGGCTTCGGTCTCGATCTCCATGAAGGCCCGGCCGAGACGTCCGACCGGGGCGTAGAAGACCGAGTTCTTGGCGCCCTCGAGATCCGAATAGAAATGGCTCGCCCAGGGGGCGATGTGCTTGTTGAAGAAACTCTTCTGCTGGCCAACCGTGGCCGGGGTGCCGAAGCGGCCGACGATCATCGCGCCCATCATCTCCATGAGGCTGGCGATGTTGTCCTCGGGCTCGAAGACGTTCTCGGCGCGGGCAAGGCCACGGGCGGTCATGTCCTGTCGCAGCAGCGCGAGCGGCTTCTCGTTCAGGAAGCCCGTCAGGTAATAGGAGGCATAGGGCAGCAGCTCGCCGCGGCCGAGGCCGATGAAGAGGCGGTTGTACTCGCTCTCCACCGCCTTGGGTTTGGAGATCTTCGCCACCTTGGCCAGCGTTGTCACCGCCTCGCCGATCGGGCTGGCGTCGCCGGTCAGCCCGACGCATTGGTCGATCAACCCCTGGTCGGCGGGCCGGGCGAGGATCAGTCCGAGAAAATTGTAGAGATCGGCGCGCAGGCGATCCTCTTCGGCGATCTTCGGGGCAGTGGCTTGTGCGGCTGCGGTCATGTCAGGCGTGTCCGTCATCAGCTGGCCTCGAAGGAAAAGCGCATGCGTCGCGAGCTGGCGGGCAGGGCGCTTTCCTCGGGCTCGGGGTCAAATTGGGCGGTCTGTACGACCGGCGTCTCGAGCGGCTGCAGCGGCGGGATCTCCGGCTGCGCCTCGACGGTCGGGCCGAGGGTTTCGGGAGCGCGGATCGAGGCGGTTCCGGCGTCAACGGGTTCCGCCGGAGTCTCCTCCGCTTCGGTTTCGGCGATCTCGGTCTCGGCTTGCTGCCGGCCGACGTATTCGAGATGCGCCAGCAGCCCCTTTCCGACCTGGTAGGTCGTCTTGAAGTCGGCGGCAGGCGTGACTCCGGTGAAATCGGTGTCGTAGTCGTTCAGCCCGTCGAGGCAGGCCAGCACCGGGTTCGAGCGCCAGAGCGTGCGCAGCGCCCGGTTCTTCAGGCGCTTCGGCAGCTGCGACTCGAGGAACTTGCGGACCATCTCGCCGTCGGTGACCTCTTCCGGCGCGGGCAGCCCAGCCTCGGCCAGCAGCTCCTCGTCGCTGCGCTCGGCAAGTTGCGCCTCGGTCTCGGCACGGCGGGCGGTTTCCTGCACCTGCTCTTCGGCGCGGGTCTCGGCCTCGACGGCGGCTTTCCTGCGGGACCAGAAATCCTTCACTGCAGCCTCCCTCTCTTCAGGCCAGGCGAGGCGTAGATATCCGCGGGCTTGGAGATGCGCGGATCGCCGATGCCGTCCTGCTTGCCGTCCACCTTGGCACGATCCCGGCGGCGTTTCACGAATTCTTCTTCCTCGTGGTAGCGCTCGACGAAATCGCCAACCCAGGCGAGCAGCCCCGCGGGCATCGGCACCTTCTCGACGATGTCCTCGCCGCTGTCGCAATAGTCCTGGGCCTCGTAAGGCGAGGCGGTTATCAGCACGATCTCGAAGGGATGCTCGCCGAAGGTCTTGCGCATGACGACGTAGACCGAGGGCTCGCGGGCGGTGATGCCGTGCAGGTAAGCCTCGGTCTCGGCGCGGTAGAGCTCAAGCGAGACGGTGGCGGCGTGGTATTCGACCGCCTCGCCCTCGCGGCGCAGTTCGCGCCAGTCCGCGGGGCCGGCACCGGGCAGCACGGCAACGGCCCGCCAGGCCCATCTGGCCCAACGGGTGACACCGGGAGTGCGGCGCAGAACCACGCCCACGGGCATGTATTGATCGTTGCTCGGATGACCTGTCACAGTGATGTATCCTTCCTCCCACTGTGATTGAAACAAGTAGAGCGCATCGGGGAAGGGCCAATCGGTGCACAGCGGTATTCTGAGACCGATGATGGACATTTTGGCTAGTCACGGAGGGGGCAAAAATGCGGCAGGGTCAAACTGTCCAATCTGACTTTTTTACTCCGGAAAGGTGCTGCGGCGCGGCATGCGAATCACCCCGATCCGCGGCGGGGCGCAGACCAGGGGATGGGCGGCTTTCCGCTCGCGGAATTGAGTTGTGGGGCGGGGCGAATCGGGGCTAGCTACCCCCCTAACCGAGCGGGAAATGGCCCGAATCCGCGCCGTTCGCCAGGAAGGAAATCATGACCAAGACCTTGATTACATGTGATTGTATGGGCTCGCAGTCCATCGATGCCGAGGCGCTCGCCAAAGCCACGGGATTCGAGGTCGCGCCCCCCTGCAAGGCGCTCTGCACCAGCCAGATCGAGCGCGCCGCCAAGGGATTGACGCAGGGGAATGTTGTCCTCTGCTGCACCCAAGAGAGCCGCACCTTCGAGGCGCTGGCCGAGGAGCTCGAGGTGGAGCCCGCACCGTTGCTCGACCTGCGCGACCGCGCCGGATGGAGTGCCGACCGAGCGTCCAAACTACCCAAAATGTCCGCGCTGGCCGCCGAGGCGATGCTGCCCGCCGTGCCGGAGAAGACCCTCGACGTCCTCTCCGAGGGGCTCTGCCTTATCCTTGGTGCGCCCGAGGTTGCTCTTGAGGCGGCCGCGCAACTGGCCCCGCATCTTGGCGTGACGGTACTGCTCGAAAGTCCCGAAGACCTGCCCGACACACGGGCCTTCGACGTGATCACGGGACGGTTGCGCAAGGCTCAGGGCGCGCTCGGCCAGTTCAAGGTGACGATTGACGCGTTGCGCCAAGTCGAGCCGGGCGGGCGCGGGAGCTTCACCCTGACCGAGCCGCGCGACGGCGGCCTGTCGCAATGCGACGTGATCCTAGACCTGCGCCGTGAGCCGCCGCTCTTCCCGGCGCATGAAAAGCGCGAGGGCTACCTGCGCGCCGATCCCGGCCGTCCACAGGCCGTGGCGGCGGCGGTCATGGCCGCCTCGCACCTCGTCGGCACCTTCGAGAAGCCGCTCTACGTGCGGCTGGAGTCGCTGCTCTGTGCGCATTCACGCGCGGGCAAGACCGGCTGCACCAACTGCCTCGACCTTTGCCCGACCGGGGCGATCTCGCCCGACGGCGAGCATGTGACGGTCGATCCGATGATCTGCGCCGGCTGCGGTGCCTGCTCGTCGGCCTGCCCCTCGGGGGCGATCAGCTACGATGCGCCGCCGGTCGATCTGACCATGCGCCGGGCGCAGACCCTCGCGAAGGCATTCCTTGATGCCGGTGGCCATGCGCCGCGCCTTCTGGTGCACGACGCGCATGGCGCCGAAATGATCCGCCTCTCCGCCCGCCACGGCGACGGGCTGCCCGCCGACGTTGTGCCGCTCGAGATCCGCGCGATCGGTGCCTTCGGCCATGCCGAGACCGTGGCGGCGCTGGCGGCGGGCTTTGCCTCGGTGACCGTATTGCCGGGGCCGGGGGCGGATCTTCCGGCGCTCGAGGCGCAGGTGGCGCTTTCCGATGCGATCGCGGGCGGCGGCAGGGTCACCCTGTTGCAGACCTCCGATCCCGACGCCATGTCCGAGGCGCTCTACGTCGAGGCTGCTCCCGCGCGGGTCGCCACGCCGGTGCGGCCCATGGGCACCCGCCGCCAGATCACCCGCCAGGCTGCGCGCGCGCTGCACCCCGGCACCGAGAGCCTGCCGCTGCCCGAGGGCGCGCCCTATGGTGCCGTGCTGGTCGACACCGACGCCTGCACGCTCTGCCTTTCCTGCGTCTCGCTCTGCCCCTCGGGCGCGCTGGGTGACAACCCCGACCTGCCGCAGCTGCGCTTCCAGGAGGATGCCTGCCTGCAGTGCGGGCTCTGCGCCAACGTCTGCCCCGAGGATGCGATCACCTACGAGCCGCGCCTGCTGCTCAGCGACGAGGCGCTGGAGCAGCGCGTGATCAACGAGGAAGAGCCCTTTGCCTGCATCGAGTGCGGCTCGCTCTTTGGCGTGAAGTCGACCATTGACCGGATCACCGAAAAGCTTCAGTCCCACGCCATGTTCAGCGGCGACAAGCTGCGGATGATCCAGATGTGTGACGACTGCCGGGTCAATGCGCAGTACCATGCGCAGGACAACCCGTTTGCCGCAGGCGAGCGTCCGCGTCCCCGGACCACGGACGACTACCTCAGCAAACGGCGCGATCACTGAGTTCAGAGCCACAGGAGGCCCGAATGAGCGACGATTTCAATATGTCCATGCGCAAGTTTCTCAAGCAGGTGGGGGTGACCTCGCAGCAGGCGATCGAGGAAGCCATGCGCGGCAATGAAACCGGCGGGAAGACATTCGCGGTGAAGGCCGTAATCACCATCGAAGAGCTCGGTCTGACCCATGAGGTCACGGGCGAGATCAAGGGACAGGAGTAAACCTTGCCAGCCAGCAGAGAGGCGGTTCAGGCCGTCCTGAAGAGCGTCGCCGACCCGGTTGCGGGCGGTGACATCATGTCGAGCGGCGTCGTCCGTGCGCTGAACGTGGACGAGGCGGGCGCGGTGCGTTTCGTCATGGAGATCCCGCCCAGCCAGAGCGCCGCCTACACCAAGATCAAGGACCAGGCCGAAAGCGCGCTGAAGGCCACCGAGGGCGTCTCGGCGGTCTCCATCGTGCTGACCGGCCACACCGAGAAGGCGCCGCCCGAGCTGAAGATGCGCAAGGCCGAGCCGCAGGGTCCGCAGCGTATCCCCGGCGTGAACCACATCCTCGCGATTGCCTCGGGCAAGGGCGGCGTCGGCAAGTCGACGGTTTCGTCCAACATCGCCTGCGCGCTGGCGCAGCAGGGGCGGCGCGTGGGCTTGCTCGATGCCGACGTCTACGGGCCGAGCCAGCCACGGATGCTCGGCGTCTCGGGCCGCCCGGCTTCGCCAGACGGCAAGACCATCCTGCCGCTGCGCAACCATGGCGTCACCATGATGTCGATCGGCCTGATGACCAACGAGGATCAGGCGGTGGTCTGGCGCGGGCCGATGCTGATGGGCGCGCTGCAGCAGATGATGATGCAGGTGCAATGGGGCGCGCTCGACGTGCTGATCGTCGACCTGCCGCCGGGCACCGGCGACGTGCAGATGACGCTGAGCCAGAAAGCGCATGTGGACGGGGCCATCGTGGTCAGTACGCCGCAGGACGTGGCGCTGCTCGACGCGCGCAAGGGCATCGACATGTTCAAGCAGCTGAACGTGCCGATCCTCGGCATGATCGAGAACATGAGCACCCACATCTGCTCGAACTGCGGCCATGAAGAGCACGTCTTCGGCCATGGCGGCGTCGCCGCCGAGGCTGAGAAGCTTGGCGTGCCGCTGCTCGCCGAGGTGCCGCTCGACCTGCAGATCCGTCTCGCCTCGGACGGCGGCGCGCCGATCGTGGTGAGCCAGCCCGACAGCGCGCAGGCGCAGGCCTTCCACGCCATCGCCTCGGCTCTGGTGGCGCAGGGGGTGGCATGAGCTCCACCGAAGAACTCGCCTTCCCGCCCCTTCTCTGGGGCGAGGAGGTGACCACCGATGCCTTCGATCACGCCTGCCAGCGCGCCCTTCTGGGCTGCGATGCCGGGCTGGTCGCCTATCGCATCACCGCCGACGTGCTGCAGGGGGCGCTGGTCTTCGCCCCCGAGGTGCCGCTCAAGCAGGCCATGGCCATGCTGCCGCTCTGCGGCGTCGGCTTCCAGAACGCGCTTGGCGTCATGGCCCCGCCAGAGGTCTCGGTGCATCTGGACTGGGACGGCGGCATCCGGGTCAACGGCGCCGCCTGCGGGCGCTTCCGCTGCATGGCTTCGACCACCGATCCTGCGCAGCTGCCGGACTGGCTGGTCATCGGCTTCACGCTGCCGCTCATCCCGGAAAGCGACCGCCCCGGCGACACGCCCGACCAGACCTCGCTCTTCGCCGAGGGCTGCGCCGAGGTGCAGCCGCCTGCGTTGCTGGAAGCCTGGGCGCGGCACACGCTGAACTGGGTCAACCGCTGGGAAGGCGAGGGCAGCCGCGCGCTGCACGCCGAGTGGCGCACGCTGGCGCAGGACATGGGCGAGGAGGTCACGCAGGACGGGCATTCCGGCACCTTCCTCGGCGTCGACGAGGACTTCGGCATGTTGCTGCGCAACGGCGAGACAACCCACCTCATCCCGCTCACCACCCTGCTTGAGCCCGCCCCTTGAAGGATTTTGCATGAAGCTCGCCCGCGCCATCCATTTCGACGAGAGCGACACCCGCGTCTTCGCCTCGCCCGCCCGCACCGGGGAATGGTGCATTTCCGGCGGTTTCGAGTTCTCCAACTGGACCGAGGGCGATCTCACCGGCAAGGCGCGGCAGGCCTTTGCCAACGGCTGGCTGGGGCTCGAGACCTTTGGCCGGGTGACCTTCGTCGCGGTGACCAACGCCGAACCCGCCGAGCTGCAGGCGCTGACCGACCTCTTGGCCGAGCACTTCGTGACCTACTATGGCGCGCCCTCGATCGAGGCCGCGCGTCCGGTCGCCGCCGAGGAACTGGCGCAGATGGTCGAGCTCTGCGAGGACCATGCACCCAACACGCTGCTCACCGTCGCCCGGGAGTTGACCGACGCCGGTGTTCGGGAGAGCTACCGGGTGATCGAGGCCAGCGATGCCGGGCTCGAGCAGTTCGCCATCCATGGCTCGCTTGACGATCCGCACGATCATCACCACTGATCCGGGCCGAAAATCCCGCCCGACGATCCGGACTGACCGGGGAAAGGGGCCGTGCTAGGCTCCCCCCCGACATGAAAGCCAAGACCCGCCCGATGATCTCCGTCCGCCTGCGCCTGCTGATCCTTGCGCTTGCGCCGCTGGTCGTGCTGATGCCGCTCCTGCTGCTGCTCGGCATGACCCGCTGGACCGAGGATTACGACAACGTGCTGGCGGCCAACGTGCAGAGCGACCTGCGCATCGCCGAGCAGTACCTGTCGCAGCTCATGGCGCGCACCGGCGAGGAGCTGTCGGGGGTTTCTGGCTCGGTCGCCTTTGCCGAAGCCTTTGCGGACGGCGTCCCCGACCGGCAGTTCCTGCTCAACAAGCGCTCGGAACTGCTGCTGGATTTCCTCTATTATCTGCCCGCCGCCGAGGTGCCCGAAGCCGCTGCCGAATGGCCGGTGATTGCCGCGGCGGGGCAGGGCAAGACCCGGACAGCCATCGACATCTTCCCGGCCGAGGCGCTCGCGGCGCTGCCGCGCAACCTCGCCGCGCGCGCGCGGATCGACCTGATCAAGACGCAGGCCGCCGTGCCCACAGAGCGCCGCGTCGAGGACCGCGGCATGGTGGTTCATGCCGCCAGCCCGGTCTCGCTGCCGGGTCACGAGGGCGTGCTGGTCGGGGGCATCTTGCTCAACAGCAACCTCGGCTTCATCGATGCGATCAACACGCTGGTCTACCTCAACCCGGTCACCGGCGGCGCGAGGCAGGGCACGGCGACGCTGTTTCTCGACGATGTGCGCATCTCGACCAACGTGCGGCTGTTCGAGGACGTGCGGGCGCTCGGTACGCGGGTCTCGGCCTCGGTGCGGCAGGCGGTGCTGGGCGAGGGGCAGACCTGGCTCGACCGCGCCTTCGTGGTCAACGACTGGTACATCTCGGGCTACCTGCCGCTCAGCGACAGCTTCGGCAAGCGGGTCGGAATGCTCTACGTCGGCTTCCTCGAGGCGCCCTTCGCCGAGGCCAAGCGCGCCGCCTACCTGTGGATGATGGCGGCCTTCGCGGCGGTGCTGGCGCTCTCGGTGCCGGTCTTCCTGTGGCTGGCCAAGGGCATCTTCGCGCCGCTCGAGCGGATGACCCATACCATGCGGCGCGTCGGGCGCGGCAACCTCTCGGCGCGGATCGGCCCGGTGGGGCCGGACGAGATCGGCCAGGTGGCGGCGCATCTCGACGGGCTGCTCGACCAGGTGCAGGACCGCGACCTGAAACTGCGGGCCTGGGCCGAAGAGCTCGAGGACCGGGTGGATGTGCGTACCGCCGAGCTGCGCGAAGCCAATGCCAAGCTCGAGGAGACCTATCGCCAGCTCGTCATGAGCGAGAAGCTTGCCTCGATCGGCGAGATCACTGCCGGGGTCGCGCATGAGATCAACAATCCGATGGCGGTGATTCAGGGCAACGTCGAGGTGATCCGCATGGAGCTGGGCGAGGAGGCCGCACGGGTCGAGACCGAGCTGCGGCTCATCGACCGGCAGATCCTGCGCATGGAAGCCATCGTCGGCAAACTGCTGAAATTTGCCCGCCCGGCCGAGTTCTCGGACTGCAGCGAGACGGTGGATCTGGCGCCGCTGGTCGAGGATTCGCTGCTGTTGGTCGAGCACGCGCTGAGTAAAGGGGCGATCGCGGTCGAAACCGATCTGCCCGCCCTGCCGCAGGTCGCCATCGACGCGGGCGAAATGCAGCAGGTGGTGATCAACCTCATCCTCAACGCGGCGCAGGCGATGGGAGAGGCGGGGCGTCTTTCCCTGTCGCTCGCCGAAGAGGCGCGGGATGGTGTGCCGGGCGTGGCGCTGGTGGTGCGGGACAACGGGCCGGGCATCGCGCCGGAGAACCTGCCGTCGCTCTTTGATCCCTTCTTCACCACCCGCCGCGGCGAGGGCACCGGGCTGGGCCTCTCGATCTCGCAGAGCATCGTGCAGCGGGCGGGCGGGTTGATCACCGCCGCCAACGCGCCGGATGGCGGGGCGGTGTTCACGGTGTGGTTGCCGGTGGCGGGGTGAGCGCCAGTGCGTCGGGACGGGCAGGCGCTCGCCCTGCGGCTTCGCCTTGGTCCCGACGGCGCGCCCACCCCGCTACGCCGCTGTCACCCGCACCGCCGAGAACTTGAACTCGGGGATCTTGCCGTAGGGGTCGATGGCCGGGTTGGTGAGGATGTTCGCCGCCGCCTCGACATAGGCGAAGGGCAGGAACACCATGTCCGGCGCCACTGCGCGGTCGGCACGGGCCATGACCTCGATCTCGCCACGCCTTGTCTGCAGCTTGACCATGCCGCCGGGCTCCACGCCCAGCTTGCGCAGGGTTGCGGGATGCAGCGAGCAGTTGGCCCCCGGCTCCACCGCATCCAGCACCTTCGAGCGCCGGGTCATCGAGCCGGTGTGCCAATGCTCGAGCTGCCGCCCGGTGGTCAGGATCATCGGATAGTCGGCGTCGGGCGTCTCGTCCGGCGGGATCACCGAGGCAGGGGTGAAGCGTGCCCGGCCGCCTTCGCGCGGGAAGCCGTCGGCGAAGACGATCGGTTGCCCCGGATCCTCGGGCGAGAGCGACGGATAGGTCACCGCATCCTCACGCTCCAGCCGCTCCCAGGTGATATTGTCGAGCGAGGGCATGCCGCGGGCCATTTCGGCGAAGATCTCGCGCGGGTGGGTATAGCCCCAGCCGAGCCCGAGCCGCTGCGCAAGCTCGATGGTGATCTGCCAGTCCTCGCGCGCGTCACCCGGCGGGGTGGCCGCGGCGCGGCCCATCTGCACCTGCCTGTTGGTGTTCGTTACCGTGCCAGTCTTTTCGTAGAAGGCGGCGGCGGGCAGGATCACGTCGGCGTAATTGGCGGTCTCGGTGAGGAAGATGTCCTGCACCACGAGGTGCTCGAGCTTGGCGAGCGCGGCGCGGGCATGGGTCACATCCGGATCCGACATGGCCGGATTCTCGCCGAGGATATACATGCCGCGGATCGTCCCATCATGGACAGCGTCCATGATCTCGGTGACCGTCAGACCCTTCTTGTCGCTGAAGTCGCCCGAGCCCCAGATCTCGGTGAAGGCCGAGCGCACCCCGTCGTCGGTGACATCCTGGTAGTCGGGCAGGAACATCGGGATGAGGCCCGCATCGGACGCCCCCTGCACGTTGTTCTGCCCGCGCAGCGGGTGCAGGCCCGCACCGGGCTTGCCGACGTTGCCGGTCATCAGCGCGAGGCTGATCAGGCAGCGCGAATTGTCGGTGCCGTGAATGTGCTGGCTGACCCCCATGCCCCAGAAGATCATCCCCGCCTTGCCTTTGGCGAAGGTGCGGGCGACGTCGCGCACCGTGGCGGCGTCGATGCCGGTCAGGTCCTCGAGCGTCTCGGGGGCGAAACCGGCGAGGTGCTGCTTCTCGTGCTCCCAGTTCTCGGTGAAGCGGTCGATATAGGCCTGATCGTAAAGCCCTTCCTCGACGATCACCGACATGATCGAGTTGAGCAGCGGCACGTCGGCGCCGGGGCGGAACTGCACCATGTGGCTGGCGAAGCGCTTCAGCGCGTGGCCGCGCGGGTCCATGACGATGAGTTTGCCGCCGCGCTTGGCGAATTGCTTGAAGAAGGTCGCGGCGACGGGGTGGTTCTCGATTGGGTTGGCGCCGATGACGATGGCCACGTCGGCGTGTTCGATCTCGTTGAAGGTGGCCGAGACCGCGCCCGAGCCCACGTTCTCCATCAGCGCCGAGACGGACGATGCATGGCAAAGGCGCGTGCAATGGTCGACGTTGTTGTGGCCGAACCCCTGCCGGATCAGCTTCTGGAAAAGATAGGCCTCTTCGTTGGTGCATTTGGCCGAGCCGAAGCCCGCGACCGTCTCGCCGCCCTGATCGCGCAGCTTCGCCAGACCGCTGGCGGCGACCTCCATCGCCTCATCCCACGACGCCTCGCGGAAGTGGGTCAAGGGATTGGCGGGATCGACGTTCAGCCCCTTCTCGGCCCCGTCCAGACGGATCAGCGGTTTGGTCAGCCGGTGCGGGTGGTGGATGTAGTCGAAGCCGAAGCGCCCCTTGACGCAGAGCCGTCCCTCGTTGGCGGGGCCGTTGATCCCCTCGACGTATTTGACCTTACCGTCCTTCAGCTTCAGCGAGACCTGGCAGCCGACACCGCAGAACGGGCAGACCGATTGCACCGCCTCGTCGAAGTCGCGGCTGTCGCCGTGCTGCTGCTCATCCACCACGGTTGCGGGCATCAGCGCGCCGGTGGGGCAGGCCTGCACGCATTCGCCGCAGGCCACGCAGGAGCTTTCGCCCATCGGATCGTCCATGTCGAAGACCGGGAAGGCGTCATGCCCGCGATCCGCCATGCCGATCACGTCGTTGACCTGCACTTCGCGACAGGCGCGGACGCAGAGATTGCACTGGATACAGGCGTCGAGGTTGACCTTCATCGCCACGTGGCTGTCGTCGAGCAGCGGGATGCGGTTGGTTTCGAGTCTGGGGAAGCGGCTCTCCGAAACGCCGACCGCTTCGGCCATGTCCCAGAGGTGCGAGCCGCGGTCATGCGCCTCGGCGCGGGCGGGCTGATCGGCGAGCAGCAGCTCCATTACCATCTCGCGCGATTTCTTTGCCCGGGCGCTGTCGGTGGTCACCTTCATGCCCTCGGCGGGCGCGCGGCAGCACGAGGCGGCCAGCGTGCGCTCGCCGTCGATCTCGACCATGCAGGCGCGGCAGTTGCCGTCGGGCCGGTAGCCCGGCGCGTCCTTGTGGCACAGGTGCGGAATGGTGGTGCCAAGCCGCTTGGCGACCTGCCAGATGGTCTCTCCGGGGAAGGCGCTGACCTCCTGCCCGTCGAGGATGAAGGAGGTCTGGGGAACGTTCGATCCGTCAGCCATGGCGGGCAGCTCCGGGGGTCAAGGTCTTGGGCGAAGCGCAGAAAAGCATGCGGCGATTTCGGTCCCGGGCCGCGTCCGATCGAGCGGAGGACGGCTGCGGCCCGGGAAAATGCGCGCGGGCAGGGGGGGCGGGAGGAGCCTGCGCGCATCATTTCACCTCCTCGGGGAAGTGTTTCATCACCAGCCGGATCGGGTTCGGTGCGGCCTGGCCGAGGCCGCAGATCGAGGCGTCGGTCATCACCTGGCAGAGGTCCTCCAGAAGCTCCGCATCCCAGCTCTCGTCCTGCATCAGCTTGACCGCCTTTTCGCAGCCGACACGGCAGGGCGTGCATTGCCCGCAGCTCTCCTTCTCGAAGAACTTCAGCATGTTGAGAGCTGCGCCGCGGGCGCTGTCCTTGTCCGAGAGCACCACCACGGCGGCCGAGCCGATGAAGGTGCCATGCGGCTGCAGCGTGTCGAAATCCAGCGCCACGTCACCCAGCGAGGCGGGCAGCAGCCCCGAGGAGGGTCCGCCCGGCTGGTAGGCCTTGAACACATGGCCCTCGGCCATGCCGCCCGCGGCCTTGATGAGATCGTTGATCGTGCTGCCGGCGGGCAGCACGTAGACGCCCGGAATGGCCACCCGCCCCGAGAGCGAGTAGCTGCGCATCCCCTTGCGGTCGTTATGCGCGATCTCCGACTTGATCCGGTGCCCCTCGCGGGCGATGCGGCCGATCCAGTGCAGCGTCTCGACGTTGTGCACCAGCGTCGGGCGGTCGAAGATGCCCACCTGCGCCACGAAGGGCGGGCGCAGACGGGGCATGCCGCGCTTGCCCTCGATCGACTCGATCATCGCCGACTCTTCGCCGCAGATATAAGCGCCTGCGCCGCGGCGCAGGTCGATGTAGCCGGGCGCCACGATCCCGGCGGCCTCGAGCGCTGCGATCTCCTCGTGCAGGATGTGGTGGATCGCCGGATACTCGTCGCGCATGTAGATGTAGCAGGTCTCGGCCTCGACCGCCCAGGCGGCGATCAGCATCCCCTCGAGCATCAGGTGCGGGGTGCGTTCGAGGTAGAAGCGGTCCTTGAAGGTGCCGGGCTCGCCCTCGTCGCCGTTCACCGCAAGGTAGCGCGGGCCGGGATTGGCGCGCACGAATCCCCATTTCTTGCCCGAGGGGAAGCCCGCGCCGCCCATGCCGCGCAGGCCGGCGGCAAAGATCTCCTCCTGCACCTTCTCCCAGTCGCCGCTCTCGCGCAGCGTCAGCAGCTTGTCGTAGCCGCCGCCCGCCCGATAGGCTTCGAAGGTCTCGTAGGCAGGGATCACCGGCTCGAAATCGCCCTGGTCGAGCGCGGCCTTGATCTTCGCGGGGGTGGCGTGATCGACGTGCAGGTGGCCGATCTCGACCGTCGGGCCGGTGTCGCAGCGGCCCATGCAGGGGGCGCGCAGCACGCGGACCCGGGCGGGGTCATGCCCGGCGCAAAGCGCGTCGAACAGCGCCTCCGAGCCCGCCATCTCACAGGAGAGTGAGTCGCAGACGCGGATGGTCAGGTCGGGCGGCGGCGTCTCGCCTTCCTTCACGGGGTCGAAATGGGCATAGAAGGTGGCGACCTCCCAGACCTCGGCCATCGACAGCCGCATCTCCTCGGCCAAGGCGCGCAGGTGGGCCGCCGAGAGGTGGTGGTAGCGGTCCTGGATCAGGTGCAGGAATTCGATCAGCAGGTCGCGCCGCCGTGGCCGGTCGCCGAGCAGCGCCTTCACCTCGTCCCAGGCGCGGTCGTCGAGCTGGCGACCCTTCGGCGTGGCGCGGCCCTTGCCGCCCTTACGGCCGGATTTCCAGATCCCCTGCTGCTGATCCAGTGCCATCGAATGCCTCCCTGTCGTCGCGGTGGGTATCCGTTCTTGGGGCATCCGGTCATTGCCGGTCAATATCGCTGTGCCGTCAGTTGATAGGGGTTCTCTATCAAGGGAGGCAGCAGACGGATGGACAGTGCCGGGCCGTCTGCTATTGAGGGCGCATGACTTGGGATCAGGAACTCGATGCGCGCGGGCTGCTCTGTCCGCTTCCGGTGCTCAAGGCGCGCAAGCGCCTGCAGGGCATGGGATCGGGCGAGGTGCTGCGGGTGGTCGCCACCGATCCCGCGGCGGTGATCGACGTGCCGCATTTCTGCAACGAGGCCGGCCATGCGCTGGTCGGTCAGGTCGACGAGGGCGAGACGCAGGTCTACCTGATCCGCAAGGGCTGAGGCCCGACTCCTCCGGCCCGCCTCAGACCAGCCCGAAGGACGCGTAGGGGATGTAGCGCACCGGTGTGCCCGGGGTGACCTCGAGCGCCCCGTCCGGCAGTTCCACCAGCCCCTGTGCCCACGACAGCCCGCTGATCCGGCCCGAGCCTTCGGAGCCGAAAACTTCCGCCGCGCCCGCCTCGTTCAGCCGGGCCCGCAGGTATTCCCGGCGTCCCGGCTTCTTGCGCTTCTCGAAGGCGGCGGGGACGGTGAACCCCTGCGGCTCGGTCCAGCCCGCGCCCGAGAGCAGCGACAGGGCAGGGCGCGCGAAGACCAGCGCGCAGACCAGCGCCGCCACCGGGTTGCCCGGCAGCCCGAAGACCGGCACGCCTTCCCACATCGCCAGTGCCAGTGGACGCCCGGGTTTCAGCGCGATGCGCCAGCTCGACAGGGTGCCGCGGGCGCGCAACAGGGCCGAGACGTGGTCCTCGTCCCCCGCCGAGGCGCCACCCGAGGTCAGGATCACATCCGCTTCGCGCGCCCCCTCGTGCAGGCGCTCCGCGATCTCTTCGGCATCGTCGCCGACGTGGCCGAGGTCCACCGGCTCGTAGTGCCAGCCCTGCGCCAGCGACAGCAGCATGGGGCGGTTGGCGTCCCAGATCTGGTGCGGCGCGGCGCGCAGTTGGGGGGCAGCGATGATTTCGTCGCCGGTCGACAGCACCCCCACGCGCAAAGGCCGGTGCACCGGCAGCTCGGCGATGCCGAGCGCCGAGGCCAGCGCCAGATCGGGCGCGCGCAGGTGGCGGCCCTTGGCCAGGGCAAGTTCACCGGCGGCCATGTCCTCGCCGGCCTTGCGTGTGTTGGCACGCGGCTTGATCGGTCCGTCGAAGACCACCGTTGTGCCGTTGGTATTTGTGTCCTCTTCGAGCACGACCGTATCGACGCCCTCGGGCAGGATCGCACCGGTGAGGATGCGCACCGCATGGCCCGCAGGCACGGCGTCGGGATAGGGCTGCCCGGCGGCCGCGCGGCCCGCGACCAGCGGCAGGCGCTGCACGCCGCTGTCGGTGGCGGCATGGGCAAAGCCGTAACCATCCACAGCCGAGTTCGGCATCGGCGGGTTGGAACGCCTGGCCGCCACATCCGCCGCCAGCACCCGGCCCGCGGCGCGGGCGGTGGCGATGGTGGTGGTCCCGGTCACCGGGTTGAGTGCGGCGCGCAGCTTGGCCAGCGCCTCGTCCACGGGCACCCAGCTCACGCCCTGCGGCATGGCGAAACAATCGTCGCGCAGGCGCGGCGGAAGGAGGGGGCTGTCGGGATCGGAGCGCATGGGGGCCTCGCAGGGTTGGGGGATGGCGCGATGCGCGGCCCGGATCAGAGCCTCCTCGTGACCAAGACCGAGGATCCATCCTTCCTCGGGGTGGCCCTCGCGGGTCATGGCGTCAAGCCGTTGCGGGTCGAGCGCGCGCAGCGCCCCGGCGAGGATGCGGACCTGCGCCCGGTCCTTGATCTCGTCCGGCTCGGCCAGCGCGGCGACGGTGTGGGCGATGAGTGAGGGAAAGAGCTCGACCAGCGTGATCGGCGTGTCCTGCTGCTCGAAGGGACGCACGGAGAGATCGGCCCCGAACCTCTCGCGCAGGGCCAGCAGCCGGGGGATGCCGAGCAGCGCCTGCGAGCCGACCGAGCCGGTGGTAAATAGCTTCCAGACCGTCTGCGCGCCGGGGGTGGCGTCGCACTTGCGCCGTTCAAGCATCCCGTGACCGTCCCGCTGCGTGCCCCTCTTCGGCAAGCGCGGATCGCCAAAGGTGTCGGGGCAGCCCCAGAAGGGCCCGATCCCGGGGAAGAGATCGTTCAGTTCGGCGGCGACTTGGAAGCGGTTGTTGGCATTGTCCGGCGCATCCTCGATGCGCTGCGCCAGCGCCTGCCAGAGCCGCAGCGGCTCGGAGGTACCGGTGAGCGCCTCGGCGAAGCCCTTCGGATAGGCGAAAGGGAAGTCGAACCCCGCCAGCACCCGCCGCCCGGTAGAGCGCTCGGTCTCGAAGAGGGTGGCGAGGGTGTCGGTCGCGTCTGCGCGGGTGCGGTGGTAGCTGGCCTCGACGCCGCCTTCGCGGGCGATGCCGATCCAGATCGCGTCCTTCGAAGGCTTGGCGGGCGAGGGTTTCGAGGCTCCCGACCAGTCCACGACGACGAAGGTGTCGAAGCTCACAAGCCCACCTCGCGCAGGATGAAATCGGCGATGGCGACGGTGTCGTCGAGGTCGAACCGAGGCAGCGTGGTTTCCACCGCGCTGTCGGCGGCCACCGCGCGGACGCTGGCGTTCGCGGGGGACAGCAGCGGTTTTCCGGTCTCGGCCCGATGTGCCTCGATCTTCGGGTGCGGCGAGGACTTGTAGCCTTCGATAAGCACCAGATCGACCGGGCTCAGCTTGGTCAGAAGCTCCTCCAGCGGTGGCTCGGGCGCATCGCGCAACTCGTGCATCAGCGCCCAACGGTGCGGCGAGGCCAGCAGCACCTCGCGCGCCCCGGCCTGCCGGTGGCGGTAGCTGTCGCGGCCGGGCTGGTCGACGTCGGTGCTGTGATGCGCGTGCTTGAGCGTCGAGACCGAAAGACCGCGGGCGCAGACCTCCGCCACCAGCCGTTCCATCAGCCCGGTCTTGCCGCAGTTCTTGCTGCCGGTGACGCCGTAGACCTTCACGAGGCGAGCGCCTGTGCCCGCGCCAGATCCTCGGGCGTGTTGACGTTGAAGAAGGGGTCGAAGGGCTCGGCTGGGAAGAGCGCCTCGCCGGCGCCGTGCTGGTCGGTCCAGAGCACCACCTTGCGCAGCCCGCCCTCGAGCGCCGCGCGCAGGTCGTCTCGCAGCGAAACGGGCCAGAGGCCGAAGGTGGGGTGCCGGTTGATCTTCTTGCCGCCGCCGGATTTCAGCGCCTCGTCCCCGGAGCGCGGCGTGCAGGCCAGCGCCAGCAGGTGCGGCGCCTCCTCGGCGGCGAGCAGCAGGCGGGGCACCAGATCGCAGGGGAAGAAGGGCGTGTCGGCAGCCACGGTGACGATGCTGTCGGCACCCTGTTCGGCGGCCCAGTCGAGCCCGGCGAGAACCCCCGCGAGCGGACCGGGGAAGCCGGGGATCGTGTCGGGCAGCACCGGCAGGCGGTAGCGGGCAAAGCGCCCCGGATCGCCGTTGGCATTGAGCGCCAGCGCCCCCACCTGCGGCTCGATCCGGTCGATGACCCGCTGCAGCAGCGGCGCGCCGCCGATCTCCAGCAGGCCCTTGTCGCCGCCGCCCATGCGCGTGGCGAGGCCGCCCGCGAGGATCACCCCCAGCGGCTGCTGCATCGGGCGGCTCATTCGGCGGCCTCGTCAGCGGACTTCCGGCGGGACTTGCGGTCTTCTTCGGGGACGGACGAAGGATCGACATCGCGCACCAGCCGCTCTTCGCCCGACAGGCACACGAAGCGCTGGCCGCGCATCCGCCCGATGAGGGTGAGGCCGACCTGCCGGGCGATCTCGACCCCCCCAGGCGGTGAAGCCCGAGCGCGAGGCCAGCACCGGAATGCCCATCAGCGCGGTCTTGATCACCATCTCGGAGGTCAGCCGCCCGGTGGTGTAGAGGATCTTGTCCTCGGCCCCCAGTCCGTGCCGGAACATGAAGCCCGAGATCTTGTCGACCGCGTTGTGCCGCCCGACATCTTCCATGTAGACCAAGGGCCTGTCCTGCTGGCACAGCACCGTGCCGTGGATCGCCCCGGCCTCGAGATAGAGCGAGGGGGTGGTGTTGATCTCTTTCGCCAAGGCATAGAGCCACGAGGTGCGCACCTCGACCTGCGGCAGCGTAAGCCCCTCGAGCCCCTCCATCATGTCTCCGAAGACGGTGCCGACGGCGCAGCCCGAGGTGCGGGTCTTCTTCTGCACCTTCTCCTCGTAGGAGGTCTCGCGCTCGGTGCGGACCACCACGGTCTCGATCTCCTCGTCGTAATCGACGCCGGTCACCACGTCATCGGCGTGCAGCATCCCCTGGTTGCGCAGGAACCCCAGCGCCAGATACTCGGGATAGTCACCGATGGTCATCGCGGTGACGATTTCCTGGCGGTTGAGATAGATGGTCAGCGGGCGCTCCTCGACCACCGAGATCTCGGTCTCGGCACCGGTCTGGTCGGTGCCCGAGATGCGCCGGGTCAGGCGCGGGTCGGCGGGGGTGGGGAGCAGGGGGAATTCGGGCATGCGGATGATCTTGCGCCTCCTCTGGCCTGCGCGTTGGGCATCTTGTAACCTGCGTCGGGGAGTTTCAAGGGGACGAGCATGCTAGGGTACGTAACGGGTCTGGGTCGCGGCGAGGTAGACCGCTTGATGCGCGAGGTGGCGGACCGCCTGCGCGCAGAGGGGATGCCGCTCGCCGGTGCCGTTCAGCACAACATCGAGACCGGTCCCGCCAGCAAGTGCCACATGGACCTGCAGGTGTTGAGCGGCACCGAGGTGGTGCGCATCAGCCAGGACCTCGGGGCGCTGTCGCGCGGCTGCCGGCTCGACCCGCAGGGGCTCGAGCGGGTTGTCGGGCTGGTGAGCGCCGGGCTGCAGAAGGGCGCGGCGCTGCTGCTGGTCAACAAGTTCGGCAAGCAGGAGGTCGATGGCCGGGGGTTCCGCCCGGTGATCGGCGAGGCGATCTCGTCCGGCGTGCCGGTGCTGGTGGCGGTGAATGCGGGCAACCTCGGAGCCTTCCTCGCCTTTGCCGAGGATTTGGCGGAACCCCTTCCGACCGACGCCGATGCGGTGACGGACTGGTGCCGCGCGCGGATCCGCGAGGCGCAAGCAGCCTAGCGGCTCAGAGCCAGATCGTCGCGCAGCGGTTGCCGCTCTCGGCGATGATCTTGGCGCCGGCACCGAGCGCGATCTGCAGCATGGCGCGGTTGTCATGGGAGAAGGTGGCCTCGACGGTCTCGATTCCCATGTCGCGGGCATGGCCGAGCGCGGCGGAAAAGAGTTTCCGGCCGTAGCCGCGCCCCTGGTAGGCGTCCTCGACCGACAGCGCGATCTCGGCATGGGTCCGGCCGACGCGGTAGACCTCGAGCACCGCGCGGGTGTCGCCTTCTGCGTCAAGCCCCAGCACCAGGTCCGGGCGGCACGACTCGGCGCGGCGCTGCAGCCACTCGTCGCCGACGCGGCTGTGGAAGCGGCTACGGATCGCCGCGGCGCTGAGGCGTTTCCAATGGCCATAGAGCAGCGCCGCCGCCCGATGGACGGAGCCCTCGGTCGAAACGGTTGTCAGCACTGCCTCTGCGGTTGCCATGGCTCATCCTTTCTGCACCGGCGGTGAGATAGAGATGCGCGGCCTGTCGCACTACCGACAAATCGGAGATCCCGCCATGCGCCGGCGTCATAACAATGCCGTGATCACGCGGCAGTGGCGCGGCGCGTGCGGGAAATCGGGGGGGCTTGATTAATCTTACTATTTTTGTCATGTAAAGCGCGCGGCCAGCAGCGCGCCAGCCAGAGCGATCCAAGTCCACATTTGAAGGCACGGGCTGCCTTCGGAAGCCGGAGGCGACATGGCACAGGTTCAGACGGGATACGGCACGCGATACACGATGGCGTGCGAGGCATGAGCGGCGCGGGACATGGCCGTTGCGGCAAGGGACCGGCGGGGCTCTCGGATCTGACCGGGCTGGGGCAGAGTGATCTGGTGGTGCTGATGATTGCCCGCTATTTCTTCCAGTCCTTCGCCCAGCCCGAGGCCGAGGGTTGGCTGCGCGCGATCTCGGGGGCAGAGCAGGTGATGGGGCGCGAGGTCGGGCCGCAGGTGGTCTGCGCGGTGCTGCGCACGGTGCAGCAGATGCGGGCCGCCCGGCGTAACCATTTCCACTTCTCCAACCCCGACTGCCCTGGCTGCGCGGCGCGGCTCTGCGGGCACGAGCGGCTCTTTCTCAACACCTTCCGGTCGGTGCGCCGGGGGCGGATCGCCGATGCCGAGGCGCATGCAATGCTGCTCTGCGAGGGCAATTGCTCCGAGGGGCTGATCGCGGCGATGGGAGAACTATGTGCGGCGCTGCCCTCGGCGCCGCTGAGACCTTCGGTGGAGCGGCAGGCGCTGCACTGAGGCGGGTCAGGCCCTGGCTTCTCCCTCAGGTCAGGGCCGGCTTCCGCTCAGCCTTTCGTGGCGGCGCGGTACCATTGCACGATTTCGCGGCGGGCTGCCGGGTCCATCTGGATGGCGTTGGGCGGCGGCATG
>NZ_NTHN02000049.1 GCF_002300555.2 Alloyangia mangrovi | reverse complement strand
CCCGCCGCCGCGCCGCCCGTCACCACCGGCGGCTCCGTTCCCGGGCGCGGCATCAGCAGCGCCTCGCCCCCGGGCGCCAGCCGGCCCGTCTCGATCGCGGCGCGCAGGGCCTCGAGCGAGGGGCTCAGCCCGGCAAGCGGGATCACTCCCGCCTCCAGCAGCTCGATCGAGCGTGCCTCGGTCATCTCGGTCCGGTTCGGTGCAAGCAGCGCCAGCGGCATGCCGACGTGTTCGCGCGCCAGGGCCGCCGCCTGCGCCGCCCGGGTCCAGCCGTCCTCGCTGGCATGGCGGATCACCGCCAGCGACAGCACCGCATCCCCCATCATCATTTCGGTGAAGACCCGGGCCAGCGCCGCGGCATCCCGCTCGATCAGCCCGGCACAATCGAGCGGGTTGGCCACCGCGCGCCCCACCGGCAGCTCGCGGGCCAGCGCCTCGCGCTGCAGCGCGCCCAGCGTGGCGAAGCGCAGCCCATGCGCCGCGCCGAGGCTTACCGCCCAGTCCACCAGCCCCGGACCGCAGGCCATGGCAGCCAGCGCGTTGGCGGGCAACGGGCCGACCAGATGCAGGATCCACAGCGCCTCGACCAGCGCTGCGGGCCCTTCGACATGCGCGATCCCGGCGCGCTGCAGCAGCGCGGTCGGGCCCGGCGCCAGCCCCCGGCTCCAGTAGATCACCGCCTTGCCGTGCTTGCGCGCAAGCCGGCCAAGCTCGAGGACGTCCGGCGGCGCGACCGGCCCGCCCGCCTGGATCGCCAGAACCGTCACCCGCTCGTCCGCCAGGAGTTGCGCGGCCAGGGGTAGCAGCCCCGGCCCCTCGGCTCCGCCCAGAGGAGCCACGCAGGCCAGCGGAAGGCCGTGGCGCAGCGCCAGGAACCGCCCAAGTCGCCCAGTGTCGGACAGAAGCAGCGCCGGACCGCGCGGGCTCGCCTGGATCGGCGCGACCCCCGGCCAGAGCGGCAGGCGGCTCGCGGCCGAGAGCAGCCCCCCGGCAAACACCGGCAATGGTGGCGCTCCCAAGGCGGCAAGACCCGCGGCGTCGAGATAGGGGCAGACAGCCCCCCCCGGCCCCACGCTCGGCGAGGGCCTCCAGCGCCGCGCCGAGCGGCGCGCCCCGTAGCGCCACATAGGCCAGATCAGGCGCCCCCGGCAAATCCGCGATCCCGGCCACCGAGGCGATGCCTGCCACCGCGGCGCCCTCCTCGGTCACCGGCCAGAGCTCCCAGGCATATCCGAAGGCGCGCAGCGCCTCGATCACCGCCGAAAGCTCGGCGGCGGGGCCAATCAACGCGATGGACCGCGGCGAGAGGCTGCGGGACAGGGCTTCGGACATGATACGGACACCGGTTCTAACCCTGGAAGTCTCACCCGAAACCCGCGCAAATTGCGAGAGAATTCCGGGTTTTACCGCTGCAAGCCCGGCGTGGCGCGCAGCATTGCGGCGCCAAAGCCACCCAAGGCCGCCTCAGCCCCCGCTCATCCGCGACAGATCGTAGCCGTACCAATCGAGAATCTCGCGCGCCGCCGCCCTTCGCTCGCCGGGAGCGCCGCGGCGATCCATGATCCAGACCCGGCCGCCGCCCGGCTCGCCCATGGCCGCCGTGCGGTTGTCGGCGTCGATCCAATGCACCCAGAGCACCTCCTGCCCGATCCGCAGACGCCCCGGCGTCTCCTCGGCCAGCGGCAGCGCGACGCCGTCGATGCGCAGCTCGGCGGGGGTGATCTCGATCCGCGCGCCCGCGGGCATGCCGGCGCCCTCGGTCACCGTCCAGCCGCCCTGCAGCCGCGCCAGCCCGGCATCGGCCTGCGAGCCCACGGGCGCGGTGGGATTGCGCAGCGGGATCTCCACCGCCGCGGGCGGCGCCTTGGCCGCGCAGGCGCCCAGCAGCGCCAGCGCCAGCAGCGCGGCAAGCGGATTTGAAAAACGACTGATGGACATACCGGCACACTCCCGAAACCTCGGGCGCAGCCTGTCGCAGCGGCAGGCGCAGTGCAAGCGGGTGCTCGGGCCCCGGCGGAGATCAGCCCCGGAAGCCGGTGGCGACGACGAATTTCTCCGACGAATCCGAGCGGCTCGCCGGCGGTTTCACGTTGGCCACCTTGTCGAAACGCTGCTTGAGGATCTGCTGCAGCGAGCCCTCGGCGCCGCCCGCCAGGACCTTGGCGACAAAGGTGCCGCCCTCCTCCAGCACGTCGAAGGCAAGATAGGCCGCCGCCTCGCAGAGCGCGATGATCCGCAGGTGGTCGGTCTGCTTGTGCCCAGAAGAGGCCGCCGCCATGTCCGACATGACCACGTCGGCCTTGCCGCCGAGCCATTCCTTGACCTTCTCGTCGGCGCCGTCTTCCATGAAGTCGAGCTGATGAATCTCGGCACCGGCGATCGGCGTCACCTCCTGCAGGTCGACCCCGAGCACGGTGCCGATGGCCTTGCCCTTCTTCTCGCCGAGCGCGTTGACCCGAGGCACCGCCACCTGGCACCAGCCGCCGGGGGCGCAGCCGAGGTCGACCACCCGCGCGCCGGGCACGAGGAAGCGGAACTTCTCGTCGAGCTCTAAGATCTTGAAGGCGGCGCGGCCGCGGTAGCCCTCGGTCTGCGCGCGCTTCACGTAGGGATCGTTGAGCTGGCGCTGCAGCCAGCGGGTCGAGCTGAGCTTGCGCCCGCGCGCCGACTTCACCTTGACCTTCAGATCGCGCTGGCCACGTCCAGAAGTGTTCTTTCCGTCAGGTTTCTTCGCCATGGTCCCGCTCTTCTTCCAGCCGCTTCGATCAACAGGTTTCTTCTAGGCCCAAATATCCCGGGGGAGTCTGCCGCAGGCAGACGGGGGCAGCGCCCCCTTTTCCGGGCGTGGACCACGAAGTCAAGCCGCTCCTATAGCGGCCCGTCCTCCAGAACACCATCCACCGACATCTGCGCATAGAGCAGACCCTCGCGCAGGCCCCGGTCAGCCACCGACAGCCGGTCCGTTGGCCAGATCCGCAGGAGCGCCTGCAGGATCGCCGCGCCCGACATGATCAGCGACTGCCGATCCTGGCCAATGCGCGGATCGCGCCGCCGCCCGGCCGGCCCATCTCGAGGTACTTGCCGATCACCGCCTCGATCTGGTCCGAGGACATACGCAGCCCGTCGACCTTGGTTCGGTCGTAGCGCCGCAGCCCGAGGTGTGAGGCCGCCACGGTGGTCACCGTGCCAGAGGTGCCGATGATCTGGAAGCCCTCGCGGCTCTGCGCGTCCTTGTAGGGCGCGAACTCGGAAAGGTTCTCCTCGAAGAACCAGCTCATCAGCGCGTAGCGCGCGGCGTCGTCCTGCACGTCGTTGAACTGGTCGCGCAGCGTGGCGACCCCGAGCGGCACCGAGATCCAGTCCACCACCTTGGCGGCGGGAAACGGGCTTTCGGGTGGGTGGAAGCCGGAATGCAGCCGCATGATGGCGCGCGGCCGGTCGCGGTTGGGCACCGACGACAGGTCGATCCACACCAGCTCGGTCGAGCCGCCGCCGATGTCCACCACCAGCAATTGCTCGGTGCGCGTCGAAACCAGCGGCGCGCAGGAGATCACCGCGAGACGGGCCTCCTCCTCGGGCTGGATGATCTCCATCTCGAGGCCGGTTTCGCGCTTGATCTGGCGGATGAAGTCGCGGGAGTTCTTCGCCCTCCGGCAGGCCTCGGTCGCGACCAGCCGCATGCGCACCACCTCGTGGCGGCGGATTTTCTGCTGGCAGACCCGCAACGCGGCGACGGTGCGCGCCATCGAGGCACGCGACAGCCGTCCGCTCCGCTCGAGGCCATGCCCGAGCTGGACGGATTTGGAAAACGAGTCGATCACATGGAACTGGCTGCCCTTTGGCTGGGCAATCAGCATGCGACAACTATTGGTCCCCAGATCCAGCGCCGCGTAGAGCGCATTCGGATCGGGTTTGTTCGGCGCGGGGCTCTCGACCGGTTTCGGGAAAGCGCCCGCACCTCTGGGACGCCTTGGCGCCATGTTCTGCGCCTTTCCGTATATCTAGTTGCGCTCACGATACGCGGCGCAACGAGGCGGCGCAAGAGAACCTTCCGCCCGGTTTGAACGCGTTTGGAAAGAAGATGATCAAATATTCGTACGCGGGCGACGGATGCACGGCGCGCGCGGCAGGCGCGAAACCGGCACTGCGATCCGGCTCGGCGGCAATGACCCTGACCAGTCCCTTGCAACCTTGCGGCCGGGCGGCAGGAGACCCTCCCGAAAGCCCCAAGCCGGACGCGATCTCCCTGCGTCGCTCACGGCCCCCATGTCGTCGAAAACCGACCGCGCCTCGCGACGCTGGCATCCTAGACTGGGGGCAACAAGCCTTGCGGACCCCGGCGGAATGACCGAAGTCACCCTCCTCTACTGGCGCGACATCCCCGCGCAGGTGATCGTCGGCTCCGGGCGGCGCGCGGCCAAGGGTGTGCTGCCCGCCCGCTTCGAGGCCGCCATCGACCGCGCTGCCATGCGCAGCGGTGCCCAGGGAACCGACGCCTATCTCTCGGCCTGGCGCCGCGTCCCGGCACCACCGCAGCAGGGCGACGCGCAGGAGATCGCCGCGGCGATGGCCGCCCGGCTCGACGAGGACTATGGACCCGACCGGCTTTCCGCGCTGGTCGATCAGGACGGCTGGGCGGACCGCCCGGCCAAGGGGAAAGGACCCAGATGACGCTACTGAACTTCCGCCCCCCCGCGCCCGGCCGCACCGCACCTGCCGCCCTCGGCGCTCGAGGGCTACTCGATCGAAGTCATGCCGCGCACCGCGGCGCAGATCGGCGACTTCCGAGCCCTGCTCCCCGAAGCCACCCGCGTCTACATCGCCCATATCGACGGCACCCCGATCGAGGACATGGTGGCCACCGCCGCCCGTCTTGCCGCCGAGGGCTACAGCGTCATGCCGCATTTCCCTGCCCGCTCGATCCCCGATGCCGCCACGCTCAAGGATTGGATCGCCCGCTACCACGGCGAGGCCGGGGTCACCCAAGGGCTGATCCTCGCCGGCGGCATCCCGTCGCCGCGCGGCGACTTTCACTCGTCCATGCAACTGCTCGAAACCGGGCTCTTCGACCGCGCCGGCTTCACCCGGCTGCACGTCGCCGGCCACCCCGAGGGCAGCCGTGACATCGACCCCGATGGCTCGGACCGCGCGGTGCTGCAGGCGCTGCGCTGGAAGCAGGCCTTCTCGCAACGGACCGACGCGCAGATGGGGCTGGTGACGCAATTCGCCTTCGACACCGCGCCGGTTCTGGCATGGGCCCGGCGGCTGCGCGCCGCGGGCATCAACCTGCCCGTCCACCTCGGCATCGCCGGCCCCGCCAAGCTCCAGACGCTGATCCGCTTCGCCGTCACCTGCGGCGTCGGCCCCTCGATGAAGGTCCTTCAGAAGCGCGCCCGTGATGTCAGCAAGTTGCTGCTGCCCTACGAGCCCACCGACTTCGTCGCAGAGATCGCCCGCGCCTGTGCCGCCGAGCC
Source organism: Alloyangia mangrovi (assembly GCF_002300555.2). GTDB lineage: Bacteria > Pseudomonadota > Alphaproteobacteria > Rhodobacterales > Rhodobacteraceae > Salipiger > Salipiger mangrovi. The sequence goes on along the minus strand of NZ_NTHN02000049.1, from coordinate 36,491 downwards.
CGACCTGCCCATCGCGCAGTTGCATCTCTTCCCGCTCGGGGGCATCCCTGCTGCGACGGACTGGGCCGCCCGCCATGGCGGCGATGCCGCGCAGCCGGCCGCACGGGCCGTCTGAGGGTCCCGTCCGCCGAGCCACACAACGCGCAAGGGACAGGCATGATCAAGGCACTCCTCTTCGACCTCGACGGTACACTTCTGCACTCCGACCCGCTGCATTTCGAGGTCTTCGCGGATCTCTACGCCGAGCGCGGGCGCGAGTTGACCGAGGCGGGATACCTGTCGGACATCCACGGTCGGCACAACCTCGAGAGCTTCCCCGAGATCTTCCCCGGCGAGGACGCCCAGACCCTGTCGGACCTCAAGGAGGCGCGCTTCCGCGACCGGTTGGCCACCGGCCATGCGCCGATGCCCGGCGCCGAGGCGCTGCTGGACCACGCGCAGGCGCGCGGCTGGCGCATTGCCGTGGTCACCAACGCACCGCGCGCCAACGCCGAGGTGATGCTGGGTGCCATCGGGCTGCGGGACAGGATCGAGCTTCTGGTGATCGGCGACGAATGCATCCGCGCCAAGCCCGACCCCGAGCCCTATCTCGCCGCCATGCGCGGCTTCGACGTGGAGCCGCGCGCCTGCATCGCCTTCGAGGACAGCCCCTCGGGCATGCGCGCCGCTGCCGCCTCGGGCGCGCATACGGTCGGCATCCGGTCCTCGGGCCTGAGCGCCCGGCAACTTCACGACGCCGGGGCGCAGACCGTGATCACCGATTACACCGACCCCGCGCTCGCGGAGCTGCTGACCAGACTGGACTAGACCGCACCCAAGGGAGGAGAGCCCATGACCCGCACCGTTCTCGAGTCGAAGACCCGCACCGTGATCATGGGGTTCGACGAGCCCTTCTGCGTCATCGGCGAGCGGATCAACCCCACCGGCCGCAAGAAGCTGGCGGCCGAGTTGGAGGCGGGCGATTTCTCTACCGTCGTCGCCGATGCTCTGGCGCAGGTGGCGGCGGGGGCGGCGGTGCTCGATGTGAACGCGGGCGTGGTCTACAATTCCAACCCCGATCCGAACGTGACCGAGCCGCCGCTCATGCGGCAGGTGATCGAGTTGGTGCAGGGGGTGGTGGATGTGCCGCTCTGCATCGACAGCTCGGTGCCCGGCGCGCTCGAGGCCGGGCTCGAAGCCGCCGAGGGTCGCCCCCTGCTGAACTCGGTCACCGGCGAGGAAGAGCGTCTGGAACGGGTTCTGCCGCTGGTGAGGAAGTACAACGTGCCGGTGGTGGCGATCTCCAACGACGACACCGGCATTTCCGAGGACCCCGATGTGCGCTTCGCCGTGGCCCGCAAGATCGTCGAGCGCGCGGCGGATTTCGGCATCCCCGCGCATGACATCGTGGTCGATCCGCTGGTCATGCCAGTGGGCGCGATGGCCACAGCCGGCCAGCAGGTCTTTGCGCTGGTGCGGCGGCTGCGCGAGGAACTGGGGGTGAACACCACCTGCGGTGCCTCGAACATCTCCTTCGGCCTGCCCAACCGGCACGGGATCAATACCGCCTTCCTGCCCATGGCGATCGGCGCGGGGATGACCTCGGCGATCATGAATCCCGTGGCTCTGCCGGTGACGCAGGCAAGGATCGCGGCCAAGAAGGCCGAACTGGAAACCGCCGGGGTGATCCTGCCGCCGATGGAGGATGCGGAGTTCGTGCGGCTCTTCGGGCTGGGATCGATGCGCGCCGGTCCCGGCGCCGAGATGATGGCGATCCGTGCGGCGAATTTCCTGGTGAACCACGACCCGCACGGCAGCGCCTGGATCGCGATGAACAAGGGCGAGGAAGCGGGCACCGACGCCCGTGGCGGGCGGCGGGGCGGACGGCGTCGGCGGGCTTGACCTCTCCGCCTCGGAGATGAGGGATGCGCGCGGCCCGGGGCTGGTCGCCCCGTGTCCTGCCGGATCAAACGCAGCGCCCTACGGCCAGGCCGCATAAGACGTCGCAGGCGCACTGCGCTTGGCCATCCGGCGCCGGAACCGGCTCGGAGGGACGCCCTCCATCCGTTTGAAAAACCTGTTGAAATAGGCGGGGTCTGAAAACCCGAGACGGAACCCCACCTGCGCGACCTGAAGCCCCGAGTTGGTCAACAGCTCCGCCGCCTCGCGATGCAGCGCCTCGTGCAGCCAGGTCTGTGGCGAGCGCCCTGTCGCACGGCGCACCGCCCCCGCCAGACGGTCCCGCGACACGCCCAGCGCGCGGGCGTAATCGCCCACCTCCCAATGCTCGCGCAGATGCAGACCGGCGAGCTGCACAAAGCCCTGCACCAGCCCGCCCGTCGCCACGTCGGGCCGCGCACGCCCCTCCTTCACCCCGCGCCAAAGCTGCACCAGCAGCATCGACAGCATGTGCCCGGCCATGATCTCGACCCCCGGCGCGCTCTCGGCCAGTTCCTCGCGCAGCTCCGCCAGCCGCCGCACCACACGCTCGCGCTCGTCCCCCAGCGGCACCGACAGATCGGCGCTCAGCACCTGGCTCAGCTCGTCGCCGAAGGCCGAGCCCGGCAGCACCCGGGCAAGCGCGCCCTTGGTGAGCAGCACCAGCTCGCCGCGGCTGCCCGGCGAGAGTTTCAACGTCCCGTCCCGCCCCGGCGCCAACCAGACGAATCGCGGCGCCTCGAGCCCCATGTCGCGCTCGCCGCTCAGCACCCGACCCCGCCCCGATCGCAGCACCAGAAGACAGGCGTTTTCAGCCCGGAGGCCGTAGGTGGTCTCGGCCAGGGGGCTGCGGATCTCATGGGCCGTAATGCCGTGATGCGCCGCGGGCCGCAGGGGGAAAGTTTTCATCATGCTCAGGTTTTGTGCGCGAATTGTGACCGATACGTACAATTCATCCCCTCATACGTGCATTTTATCAACGCGCTTTTCAGATATTTTCGTCTTCACCCGCCACAGGACGCCTCGGGGAGAGGGACGCGTGTGGCGCAACGCGATGCTGCAAAGGCATCAAACGGGAGGACAACATGTCACAGAACTCGAGGCGCGCCCTGCTGCGTGCCCTGCCGCTTGCCATGGTCTCGGCGCTGGCCCTGACCTCGGCGCTGAGCACCCCGCTCGCCGCGCAGGAAACCCCGGTCACAATCGGCTACGCGGTGTCGAAATCCGGCCCCAACGCCACCGGCGCGGGCATCACCACCATCCCCAACTACGAGCTCTGGGTGAAGGAAGTGAACGAGGCCGGCGGGCTCGAGATGCCGGATGGCACGCGCCGCCCGATCGAGGTGGTGGAATACGACGACCGCTCCAGCGCCGAGGATCTCGTGCGCGCCATCGAACGGCTCGCCACGCAGGACAAGGTCGACCTGATCCTGCCGCCCTGGGGCACCGGCGGCAACCTCGCCATCGCCCCCCTGATGGACCGCTTCGGCTATCCGCAACTGGCGGTGACTTCGGTGACCGACATGGCTCCCGAGTTCGCCAAGCGCTGGGACCGCTCGTTCTGGATGCTCGGCGGCGGGCATGACTATGCCACCGCGCTGGTCGAGACACTGGCCGCTGCCAAGGAAGCAGGGACGATCAACGACAAGGTCGCGATGATCTCGGTCGCCGACGGCTTCGGCATCGACCTCGTCAAGGCCGCCCGCCCCGCCTTCGAGGAAGCCGGCTTCGATCTGGTCTACGACGAGAGCTACCCGCTCGGCACGTCGGACTTCGCCGCCATTCTCAACGAGGTGCAGGGCTCGGGTGCCGACAGCTTCGTCGCCTTCTCCTACCCGCCGGGCAGCTTCGGCGTGACCAAGCAGGCGATGACCGTGGGCTACAACCCCAAGGTCTTCTACATCGGTGTCGGCGGCGCCTTCCCGATCTACGGCAAGATCACCGAAGGCAAGCAGGAAGGCGTCATGTCCATCGGCGGCGTCGACGCGATGAGCCCGGCGATCGAGGAATATTTCGCCAAGCACACCGCAGCCATCGGCAACCCGCCGGACAGCTGGGCGAGCGCCATCACCTATGCCTCGCTGGAGATGCTGGAAGAGGCGGTGAAACGCGTCGGCCTCGACCACGAGGCGCTGGCGGGTGAGCTGTCCACCGGCACCTTCGACACGGTGATCGGCGAGGTCAAACTCGAGGACAACCAGCTGCGCAAGCTCTGGTGGGTCGGACAGTGGCAGGGCGAGCACTTCGTCGCCGTCAGCCCCGCCGACCGCGAAGGCGCGGCCACCCCGGTCACCCCCAAACCCGAATGGTAAATCGCGGTGGCGGGCCCTGCGCCCGCCCCGCCCCGATACCCGCAACGGTATCCGAACTGGGACGTTAGATGTTTCTCTCAACTCTCTTTCTCGGGCTCGTGCTCGGCGGCACCTACGCGCTTCTCGCGCTGGGCCTGTCGCTGCAATACGGCATCGCCCGGATCATGAACCTCGCCTATGGCGAGTTCATGCTGCTCGCCTGTTTCGCGGTGACGATGATGTTCACCAGCTGGGGTCTCGGCCCGCTCTGGGGGCTGCTTGTCGTCGTGCCGCTGGGCTACGCGCTCGGCTGGATCATCCACACCGTCATGATGCGCCCGCTGATCAAGCGCTCGGGCGGCGGAGGCCGGCTCGAGGTCGACACGATCCTCGCCACCTTCGGCCTGCTCTTCGTCGTGCAGGGGCTGATGCTGGTCACCTTCGGCAGCGATTTCACCTCCTACAGCTATCTCGACCGGGGCATCGGCATCCTCGGCACCACCATCGCCGCCAACCGCCTGATCGCCTTCGTCGTCTCGCTGGTCATCGGCTTCGGGCTCTATGCCGTGCTGATCCGCACCCGCTGGGGCCGCGCACTGCGCGCCGTGGCGCTGGCACCGGGCTCGGCCTACCTTGTCGGCATCGACGTCAACAAGCTGGGCCGTCAGGGCTTTGCGCTTGGCGGCGCGCTGGCCGCTGCCGGGGGCGCGCTGGTGTCGATGTTCCAGACCTTCTCGGCCACCGACGGCGTGGTCTTCACCATGAAGGCGCTGATCGTGGTGATCATGGGCGGCGTCGGCAATATCCTCGGCGCGTTGATCGCAGGTCTGCTTCTGGGCCTTGCCGAGACCTTCGTCGCAGCCTTCATCGATCCCGGTCTGACCATGGCCGCAACCTACACGATGTTCCTTGCGGTGCTGCTCTGGCGACCGACGGGGCTCTTCGGCAAGGCGGGAGGCTGAGACCATGACGTACATCCTTTCCGCCCTCGGACTTGCCGCCCTCGCCGTCCTGCCGATGCTCTTCGGCGACTATGGCACCGGCATGCTGGTGGGCCTCGCGGGCTACGTGACGCTGGCCACCTCCTGGGCGATGTTCTCGGGACCGACGCGTTACATCTCGCTGGCCACGGTCGCCTTTTTCGGCGTCGGCGCCTACACGGTCGCGGTGCTGAACGAGGTGCTTCCCTACCCGCTGGTGCTGCTTGCCGCCGCCGGAATCGGCGCAACGATGGCGCTGCTGGTCGGCCTCTCGACGTTGCGCCTCGCGGGCATCTACTTCGTGATCTTCACCTTCGGCCTCGCCGAGCTGGTGCGCCAGCTCATCACCTGGTTCGAGGTCAACGTGACCGGCACGCTCGGCCGCTACATCTTCCTCGACCTCGAGGCCAAGCACATCTACTGGCAGCTGCTGGCGCTCGGCGCCGCGACGCTGGCGCTCTCGGCCTGGATCCGGCGGTCGCGCCTTGGCCTCGCGCTGCGGGTGATCGGCGACGACGAGACCGTGGCGGCGCATTCGGGGATCAACCTCGCCCGCACCAAGCTGGTGCTCTTCGTCGCCTCCTCGACGATCATCACGCTGGTCGGCGCGATCCAGGCCCCGCGCTGGGTCTATGTCGAGCCCTCGATCGTCTTCAACCCGACGGTCAGCTTCCTGACGGTGATCATGGCGCTGCTCGGCGGGGCCACGCGGCTCTGGGGTCCGCTCTTTGGCGCGGTGCCGCTCTTCCTGCTCTTCGAGTGGCTCTCGGCGCGCTTCCCGGATCACTTCTCGATCCTGCTGGGCCTCATGTTCATGGCCGTGGTCTACGCCCTGCCCGACGGCGTGCTGGCGGCGCTGGAGAAGTTCCGCCGAAAGGGCAACGGAAACTCGGCCACCAAACCGGCAAAGGAGGCCAACGCATGAGCGTGCTTCTGGAAACCCAAGGGCTGACCAAGCGCTTCGGCGGGCTGACGGCGGTGAACGGCGTCTCGCTCACCGTCAAGCGCGGCGAGGTCCTGGGACTGCTCGGGCCGAATGGCTCGGGCAAGACCACCCTGATGAACCTGATCTCCGGGGCGCTGAAGTCCTCGGAGGGTGCCCTGCTCATAAACGGCAAGGACATGACCGGTGCCCCGCCCCATCGCATCGCGAAGTCGGGCGTGGCGCGGACCTTCCAGCTGGTGAAGATCCTGCCCTCGCTGACGCTGGAAGAGAACGTCATGGTCCCGGCCGCCTTTGGCCCGGACCGGCTCTGGGGCAAGGCGCTGAAGGCGCAGGTCGCCGAGTGCCTCGCCATGGTCGGGCTCAACGCCCGCGCCGGGCAGCAGGCCTCGGAGCTGACCTACATTGACCAGAAACGGCTCGAGCTGGCGCGCGCGCTTGCCTCGGCGCCGAAGCTGCTGCTGCTCGACGAGTGGCTGGCCGGGCTCAACCCGACCGAGCTGCACGAGGGCATCAGGCTCATCCGCGAGCTCGAGCAGACCGGCATCACCATTATCATGGTCGAACACATCATGGACGCGGTGCGCGCGCTCTGCCCGCGCTGCGCGGTGATGAACTCCGGCACGCTGATCGCCGATGGCCCGACGGATCAGGTTCTGTCGGACCCGCATGTGGTCGCCGCCTACCTGGGAGAAGAGGATGCTTGAGATCGACGACCTGCGCATCACCTATGGCAAGCATACGGCGCTTGGCGGGGTGAGCATGGCGGTGGACAAGGGCGAATGCGTGGTGATCCTCGGCGCCAACGGCGCGGGGAAATCCTCGCTTCTGAAGGCGGTGGGCGGCACGGTCCGCCCCGCCTCGGGGCGAATCCTGCACGAGGGGCAGGACCTGGCGCAGGTGCCCGCCCATGAGATCGTGGAGCGCGGCATCGCGCTGGTGCCCGAGGGGCGCGGCGTCTTTGCCCGCATGAGTGTGGCCGACAACCTCGCGCTCGGCTGCCACCCCACCCGCGCCCGAGGCGGCGCCGAAAGGCGCCGCAAGGAGGTGCTGGAGCTCTTCCCGCGCCTTGCCGAGCGGCAGAAGCAGCTTGTCGGCACCATGTCGGGCGGCGAGCAGCAGATGGTCGCCATCGCCCGCGCGCTGATGTCGAACCCCGACCTCCTGCTGCTCGACGAGCCGAGCCTCGGCCTCGCGCCGATCGTGACCAAGGAGGTGTTTGCCGCCCTTGGCCGGATCCGCGAGACCGGGCTCACCCTGCTCATCGTCGAACAGAACGTGCGCGCCAGCCTCGCGCTTGCTACCCGCGGTTACCTGCTGGAAGCCGGGCGCGTGGTGGGCGGCGGCAGCGCCGCCGAGCTGCAGAACGACGCGGCGGTGCAACGCGCCTTCCTGGGCGGCACGACCGAGCCGCTTGAAACCGAATTGAACTGACCCAAGGAGACGGACAGGCATGGACAGCCTCAACCTCTTTATCGACGGCGAATACGTACCCGCCGAGGACACCCGCGAATTCGAACGCGCCAACCCGGTGAGCGGCGAGGTGGCCACCCGCGCCGCCGCCGCCAGCAAGGCCGATGCGATCCGCGCGGTGGATGCCGCCGCAGCGGCCTTCCCCGAGTGGGCGGCCGTGGCTCCCGGCCAGCGCCGCAAGCTGCTGATCAAGGCCTCCGAGGCACTGGCGGCGCGCGGCGATGACATCGTCGCGGCCATGAAGGCCGAGATCGGCGCGACCGAGGCCTGGGCCCGGTTCAACGTCATGCTCGCCGCCGACATGCTGCTGGAAGCCGCCAGCCTGACGACGCAGATCAAGGGCGAGATCGTGCCCTCGAACCGCCCCGGTTCGACCGCCTATGCCGTGCGCCAGCCGGCGGGCGTGGTGCTTGCCATGGCGCCCTGGAACGCGCCGGTGATCCTTGGCGTGCGCTCGATCGCGACGCCGCTGGCCTGCGGCAACACCGTGGTGATGAAAACCTCCGAGCTTTGCCCGCGCACCCATGCGCTGATCCTCGAGGCGGTCTCGGAAGCGGGCTTGCCGAAAGGCGTGGTCAACGCCATCTCCAACGCGCCCGAGGATGCGCCGGAACTGGTCGAGACGCTGATCGCCCACCCCGCCGTGCGCCGGGTGAACTTCACCGGCTCGACCCGCGTCGGCCGCATCGTCGCCGAGCTCTCGGCCCGCCATCTCAAGCCCTCGCTGCTGGAGTTGGGCGGCAAGGCACCGTTCATCGTGCTGGATGACGCCGACATCCCCGCCGCCGTCGCGGCTGCGGGCTTCGGCGCCTACATGAACCAGGGCCAGATCTGCATGTCGACCGAGCGCATCATCGTCATGGACGAGATCGCCGACGCCTTCGTCGCAGCCTTTGCCGAGAAGGTCGAGAGCCTCACCGCCGGCGATCCGCGCGAGGGCAAGGCGCCGCTCGGCAGCCTCGTCAACATGGGGGCCGCCGACCGCATCCGCGACCTCATCGAGGACGCCGTGCAGAAGGGCGCGCGGCTGATCGGCGGCGGCGGCACCGGCACCATCCTCAACGCCGCGGCGCTGGATGGGGTGACCCCGCAGATGCGCCTCTACTCCGAAGAAAGCTTCGGCCCGGTCGCCTCGATCATCCGCGTGGGCAGCGTCGACGAGGCGGTGCGCGTGGCCAACGAAAGCGAATTCGGCCTGTCGGCGGCGGTCTTCGGCCGCGACCAGGCCCGCGCCATGGCGGTCGCCCGGCGCATCGAGAGTGGTATTTGTCACGTCAACGGCCCGACCGTGCATGACGAGGCGCAAATGCCCTTCGGCGGCGTGAAGGATTCAGGCTACGGTCGCTTCGGCGGCACCTGGGGAGTCGCCGAGTTCACCGAACTGCGCTGGATGACGACGCAGGACGGCGATCTGCACTACCCGATCTGACCTGGAAGCGATCAGATCGGTTCAAAACGGGAGGAGAAATCCATGAAACTGAAACTGGCAAAAACCGCGGTTGCGGTCCTGGCCCTGAGCGTCGCCGCCGGCGGCGCCTGGGCCCAGGAGTACACCCTGAAGCTGCACCACTTCCTTGGCGCCAAGGCACCGGCCCAGACCGAGATGCTCGAGCCCTGGGCCAAGGCCGTGGAGGAGAACTCGGGCGGCAGGGTCAAGATCGAGATCTACCCCTCGATGACCCTCGGCGGTCGCCCGCCAGAGCTGATCAACCAAGCGCGCGATGGCGTGGTGGATCTCATCTGGACGGTGAACGGATACACGCCGGGCCTGTTCCCGCGCACCGAGGTGATGGAACTGCCCAACGTCTTCACCAACGATCCGGTGGCCACCAACCTCGCCATGTACGACATGTACGACGAGTACCTGAAGGACGACTATGCCGGCGTGGAGCCGATGTTCCTGCACGTGCACGCGGGCCAGGCCATCCACACCGTGGACAAGGAAATCCGCAAGCCCGAGGATCTGGCGGGTCTGAAGATGCGCATCCCCACCCGCACCGGTGCCTGGGTGATCGAGGCACTCGGCGCTTCGCCGATCTCGATGCCGGTCCCGGACCTGCCGCAGGCCCTGTCGAAGAAGGTTGTCGACGGCGCCTTCATCCCCTGGGAGATCATCCCGGCGCTGAAACTGCAGGACCAGACCGAGTACCAGATCGAAGGTGCGGACAAGACCCGCTTCGGCACGACGACCTTCCAGGTCTCGATGAACAAGGCGCGCTGGGATGGTCTGCCCGAAGACATCCAGAAGGCCTTCCGCGACGCGTCGGGCCGTGACTGGGTCGCCGAGGTGGGCAAGATCTGGCGCAACATCGACGAGCGCGGCATCAAGGTCGCGACTGACGCGGGCAACACCCATGTGACGCTCACCGAGGAAGAGACCGCGGCCTTCGAGACCGCGCTCGAGCCGGTGGTTGACCGCTGGATCGAGGACGTCTCGTCCAAGGGCATCGACGGCGCCGGCATGGTTGCCAAGGCCCGCGAGATGATCAAGGCCAATGCCGACGAGAGCATGAGCAACTGATGTTCAGCGCAGAAGTTCAGGGCCGCAGCGGAATTTCCGCTGCGGTCGCACGTCTTGTCACCCTCTGGGCGCTGCTGGGCGGCGCGCTGCTGCTGGTGATCGTGTTGATAAACGTCGCCTCGGTCGTCGGTGCCGTGGTGCTCAAACCCTTTCCCGGCGATTTCGAGCTGACCGAGATGGGCGTGGCGGTGGCGGTCTTCGCCTTCCTGCCCTACTGCCAGCTCACCGACGCCAATGTCACCGCCGACATCTTCACTGCGAATGCCCCCCGCCCCGTGTTGGCGGTGCTGCGCGCGCTCGCCTCGCTGATCGCCTTCGGCTTTGCCGGCATCCTCGTTTGGCGCATGTACCTCGGGATGCTCGACCAGAAGGCCTACAATTACACGACGACGATCCTGCAGGTGCCGATCTGGTGGGCCTTCGTGCCGATCCTCGTCTCGCTGGCGCTGCTCATCGCTGCCGCCGCCGTCACCTTCCGCGAAAGCCTGTCGGAGGTCCGGACATGAGCGATCCCATCACCCTCGGCATCCTGTCGCTCGTCGTCCTGATCGTGCTGATCGCGATCCGCATTCCCATCGCCTACGGGATGATCCTCGTCGGCGGGGTCGGCATCGCGCTGGTCAACGGCCCCATGCTGCTGATGAGCCAACTCAAGACCCTCGCCTACGGACAGTTCTCCGTCTACGACCTCTCGGTCGTGCCGATGTTCGTTCTGATGGGCGAGCTGGCCACGGTCGCCGGGCTGAGCCACGCGCTCTTCCGCGGCGCCAACGCCTGGCTCGGCTGGATGCGCGGCGGCACCGCCATGGCCGCCATCGCCGGATGCGCTGGCTTCGGCGCGGTCTGCGGCTCGTCGCTGGCCACCGCCTCGACCATGGGCAAGGTCGCCCTGCCCGAGCTCAAGCGCTACAACTACTCGGGTGCGCTGGCCACCGGCGCGCTTTCGGCGGGCGGTGTGCTGGGCATCCTGATCCCGCCCTCGGTGGTGCTCATCGTCTACGCGGTGATCGTCGAGGCCAATATCGTCACCATGTTTGCCGCGGCCATGCTGCCCGGCATCCTCGCGGTGCTTTTCTTCATCCTGACCATCGCCATCTACGTCCGCGTCCGCCCCGCCGCCGGCCCCGCGGGCGGCGCCGCCAGCCGCTCGGAGTTCATCACCGCCACGCTCGGCCTACTGCCGGTCATGGTGATTTTCGGCCTCGTTCTGGGCGGCATCTACGGCGGCTTCTTCAACCCCACCCCGGCGGCCGCAGTTGGCGTCTTCCTCGTATGGCTCTACGGCCTGGCAAAACGCCGCGTCGGCCTTGCCGAGATGGTCATCGCGCTCAAGTCCACCGCCCGCACCTCGGGGATGATCTACGTCATCCTGCTGGGCGCGGAGCTGATGAAGATCTTCATGTCCCGCATCGGCCTGCCGCAGCAGGCGGCGCAATGGATCGCCGAAAGCGGCATGGCCCCGATGATGGTCATGGTGCTGATCCTCATCGCGCTGATCCTGCTCGGCTGCCTGATGGACAGCATGTCGATGATCCTGCTGGTCATCCCGTTCTTCTGGCCGATGCTGGTCGAGCTGAACGGCGGGCTCTACGCCACGGCCGACGGCGCGGGCTTCGGGATGAGCACCGAGGACCTCAAGGTCTGGTTCGGCATCCTGGCCCTGATCGTCGCCGAGCTGGGGCTGATCACCCCACCGGTGGGGATGAACGTCTTCATCATCTCGGCGCTGGCCAAGGACACGCCGATGATCGAAACCTTCAAGGGCGTTGCCCCCTTCTTCTGCGCCGAGCTGGTGCGGGTCGCGCTGATCCTCGCCTTCCCCGTTCTCACGCTCTGGCTGCCAACCCTGCTGGGAGGCTGAACATGAAAGACCAATCGACCGTCACCGCCGGGGGAGCGATCTTCCCCCGGCTGAAGGCGCTTGGCGTGGACTATGTCTTCGCCAACTCCGGCACCGACTTCCCGCCGATCATCGAGGGGCTGGCGCAGGCCGCCGCCGAGGGCATCGATCTGCCGCAGGCGCTGGTCATGCCGCATGAGCACGCCGCCATGGGCATGGCGCATGGCTACACCCTGATGACCGGCAAGGCGCAGGCGGTGATGCTGCACACCAACGTCGGCCTCGCCAATGGCGCCATCGGCGCGATCAACGCCGCCTGCGAGCATATCCCGATGATCCTCATGTCGGGCCGCACCCCGGTCACCGAGGAGGGCCGCTTCGGCGCCCGCACCGTCCCGATCGGCTGGGGCCAGGAGATGCGCGACCAGGCCGCGCTGGTGCGCGAGGCGTCGAAGTGGGAGTACGAGCTGAAGTTCCCCGAGCAGGTCCCCGGCCTTCTGGACCGCGCCCATGCCATCGCCACCTCCACCCCCAAGGGGCCGGTCTACCTGTCGATCCCGCGCGAGGTGCTTTGCGAGCCGGTGCCGACCGAGGGGCTGGACTCTGCCCCCTCCATGGCCGCCTCCGAGGCCGCGCCGAACCCCGAAGCCATCGCCACCCTCGCCCGCTGGCTGGCCGAAGCCGAGGCGCCGCTGATCATCGCGCAGCGCGGGTCCGGAGACGCCGAAAGCTTCGCCGCCTTCTCGGCATGGGCCGAGGACTGGGGCATCGCGGTCTGCTCGTGGTGGGCAACGCATCTTGCCATCGCCACCGATCACCCCTGCCACGTCGGCGCCGATCCCGGCCCCTGGCTGGCCCAGGCCGACGCGGTGCTGATCCTCGACTGCCTCGCCCCCTGGATGCCCGACGCCCATGCGCCGCGCGCCGGGGCGAAGGTCGTCAACATGGGCCCCGACCCGATCTTCTCGCGCTTCCCGGTGCGCAACTTCCGCTCGGATCTCTCGATCACCGGCGAGAACGCCCGGACCATCCCCGCCCTGATCGCCGCCATGGACGCCCTGCCTAAAGGCGATCACGTCGCCCCCCCGCCGCGCCCGCCTTGCCGAGACCACGGCGCGCGCCCGGCAGGCCCAGGCAGACGCCGCCCGGCCGCAGGGAGACCTTCTCACCAAGCCCGCCGTCAGCCGTATCCTCGGCGAGGCCCTCGACGCGCAGGAGGCCCCCAGCACGGTCTTCTCCGAGCTCGGCACCATGCTCGGCCCCCTGCCGCGCCGCGCGCATCGCGCCTGGTTCCAGGAGCCACATTCGGGCGGGCTCGGCTGGTCCTTCCCGGCCGCGCTCGGGGCACAGCTCGCCGAGCCGGAGCGGATCTGCGTCGCCACGCTCGGCGACGGCAGCTACATGTTCGCCAACCCCGTGGCCTGCCACCAGATCGCCGAGGCGCTGGCCCTGCCCATCCTCATCGTCATCCTCAACAACGCCGAATGGGGCGCGGTGCGCGCCTCGGTGAGCGGGCTCTACCCCGACGGCGCGGCTAGCCGCGCCAACGCCATGCCGCTCACCGGCCTCTCGCCCTCGCCGGACTTCTGCAAGGTGGCCGAGGCGAGCAACGCCTTTGCGCGGGCCGTCGAGACCCCCGCCGAGCTGCGCCCGACGCTCGACGAGGCGCTGCGGGTGATCCGCGAGGAGCGCCGCTGCGCCCTGCTCAACGTCCGCATCGCCGGCTGAGCTTGCATACCCCCCTGCCCGGCGGCGCGCCCGGACCCGCCGCCGGGCAGGGGGTATTTGGAAAAAGAAGAAGGGCCCCGGTCGCACCTTGGGCCCTTCTTCTCTTTTCAAATACGCCGGGGGTGAGCCGCGCAGCGGCGAGGGGGCAGCGCCCCCTGCGCCACCGATGTCGGCCCTCGGAGCGACTGCCCGCTATGCGACGTCCTTCCATGTGACCGGGGTCACGTAGACGATGCGATCCTCCGCGCTGACCATGACATCGCCGTCCTGGATATTGACCTGCAGCTACATCGAGCGGCTTGCCAGTCCGGCCAGATCACGCGTCGCCTCCTCCGAGAAGCTGGTGACCTGCAGATTGTCGAACCGGGTGGTCGTGCCCTTGATCTTGTCCCACCAGACCTCGGCGGGCCTGCCGCCATAGGCGTAGACGACCACCTTGCCGGCCTTGCCGCAGGACTGGCGTACGACCTTGTCGCTCGGAAGCCCCAGGGCCACCCAGAGGTCCAGCTCGCCGCTCAGGCTCTTTTGCCAGATGTCGGGCTCGTCATCGGTCGACAGGCCCTTGGTGAGCTCCAGGTGTTCACCGGCATTGAGCGCAAAGGCCAGCAGGCGCACCATCAGCCGCTCGTCGGTTTCCGAAGGGTGCTTCGCGACGGTCAGCTTGTGCGTCTCGTAGTAGTGACGATCCATGTCCGAAACGGATAGCTCGACTTTGTAGATGGTGGATTTTTGCGCCATGACAGGTCCCTCACTCGCGACGATTGCGCTGCCTAGTGGATCCGGGAGCTTTGTGAAAGGCGATAGCGCAAGCTCCTCGAACAAAATGCGGGACGTTGGATTCGCCACACGGGTTGGCCCATGCCAGCAGGTCGATGCTCTGCGCCCGCTTCGGCCCGTCACGGGCGATGCCGAGGTCCGGAAACGCAGAACGGCGCCCCCTAGGGGCGCCGTCCGCAACTCCGGTCAGGGAGTCGGAAAAGCTCAGGAGGCTTCCTTGATGAACTTCACCGCGTCGCCGAAGGTCTGGATGGTCTCGGCTGCGTCATCGGGGATCTCGATGCCGAACTCTTCTTCGAAGGCCATGACCAGTTCCACGGTGTCGAGGCTGTCTGCGCCCAGATCGTCGATGAAGGAGGCGCTCTCGGTCACCTTGTCCTCTTCAACGCCCAGGTGCTCAACCACGATCTTGCGCACGCGATCAGGGATATCGCTCATTCTTCTGTCCTCACAATGTGTCTGGGTCTCTCGACCCGTCTTTGCCCTTGCCCCAGCGGGGTGGCTGCTCAATCCGCCCGGAACCGGGCAACGTAACCCCGGAAGACCCGGGAAAGACCAGGCCGGCGCGACTGCACCAACCCGATCAAAGTTCCTGCGCGCCTATAGCATAAGCACGCAGGATGGCAAACGCTTTCCGCCGCACCCTAGGGCGCGTGGTCAGAGCATTGCCATACCGCCGTTCACATGCAGCGTCGCGCCTGTGACATAAGCAGCTTCCTGGCTGGAAAGATAGAGCACTGCCGCGGCAATTTCTTCTGCGGTGCCCATGCGGCCCGCGGGGATCTGCCCCATGATGCCGGCTTTCTGGTCGTCGTTCAGCTTGTCGGTCATCGCCGTCTCGATGAAGCCCGGTGCCACGGCGTTGGCGGTGATCCCGCGCGAGGCGACCTCATAGGCCAGCGACTTGGTCATGCCGACAAGACCTGCCTTGGCCGCGGCGTAGTTGCCCTGGCCCGGGTTGCCGGTGGCGCCGACGATCGAAGAGATGTTCACGATGCGGCCCCAGCGCGCCTTCATCATGCCGCGCAGCACGCCCTTGCAGAGCTTGAAGGTGGCGGTGAGGTTGACGTCGAGCACCTGCTGCCACTCGTCATCCGACATGCGCATGAAGAGGTTGTCGCGGGTGATGCCGGCGTTGTTCACCAGGATGTCCACCGAGCCCATCGCGTCTGCCGCCTGCTTCGGCAACGCCGCCACGGCCTCGGGGTCGGAAAGGTTGCAGGGCAGCACGAAGGCGCGCTCGCCAAGTTCCGCCGCCAGCTCCTGCAGTGGCGCCTCGCGGGTGCCCGAGAGCCCCACCGTCGCCCCTGCCTCGTGCAGTGCCTTGGCGATGGCGCCGCCGATGCCGCCCGAAGCGCCGGTGATCAGCGCGTTTTTTCCCGTCAGATCGAACATAAGGCCCGTGCCCCTCTGCTTTGCCGAAAATCGTTCCGGGCGATATGGCATCCCAGCCGCCTTCGAGCAAGGGCCACCGCCCCGGGCGCGCATCCCTGTCCCGCCTGCCGCTGCCGTGTTATGCCCGCCGCATGGACCCGAACCCGCCCGCCTTCACCTGCCGGCTGACCGGCACTGCCGCCGAGGTGCGCGGTGGCAGCGGGGCCGAGATCTTCCCCTACTGGAGCTTCACCAAGACCGTGCTGGCGGTCTGCGCCCTGAAGCTGGTCGAGGCCGGGAAGCTGCGGCTCGACACCCCCCCGCGCCGGCGAGGCCTTCACCCTGCGCCAACTGCTGGATCACACGGCGGGGCTGCCCGAGTATTGCGCCCTGCCGGCCTATCGCGATGCGGTTGCCGCGAATGAGGAGCCCTGGCCCCGCGACCATCTCTACGCGGCCACGATGGCGCAGGGGCTACGCTTCGCGCCGGGTCGCGGCTGGGCCTATTCCAACCTCGGCTACATGCTGGTGCGCGAGCGCATCGAGGAGGCCGCCGGTCAACCCTTCGCGGCCCTGCTCGCCGAGGCGATCACCCGGCCACTTGGCCTGCAGAGCATTGCCCTCGCCGCACGCCGCGCCGATTTCGCCCGCGTCCACTGGCCCGAGGCACAGGGCTACCACCCGGGCTGGGTCTACCACGGCTGCCTCACCGGCACCGGACTCGATGCCGCACGCCTGTTGCAAGCGCTCTTCTCGGGCGCCCTGCTCTCCCCTGCCACCCTCGAGCAAATGCTTCGGCGCCACCCCCTCGGCGGCCCGATCGAGGGCCGACCCTGGACCGATTGCGGCTATTCGCTCGGGCTGATGAACGGCCGGGCCGGGACCGCCGGGCGCGCGCTCGGCCATTCCGGCGGCGGCCCCTTCTGCGTCAACGCGGTCTACCACTTCCCGGAAGCGGTGCCGCCGGTCACCGTCGCCAGCTTTGCATCCGGTCCGGCAGAAGGCGCCGCGGAAAACGCCGCCGTGGACCACGCCTTCGCCTGACCCCCTGCGCCTGTCCAATCAGGAATTTTGCCCGCCTGGAAAGGCGTTGGTCGGGTTCGTGCCTCGGCAAAGCCGTCGCACCCGATGCCACCGATGTTCGAGCCAGCAGAATCCGACAAAATTTCTCAACTATATGATTTTTCAATGTTTTTTTCGCTTCTCCTCTTGCGTCGCACCCGACAGAGGGTTATGCAGATCGCAAGACAGCGAGCCAGCCCGCACGCCAGCCAGCTATCGATCTCCCGCCAGCCAGATGACGTCGCCACCCGCCTTTTTCCGAGGTTCGGCAGCCACGCAAACACCGCCAGCGTCCCGGAGATCGAATCGATGGATATCCTCGGCGCGAAGATCCGGCAGCAGGCACGATCCGGTGAATCCTGTGTGTGACGCTGGACATCGCTGTGCCAGCCGTCTGCAAAAGCCATCCCCTCGACCAGTCAGGCTACACGCTGCCCAAGCGAACCGGGGCCTTTGCAACCGGTCGAGGGATCGCCGTCATGGGCACTTGCGCAGTCTCACCGTACCGTTGGGTCGGAAACCGTGGGGGAAGCGACGCAGCCCAAAAGCCCCGGAAAATGGAAAGATTTTCCAAACCCGGGGCAACTGGTATTACAAAAGGTCTTTTGCATAAGTAACGCCCTTCCCCCTGGCACCGGGAAATTCCGGCAAGTTGCGCCAAAGGATCGTCAGGCATGTCAGTCCACTCACGGACCAATTTGACGTTGGGTCACACGAGCGATTCCGTCCAGCTTTCTCACCTCTCGGTTGCCAAGATTTCTGCGCCAATCAATCGGGAGAAATCAGAAGACCTAGATGCTGTGGCGAGACCTTCACCTCTACATAGAGCCCCCTGTCCCAGGCGCTCACAAAGCAGGCACGTTCCATCTTCACCGAGCTGATGTTGATGCGACTGCGATAGCCCCCGCCGCCGGTGGTGCGGATCAGCACACGCCTGCGGCCATCCAGACTTTCACCCTGCCGTGGCCAGTCCTTTCGACGCGCCTCCTTTCCATTTCAATGCCGGCGACTCGACTAGGTGCCAAGACAAAGCCGCAAGCATGAGTGTCGCCGGCAGCGCCAAAGCCATGTTCCAGAGCGGCAGCATGATGCCGGTCCAGGCCAGGACCTGCTGCACCGGGAAGGCATAGAGATAGGTTCCGTAGGAATAGTCCCCCAGGCGGTTGTAGGCCTGCAGCCGTGGCAGCCGCGCGTAGCCAAGGACGAAGACCGCATAACTCCATGCCACGCCGAGAAGTGGGTGGAAGAACGAGGTCGACCAAGACATTGCCGCAATCCCGGCACCGGTCGCCGCAAGCCACGGTGAAAGCGGGATTTTCTCGCGCCAGACCCAAAGCCCCATTCCGGCCGAAAAGGGCAGCGCCAGGCTCGCCAGCGCGGGCAGGCGTGGATGAAGATCACTCGCCGCCGTGAGTGTCCAGCACGCCCCGACGCAGGCGACCCCGAGCACGAAGAGGCGCGGGCGCGCGAGCAGCCCGAGGAGACCGCAGAAGATCACGCCGAGGTAGCACAGGACTTCGTAGTTGAGCGTCCAGAGCGAGCCATTGATTGCCGGTCCGTAGGGGTTGGCCTCGAAGACGCCCGGCAGTTCATAGTGCAGGAAGAACAGGGACATATTGTGCAGAACATAGCCCGGCGCCGCACCCAGGTAGATGCCGGCCGGGGCATGGGTCAGCCCCGCGCCTGCGAGCACCGTCAATCCCAGGACGACGGCCAGCGCCGGAAAGATTCGCAGAGCCCGGGCGCGCAGGAAGTCGCTCACCGAGGCTTTTGTCGCGAAACTGCGGGCGATAAAGAACCCCGAGATCGCAAAGAAGGTCATCACGCAGAGCGTGCCCAGCGACCATCCTCTCAGCACAGCCGCCAAGGGCTCCTCGGCGCCCGTGCCGAGGCTGATCGGATAGGCGTGCGAAATTAGCACCCCGATCGCCGCCAACATCCTAAGAAGATTGAAATTGTTGTCGCGGCCGGCAGCGCGGTCAGCGATCGTTGGACTCCACTGTCGCAGCACATGAACCTCCTCTCTTGCCATAGTCGCGCCAGTTGGTGGGCGACACTACGCACCATGGTCTGCCACAAGCCCCAATAATCGCTTCGCCTGCCGGGCAGCGCAAAGGGAACTGCGGCCGATATCGATTACCGCGAGATCCATCTTTGGCCGAAGAAAGGAAATATTCTCTTAATGCGCGACGGGTCCCCTGCAGAGGTGATCCATAGAGCCGTGACGCTGGCCGGTCTTGCCTAGAGAACCGAGGAAAATGGTGCGGGTGAAGGGACTTGAACCCCCACGCCTTGCGGCGCCAGAACCTAAATTCGACGAATAATACGTCTAATCAGATGGTTGGTCGAAAAATTTCGCAAGACATAGGTAGAACGAACCATGACTCTGCGAAACGCGCTGGAATGGCTTTCAGGCAAAGAAAAACCGCCGGGGAAGCTGCAACTTCCACCGACGGCAACACAAAAGTAGATCTTCCGGCAGCATACTCCGCCGCCTCCTTTGCTGCAAGTGTTGGGGTGGCGCCATGAGCATCACTCTGACCCACTGCGGCCTCCCCTCAGGCGTGAAACCGTTCGAGCTGCTCGACATGCTCGCCAAGCTGCGCACCGAACTGGGCTTGCGCGACGAGGATCTGGCCTATCTACGCTGCGTCTTCAGGCTGGCCCGCGCGGAGGACTTCTTGCCCGGCCGCATCTGCGCCGTCTGGGAGCGCGTCGCGGGTCTGGCCGATCGCATGAACTTCCACATCCGCAGGATCACGCGAATAGAGACCCGGCTGGAGGAGCGCGGGCTGGTTCTCCGGACCGGCGCGGCGAATGGCCGGCGTTTCGGACGGCGCAGCGAGGACGGCCGTATCGTCTCGGCGGGCGGCATCAACTTCGCGCCGCTCATCGAGCGTACACCGGAGCTGCTGGCGCGCATCCGTCGTACAGCGCGCGCGGCGGAAGGGCTGCAGGAGGACCGGAACCGGCTGAACGATCTGATCCGGCAGATTCGCAGCCTCGATGCGCCGAAGGCGCTCATTGCAGCGCGTGAGGCCTTCCCGCGTCTACGGCCCTCCGAGGTCCGGGAGGCCGGTCGGATGTCCGCGCTGATCGACGCGCTGGAGGTCATCCTCGCCGAGTTTTCACCCGCCTCCGGTCAGACAGTTCAGACCGCGCCGTCGGACAGTTTGGTCCGACCTGATACCAAGAGAGATAAAAAAATCGAAACCTGTAGGCCCGAGCCCGCGGTTTCGATTAGCCCGGCGCAGGTCTGTCTGTTGGCCAGCGACGAGATGGCCGAGGTCATTCAGGTCTACGCCGAAGCGGCGGACGAAGGGGCCCGACCCAGCATGAGAACACTGGCGCTGGCGGCACGAGAACGGGCGCAGATGCTGGGGATATCCGGGCTGGAATGGGATGCGGCGCGCGACCGGTTGGGAGAGCTGCGCGTGCTGCTCTGCCTGGTCATTGCGGACAGAAACGGCGAGAGGCATGACCGCTTCGCGGTGCGCAATCCGGCGGCAGCATTCATCGGATTGGCGCGAAAAACAACACGCGGCGACGCGGCCATTGCAGCACTCGTGGCTGAACTAAGACGCTATACAGGCGAGGTGCGTCCGTGACTGATCGACAGACAGCAAGGTCACCCGTGTTGCACACGGGACCATGCGATGGGCCTGCCGCCCCTTCGAACCCCGCCAAGAGCAGGACGCTCAAATACGCCGAGCCTTTGACCGAAACCATCGCGTTCCGCTGCTCTGCTTCGGAGAAGGCGCGCCTTGAGGCGGAAGCCCGCCGCGCCCGGCGTCCGCTGGCTGAGCTGCTTCGCGAGCGGTTGCCATTGGTGCGCTCCGGTCATCGAAAGGTGGTCCCCGAGGCCGACCCGGACCTTTTGGTCGCCCTGTCGCGTATCGGAGCCAACCTCAACCAGATCGCCCGTGCGCTCAACGCGGCGCGCAAGCTGGAGGTCTACGACCGGCTGGATACGTTGGCCATTGCTGCCAGCTTGGTCGCCATCGAGCGACAACTTGACGGCCTGCGGGAGGACGGACGCTCATGATGGTGAAGTTCTTTCCCCATGGCCAGGGACCGGCTGCCCCCGCCGTTGCCTACTTGGTCGCCGAGACGGTGAAGGCCTACGACGAGCACCGCAACGCGATCCGGGACGAGCGCGGGCAGCAGGTCTGGGATCGGCGTGCCACGCTCCCCGAGGTCGTCGAAGGTACGCCTGCGCGGATGCAGGCGCTCATCGACGCGGTACCGCACCAGTGGCGCTACAAGAGCGGTGTCATCAGCTTCGCCGCCGAGGACGCGCCGACCGAAGAGCAGCAGCGTGCGGTCATCCAACGGTTCGAGGACTTCGCCTGTGCCGGGCTGGAGGCCGACCAGTTTGACATGCTCTGGGTGCGCCACACCCACGCCGGGCGCGTCGAGCTGCACTTCCTGATGCCCCGTATGGAGCTTTCAACGCGCAAGAGCCTTAACATTGCCCCGCCCGGCCACGAGACCGCCTTCAGCGCTTTCGTGGATCTGGAGAACCGGCTGCATGGCTGGGCCGATCCGCTCGATCCGGCGCGCGCTCGGCAGACGCAGGCCGTGCCCGAGGAACCGCCACGCGCCGCCACGCGCGAGCAGCTGAACAGCTGGATCGAGGGTCAGATAGCGGTCGGCGCGATCCGGGACCGGGGGTCGATGATTTCGGCGCTGACCGAGATCGGTTTCAAACTTCCCCGCAAGGGCAAGGCATACCTCACTGTACTGGCCCCAGACAGCGGCGAGCGCTGGCGTCTGAAAGGAGCGATCTTCGATGAAACCTGGACCGCAGAGCAAACTCAACCCGCGCATCCAGGCGAACATGGACAGCCTGCTGACCTCTCAGCTCGACTCACTGGAATCGCAGTTGAAGAGCTTAAGCGGCGCGTGGACGACGAGCGCCAGAAGCGCCTTCTCTACAATCAGGAGCGATACGGTCGAGTTCGAGAACCAGACCCGC
Organism: Alloyangia mangrovi; assembly: GCF_002300555.2. Taxonomy (GTDB): domain Bacteria; phylum Pseudomonadota; class Alphaproteobacteria; order Rhodobacterales; family Rhodobacteraceae; genus Salipiger; species Salipiger mangrovi. Next base: position 14,607 of record NZ_NTHN02000049.1, on the reverse strand, counting down.
AAGCGGCTGCACAGCCTGAACCGCGAGACGACCGAGACCCTGCACGCGATCGAGGAGAGGATCGAAGCGCTCCAAGCGCGCAGCCTGCGGCTCAACAGGCTGCTGACCCGGCACACGCTCGCGCGGGTGGCGCTGGTAGGCGGAGTAATGGCTGCGCTGACGCTCAGCGGGTCATTCCTGGCGGTGACGTTGATGATCGCCAGCAATCAGCCCACGCCGACCCCGCGCCTGGCGCAACCACCCGAGGCGCTGCAAGACAGCAGGACGATCCGGGGCGTTGGCGGCCTTGGAGAACTGATCGCCCTGCCGCCTGGCCTCGTGCCGACACGCTGTCCGCTGGGGACCGGGGCTGGACGCATCTGTCTTCATCAAGAGGAGTAGAGGATGACCTTGACGAACTTGGAGCGCGAGTTGCTGTCTTGCGTCGAAGAGCTCGGCAAAGGCGTGGAAGACTGCATGACCAGATTGGCCGAACAAGAAGATATGCTCGCGAAGTTGCAAAAGGACTTGCGCGCATCGTTGAGCGGCATGGAAAGATCATTGCAGGACGCGCCTCCCCTCGAGACGACGGAGGCCCAGCCAGAGAAGCCCGCCCGTGGGTTCCTCAGACGCAGCAAGTAGCATCGCCTCAGCGGCGCGAAGTTGTCGCGTCTTCACCGCCAACAGAGCGCAGGACAGGCCCTAGCAGATCGCCATAGTCGGCCCCTAGGGCGATGGTCCACTCGGCGAACTCGACGACGTCCAGGCGCCGCTCTCCCCCCCTCCACTTTCGCGACAAACGACTGGGGTCGTTTCATGCGGTCTGCGAGTTGCTGCTGGGTCATTCCAGCGGCCTTGCGGGCATCCGTCAGCGCGTCAAGCAGCGCGAGATGCCCCGGTGTTCTGAGACTACGCGCCAATCGCCGCTCTCCAAAAGGGTCATACCCTTGCCGCGTAATCCTGTTTTGGTATTATCCCATTACGGGATATTTGGAGGTGTTGAGATGAATTCAGTTCTGTCCGGTTCTTGTCGCGTGTCGTCGTTTGCGCTTTCCGCTATCGTGTCCCTTTGTGCCGCGAGCGGGTCGGCTACCGCCGAAAACTTGCATGCGGTCGGCGGCATCGAGGCGCGGCCATACCCTTACAAGCTCCTCGGCCTGCGGCCGGGTGATCCAGTCGATGATCTGGCTGCACTTTTCGCTGAGCGGTCGCAGGCAGTGCCGACACAGACAGAGCGCCGCCTGCGCATTCAGTCGCCACAGGGAAAGGCGTTTGACCTACGCTATGAAGCGACCCGTGAGATCGGCGATGTCGGCATGCAGGGGCGTCTTGCCAACGCGCCGCAAGACCACATCACGGCGTTCCTGGCTACTGAAGCCTTCGGGAAACGTCCATTGGCACTGTTCCGGGTGCTGAAGGAGCCGACTGAAAAGGCCCCCGAGCCTGCAGCGCTGAAAGCCCAGCTAGAAGAGCTTTACGGGCAACCTTCCAAGGCGGAGATGCAGGGGCAGTCGATGACCCTCCTCTACGCCTGGGGAACCGATGGCTTCATCGCGGACCTCGACGGCCAACCGGTGCAGACGTTCGTAGAGGATCTTGGCGGAAATCGTACCAGCGAGCGCCAATTTCGCACCTGCGCAGCTGGTGGACCGTTCAACGCCTCCGTCGAGTACGACTTCAAGTCTCCGCGCGTCGCCGAAGATGCGATCATGCCGGACTGCGTCGCGACCTATGAGATCACGTATCAGGGCGGCCCGGAGATCAGCACCATCAAGGTCGCGCTGAAGGACTACGAGCTGGCGCGCTTGCACCAAGCAGAGGCCGATCGCCAGATCATGGAAGCACTCTCATCCCCCACCTCGAAATCGGATATGGACCTATGACCCGCATGGCAGATTGGGCAGAGCCCATCCAAGTGGAACACATGTACCGCGAGCTATTCGGCAGCACTCTGATGCTCGTGGATCAAGCCCGGTGGGACGATGGCTCCCCCGGAACGGCTGCAGAGACTATGCAAAGATTCCAGCAGGCCATGCGCCCCATCCACCAGCACTGTGAGGTCTTCACCGAGGTCGAGGAGGATGAAGCGGCGATGCGGATTACATTCACCGATGAAGCACGAGGAAAGGTCTTCCGGTTGTCGGCGCGTCCCGATGGCCTTTGGGACCTCTACGTCCGTAAGTCGGGGCTGCAATCAGATGAGCGTGGGTTGGTTCAGGACGTCGTCTTGCTTAAGCTGCTCGCCTATGATTGCGGACCAGCGGGGGACATCCCACTCGGCGAAATTTTCGAGTGACGCTTCGCGCCTCCAACCGCGCCGATGACGCCCAGAACAAAGGATCCGAGGTAATGCGCTATATCAACGGAGAAGACTTGCTGGCGGCTTTCGACGAAGCGGAAGCCGGCCCCGAACCAGATGATCTTCAGGACGCCCCGATGATCGATAATTGGTTCCTGATCTGGCGCGACGGTGATGTCGTGCGCGCCGACGGTGATGTGCACGGCCACCCGACGATCGACGATCCTTGGGTCACAACCTCGCCAGTGCTCGGATACGACTATGACTTCGATAGGGAAGAAGGCTGGCTTCGTTCGGTCTCGCGCTGGTACCGGCTCGGGCAGCTGAGGGAGGTACCGGTCAACTCGACTAGGCCTGAGCAAGCGCGCCGAGACGCTTTGTCCGCCGCAAGCCACCATCTCGCGCGGCAGCGGTCGGACTGGCGTGGCCAATATGGACCTTCTCGCTAGAGGCAAAGAGCCAAGCCCGTCCCTACGGCCCGTCGTGATGCGAGCGGGTCGGGCCTGGTCCCCGCCGCTTTGGAGGACATCGCCCCCACAAGGCAGGGGACGGAAAGGCGGCTGCCGCCAAGGGCGGCAAGGTTTTATATCATGTGATCTCGTGCAGCAGCGCTTCGGCCTGTTCTAAGACGGTCTGAATAGCTTCTTTTGATAGGTCAGGAGGATAGCCGTATTTTCGAAGGATGCGGCGTACAAGAATCCGCATCTTGGCCCGCGCACTTTCTTTCTTGTGCCAATCGACCGTAGCGTTGCGGCGGACTTGATCCAGCAATTCATGGGCGATGATACGCAGTTGCTCATTCCCCATTGCTTCAACGGCGGTGTCATTTTGTGCCAAGGCATCATAGAACGCCAGTTCATCATCTGACATCCCTTCAGCTTCACCGCGCATGGCGGAGGCTTTGACGTCTTTAGCAATATCAATAAGAGCTTGAATCATCTCGACGGTCGAGATGGCGTTGGCATGGTAACGAGCGACGGCTTCCTCAAGTCGCTGGCTGAATGCCCGGCTTTCAACAACGTTGCGCTTGGTTCGGCTCTTAATTTCTCCGTTGAGCAACTTTTTTGAGCGCTTCCAGAGCAAGGTTTTTTTCGCTCCATAGAATGAACTTCCAACAAGAAGTCATCTGACAGGATGGAAATATCCGGGGTCTTGATACCGGAAGCCTTCAATATATCGACGATTTCGGCGTCGGCGACAGCCTTGTTGACAAGTTGTTCTATCGCAAAGTTTTTTTGCCCGTGAGGATAGTTTGCCTTTGGCTGATGTCTTCGCCATCGCTGCGCGAACAGCCTGCAAAAACCCTACTTCGTCCTTCACAGATTTTGCTAGGTCACTGGAAGATGCCAGCGCAAAAGCGCGTGACATCTCAAGACAAGCATCCTGAAATCGTGATAGCTGCTTTTTTCTTTTCAGCTTCCGTTGGCGAGGCTTGAGCCTTGTTGGTCTGCTGTCCGACGATCCAGTCAACGGCATCCCCCAGGGCTTTCAAACGGGCTTGCGCGGTGCCGCTGAGCCCTAGGCTGTAGTCATGACCGCTGAACATGCTACGCACTACATCGAGCTTCTCGGCAAGCAAGGCAACGGTCTGCTCTTCGTCAATCCCGGTTCGTTCCCGATCTGCATCGGAGTACTGCGACAGCGCATTTTTCAGGTTCTGGGCGATGCCGATGTAATCGACCACCAGCCCGCCCGGCTTGTCTCTGAAAACTCGGTTTACGCGCGCAATGGCCTGCATCAGACCGTGCCCGCGCATAGGCTTGTCGACATACATCGTGTGCATACTTGGCGCATCGAAACCCGTCAGCCACATGTCTCTCACGATCACAAGCTTCAACGGATCATCCGGCGTACGCGCGCGTTTGGCCAAGTCGTCTCGACGCTTCTTGTTGCCGATGTGCTCCTGCCATTCCAGAGGATCGGACGCTGAGCCGGTCATAACAACTTTTACGGCTCCAGCTTCGTCAGCGTCCGAGTGCCATTCCGGACGCAGTTTGACGATTTCATTGTACAGTGAAACGCAGATACGGCGGCTCATACAAACAGCCATGGCTTTGCCGCCTAAAGCAGCGGTCCGAGCCTCCAAGTGCTCGACCAAGTCCGCGGCGACCTGCTTCAGACGCTTATCTGCGCCGACGAGCGCTTCAACCGTGCTCCACTTGGCTTTAGCCTTTTCCTGCTCCGATAGGGTATCGTCTTCCAGGATGGCGGCGATTTCTTCATCAATCTTGGGCTTTTCGTCTTCGTCCAACTCGATGCGAGCCAAGCGACTTTCATAGTAGATGGGAACCGTAGCTTTGTCCTCGACCGCTCTCGTGATGTCGTAAATATCAACATAGCCGCCGAAAACTGCAGGTGTGTTTACATCGGCAGTCTCAATTGGAGTGCCGGTAAAGCCAACAAATGAGGCGTTCGGGAGTGCCTGCCGGACGTAGTGAGCATAGCCGTACTTTCGTTCGCCAGTCTTGGCGCTCACTTTGGCATTCAGCCCATATTGGCTTCTGTGCGCTTCATCGGCGATCACGATGACGTTGCGGCGGTCAGTCAATGTAGGAAAGTGCTCCTCCCCTTGCTCGGGAGCGAATTTCTGCATGGTTGTGAATATTACCCCACCGGATTGACGCGCTAGAAGCTCGCGGAGCTCGTCCCGGCTCTCAGCATGTTCTGGGGTTTGCCGGATCAGGTCCTTAGTGGTCGCGAACGTTTGGAACAGCTGGTCGTCGAGGTCGTTTCGGTCCGTGAGTACAATCAGAGTAGGGTTCTGAAGCTCGGGGCTTCGAACCAGCAAGCCTGCAAAAAAGGCCATAAGCAGCGATTTCCCTGAGCCCTGAGTATGCCAGATTACACCGATGCGACGATCACCCTCAGGCTTTGAAGCCTCGATTGCGTTCGCCAAGGCCTTTCGTGCGCCGAAAAACTGGTGGTAGCCGGCGATAATCTTGAAGGGGCCATCGCCTGTGTCACCAAATACGGTAAAATCCCGTAGCAGTTCCAGGAAGCGGCCTTTGTCGAATACGCCCTTCAGAAGCGTCTCCATCTCCTGCGGGCCTTCAGGGGTAAAGTCCTCCGCAGCACCAGTTACAGAGCGCCATGGCATGAACCGCTCTTCATTGGCCGTCAGTGAGCCGATCCGCGCCAGCAAACCATCCGAACCGATTAAGACAGCGTTTGTACGAAACAGGGATGGGATCTGCTGCTTATAGGTTTGAAGCTGGGCGAAGGCATCTTCGATCGTAGCGGCCTCGCTTGCGGCGTTCTTTAGTTCGATCACCGCCACCGGTAAGCCGTTTAAGAACACAACCAAGTCAGGGCGGCGCTTGTGCTTACCCTCAATCACAGTGAACTGGTTTGTCACCAACCAGTCGTTAGCCTGAGAACCCACGAAGTCGATCAGCCAAACTTTGTCACCGCGGATCGTCCCGTCATCCGCCTTGAATTCGACATCCACACCATTGACCAGAAGCGCGTGTATGCGTCGGTTCTCTTCGGTCAGGCTTTGCGAGGCTGCGCCGGTGATCTGGCGCAGCGCGTCTTGGCGAGCACCTTCCGGGATGTGGGGATTCAGCCTCGCAACAGCGGTCTGCAGCCGCCCCATCAGCAAAACTTCCTCATAGGACGTACGCTCGGGAGCTGTGCCATCAGGGGAGATCACGTCCGCTCCCAGATAGGGAATGTCTTCACCCTGCAGGATTGCCAGTGCGGCTTGTTCGACCAGATCTTCGTTAATCATCGACGGCCTCCTCTTCGGATAAAGGAAGCGGGAGAGCAGCCGTCCGGCGGAGTGCTTCCTTATAGGTCTGCCGCTCTACACCGAACAGCAGCTGGGAGACGCTGACATCAATGCGCCTGGTGTCGAACTCTTCCAGCTCAATGCCGACAATCAGTCTGCCGTCTTCTATCCGCGCACCCACAAAGCCAATATGTGCATCAATTTTGTCATTGAATACGCCGAAGCGCTCGTAAGGCTCGAAGGTGCGCACTGGGTCTGTCTGTTGATCCAGATAGGCATCATGTAGGAACCCGATCACCGTATCGGCTGCAATTATTGCCATCCGTCGATGATGTTCGCTTAGTCGACTTACAAAGCCCAACTTGCCATGACTGAGCGGCCCAGCCTTTTTTCGAAAATTTCCAAGTTCAACAGTCAATGTGTTGTACTGTGAAATTACCTTGTTCAAAGGGTCTGTACGGTCATCGACGAGATTGAGAAGGCGTATTGCGGCAGTCAGCCAATTACCAAGGCTTGGGTTGTCACTTTTTATGGGGCTGTCTGAGCGCTCCCGGATAGGGTTGATCGGATCATCTAGTTCTTCAACCAAGGTCTTGCAGGCGCATTCAAGGATACTCTTTGCAGCGTCGATGCAGCCGTCGTTCCCGGCTTTGAATTCACGCTCAAGTGCCTCGTAGGTATGCTGGAGCATCGATGCATTGGTCCAGTGGCGGCAAAATGCGTCGATGTTGGGGTAAAGGTCACTCATCTCGGGTTTCCGTCTCCTCGAGGATCGCAATCCCTCTCAGGTTCAGGCGGGCCATTTCCTCATGCAAAAGGCTCTCACTCTCGCCACCTTCCCGCAGCAAACCTACCCAGCTTGGGATGTTGTCGGTCGGCTCAAACGAAAAAACCCAAGCCTGTAGGCGCTGCGAGATCTTCTTCAGCGTCACCCATACTGTAGTTGTAGAGTTGCTGCAGACCGTGCCCGATCAGTGATGGGAGGGATGTGTCCGTGGGGTGATCGTCCCAACAACACGGACATACAAGGCAGTGCCAAGGGATCATCGGGAAGTCGCCGGGGCGATTATCTTTGCCCCAATCCGCCGACTTGATCGCAAGTGCACTGGCGGCGCTGATACCCCACTCCGGCGAGGAAAAAGGAAATCCGCACCACATGCGCCAGTACAGTCGTTTGTGGGCTGACCAGAACCTGCGCGCGCCTAGGCCGTCGTCGTTATAGAAGACATAGAGGGGCACCGCTCCATCCCGCCAGCCCAACATCGCCTCACACTGGTTGGCCCAGGTCTGGCCGCTCTTGGACGGTCCGTTGTACGGGTGGTAAAGTTGGTCGTAGCGACCGGACTTCCGATAGAGCCGCTTTGCCTGCACCCTTACTGGCAGTCCGCGATTGTGACCATCGCCGAACCAGAACCCCCAATCCGCGCCGTTGTCCCGTTCAACATCCTTCGTGAAGGTTTTAATCGTCAGGCCCCGTCCATGATGCTTGCGCGCAAGTCGAAGGAGTAAATGTTCCGTCGTGGTTTCTTCACCCCGCGCGATATCGAACCGGGCCGCATCCGACATATCGGCCCAGACACGAGCGGCTTCTTCCTGAAAAGAGCGGCAGAAGTTGGGAACTAATTTCACGCCGCATCCTCCGCGCCAACCAGGCGGATTTCGCCGGACATGAGTTTTGGGAGAAGGAGGTCTCGGGTGGCGACGAGGGTTTGGCTTTCCTGGCCATTTGCCTTGATCAACTCGAACATTGGTTCGACCAAGCCTTCAAAGACTGCGAACACGTCCTTGCCCGCCCATGCGAAGTTTAGGCTTTCGAATGTCGCGCGGGTGATTGTCGAGAACACAGATCCATGGGCCATGGCCTTGAGCCGTTCGACCATGCGTTCGGTTGCGAGGTAGATGAAAATATCGCCAACTGGGTTAACCGCACGCAATGCGTAGCAAGACTGGTTAAACGTCATCGGACGCGCGGCCATCGCGATGTTCCCTACCGTGCCTCGTGCCGAGATGATCGTCGTGCCGGCTTCGATCATCCGGACAGAGCTTTCGGTAACGCCGCGCTCGGTGATGGTCTTTTCAGTATTCCAAACGAACACGCCGCCCTTAGGCGGAGTGTCCACCACTGAGAACCACGGCACCTCTCCGCCCCAATACTCAGGAACTTTTGTTTTGGGGGTTCCGCCACCGATGATGTCAAGAAAACCGACAAATGGGCGCTCTTCCCACCCTTCCGGAAGACCATTGTCTCCGAAGTTGCCGGGGAAGAGGGCGGCAAGGGCGTTGGCTTTTTGGGGATCGGGGAGAAGGCCGCCGAGGATGGCGGCGGGGTCGGTTACATCTGCGGCCTTGCGGCGGGTGGGGCCGAAATCGACGAACCAATCCTGAAAGAGCGCCCGCGCCATTGCCTCTAGCGTCTCATTCATCCGCCGGTTCAGCTCGATCTTGTTGTCAATCGCTGAAAGGGTAGATCCGATTTCCTCCTGCTCTGAAATACTAGGCAGGATCACGGGCATCTGTCTCAATGCCTTTTGGCTGATGCCCAAAACTGTTGTTCCTGTTGCTCGCCCCTCTATCACTGCGCGCTGTTGCGGGGATGTCAGAAGGTACCGTAGGAACGTGTTGTCTAGTTTTCCTTTCTTGCCTCTCAGGCACACGATCCGCTGCCCTAGAGCGTATTTTGACGTTTCCTCATCTAGTTGAATTACCTCGCCGAGAGGCCCCTCAGTTGTGAAAATCACATCTCCAATTGTCGGAATTCCACGTGTCATCCATTTGGGGTAATAATCCAAAGCGATCTTCTGTTCGATTGGCCGAACCAAACCTTCGGTTTTCACTACCTTTGCTGAAAGTACAGGGATACCAGAGTCAGATTTTTGAGGACTTTTGCCCCGATAGTCGATTAGACGGTCTATACAGTCTTCGAATACGTGCTCTTCCCAATCCGCAGGCACCCTCCGCCGCTCCACAATCGCCCGAAACTCCGGCGATACGGCGTTCAGGTCGATCACGTCCACCTTCCATGGCAGGTCGGAGGCCTCGAAGGCCTCTTCCAGATCGACTAGCATATCGGATGACAACGGCGTCGGCCCTTCCAGCGCGATATCCAGGTCGGAAAAGGGTTTGGCCGTCCATGTCACGCGGCTACCAAATGCCCAGGCCAGCGTTCCCTTGGGAAGGTGAACTTTCAGTATCCCTTGCACGATACCCAGCTGTTCAGGGCTGATGTCGATCTTGGCACTCATTCCGCGCTCCGCTCCTGCAAGCGCTTCAGCAAGATTGCCGCCTCATCTCGAAAGGCCGGAATGCGTTCGAAGACCTCGTTGGCCTTTTTCTCGTTGTAGGCGTGGCTGGTGGCGTTCCGAGCCTCACGGAAACGTCGCCACTCATCCCAGCCATTGGCAAGCAACCCGCGTTCCGCGCCGGATCGGATCATGTCCGGAAAGCTCATCTGGTCGATCTCGGACGGGTTCGGCGACATCGCCTCCAACTGCCGTTTCAGCAGCTTATGCGCCAGCTCGTAGGTGTATTCGAACCGCTGGATGCAGGCATCCTTGACGAACTGGCTCTGCGTGCGGTCGTACTCCGCCAATGCCTCTTGCAGCGAGGCGAGGGCTTTCTCGAAAGAGGACAGTTCCAGCTTCATTGCTTGCCCCCCGTATGGGTAGGGATGCGCCCAAGGGTGCGGCGAATCAAGTCGGCCATGCGGGCACTTTCCGTCAGTTGCGTGTCGAGCTGCGTCGCAAGTGTGGCGAATTTTTCTTCGAACGGAACGCCATCGTCCTCCTCATCCGCTGCGCCGACATAGCGGCCCGGCGTCAAGACGTAGTCATGCTTGCGGATTAACTCCAAGTCGGCACTGGCGCAGAAACCGGGCTCGTCCTTGTAGGGCTGCTCCGGCGCCTTGGCTCGCCAACGATGGTAGGTGTCTGCGATCTTGGATATCTCACTATCGTCGAAGTCGCGACGTACTCGGTCGACCATGTGGCCCATCTGGCGCGCATCGATGAACAGCACCTCGCCTTGCCGCTCACGATGTCCATTGGCGGATTTGTCGTTTGCGAGGATCCAAAGGCAGGCAGGAATTTGGGTGGAGTAGAAGAGCTGTCCAGGCAGGGCGACCATGCAGTCGACCTTATCCGCTTCGATCATCGCTTTACGGATGTCGCCTTCGCCCGATTGCTGGGACGACATGGAGCCGTTGGCCAGCACCACACCTGCTGTACCGCGCGGAGCCAAATGGTGTAGGATGTGCTGTAGCCACGCATAGTTGGCGTTCCCCTTCGGCGGTGTTCCGAACTTCCATCGCACATCTTCGGTAAGCCGCTCGCCGCCCCAGTCCGAGATGTTGAATGGTGGGTTGGCCAAGATGTAGTCAGCACGCAGGTCGGGAAGTTCATCGCGGATAAACGAGCCTTCGTTGTTCCACTTGATCTCGGCATCGATGCCTTGGACGGCGAGGTTCATCATCGCCAGGCGCCAAGTCGTGTGGTTGATTTCCTGTCCATAGACCGAGATGTCATCGCGGCGGCCACCGTGATCTTCGATGAAATTCTCGGACTGGATGAACATACCGCCCGATCCGCAGCAGGGGTCATAGACGCGGCCTTGCTTCGGCTCCAACATGGACACCAACGTGCGCACGACGGAACGCGGCGTGAAGAACTCGCCGCCGCGCTTACCTTCTGAAGAGGCGAAGCCAGACAGGAAGTACTCGTAGACCCGGCCAAGGAGGTCGCGGGCTTCAGAAGCATTCCCGCGCATATCGATCTTGGAGAACAGGTCGATCAAATCGCCCAGCATTTCCTTGTTCAGCGTGGGACGGGCATAGTTCTTGGGGAGAACACCTTTGAGCTTTTCGTTGGCTGGTACTTTCTCGATGGCCTCCATGGCGTCATCAATCAACTTGCCGATGTTCGGATCACGCGCCTTGTCGCGAAGGTGCGTCCAACGAGCTTCGGCAGGCACCCAAAAGATATTCTCTGCAAGATACTCTTCAGGGTCTTCCGCATCCGCGTATTCATCGGCAGCCAGCTGAGCATGATAGGTTTCAAAGGCTTCAGAGATGTACTTGAGGAAGACTAGGCCAAGCACGACGTGCTTGTACTCCGATGGCTCTAAGTTGCCGCGAAGCCGGTCCGCAGCTTTGAAAAGGTCGGCTTCGAAGCCCAAGTCGGTGGTTTGTAGGCTCATCGGATTGTCTCGATCTTCGGCTTTGACGTGAAGGACATGCAGGCGGCTGACGTCCATGCGACGACAATGCTCAGTATGGTAATGACCGCGAAGGCAGCGGCTGCCAGTTTAGGGCCTTCGTTAAGGAAGAAGATGCCAAAACCTGCCCACCCAAGCCCGGCCACTGCACAAGCTGCGATAGCGAGCTGAAAGCACCGATTGCGGGCCTGATCCAGGCGCCGTGCACTGGATTGAGCGCGCGCTTGGGCGAGAACCTTTCGCGCCTCCGCTAAGATGATGTTCTGCATCACTAATCCTTCCTCAATGTCTTGAAATACGCATCCATGCGGGTAGGGTTGAGCCCTCCCTCGCGCAGTATTTCGTCAAAGACGTACTGTACGACGTCAGATTCATAGTCTGGGCTCGGGGTCTGCCCCTCTTCAATGAAGTGCTCGCGCACAGCGATCACTGCTGCTTTGAGCGCGTCACGCATCTCAGGGCCGGTTCTGGCTCCTTCGCCAGTCAGGAGCCAAGCGATGTTCACGTCGTACTTGTCAGCTATGCCAAGAGCGATGGCCAACGGCAGTTCACGAATCCCGAGCTCATAATTTTTGTAGGCACGATCAGAGATGCCGAATTCGGCACCGAAAGCTGCCTGGGATAGCCCCGTTGCCTTTCTGATTGCCGATAAACGCTCTTGCAGACTGCTCATTGTTACCCTATGGTATCAAATGTTACCAATATCCGCGAACGAGTCACAATCGCACCGCTTCATTCCCAACCGTAGCTGATCGTTCCTAGTTCGCCAAGAAAATGGAGAGCGTTTTGCAAGGATTTCAGACTCCACGTGAGCTCGCCACTACGTCTGGATGGCCCGAAAAGACGATCCGTAGCCTCATTGCATCCAATGAGCTGCGCCATCTCCGGCTTAACAATCGCTTCTTTGTTCCAGATGGAGCTCTAGACGAGTTCATCAAACGCAAGATGGTTGTCCCGTCTGCGCTGCCAAAGCACGAGAAGCAGCCATGAAGACCTTCTCTTTTACGCGCCTATGCTCCCAACAGCTTCCTGAATGGCATGAGAGCACGTCTTCTTCCTGTACTCTCCACCTTCACACCCCCTCCGTACTCACTTGTCGGTCGCAAACCGGGGCCCTGAGCAGCAGCTCCCGCGCGATCTGCTTTCGGAGCGGCCATGGGCCACTCGTACTAGTGCGATCAGCTTTCTCGGCCTGCAATTGGAGGCGCCAATGACCAAGTATGAGAGATTGGCGATCCGTGCCACGCAAGCCGCCAGAATGTTGTCCCTATCACATATGGAATTTCGGCGTCTGGTCGGTCTGGGCGTCTTACCGGCTCCCATCTTCCTCGGAGGCACGGAACTTTGGGTTGTTGATGATCTGAAGGCAATTCTGAGCGGCGCCGATGTCGAACAGCAGGAGTTCAGGACATGAAACGACCCGACCTTCCCTATTTGGAGTTCAAGGCTGTCAAAGGCCGCGAATATATCTACTTCCGAAAGGGACAGACCCGGGTCCGGCTGCCAAACGATCCGGACACCCCTGAATTCTCTGCTGCTTACTGGAAAGCAAGGCGCGGCGGGTCCAAGCGGGCGATCCAGACTACATGGAACGCGCTTATCGCCGACTTCTACGCGAGCCCAAGCTACAGGAACAAGAAGGCAAGCACCCAGAAGAACTATCGCTCCCATTGCGAGGCCATCCGCGAGATGAACGGGGATTTGGATGTTCGGAAGTTCCGACATGCGGATGCGCTCAAAGTCCAAGCTGCGCTTCAGGAGACCTGGTCCAAGGCGAACGAGCGAATAGCCGTCCTGTCGATCCTGCTCAAACATGCAATGCGACTGGCATGGCTGGATGCCAACCCAGCAGCGGGCATTACTAAGCTCAAGGGCGGCAGCTATGCGCATTGGCCCGACACCAAGTTAGCCGCCTACGAAGCCTACTGTGAGAGGAATGACTGTACCCTGGCTCGCACCGCCTACGAGATAGCCATCGGCACCGGCCAGCGCCTTGGCGACTGCGCGAACATGCGGTGGGACGATTACAACAAGACGAGAGGCGTCATTTGGGTCGTACAGGAGAAAACCGGAATCCGCGGCGAAGTCCCCTGTCCCCGGCGACTCAAAAGATACCTCGATTCCCTTGAGCGCACTGGTGATTACATCATAGCGAAATCTCCAACGGAGCCTCTCGGGCTACGCCAGGTCCAGGCCGCCATCGCCGAAGTGCGCGCAGCGATCGGAGTGATGCATGGAAAGAGCAGGCTCGTTCCCCACGGCTGGCGCTATACCGCAGCCAAGCAACTGGCCGACGCTGGTTGCAGCGTTCAGATGATCCAAGCCGTCACCGGTCACAGCTCTCTTGCCATGGCACTCAAATACAGCGCTGGCGCCGATCGAACACGTCTAGCGAAGCAGGCACAGGATGCGCGAGATCGCTGTCTCGAAGAGCAAGAACAGAGGCAGGACGAACCGGAAACGTGCGAAACCGATTGCGAAACTCTCTCGCAGCCGCCCATCAGGAAACGGAGGAGGGGCAAAAATGATAAGCAATTTCAAAATGGTGCGGGTGAAGGGACTCGAACCCCCACGCCAAAGGCGCCAGAACCTAAATCTGGTGCGTCTACCAATTTCGCCACACCCGCACGCAGGTGCGCAAGGCACCTGGATCGGGCGGATATCTAACAAAGTGCCTCGGGCGACGCGAGAGGAAAAATCGCCCCGGGACCCGCTGCGGCCTTAACCTCATATTAGCGCATGGCCAGCCATAAGAGAGCGGTGCGCCTAGTCCCCCAGGTCGCGCAGGACTGGGGCCAGCGCCTCGGCAAGATCTTCGGCGATGAGCCCCGGGCCGAAGTGACGCGCCGCTTCGACATGTAGGAAGGCGGCGGTCTGCGCGGCCTGCAGCGGCGCGGCGCCGCGCGCCATGAGCCCGCAGATCAGCCCGGCGAGCACATCGCCGGCTCCCGCGGTGGCGAGCCACGGTGCACCCCGCCCATAGACCGCGGCATGGACGGAGGCCGTGCCGCCCGGAGCGCCGATCACCGTGTCCGGGCCCTTCAGCAGGATGGTGCAGCCCGCTCGATCGGCCGCTGCCCTTACCGCGTCGACGCGCGAAAAGGCGGGCCCCGATTGCGTAGGCGCGACGAGGCGCGCGGCAAGATCGGGGAAGAGCCGGGCAAACTCGCCGTCATGCGGGGTCAGCACGACCGACGGATGCACCATGGCAAAGAGCGTTTCGGGGCTTTCCGAATAGGCGCTCAGCGCATCGGCGTCCAGCACGGCCGCCCGGCCTGCGGCGAGGGTGACCGGCACCAGATCGCGCGCGCGCTCGAGCCCGAGGCCCGGCCCGAGGCAGAGCGCGCCGAGGCGTCCGTCCTCCAGCAGGCCGGCGAGCATCCGAGACCCG
>NZ_NTHN02000048.1 GCF_002300555.2 Alloyangia mangrovi | reverse complement strand
CGCCGCTGCCCGCGCTCGGCGGCGGCGCACAGAGCGATCTGCTGCTGCAAAGCGTCGCCGACGCCAGCGGGCTGAGCCTCTTCCGCCCCGAGGGCGCCACCAGCGGCCCCTCTCTTGGCGCGGCAAAGCTGGCCGCGCTGGCCACCGGCACGCTGTCGCGCAGCGACCTGGCCCGTCGCCCCGAGGCGCGCGAGGTCTTCAGCCCCCCGCGCCTCGGCGGCGCTGCAGGATCGTCTGGAAACCTGGCGCGCGCTCTACCGCGCGCTGAAGCCGCTCGCGGCCCCGCGCTGATCAGGCGCGCTTCAGCCGGTCCTCGATCGCCTGCGCGTAGTCTGCCATGCGCACCCGGAACTTCTTCTCGAGGTTGGCCCGAGCCAGTTTCAGCGATTGCACCATGAGCCGGGCCGAGAGCGTCTTGGGCTTCAGCTCGAGGTCCATCGCCACCCGCGTGCGACTGCGCGAGAGAGCCACGAACTCTATCCGTGTCATCACCTCGAGCCCGTCGGTCACGCTGCGGTAGACCAGCAGGTTCGGCGCATCCTCCTCGACCAACGTGATATCGGCCGAGCGTGCCTTGCCGCGGAAGTTGAACACCGCATGCCAGGCATGGCTGCCTGCCCCCTGCGGGTTCACCCGCCGCAGCTCGATCCCGCGCCGCATGATCTGCCGCTCGAGATGCTCGAAATTCGTCGCCTCCGCGTAGACCCGCTCGACCGGAACCGCGATGTCTTCCTTGGTGGAGATGTCCATGACCTGCCTCGTTACCCCGTTCTTACTCGTTGCCGCCGCATCTTGGCCTAATCGAGGCGGTCCGCAAGCCAGTTGCGCAGCAGGTGGTTGGCAATCGAGCCGCGCCGCGCCGGCAGGATGCCCGGCTCGAGCCCGGCAAAGGCGTCTGCAAGCCGCTCGCGGCTGACCCATTGCGCATGCTCGATCTCGACCGGGTCGATGGTGATCTCTTCGCTCAGCGCCTCACCGCTGCAGCCGAGCATAAGCGAGGACGGCCAGGGCCAGGGCTGGCTGGTGAGCAGCGCCACGCGGCCGACCTCGACCCCGGTCTCCTCCATCACCTCGCGCCGCACCGCCGCCTCGACCGTCTCGCCGGGCTCGATGAAGCCGGCAAGGCAGGAATACATCCCCTCGGGCCAGCCCGGCGAGCGCCCGAGCAGGCAGGCATTGCCGCGGGTGATCAGCATGATGACCACCGGGTCGGTGCGCGGGAAATGCTGCCCGCCGCAGGACCGGCAGACCCGCTGCCAGCCCGCCTGCGTCACGTCCGAAGCGACGCCGCAGCGCGAGCAGAACCCATGCGTGTCATGCCAGCCGAGAATGGCTTTGGCGGTCGCGGCCAGCTCGGCGTCGCGCGGGGTGAGCGCCATGAGCAGCGTCCGCAGCTCGACGAAGCGCGCGCCCGCGGGCGCATCGGGGTGGACCTGCACGCTCGGGTCTACAAACCCCTCTTCCTGCGGCGCATCGGGCTCCCAGGCAGAGATGTCATAGGCCAGCACCACCTCGCCGTCCTCGCGTCCGAGCAGCACCGGCCGCGCCCGTGCCGCGCCAAGCAGCGGGTGATCGAGCGGCAGCCGCAGCAGCCCGGCGCAGGTCTCGCCACGCGCCGCGTCATCGGCAATGAGAGGCTTGCCCCGCCAGAACGCCACGCCGCGCGCGCCGGGGCGCTGCATCAGCGCCGCAAGCCCCGGGATGTCGCCGCGCAGCTCCGCCGCCCGGTCGAGCCCCGATCCGCCGAATGTCACCTCTTCCGCCTGCCGCATGCCGTGCCTCCTGCTGGACCCGGCAAGGGATGGCACGGCGCGGCCAGAGTGGCAACCGATGCGCCGGCGAGGGGCGCTGCCCCTCGCGCTCCCCGGGATATTTGACCCTAGAAGAAAGGGCGGCGGGCCCTGGTTTCTTCTAGGTGGAAATATCCCGGGGGAGCGCGGCCCGCGGGCCGCGCGGGGGCAGAGCCCCATGGTCCCTCCCCGCCCGCACAGAGCTGCGGCGCATGGCGCAACGTCATCCGCCGCTGCCCGGCCCTCCGACAGGCAAGCGTTGCAAGACCGTCTTGAAGCTGCACTATTCCCGCAGCGACGACACTCGAAGGAGAGCAAGATGCGCAATCTTCCCCAACCCCCGATCAGCCGCCGAGGCTTTCTCGCCGGCAGCGCCGCAACCGGCGCGCTGATCGCGCTGCACCCCTATTCAGCCCGGGCCGCGGCCAACCAGGCGCACCTGCGCATCATGGAAACCACCGACCTGCACGTGCACGTCTTCCCCTACGACTATTATGCCGACAAGCCGGTCGACACCGTCGGCCTTGCGCGCACCGCCTCGATCATCGAGGGCATCCGCGCCGAGGCCACCAACACGCTGCTCGTCGACAATGGCGACTTCCTGCAGGGCAACCCTCTGGGAGATTACATCGCCTACGAACGCGGCATGAAGGACGGTGACATGCACCCCGTCATCACCGCGATGAACACGCTTGGCTACGACGCCGGCACCATCGGCAACCACGAGTTCAACTACGGGCTCGGTTTCCTCGAGAAATCCGCCGCGGGCGCGAACTTCCCGATCGTGCTGGCCAATATCGCCAAGAAGCAGGGCGCAAACCCGCGCGAAGACGAGACGCTGTTCAAGCCCTACGTGATCCTCGACCGCGAGATCACCGACGGCGCCGGCACCACCCATCCGATCCGCGTCGGCATCATCGGCTTCACCCCGCCGCAGGTGATGAACTGGGACCGCAAGCACCTCGAGGGCAACGTCGAGGCGCGCGACATCGTCACCACCGCCGAGGCCTGGGTGCCGCAGATGAAGGAAGAGGGCGCCGAGATCATCATCGCGCTGTCGCACTCCGGCATCGGCGCGGCGCAGCACGAGGACGGGATGGAGAACGCCTCGGTGCCGCTCGCCGCAGTGGATGGCATCGACGCGCTGATGACCGGTCACAGCCACCTCGTCTTCCCCTCCGCCGATTACGACGGGCGCGACGCCATCGACCTGACCGCCGGCACGATCCACGGCAAGCCCGCGGTCATGGGCGGCTTCTGGGGCTCGCACATGGGTCTCATCGACCTTCTGCTCGAGCGCGACGGCAATGAATGGAAGGTGGTCTCGACGACCTCCGAGGCGCGCCCGATCTACCAGCGCGGCGAGGACCGCAAGGTCACCGCGCTGGTCGAGGACGACGCGGAGGTGCTCGACTCGATCCGCCCCGAGCACGAGGCAACGCTGGACTACGTGCGCCGCGCCGTGGGCGAAACCTCGGCGCCGCTCTATTCCTACTTCGCGCTGGTGGCCGATGATCCTTCGGTGCAGATCGTCTCGATCGCGCAGAGCTGGTACATCGAACAGATGATGAAGGGCACCGAGTACGAGGGGCTGCCGATCCTCTCGGCGGCGGCGCCCTTCAAGGCCGGCGGCCGCGGCGGTCCGGAGTATTATACCGACGTGCCCGCGGGCCCGGTGGCGATCAAGAATGTCGCCGACCTCTACCTCTATCCCAACACGGTGCGCGCGGTGAAGGTGACCGGCGCGCAAATCAAGGGCTGGCTGGAGCGCTCGGCGGGCATGTTCAACCAGATCGAGCCCGGGAGCGCCGATGCGCCGCTGCTCAACCCCGACTTCCCGAGCTACAACTTCGACGTGATCGACGGGGTGACTTACCAGATCGACCTGTCGCAGCCGGCGATGTTCGACCGCGACGGCAACGTGGTGAACGAAGGCACCAACCGGATCGTCAACTTGGCCTACGAGGGCAAGCCGATCGACCCCACGGCCGAGTTCATCATCGCCACGAACAACTACCGCGCCTCGGGTGGCGGCAGCTTCCCGGGCACCGGCGATACCATCGTCTTCGAGGCACCGGACACCAACCGCGACGTCATCGTGCGCTATATCATCGAGCAGGGCACCATCAACCCGAGCGCCGACGACAACTGGAGCTTTGCGCCGATGGAGGGCACCACGGTGCTCTTCGAGACCGGCCCCAAGGCGCGTGACTACATGGACAGCGTGGCGCTCGACATCGAGGACGCGGGCGACAACGCGGACGGCTACGCGCAGTTCCGCATCAAGCTCTGACGGCCGAGCCAGAGACCCATGGGGGCGCCTCGGGGCGCCCCCTTTTTAACCGCCTGAGCGCCGGATCACCCCGTCTTCGACCAGCTCGTAGTGGCGGATCAGCCGGCTCTCGACCAGATCCTCCTCCGCCGGGTCGACGTGCGGTCGGGTGTAATCCTCGTCGGCGAAAGCCTTGAGCGAGGCGAGATCGCGCCAGATCATGACCACCGAGAACTCGCGCGGGCTCTCGGGCCGCGCCGCTCCCGGCAGCACCTCGACGATCCCCTCGGTGCGCCGCAGCAGCGGGATCGCGATCTTGTGGAAGAACTCGGAAAATTCCTCTTCCTTGCCTGGCCGGGTCACGACCTGGAAGACGCGCATGATCATCGAACCACCCTCCTTGATACGCGAGGTTTCCGGGGCGCCCGCCTGCCTCAGGGGCAGACAGCATAGCACGAAACCGCGGCCTCGACATTCCCCCACGCGATGGGTCACATGGCCGCGCCCGATGCAGAAAGGCCCGCCATGATCACTTCGCTCCCCTTCTCCGCCGTCATCTTCGATCTCGACGGCACGCTCGTGGACAGTGAGCGGGTGGCGCTCGAGGCCGGCCGGCGCGCCTTCCTGCGCTTCGGCGAGACTGTCGCGCCGGGGTTTCTCGAGGGGCTGATCGGCCGCGATCGCAACGCCGTGGCACACGCCCTGCGCGACACTTACGGGCATCTCGACCAACCGATGCTGCTGCAGGCGATCCGCGAGGAAAGCATCGCGCTGCGCGAGGCCCGCGGCCTGCCGCTGAAGCCCGGCGTGGTGCTGCTCATCGAGGAGATTGCCGCGCTCGGCCTGCCCATGGCGGTGGCCACCAGCTCGGGTGTCGAGGAAGCCGAGCGCAAGCTCACCCTTGCCGGGCTGCGCGCACATTTCACCGCGGTGATCGCCTTCGACCACGTCGAGAACCCCAAGCCCGCACCCGATCCCTACCTCCTGGCCGCCGAGGCGCTTGGTCATGCGCCGGAGCTCTGCCTTGCCTTCGAGGACAGCGACACCGGCGCCGCCAGCGCCCGCGCCGCGGGCATGCGCGTGGTGCAGGTGCCCGACATGCTGCCCAGCGACGGGGCCCATGCGCACCACCTCGCGACCTCGCTGATCGAGGGCGCGCTGGCCGCCGGCCTGCCCCTGCGCAAGAGCGCCGAGGACTCCTCCGCCTAAATTTTGATCAATCGGTCAAAATGTAGCAGGGCTGGCGCGCGGCTTCTTCCGATCAGGTCTTCCCACCGCCGTATTTCCGGTCAAGCTCGCCGCAAGACGTGAGCAACACGCCGGAAATCTTGGCGGCAAGGCCGCCACAACACGGAGGAAGACCCATGTATCCCCGCGCCCTCGCGCTGGCCGCCAGCCTCATGGCCGCCACCACCGCTGCCCAGGCCGAAACCGCCCTGCCCTTCGCGCTCGACTGGAAATTCGAGGGCCCCTCGGCGCCCTATTTCGTCGCGATCGACAAGGGGTACTTCGCCGACGCCGGCCTCGACGTCGAGGTGACCGCGGGCTCCGGCTCGCTCGACGCCATCCCCAAGGTCGCCACAGGCGCCTTCCCCGTGGGCTTTGCCGACATCAACTCTCTGATCAAGTTCCTCGACCAGAACCCCGGCGCGCCAGTCACCGGGGTGATGATGATCTACGACAAGCCGCCCTTCGCCATCATCGGCCGCAAGTCGCTGGGCGTCGAGGCGCCGAAGGATCTCGAGGGCAAGGTGCTCGGCGCGCCGCCGCCCGATGGTGCCTGGGCACAATTCCCGATCTTCGCCGCCGAGAACGATCTCGACACCTCGAAGATCACCATCGAGCCGGTCGGCTTCCCGACCCGCGAGCCGATGCTGGCCGAAGGCAAGGTGGCCGCCGTCACCGGTTTCAGCTTCACCTCCTACCTCAACACCGCGCGTCTCGGCGTGGATGAGGCCGACATCTCGACCATCCTCATGGCCGATTACGGCGTCGATCTCTACGGCAACGCGATCATCGTCAACACCGATTGGGCGGCCGCCAACGCGGACCTGCTGAAGGGTTTCCTCGCCGCCGTTGCCGCGGGCTGGAAGGATGCCGCCGCCGATCCCGCCGGTGCGGTGGAGAGCCTGATGTCGCGCAACCCCGCCTCGGATGCCGAGCTGGAGACCCGCCGACTCGAGCTGGCGCTCGATGCCAACGTGGTCACCGACTGGACCAGGACCAACGGCTTCGGCCCGATCGACGATGCCCGCATGGCCAATTCGCTCGAGCAGATCAAGCTGACCTACGAGTTCCAGCACGAGCCCGACGCCGCGCTTTATTTCACCGGCGCCTACCTGCCCGAGGGCGGCTTCCCGCTCGAGTGATCCGCAGGCCAACACGGCAGCCGG
This sequence comes from Alloyangia mangrovi, assembly GCF_002300555.2. GTDB lineage: Bacteria > Pseudomonadota > Alphaproteobacteria > Rhodobacterales > Rhodobacteraceae > Salipiger > Salipiger mangrovi. The sequence continues at coordinate 36,237 of NZ_NTHN02000048.1, read as the reverse complement.
GGGCGGCCGCGCCCGCCCCCGCGCACCCAATCAAGGCAAGACATGACAAACCTCATCGAGATCAGGGGCGTGCGCCACGCCTACAAGACCGCCCGCGGCCCGCTGCCGGTGCTGGACGGGCTCGAGCTTTCGGTGCCCGAGGGCGGCTTCGTCGCCGTCGTGGGCCCCTCCGGCTGCGGCAAGTCCACGCTGACCAAGCTGGTCGCCGGACTGCTGAAACCCGACGAGGGCGAGGTCTGGCTGCACGGCGAAAAGGTGAAGAGCCCGCGTTCGACCGTCGGAATGGCCTTCCAGAACCCGGTGATGCTGGAATGGCGAACGATCCTGAAGAACGTCATGCTGCCGCTCGAGATCGTGCCCACCAAGCTCAGCAGGAAGCAGCAGGAGGAGCGCGCCCGCTATCTGCTCGCCCTCGTCGGCCTCGAGGGCTTCGAGGACAAGCGCCCTTCAGAGCTCTCGGGTGGCATGCGCCAGCGCGCCTCGCTCTGCCGCGCGCTCGTACATTCCCCCGAGGTGCTGATCCTTGACGAGCCTTTCGGCGCGCTCGACGCCTTTACCCGCGAGGACCTGTGGCAGATCATGCACCAGGTGAAGGAGAAGGAGCCCTTCACCGGCGTGCTGATCACCCACGATCTGCGCGAGTCGATCTACCTCGCCGACCAGGTGGTGGTGCTCTCGGGCCGCCCGGCCCGCACCCGGTTCACCCTCGACACCGGGATCACCGGCGCCCGCGATATCGAACACCTCTACACCCCGCAGGCCGCCGAGATGCTGGCCACGCTGCGCCACCAGATCGAGATTGCCCAGGGCCGCGCCCCCGCCGAGGTGGCGCCCGCCTGATGCCCCTCCCCGCTTCTTCTCTTTCCAAATACGCATATCCCGCCGCCTCGACCCGTGCCCCCGCCGGTCAGGCCGCCCAGCGGAGCCCGAGATGACCTTCCGCCAGATCGCCGTCCCCTGCCTTGCCATCGTGATCTTCCTCGCGCTTTGGGAAGCGCTGGTCTGGGTGATGGGCTGGCCCAACTACAAGATGGCTTCGCCCTCGGACCTTGTGCCCGCCTACGAGCGCTACTGGAGCCTGTTCCTCACCATGGGCTGGCAGACGCTCTGGCGCACCGTGGTGGGGCTCTTGATCGCCGTCATCTTTGGCACCGCGCTCGGCATGGTGATGGGCTTTTCGCGCACCATGCGCGATGCGCTCTACCCGCTGCTGGTGGGGTTCAACGCCATCCCCAAGGCCACCGTCGTGCCGATCGTGGCGCTGATGTTCGTCGGCATGCACGATTTCAACACCGTGCTCATCGCCTTCATGATCTCCTTCTTCCCGATTGCCGTCTCGGTCTCGATCGGCCTGTCGACGCTGGAGCCCGAGTACCGCGACATCCTGCGCTCGCTCGGGGCCAGCCAGTCGACAATCTTCTGGAAGATCGCCCTGCCCAAGACCCTGCCGGAGTTCTTCGGTGCGCTGAAGGTGGCGGTGACGCTGGCCTTCATCGGCACCAACCTGATGGAGATCGTCAGCCCGCACGGCCGCGGCCTCGGCGCGCTGTTCGACAGCGGCAAGACCAACTCCGACTACCCGCTGATGTTCGCGGTGCTGATCGCCTTGGCCTTCCTCGGCATCGTGCTCTACTACGTGGTGGTCGCGCTCGAGAAGGTTTTCGCCGGCTGGGCCGAACGCCCGCAGGGCTGAACCGGGTTCAGCCCTTCTCCATCCGCGCCAGCAGCCAGTCCCGCATATCGGGGTCCTCGAGCGCGTAGCGCCCGCGCCCCGGGCGCCAGACCAGCTGCCTGTCGCGCAGCGCGTCCAGCGCCTTCTGCACCGCCTGCGCCGAGGTCTTGCGCCCGGCGATGCCAGCGATGCGTTGTACCGTCTTCTCGTGGAACGGCGCGAAGTCCGAGCCGTCGCGGATCAGCACCTCGAGCACCGCGCGCTGCAGCACCGTCAGCCCGTCGAAATCCGAGCCGTACTGGTCCCAGACCCGCGCCCGCAGCTCGTCCGCCCGTTCCTGCAAGGTGCGCTTCAGCCCGGCGCTGCCCGGCAACCAGGCGGCGTGTTGCTGCACCACCTCCACCAGTTTCTCGGGTCGGTGCCCCAGCAGGCGGAAGGCCTGCGCCACATCCTCGGGGTCGAGCTTGTTGTCCTCGGCCAGCCGCGGATTGATCGCCGCCACCAGCGCCTCGACATAGGGCCGCCCGAGGGTCGGGAAATCCTCGACCCGTGCACCGTAGAAAGGCTGCTGGTTGGTTGACAGCAGCCCGGCAAGACCGTCGCGGTTGGACCCGGTGCAGAGCACGAAGAGCCGCGCGCCCTCGGGGCGCTGGTTCATCGCGTCGCGCGCCGCCTTGAGCGCGAACATTGCGTCCAGCCCGGCCTCGGACGTCACCGCCTGTTGCGCCTCGTCGATGATGAAGACCACATCCGCCTTCGCCCGGTCGCCGATCTCGAGCAGCGCATCGGTGAGGGTGAGGTTGCGCCCCTCGGCGACTCCTCCGATCTCCGCACTCAGCCCACCAATGCTGATCGACCGAATCGGCAGCGCGCGTGCTGCCCGCTCGATCGGGCTGGGCATGGCGGCGATCTCTGCCGCCAAGGCGTCGGCGATGAGCTGGCCGGGGTCGGCCTTGCGGTCGGACCAGAGGTCGACCAGCACCGGGTGATCGCCGCGGGCCTTGAGCACCGGCAGAAGATCGCGCCGCAGGAAGGTGCTCTTGCCGGTCCGCCGCGGCGCAGCCAGCATCAGCCCCGAAGGGCTGCCCATCAACGGATCGAGCGACAGCCGCCCGGCAATGACCTCTGCCAACTCCCTGCGCGGGACGTAGAAGGCGCCGCGGTTGCTGCTGTCGGTCATCTGTGGATCTCCCGTGCGTGGGTTTGGCAGCATCTTTATAGTTACGCCGATAAAGCAAGGTAGAGTGCGGATGCTCCGAGGCAAGGCCCGGCCATATGCCGACTTTATACCGACCAAGGTAAACTTTGGGAAAACTCTGAGAGACTGCGGTCAAAAAATCTCTGCCCTGCCCCCCTTGCAGTCCTGCCACGGGGCAGCCTATATCACCCCTCGAGAGGTTGGCGCGGGCGAGCGCCTCGCCAACCCGGTCAGGTCCGGAAGGAAGCAGCCGTAACGAGCCCCGCTTGGGTCGTTGTCCAGCCTCTCACCTATCTCCCTACAAGATCACCACGCACCGCGCCCGCGCACCGTCGCTGGGTGCGCGTGACCCTTTGACGCCCCACTGCAGGGCCGGCGCCTGGACGGCTGCCAAAGCGTCAGAATGGCCGCGGCGCGTAAAACGCTTCCCCGACCTCCCAATTGCCGAAAAATAGCAAAACCCGGATCCCCGCCTGAGGGACCCGGGTAGATGCAGGATATCTGGTCAGGACGTGGCCGGTGCTCAGCTGGCCTCGGGCAAAGGCGCCCTCCGGAACTCGAGCCCGCATTGCTTCAGGTCGCTGGCACTCTTCAGCGCATCCATCTGTCCCTTGAGACGCGCAAGTTCATTGGCGTTCTCGCCGTTGCCGCTCACGAAGAAGGCCGCAGGCCAGAAGAGCACGATCGCGACGCCGGTCGCGACAGCGTCGGTGCTTGCCGTCTTGTTCTGAACACGCACCGCACGAGCCGAGTACTCGGACACGCGCTGCGCTTCCTCGGTGATCTGGCTACAGGAGTAGGATTGGAACTGCATTGGGGAAACATATTGCGCTGGGATGTCTTGGGATTTCTTTGCACAACCAGAAATTGCAATACTCGTTACAAGCCCAAAGGCAATAATCTTAAGACTCATATCAATATTCCTTAAAAAAAAATGCATCGCACAAAATGAAGGCGGCTCAATACCCACCTTTTCAAGGTCTTGCGAGTCGATCATATGCCGTCTTTGCCATAAATGCACCCCAATTTCGGCCACACGCCCGGGTGCAGCGCGACGGCGCACCGGAATAAAGCCGGTTGGCGGGTACTCTGATCATCCCTTTTGGCCAAAAAAAAACGCGCCGGAAAGCCCGGCGCGCCTCTAGCGGAATTCAAATATGGCGGGGGCCGCTCAGAACAGGCCGGCTTCCTTGGCCAGCAGTGCCGCCTGTGTGCGGTTCGAGGCGCCGATCTTGCGGTAGAGCGTCTTAACGTGCAGCTTGACCGTCGGTTCGCGAATGTCGAGATCGCGGGCGATCTCCTTGTTCGACTTGCCCTGTGTCAGCCCCTCGAGCACCTCGAGCTCGCGCGGCGACAGGCGCTCGGCCATCGGGTGGCTCGGCGTGGCCTCTTCCTGGCGCATGAAGTCCAGCGGCGCGTATTGCTCGCCCATCGCCATGAAGCGCACGGCGTTGACCAGCGACTTGGCCGAGAGCGTCTTGGGCAGGAACCCTGCGGCACCGGCCTCGAGCACCTGCTCGGCGACGTCGCGGTTCGCGGTGCCGGAGATGATCGCAACGCGGTGCGAACCCTCGAGCGCGCGCATCTTGTTGAACCCCTCGAGCGCGTTCATGCCGGGCATCGAATAGTCGAGAAGCACGAGGTCGAACTGCTCGCCCGCCTTCACCAGCGCCTCGGCTTCGGAGTAGCTTGCGACACAGACCGTCTCGAAGGTGCCTTCACCTTCAAGGAAGATCTGGAGCGTGTCGCGAAGCAGGTCGTGGTCGTCAGCGATCAAAACGCGGAGCATATTGGCCGGTCTGGTTACCATCTGTGCCGCCTGCTGTGCCATCATCGTCCGTCTCCCTGCAACCTCTCGGCGAATCGCCGAACATCATTTTCTAAACAAATAGCAAAATTATCGGCGGATTGCGGTTAAATTATGGACAAAACAGGGCCTGTGGCCCGCTTGCACATACTGACCGCACGTTAGTTCTCTCGTTTTGCGGGCATCAGCGCGGCCAATGCTCGCCTTACTTTGCTTATCGCATCCCGGATCGCGCAACGGCAAGGCTGCACACGCGGCAATTCCCGCCTATTCAGGCGGCAGATCCGTCCCTACCCGGACGGATAGGGGCCCCTCCGATTGCCCCGATATCGCTTTTGTCGCGTATGTGACACTATGCGTTCAGACACCAAGGAGTCGCTTCACATGCTCGGTCTTCCCTCCCTGCGCACCCTCATCGCCCTCGCACTTCTCGTTGCGCCCGTGGCAGCGGCGGCGGCCAAGGATCTGCCGAAGCCCGAGGAACAACCCCTGCTGGTGGTCAGCGGCGCGATCTCGAACACCAATCTGGACGGCACCGCCTCCTTCGACTTCGACATGCTCGAGGGGCTGGACACGGTGACCTTCACCACCAAGACCATCTGGACCGACGGCGAGCAGACCTTCACCGGCGTGCAACTGAGCGATCTGATGGAGCTGGTGGGGGCGACCGGCAACGAGATCAAGGCGACGGCGATCAACGACTACGCGGTGAACATCCCGCGCGAGGATTGGGTGGACGGCGGGCCGATCGTCGCCTTCCTCAACCACGGCGAGAAGATGCCCGTACGCAACAAGGGTCCGCTGTGGATCGTCTACCCCTTCGACCAGAGGCCCGAGTACCAGACCGAGCAGATTTATTCCCGTGCGATCTGGCAGTTGGACCGCATCATCGTGCTTGACTAGGCCGCGCGCTTCATGCCCTTGGAAGCATGATCAATTTGAACCTGCCTGACGAAAATTCAACTCATAGCCGAGCCACACTGGTGCAGACCGGGGGCGCCGCCTCCGCGCTCCTGCTCTGCGTGGGCCTTGTTGTCTGGCTCGGCTGGTTGGTTCTGAGAGAGATCGACGACTTCTCCGTCGCCAACTCCGACAACCTCCAGTGGAGCCTCGCCCAGGCCGACGTGGAGTTCCTGCAGTTCCGGCTGGCGATGAAGGACGCGCAGGACAACCCCGCCGCAATGGAAGACGTCCGCCGGCGGTTCGACATCTTCTACAGCCGCATGGTGACGATGAGCAGCGGGCGGGTTTTCCACGCCCTGCGCGAGTCGGTGCAATCCTCCGCGCCGCGCATGCGGGTGCTCGACTTCCTCGAGAAGACCGTCCCGCTGATCGATGGGCCGGACCAAGAGTTCCTCGCCGAACTGCCTTCGCTGCTGCAGCAGTCCGAACAGGTCACCGCCGACGTCCGCTCCTTCTCGCTGGCGGCGCTGGCCGCCTTTGCCGAAGTCTCGGATTCCCGCCGCGAGGGCATCACCGAGCTGATGATCTACATCGCCGCGGTGCTTCTGGCGCTGTTCATCGGCCTGACCCTGCTGGCCTACGCGATGTTCCGGCTGTTCCGCCTGGCGCAAAAGCGCGCTGACGCTCTGCAATTTGCCAGCACCCGGATGAAGACCATCGTGCAGACCTCGCCAAACGCCATCGTCGTGACCGACGAGGTGGGCGTGGTGCGCGAGTTCAACACCGCCGCCGAGGCGCTCTTCGGATTCACCCGCGCCGAGGCCGTGGGCCGCCTGGCGCTCGAGCTCATGGTCCCGGCGGAAACCCTCGGCCGGCACCAGTTCGGCGCGCTCGCCTTTCTCGACGAGCATCGCCGACCGCGCCCCGAGGAGCAGCATTTCGAGATCACCCTGCAGACCCGCGACCTGCATCTCTTCCCGGCCGAGATCTCGGCCGACCGCGCCGAGGCCGACAACCCGCTCTACGTCTTCTACATCCGCGACATCTCGAACTGGAAAGAGGCAGAGGAGCAGCTCACCGAGGCCCGCGACCGCGCGCTGGCCGGCGAGCGCACAAAGTCCGAGTTCCTCGCGGTGATGAGCCACGAGATGCGCACCCCGCTGAACGGGCTTCTCGGCGCCATGCAGCTGATGCGCGACCACAGCCTGACCGAACGGCAGGGCGACCTGCTCGACCGCATGCAGAGCTCGGGCCGGCTTCTGCTGGAGTTGGTCAACGACGTGCTCGATCTCGCCAAGTTCGAGGCGGGCAAGATGAAGGCCGAAGAGGCCCCCTTCTCGATCAACCGCCTGCTCGACGGGCTGGTCGAGACCGCGCAACCGCTGGCGCAGACCTATGGCAACGAGCTCAACTGGCGCTGGTCCGGCCCCGAGGGCGACGGCGCCATCGGCGATGCCCGCCGGCTACGGCAGGTGCTGTTGAACCTCGTCGGCAACGCGCTGAAATTCACCCGCGACGGTAGCGTCGAGGTCGAGGTCGAATATCTGGATGCTGCACGGACCGAGGTCGAGTTCCGCGTCATCGACAATGGCATCGGCATCGCCGAGAAGGACCTCGCGCGAATTTTCCAGGACTTCGAGACGCTCGATTCCTCCTATGCGCGCGAGGCGGGCGGCACCGGCCTCGGGCTCGGCATCGCCCGGCGCTTCATGCGCCTGATGGGCGGCGAGATCGGCGCCGAGAGCGAGCCTGGCGAAGGCAGCCTGTTCTGGATCCGCGTGCCCCTGACCCCCGTCGAGGCGGTCGCCGCGGCTCCGGAAGAGCCCCGCGACCACCCCGACGCGCCGCAACGCCCGCTCGATGTGCTGCTTGTCGAGGACAACGAGATCAACCGCTTCATCGTCCGCGAGATGCTCGAAGGCGAGGGACACAAGGTTACCATCGCCGAGAACGGTCAAGCCGGGGTGGATGCCGCCGCGCTGCACCGCTACGACGTGATCCTCATGGACATCTCCATGCCGGTGATGGACGGCACCACCGCATCGGGTCACATCCGCGGCGGCACCGGCGCCTGCGCGGCGGTGCCGATTATCGCCCTCACCGCCCATGCGCTGCCCGAAGAACGCGAGCGCTTCCGCAAGGTCGGGATGACTGCCTGCCTGACGAAGCCGATCGAGCGCCCGCTGCTGCTGCGCACGCTGGCCGAGGTGACCTCGGGCGACGTCCCGGCGCTTCCGCCGGAGCCCGGCGTTGCCCCTGCCGCCGCCCCCCTCCTGACTGTGGTCCAGCCGCAGCAGGAGGTCCCGGCCGCGCCGGAGACGGAACTGCTCGACGAGGAGCGCCTCGGCGCCTTCCTGTCGGAGGTGCCGCGCCCCACGGTCGACAAGTTGCTGGAGCGATTCTACGCCGAGATGGATCGCAATATCGCCGCGCTCGCGGAAACCGCGCCCGACGATCCCGATCTCGGCCCGGTCGCGCACCAATGCGCCGGCTCCTGCGGCCCCTTCGGCGTCGAGGCGCTGCGCCGTGCGCTCGGACGTATCGAGACGCAGGTGAAACGCGGCGACCAGCCCTCCAGGGCCGAACTCGCCGCGCTGGCCGATCTCTGGCAGCAGAGCCGCAGCGCGCTGGAGAGCCGACTCGAGGCGGCCTGACCGCCTCGACCACCCTCTGAAAGCCGAGTCGCCACGGCCCTGCCGCAGCCCACTTTGGGCCTGCGCGCCGCTTTCCCGCCCCGCTTCGTCACAGTCTTGCCGCGCTCTTCCCGGGCGCGGATTAGCGCGCCTATCCGACTGGATAGGTCTCTCGCCGCTTGCCCCATCCGACTCCCCTCTGGTGCGGGCGACAGGAAAGCGGAAGCGCAGGTACACATGGTGCATCGGACGCCAAGCGCCGATCCCGTTCCCTCGTTCCTCGACCCTGTCCCCGGCAGAAAAGGATGCCCGAAGATGCCCCGCTTTTCCGTCGTCATCCCCTGCTTCAACGCCGAGGACACCCTCGCCGAGACCATCGAGAGCCTGCTGGCGCAGACCGAACAGGACTGGGAAGTGCTGATCATCGACGATGGCTCCAGCGACGACACCCGGCTGATCGCCGCCTCGATGGCCGGGATCGACATGCGCTTCCGCCTGATGAAGAGCAACGGCATCGGCCCCAGCGCGGCGCGCAACATGGCGCTCTCGGAAGCCGATGGCGAGATCATCGCCTTCCTCGACGCCGATGACACCTGGCACCCCGAAAAGCTCGAGAGGCTCGACGCCTTCTTCGAGGAGGAAAGAGCCGATGCCTGCTTCGGCCGCGTCACCCTCTCGAATGGCCGCACCGTCGGCACCCCCACCGGCCCCTTCGAGGGCACGCTGACGCTGGATGCGCTGCTCTCCGAGAACCCGGTCTGCACCATGTCGAACCTCGCGATCCGCCTCGAGAGCTTCCTTGCCAGCGGCGGCTTCAACACCGACATCACCCATAATGCCGACCTCGAGTGGCTGGTCCGCCTGATTGGCGATGGCGCCAGGGTGGTCGGCATCGACGCCCCGCTGGTCACCTACCGCATCTCCGACCGCGGCCTCTCTTCCGACCTCGAAGGCATGAAGGCCGGCCGCGCCATGGCGCTGGTCAGCGCCGCCCGCTACGGCTTCAGCGGCACCGCCCGCAGCGAGACCGCGCCTCTTCGCGCGCTCGCCGGCTTCGCCACCAGCCCCCGACGCTGGGTCTCGAATCCGCGCAATGGCAGCCGCGTGCTGAGCGCGGCGCTGCTTGCCTCTCTGCTGCCCCGCCCGTTGCGCAACGCGCTCTTCTCGCGCTGAACCCCGAGGAGCTCCATCCATGCCGCGCGCCTCGATCATCGTCGCGACACACAATTCCGCACAGCACCTGCAGGACACCCTGCAGAGCCTCTGCGCGCAGAGCTTTCCCGATTTCGAGATCATCGTGGTCGATGACGGCTCCTCCGATGGCAGCGCCGAACTGGCGGAGGCCTCCGGCGACCTGCGCGTCCGCGTGCTGCGCCAACGCACCCGCGGGCTTGCTGCCGCGCGCAACACCGGCATTGCCGCCGCGCGCGGAAGCCTGGTCGGCTTTTGCGACGCGGGAGATCTCTGGGCGCCGGGCAAGCTGGCCGAACACGTGGCACTGATGCAGGCCGCACCGAGCGTCGGCCTGAGCTTTTCAGGCTCCGAGATTCTCGGCGAGGATGGCGGCCGCTCCCGCCTGTGGAAGACACCCCGGAAGCGCCGCTTCGGCGCGGCCGCAATCTTCAAGCGCAACCCCATCGGCCCTGTCTCCACGGCGCTGTTCCGCCGCTCGGCCCTGCAGCGCATCGCCTTCCGCCCACCGCAGGAGACCGAGCGCGACTGGTGGTTCGACGAGACCTTCCGGCAGGGTGAGGCGCTGGAGCTCTGGCTGCGTTTCGCCCTGGTCAGCGACTGGGAGATCACCGGGATTCCCCGCACCCTCTGCAGCTGCCGCGACGCCGAGCCCGCCGCCTCGGTGGGCAAGCAGCTCGCCGCATGGGAGCGCATGGTGACCAAGCTCTCGGCGCAGGACCGGCATTTCTTCGGCCGGCACACCGCCGCCGCCCGCGCCTACCACCTGCGCCATCTCGCGCGCTGCGCCATCGCCGCCGGCGATGCGCCCGGCGCCGCCCAGTTGCTGCGGGGCTCGCTGGTCACCTCGCCGAAGCCGCTGGCCGAAGACCCCGGCCGGACGCTGGCGCTCTGCGCGTCCAGCCTCTTTCTGTCCCTGACCAGCATCCCGCTGCTGAGCCGGTTCTCCCGCCGGCGCGGCCGCTCGGCGTGACCCCTCGCATGGAGATTTAGCCAATGCTGCGCATAGCCCATCTTCACGACGACCGGACCGCGGGCGACCTCGCCCGCTATCTTGCATTTCTGAGCCGCGATGCCGCGCTTGGCGCCACCGCCGAGCACCGCGCGGTGAGCGTGTCGCGCTTTGCCGCGGGGGCGACTGCCCTCGAGGCCGAGGTGATCGTCTCGCACCTGCCGATGCGCCTGCAGTGCCTGCCGGGCCTCATGGCCCTGCGCGCCCGACACCCGCGCGCGACACTGATCCACGTCGAGCACCACCATTGCGAAGGCTCGGCGGCGGCGACGCGAAACCGAGGCCGGCAGCGCGCCATGCTGCGCACCGGCTATGCGCTGTTCAACCACGTCGTCGCGCTGAGCGCCTCGCAGGCACACTGGATGCGCCGCCACGCGCTGGTCGCCACGGGGCAGCTCACGGTGATTCCGGCCTGCGCCGATCTCGCGCCCTTTGCCGCCCTGCCCGACCCGCAGGGTCCGGTCCGGCACATCGGCGCGATCGGCCGCCTGCACCGGCAAAGCGGCTTCGACATGCTGATCGAGGCCTTCGGCGTCGTCTCCGACCCGGAGGCGCGGCTCGACATCTTCGGCGACGGGCCGCAGCGCGCCGAACTACGCGCCCTCGCCCGCCACGACCTGCGCATCCGCGTGCATGGCAACACCACCCGGCTGGCGGCGCTGCGCAGCGCCGAGGCCATCGCCATTCCCGCCCGCTGGCAAGCCTCCGCGCTGGCCGCGCAAGAGGCGCAGGCTGCCGGGCGCCGGGTCCTGCACTCGGGCCGCGACAGCCTTTCCGAGCTGCAGGGGCCGGGACTGGTGACCGTGGCCGACCTCTCGGTCGCCGCCTGGAGCCGGGCGCTCAGCGACGTGCTGGCAGAGAGCGCCGCCGTTCCGCGCATCTCGGTCACCGGCGCCTATGAGCCCACGGTGCAGGGATGGCAGGCGCTCCTCGGCCGGCTCACCAGCCGCAAGACCGCTGGACGCTCCACCCTCGCGGCGATCTGACAGCGCCTGTCAGCGGGTGCAGAGCGCCGCCTGCCGCCGCCCCTGCGCCACCAGCCAGTCGCGCAGCGCCCGGCCCATGGGTTTCTCGAGGCTCGCGCGGTCCCAGGCCAGCCCGTAGGGCACCGAGAGCGGCATGCGCAGATCGAAGGGCACCACCAGCCGCCCGCTCGCCAGCTCCTCGCCGATCATCGCGAGCTGACCGAGCACGAATCCCCGGCCCGCCACCGCTGCGTCTATGGCGCTGGAGGAGAGCGCGAAGCTGAGCGCCGAGCCGCCGGGGTCCGGCGGCGGCACCACGCCGCAATGCGACGCCCACTCCGCCCAGCCCGGCACCTGATGCGCGGCAAAGCTCTCCATCCACGAGATCTGCAGCAGCGGGTAGTCGAAGATCTCCTCGGGCCGTGTCAGCTCCCGCCCCTGCAGCAGCGACGGCGCGCAGGCGGGCAGGATGCAATCGGTGAAGAGCTCGGCGTAATGGCCATGCCGCGGCGCATCGTCGAAGTAGAGACGGAAATCGACGTTGTCGCGGGTCAGATCCGGCTCGATCTCGGTGCCCACCAGCCGCACCGGCGCGCCGGGGTGCTCGGCGGTCCATTCGAAGAGCCGCGGCCCCAGCCACTTGTTGGTCACCGTGGTGAGCGAGCTGATGACGAACCCCCGGCTGTTGCGCGCCCGCGCCAGCACCTCGCCCGCATGGGCGAGCTGGGCAAAGCCCTTGCTCAACTCGGCGTGGTAGACCCGGCCCCAGCTGGTCAGCTCGAGCTGCCGCCCGCGCCGCTCCAGCAGGGCGACCCCCAGGTGCTCCTCGATCCGCCGCACCTGCTGGCTGATCGCGCCTGAAGAGACGCCAAGCTCCTCGGCGGCGCGGCGCACCGAGCCGCAGCGGCCCACGGCCTCGAAGGCCTGCATGGCACGCAGATGGGGCAGTCCGGGCATGGCGGTCCTTTGCGGGGGGCAGTCGGGGTTCGCAGAGTGAACCATGCGCCCCGCCCCTTGCCAAGCGGTTGGCCGAGAGGGCCGGATCAGAGTAGGAAGTCGTCCTCGGTCAGCTCCTCGTCGGCGTGGACCAGAAGGGTCTGCGCCGCGCCGTCAATGTCGAAGCTGAGGCTGGCCGTGCCGTCGTCCTGGGTCAGCGCCGCCATCAGCGCCTCGCCATCCGCCCATTGCCCGAGCTGCGTCAGGTCGATGCGGTCGGCGCCGGCGAAATCGGTGATGGTCACATCCCCCGCCGCCGCGCTGACACCGAAGGTGTCATCGCCGTCGCCACCGGTCAGCGTGTCGTCACCGCCCCCACCCCAGAGCGTGTCGTCGCCGTCCCCGCCCTCAAGCAGCTCGTCCTCCTCGGTGCCATGAAGCTCGAGATGCGCCTCGCCCGCCTCGTCGAGCCACCAGTGACTGCCCTCCTGGGTGATGCTGACGTCGCTGATCTGCCCTCGCAGCGCGCTGTTGCCGCTGCCGCCGAGCAGGTTGGTCAGCCGGGCGCTGCCATTGGGCACCACGCCGTCGCCCTCGGCGATCTGCACGCCGTCCTTCTCGACGTACATGAAGCCGGTTTCATCCACGCCCACGGTCCAGCTCGCCGTCTCGCCTTCGGTGAGCGCATCCTCGGCCACGATGTAATGCGTGTAGCCGCCCTGGCTGACCGAGAAGACCACGGCATCGCTCGGCCCGAGCTGGCCAAAGGCGATCCGGTCCTCCCCCGCGCCGCCGAACTCGAAGACCTGCTGGTCGCGCGCATCGTCGAGATCGTCGAAGCGCAGCTCGGCCTCGAATTCGAAAGCCCCGCCGATCTGCGGCAGGTCGTCGTCGGTCAGCTCGGGCAGCACAGGATCGGACGTGCTCGCGTCGGCGTCCTCCTCCGTCTCACCGGGCTCATAGACCTGCGTGCCCGCTTCGGGCGTCCAGATCGCGTCCCCCTGTACGAGGCTGACGTCGCTCATCTCGCCCTGCAGCGTTGCCGAGCCGGAGCCGCCGAGCAGGTTCTCTAGCCGGTCGCTTCCCGCGGGCACGATCCCGTCACCCTCGGCGATCTGCACCCCGTCCTTCTCAATGTACATGAAGCCGGTCTCGTCGACACCCACGGTCCAGGTCGCCGTCTCGCCCTCGGTGATCGCGTCCTCGGCGACGATGAGCGCGGTGACCCCGTCCTGCACGATCTCGAAGAGCACCGCGTTGCTCGGGCCAAGCTGGCCAAAGGTGATCCGGTCCTCGCCAGCGCCGCCGAACTCGAAGACCCGCTGGTCGCGCGCGCCGCTGATGTCGTCGAAGCGCAGCGTGGCCTCGAACTCGAAGGCGCCGTCGATCTGCGGGATCCCGTCGCTGTCCGGATCGGGGTCGGTGGTCTCGCCGGGAACCGTCGGATCGGCAGGGTCCGTGGGATCGGTCGGACCCGTGCTGCCGCCGGTCTCCCCCTCAGTTTCCCCGCCGTCGCCGCCGGCACCCTCACCGCCGCTGCCGTCCGAGACCCAGGTGCCAGCCGCCTGGCTGATCGACACCTCCGAGATCGCGCCGACCAGCGCCGTCTCGCCGCTGCCGCCAAGCGTGTTGGTCAGCCGCTCGCTGTCGGCGGGGACGACGCCGTCGCCCTCGGCGATCTGCACGCCGTCCTTCTCGATGTACATGAAGCCGGTCTCGTCGACGCCCACGGTCCAGGTCGCGGTCTCGCCCTCGGTGATGGCATCCTCGGCGACGATGAGCCAGGTTGCCCCATCCTGAACGATCTCGAAGAGCACCGCATTGCTCGGGCCGAGCTGGCCAAAGGTCAGCCGGTCCTCGCCCGCGCCGCCGAATTCGAAGACCCTCTGTCCCTGCGCGGCGGAAAGTTCATCGAAGCGGATCGTCGCCTCGAACTCGAAGGCGCCGTCAATCTGCGGCAACGCGCCGGTGGTCTCCACCGGGTCAACAGGATCGGTCGGGTCAACCGGATCAACCGGCTCCACTGGATCGACCGGAGCGGCCTCTTCGCCGGCCGCGGGAATGCCCATCGCCTCGAGCTGCGCCGCCGAGGAGACCTCGGAAACCTGCACGCCCACCAGCGTCAGCGCCACGCCCCCGGGAAAGCTCAGCACCGCATCCCCCGTACCATCGCCGGCCGTATCGCTCACCGTGACGTCGCCCACGTCCACCGGGTTGCCCTCGGCATCGGTCAGCCCCGAGACGTCCAGCAGGTCATTGCCCGCATAGGTCCCGCCACCAAGATCGCTCGGCGCCGCGAAGCCCTGCACCGCATCGAGTCCGCCGCCATCCGCCAGCGCCAGCGTATCCACTCCGGCGCCGAGGATGATGTGCTCGACCTCGTCGTAGATCAGCGTGCTCGTGCCATCGGTGACGCTGCCGGTCTCGGGGTTGATGTCGCCCAGATCGATGCGCAGCGCGTCGGTGACCAGCGACAGGTCGAGCGTGTCGCCCAGCACCTCGTCCACGCCCTCGGCATCCACCGTGTCGTTGCCGAAGTCGTTCTCGATGTGGAAGGTATCGTCCCCCCCAGCCGCCCCAGTAACTGTCGTCGCCGGTGCCGCCCCAGAGCTCATCGTTGCCGTAGGAGCCGCGCATCCAGTCGTTGCCCGCGCCGCCGTGGATCGTGTCGCTGCCCTCGTTGCCCTCGAGCGTGTCGTCGCCCTCGCCGCCGCTGACGTAATCGTCCCCCTCCTGTCCGTAGAGCGAGTCGCTGCCAGCGCCGCCCTCCAGCCAGTCGTCCCCCTCGTTTCCGGACAGGGAATCGTCGCCCGCGCCGCCGATCACCGTGTCGGCCCCGGAGCCCGCATGCACCGTGTCGCCGCCGTCGCCGCCGTAGATCAGGTCGTCCCCGGCATAGCCGAGGAAGCTGTCATCCCCGGCTCCGCCCCAGAGCGTGTCATCGCCCTCGCCGCCGCCCAGCGTGTCGTCGCCCGCGCCGCCGGTGAGCAGGGAGAAATAGCTCCAGTCGGTGCCCGCGCCGAGCTGCGCGTCAAAGACCGCCGGGGCCGTGGTATCGCCGATCAGGAAGCTGCCGCCGTCGTGGTGGAGGAAGAGCACGAGGTTGGCCTGGTCGAATTCGACCTCCACCCCGTCCGGCAAACCCGAGAGGTCGAGCGTGTGCCCCGCGGAGCTTTCGGAGATCGCCGCCCAGAAAGCCGGATCGTTCCAGTTCTCCTGCGTCACCGCGTAGACCGTCATCGCACACACCCTGACTTACTGACCTAGACCCCCAACACCCGGGGAATCGCGCACGGGAGCTGGTCTGCGCCCCGAATTAAGACTGGATAGGGACAGGATGCGACAACTTTAAGGCGCCGGGCGCTGTCGCAGCTCTGCTTGCGAAACAGCATGCGCCTTGCGGCTGAATTGTCTCAAAATCGTCAGCAATGCCGATGGTTTGACCATCAGCACCCGCGCGTTCTTCTAGGCAGAAATATCCCGGGGGAGCCCGCAGGGCGGGGGCGGAGCCCTCACCAGAATGAAAAAAAAGGCGAGACCCCGCCCCGCCTTGCCGCGCGCTCAGACAGAAAGGCCCTTCAGGCCATGCCCTTCTTGCGCTCGAGCATCCCGCGCAGTTCCTCGGCCTCGTGCCGCGCCTCGCGCAGGCCTTCCATGGCCGCCGAGAGCTCGGCCTCGGTCTGCGCCAGTTGGTTGGTCAGCTCGGCCTCGCGCTGCTGCAGGTAGGTGATCGCCTGGTCGCGGGTCTCCTCGGCCTCGTGCAGCTCGCGGCTCATCTTCTCGAGCTGGTCGACGTCGGCCTGGGCGACGCGCTTGAAGCGGTGCACCAGCCAGTTGGCGAACCATCCCATGCAGAAGGCCACGAAGAGGATGACCGCCGTCGCGATCACGAATTCCGTCCGGTTCATTCTTCTGCCCCTTCCACGCCTGTCTCGCCAGCGCCTGCCTCATCCTGCGCCGCGTCGTCCTGCGCAGCGTCGCTTTCTTCCGGAGCGGCCGGGTCACCGGCTGCCTCGGCGCCTTCCTGCTCGATCTGCTCGAGCGCGGTCGGCTCTTCCTCGGTCGGCTCGGGGCGGATCAGCTTGAATTCGATCCGGCGGTTCGCCTCGCGTCCCTCTTCGGTACTGTTATCCGCAATCGGCAGGGTTTCGCCATAGCCTTTCACGCGATAGCTCGAGGTCAGCACCCGGCGGTTGCGCAGCGCATCGAGCACCGATTGCGCCCGGTCGCGGCTCAGTGCCTCGTTCATCGACTCGCGGCCCTGGCTGTCGGTGTGGCCCTGGATCTCGAGCGGGATGTCGCCGCAGAGCTTCAACAACTCGGCGAGCTCGTCCATTATGTCCTTGGCCGAGGCGTCGAGATTGGCCGAGCCCGGCTCGAAACTGATCTTGCGGTCGCCGATGATCTCGACGATCTGCGCCTCGCATTGCTCGGGGGTGGGGATGCCCAGCTCGGGGTCAAGCTTTTCCTGGTAGGTGACGTCGATCTCGTAGTCGGCCCCCTCGCCCAGCTTGTCCGAGAGCAGCCCGGCGATCTCGGCATTGGCGTCCTTGTTGCCGGTATTGCCCGAGACCCGCACCAGCTCGGGGGTCACCCGCAGCGCGCCGTTGCTGAGTTGCCCAAGCGCCTCGAGCCCGGTCAGCACGCGGGTCGACCAGCCGTTCGGCAGCCCCTCGGCGACGCGGGCCGCGGTATAGACGCTCTCCGAGCCGAAGAGCGCCTTGGCCAGGCTGTCCGCGGTCTCGCGCGCGAGGTCCGAGTTGATCCGGCCGCGCAGCTGCACCGAGCCCTCTGGCGAGAGTGTGGCGGTGAACTCGGGCGGGCCCTGATCGGTCTCCTGCGGCGTTTCCGGCAGCGTGGCGTGCAGGGCGAAGACCTGCGGCAACGCGGCCTCGAGCTCGCCCACCACCCGGTCGAAGAGCCCCTGGCTGGTACCTTCCAGGGCCACCAGAGCAACGTCGGCATTGGAGAAGGTTACCGAGCCGCCGCCCAGCTCCTTCACCGCCGCGATCGCCATGGCCCCGGCTTCGCCCCAGCGGCGCGAGGGCACGCCCAGCCCGAGGCGGCAGTTGGCATTGCCCTCGAAGCCGGCGTCGCTTGCGGCCTTGAGGATACGCTCGCGCGCGGCCTCGGTGTCGGCGGAACAGGCGTCGAAGCGCAGTCCTTCCTCGTCCATCAGGAAACGCAGGGTGAAGGGGGTGATCACCGGTCGCGGCGCGGACAGATCGAGCGTCAGCTCGACCCCCTTCGGCACGCGGCGGCGCAGGTTCCGCTCGATCTCGCGGCGGGCGGTCTCGCTGTCGGTCATCGCCTTGATGTGCACCCGCCCCGCCGAGACCGAGATCTTCGAGCGTGGCAGATCCTCGAGCGCGCGACCTGCGAAATCCACAGCGGCACTCCAGCCTTCGGGCTTGGGGAAATCGGCCTCTTCCAGAAGGTCGGCTATCTGCTGGTCACCTTCCGTCATCTCGGAAAGCACGCCGAGCAGCCGCTCGCGGTCGGTCTCGCCGGGCACCAGCCCGATGATCGAGATGCCGGACTCGTTGCGCAGGATCTCCATCGAGAAGCGCGGCGCCTCGATTTCCTCGGCATCGGCGACCAGCATCTGGTCTATGACCCGCGCCGAATCCACCGCCGAGCCGGCCACGGTCATCGCCCGGAAACGCGCCGCCTCGTCGGGTGCGGTGCCGATCAGGAAGACCTGCAAGCCGTTCACATCGACCTCGGCCCAGTCCTGCCCATCGCGCAGCAGCGCATCGGCGACATCCTGCCGCGAGGCGGTCTCGACCATCTGCATCGAGAAATAGGCGGTCCCGGCGCAGAGCGCCGCGGCGGCAGCAAAGGCGGTGGCCGGAAGGAGATAGCCGGAAAGGCGCATCAAAGCGTCCCTTTCTTGATCAATTTTTCATCTCTGATACGCCCGCCCCCGGGTCGGCGCAATCACGCCAAAAGCGCGGCGGCGAAAAACAGCACGGGCAGCAGGCCGGCGTCGCGGTTGGACCTGAAGAGCTTGAGCAGGACGGCATTGTCGTTCACATCCAGCTTCCGCATCTGCCACAGCATGTGCCAGCCAAAGGCCCAGGGGCCGGCGATCACGATCACCAACTGCAGGATCTCGCCGCGCGGCGCCGCCAGGACCACGGCAAGCCCCATCAAGGCGACCGAGATCACCAGGAAGCGCGCCAGCATCGACGGGGTGCGCTCGTCGCCGAACAGCCGGGCGGTGGATTTCACCCCGATGAGGGCATCGTCTTCCTTGTCCTGGTGGGCGTAGATCGTGTCGTAGAACAGCGTCCAGGCCATGCCCGAGAAGTAAAGAGCCACGGCGGCCCAGCCGAGACTGCCGCTGTGCGCCGTCCAGGCCAGCAGCGCGCCCCAGTTGAAGGCGATGCCCAGAAAGACCTGCGGCCACCAGGTGAAGCGCTTGGCAAAGGGGTAGATCGCCACCGGCGCCAGCGAGATCACCCCGAGCAGGATCGCCATCGGCGGGAAGGTCAGCAGGATGGCGCAGGAGACCAGCGCCTGGATCACCGCCCAGGCCAGCGCCTGCCTCACGCTCACCTGTCCCGAGGGGATCGGCCGCGAGGCGGTGCGGGCCACAGAGCCGTCGAAGTCGCGGTCGGTGATGTCGTTCCAGGTGCAGCCCGCGCCGCGCATCAGGAAGGCACCGATGCCGCAGCCAACGAAGATCCACAAGTCGAACCAGCGCGCCTGACCGTCTGCTACCATAGACAGCAGCAGACCCCACCAGCAGGGCAGCAGCAGCAGCCAGGTTCCGATCGGGCGGTCGGCGCGCGACAGGCGCAGATAGGGGCGGCTCCAGGCCGGGGCATGGTGATCCACCCAGTTGCCCCGGACGGCGTCGGAAACCTGTCCTTCGGGATCTGGCGCTGCGCCGGGATGGGTCATATGGTCCGCCTCATGACTGCTAAGGTACGCCTGTATGTAGACGACCCGCTGGGCGCGGGACAACCGGTCGCTCTCGAGAGGGAGCAGGCCCACTATCTCTTTTCCGTGATGCGGCTGCCGGTCGGCGCGCCGGTCGCCCTGTTCAACGGGCGCGACGGCGAATGGCTGGCCGAGGTTACCGAGGCCGGCAAGAAGGGCGGCACGCTGAGCTGCGTTGAGCAGACCCGCCCCCAGGGCACGCCGCCCGACCTCTGGCTGCTCTTTGCGCCGATCAAGAAGGCGCGCACCGATTTCATCGTCGAGAAGGCGGTGGAGCTGGGCGTGCGCCGCATCGTGCCGGTGCAGACCGCCTTCACCAACTCCGAGCGCATCCGCCAGGACCGGCTGCAGGCCCATGCGGTCGAGGCGGCCGAGCAATGCGGCGCCACCTTCGTGCCCGAGGTCGCCGAGCTGCAGAAGCTGGGGCCGCTGCTCGCCGAATGGGACTCGCGCCGTCTGCTCTTCTGCGACGAATCCTCGGTCGGGGGCGGCACCGACTATGCCGCCGCGCTGTCCGGCGATCCCGCCCCCTGGGCCGTGCTGATCGGCCCCGAGGGTGGATTCTCCGAGGCCGAGCGGAAAAAAACTGCACGGCATGGATCAGGCCACCTCCATCGCCCTCGGCCCGCGCATCCTGCGCGCCGACACCGCGGCGGTGGCGGCGCTGACGCTCTGGCAGGCGCATTGCGGGGACTGGAAGTGATCCGCCGCGCCCTGCCCGCCGATGCGGCAGCGCTCGAGGCCTTCCTGTCGCAGCACGCCGAGACCTCGATGTTCCTGCGCGGCAATATCGCCGTCGCGGGCCTTGGCGAGAGCGCCGACCGTTTTGCGACCGAGGTGTATCTCTGGTCCGAACGCGACGCGATCCGCGCGGTCTTCGGCAGAACACGGCGCGGCGACGTCATCTGCCAGGCGCAGGGCGCCCCCACAGAGGCGTTTCGTGCCTATGCCGAACTCATCGGCACCCAGCCCGTGACCGTGATCAGCGGCCCCCCCCGAGCAGACGGCTGCGCTCATCGCGGCGCTGGGATATGGTGACGCTGCCTTCAGGCTCAACCAGGTGGAGCCGCTCTACCGACTCGAGCTGGCGACGCTGCCCGACCGCGCGGATGTCATCCGCCCGCCCGGCCCAGAGGACGCATCGCTGCTGGCGGACTGGTTCTACGACTACGGGATCGACATCCAGGCGACAGCCGCCAACCAGGCGGCCCACCAGGCGGCACGCGAGCGCGCCGAATATTGCATCGCGAAGGGCTCGCTGCGTCTTCTGATCGAGCAGGGTCAACCTGTTGCGATGAGCGATTTCAATGCCGAGGTGGCGGATCTGGTTCAGCTCGGCGGGGTCTTCGTGCCGCGTGCCCTT
Source organism: Alloyangia mangrovi (assembly GCF_002300555.2). Taxonomy (GTDB): domain Bacteria; phylum Pseudomonadota; class Alphaproteobacteria; order Rhodobacterales; family Rhodobacteraceae; genus Salipiger; species Salipiger mangrovi. Next base: position 15,609 of record NZ_NTHN02000048.1, on the reverse strand, counting down.
CGTGATGGCGGGCGCGGGCGCCGGGTGGTGCAGCGCCATCTTCTTGAAGCACGGAACCGCGGCATCCGCACTGCGGTGCTCTTTGCCAACAACCCGGCGGCGGCGCGGGCCTACGAGGCCATCGGCTTCGAGCATGTCGGCGGCTACCGCGTCGCGGTGTTGCACAGCCCGCAAGCCGCAAGGACACCCGCATGAGCTTCCTGCGTCCCGAGGCAAAGGCCACTCTGATGCGCTGGCGCGAAGTGGCCGCAGGGGCCGGTATCCTGGCGCTCGGCCTCTACTGGGCGCTCTTCACCGGCGGGCTTCTGGCGCTGCTGGGCTGGGCCGTGGCGGCCCTTGGCGCGGCACTCACCTTTGCCGGGGTGCAACGCGCGCGCTTTCGCACCGGCACCGGCGGGCCGGGCATGGTCCAGGTGGTCGAGGGGCGGATCAGCTATTTCGGCCCGCTCACCGGCGGCTTTGCCGATCTGTCGAGCCTCACTGCCCTCAGCCTCGATCCCGCCGCCAAGCCGCCGCACTGGCTGCTGCGCAGCGAGGACGGCACCACGCTGGCCATCCCGCTGACCGCCGAGGGATCGGAACAGCTCTTCGACATCTTCGCGCAGCTGCCCGGACTGCAGACCGAACGGATGCTGCAGAAGATGCAGGCGGGCGGCTCCGCAGCGGTGCTCATCTGGCAGCGCGCCAGCGCACAAAAGCCCACCCTCCGTCTGCATTGACAAGGGCTTCGGTTCCGCCCATCCCTGACCCTCGACACCCAAGGCGAGCAAGATCGGAGCCCAAGCCATGTCCATCCCTCAATCCGGCGGCGGGCCGATCGAGCATCACGCGCAGCTTGGCGAGTACCTCGAAGAAGGCATCAAGCCCAAGGACGACTGGCGCATCGGCACCGAGCACGAGAAGTTCGGCTACCTGACCGATACCCACGCTCCGCTGCCCTATGACGGCGAGCGCTCGATCAAGGCGGTTCTCGAAGGCTTGCGCGACCGTCACGGCTGGGCCGAGGTCACCGAGGGCGGCAACCTCATCGGCCTGACCAAGGACGGCGCGAACGTGTCGCTGGAACCCGGCGGCGCGCTGGAGCTCTCGGGCGCCCCGCTCGAGACCATCCACCAGACCTGCGACGAGGTGAACGAGCACCTGCGCGAGGTGAAGGGCATCGCCGACGAGATCGGCGTCGGCTTCATCGGCCTCGGCGCCGCGCCCGAGTGGAAACACGAGGAAATGCCCCTCATGCCCAAGGGCCGCTACAAGCTGATGGATGCCTACATGGGCAAGGTCGGCACCACCGGCACCACCATGATGCGCCGCACCTGCACCGTGCAGGTGAACCTCGATTTCGGCTCCGAGCTCGACATGATCAAGAAGATGCGCGTGGCGCTGGCGCTACAGCCGGTCGCCACCGCGCTCTTCGCCAACTCGCCCTTCCTTGAAGGCAAGCCGAACGGTCTCAAGAGCTACCGCTCTTACGTCTGGCGGCACCTCGACGCGGCGCGCACCGGCATGCTGCCCTTCGTCTTCGACGAGAGCTTCGGCTTTGAAAGCTACGTGGAGTATGCGCTCGATGTACCGATGTATTTCGTCTACCGCGACGGCAAGTACATCGACGCGCTCGGCCAGTCCTTCCGCGACTTCATGGCCGGCCGCCTCCCCGCCCTGCCGGGCGAGAAGCCGACGCTCTCGGATTGGGCCGACCACCTGACCACGCTCTTCCCCGAGGCACGGATGAAGAAGTTCATCGAGATGCGCGGCGCCGACGGCGGCCCGTGGCGGCGGCTCTGCGCGCTGCCCGCCTTCTGGGTGGGGCTGACCTACGACCAGAGCGCGCTCGATTCAGCCTGGGACCTGGTGAAGGGCTGGGACGACGAGACCCGCGAAGGGCTGCGCGTTGCCGCCTCGGAACAGGCGCTGCAGGCCGAGGTGAACGGCATCCGCATGCACGATCTCGCCGCGCAGGTGCTCGAGATCGCCGAGGCCGGGCTCAAGTCCCGCGCCCGCCCCGGTGCGGGTGGGCTGCTGCCGGACGAGACGCATTTCCTCAACGCGCTGAAGGAAAGCATCGAGAGCGGCATGGTGCAGGCCGACGAGATGCTCGCGCATTACGCGGGCGACTGGGGCGGCGATCTGTCGAAGATCTACGGCGCCTACAGCTACTGAGGACCGCCTTTTCCCCGAGTTCCCGCTCCGCCCGGTCCGCAAGGCCGGGCGGTTCGCGTCTGTCCGCCCGCGTGTCGGCAAAGGCAGGGGTCCAGCGCCGATCCGGGCCGTGACGAAAGTGTCGATGTCGAGAAATCGCTGCGCTTGAGAGTCCTCGACGCCACGCACTGGGTGGGGGCTGAAACGGCGTGGCGCCGAGGGAAGCCATATGCAGCTACAGCTTCGTGTATCCCCCCAAAATCAGGCAAGACTAAGGTCGCTCTGAGACCATAGTGCAGCAGACCGGAGAGATTGTTCCGGATCGGCAAAAGCCCGCCCAGAGTTCTTCCGTTGCGGCAGAAAGTCGCCCATTTTCGCTGAAATTGAAGGAAGCGTCACGAGTTACCGGGGGTTGCGCGCGACGGCGCCGACGCGGCGCGCCTCGCTGAACCGGGACAGGGCACCGCAGCGGTGCGCCGCACGCGCTGCCGCCCGCCTGCCTTGGCCCGTCAACACTAGGACAAGAATGCGCTGCCATTGAGACCTCGGCTTGACCAGTCGCGCGCGTTCAGCCCCGGTCGCCTGCCGCAGGTCCGCTCTCCAGAACGAGCCGCAGGACATTTTCACCGCCGACGCGCCGGTAGCTCACCTCTGCCGCGAGACGGCGGATCAGGTACCAGCCGAAGCCACCCTCGGGCAGGTCGCCGTCGTGGCCCAGCGGCTTCAGCCGTCCCTCGGGCAGGGCCAGGTCCGGCATCGGCCGCCCCCGGTCGCGCAGCTCGAGGCGGATCGCCCCGGGCACCCCCTGCAGCCACAGCCGAATGCGCCCGGGGCCCTGACCGGCATAGGCGTGTTCGACAATGTTGTTGAGCGCCTCGGCCAGCACCAGCTCGGCGCAGTTCCGCGCGTGGGCGCAATACCCGCCGCGGCCAAGCGCCTCCGTCACCTGCCCGAGCGCCGCGCGCACCTCGGCGGTACTGCTGGACAGTTCCAGCACCAGCGCCGCGCAGCCCGGCTCCGGCGCGCCGGCCCCGGTGACCGAGCGAAGCGCCATGGCCGCCATCTCCCTTCAGCCCCCGGATCCGCCCCCGAGAGGCAGAGGTGCGACCTCCGTCGCCTCGGCCTCGACCAGCGTCGGGTAGAGCGCAAAGATCGTGTCCATCCGGGTGAGGCGGAAAAGCTTGTCCACCATCGGCGTGAGCCCGGCGAGATCGAGTCGTTGCGACGCTCCCATGGCTTTCTTCACCGCGACGACAGCACCGAGCCCGCTGGAATCGATGAACTCGACCTGCGACAAATCGAGGATCACCCGCTCCGCCTCGGGGGAGAGCATGGCGCGCATGGCGTCCTTGAACTGGATCGCCACGGCCGCGTCGATGCGCGGCTCGCCAACGGAAATGACCTGCGGCTCCGTTCCCCGGCACGTCAGCTTCATGAAGTCCTTACCTCCTGGAAGTTCTTACCTCATGGACGTCCTTGCCCTTTGGACACCCCTGTCTCTCGAACATCCCTGTCTCTCGGACGTCCTTTTCCCTGCAGGCATACGACCGGCCCGAGCCGCACATGGACCAGGACCCGGAGCAGCGCCAAAATTTCCGACGCATTGCCGAGACCCCGGCAAGCGCCCATATTCTCAGCACGCTAGACGGCAATCCTTACCATTCGGTATTCAGGTGCCGTGACCCTGGGAGGAGAGAGCATGCAGGATGTGGTGATAACCGGTGCCGCGCGCACCGCGATGGGCGGGTTCCAGGGGATGCTGTCCGATCTCAGCGCCGCGCAGCTCGGCGGCGCGGCGATCCGCGCGGCGCTGGCCGAGGCCGGGCGTCCGGCGGTCGACGAACTGCTGATGGGCTGCGTGCTGCCCGCCGGACAGGGCCAGGCCCCGGCGCGCCAGGCGGGCTTCAAGGCCGGTCTCAGCGAGGAAGTCCCCGCCACCACGCTCAACAAGATGTGCGGCTCGGGGATGAAGGCGGCGATGATGGCCTGGGACCGGCTGGCGCTCGGCCAGGTCGAGGTGATGGTCGCCGGCGGCATGGAGAGCATGACCAACGCCCCCTACCTGCTGCCGAAGATGCGCGGCGGTGCCCGGCTTGGTCACGGCGAGGTGGTCGACCACATGTTTCTCGACGGGCTCGAGGACGCCTACGACCGGGGGCGCCTCATGGGCACCTATGCCGAGGACTGCGCCGAGGCCTTCCAGTTCACCCGCGACGCGCAGGACCAATACGCGCTCGCCTCGCTGTCCAATGCGCTCGACGCCGAGCGCAGCGGCGCCTTCGAGACCGAGATCACCCCGGTCACCGTGCACGCCCGCACCGGCGAGGAGGTGATCACCCGCGACGAGCAGCCCGCGCGCGCCCGGCCCGAGAAGATCCCGCATCTGAAGCCCGCCTTCCGCACCGGCGGCACGGTGACCGCGGCCAACTCCAGCTCGATCTCCGACGGTGCCGCGGCGCTGGTGCTCACCACCCTCGCCGGTGTCGAAAGGACCGGTGCCCTGCCCCGCGCCCGCATTCTCGGCCACGCCAGCCACGCGCAGGCCCCGGGGCTCTTTCCCACCGCGCCGATTCCCGCCGCCCGCAAGCTGCTCGAGCGCATCGGCTGGAGGCTCTCGGACGTCGACCTCTGGGAGGTGAACGAGGCCTTCGCCGTGGTCCCTATGGCCTTCATGAAGGAAATGGGCCTGCCGCGCGACGTGGTGAACGTCAACGGCGGCGCCTGCGCGCTCGGCCACCCGATCGGCGCCTCGGGGGCGCGGATCATGGTCACCCTGCTGAACGCGCTGGAAACCCGCGGCCTGAAGCGCGGCGTGGCGGCAATCTGCATCGGCGGCGGCGAGGGCACGGCCATCGCCATCGAGCGGCTCTAAGCCACCTGCACGGCCTCCTGCGGCGGTGCAGCCCCTTGCGGCCGGCACCGAGCTTTGCCATGAGCAGGCCCCATGAGCGCTGATTACACTCCTCCGCAGGGCGAGATCCCGATCCTGCACGCGGACCACGAGATCCTCGTGGTCGACAAGCCCGCCGGGCTGCTCTCGGTGCCCGGCAAGGGCCCGGAACTGGCCGATTGCCTGATCGAGCGCCTCAAGCAGGCCTTCCCGCAGGTGCTGCTGGTGCACCGGCTCGACCGTGACACCTCGGGGGTCATGGTCTTTGCCCTGACGCCGCACGCGCAGCGCCACATCGGCCTGCAGTTCGAGCATCGCCGCACCAAGAAGACCTACCTCGCCCGCGTCGCCGGCAAGCTCGAGCCAAAGACCGGCCATATCGACCTGCCGCTGATCGTGGACTGGCCGAACCGTCCCAAGCAGATGGTCTGCCACGAGACCGGCAAGCCAGCGCAGACCGACTGGCGGGTGATCAAGGCCAGCGACGAGGAAAGCCGGGTGCATCTCTTGCCGCTCACCGGCCGCAGCCACCAGCTGCGGGTGCACATGCTGGCGCAGGGCCACCCGATTCTCGGCGACCCCTTCTACGCGCCCGAAACTGCGGCGAATTACCCGCGGATGATGCTGCACGCCGAAGAACTGCGCCTGCGCCATCCCGACGGCGGCCTCGGCCTCAAGTTCCGCGCCCCCGCGCCCTTCTGAGCCCAGCCTGCTGCGCTTCTTCTAGGTAAAAATATCCCCGCCGGAGGCGCAAGCCGCGCACCGGCGGCACCGGATCATTCGGCCGCCAGACGCTGCTCGCGATGCCCGATCGCGGCGACCTCGGCGATCACCCCGCGCAGCAGCCTGCGGAAGGCGTGGAAGTTGCCGTTCGGCTTGATCGCAACCTCGTCCATGTAGAGCGCCCGGTCGATCTCGATCTGGATCGCGTGCTGGCGCCGCGAGGGGCGCCCGTAGTGCATCGTGGTGAAGGCCCCGGCAAAGGGCGCATTGCGCGCCACCACGAGGCCGGCCCGGCAAAAGGCCTGCTCCACCAGCTCGACGATCTCCGGCGCCGCAGAGGCCCCGAAACGGTCGCCAAGCACGATCTGCGGCCGGGCCGCACCCCTGCGCAACACGCTGTCCACCGCCTCGTGCGGCATCGAGTGGCAATCGATCAGGATCGATTCGCCGAATTGCCCCTTGGCGGCGTCGAGCAGCGCCTGCAGCCGGCTGTGGTAGGGCTTCCAGTAGAGCCCGATTCGCCGTTCCGCCTCGGCCAGCGGCAGCTTGCCGCTGTAGATCGCCCGGCCGTTGGCGACGACTCGCGGCACCACCCCCAGCCCGCTCGCCACGCGCGGGTTGTGGCCGGTGCGGCGCACCCCCTCGATCAGCGCGGGGTCGAGTTCGTCCGACGACCGATTCAGGTCGAGAAAGGCGCGCGGCGCCCCGGCCCGAAGCAAGGGCGCGCCGAATTGCGGTGCGCAATCGAACAGGCGATCGACGAAAGCGTCCTCGGACGATCGAATCAAGGTTTCGTCGAGGATGGTCCCGCGCAGGAAGCTCCAGGGGTAATCCCGGCCCGAATGCGGAGAGGCAAAAACCACCGCCGAACTGGGCGTTTCAGGCAGATCGAGGTGATACGCGACTTTGGGCATAAGGGCTCCTTGCGAAAACAAGATAGCCGGAACCGATTTCTGCCAAAAGCCCTTGATCCCCCCTCCGACTCCTTTTATAGAGCCCTCCACCGGCGCTGCTCACCGCGGACCTCACCAGAGGGAAACGGCGCGAAAGCAAAGAAAAGCGCAGGCTATACGGGCGGTTAGCTCAGCGGTAGAGCACTACGTTGACATCGTAGTGGCCACTGGTTCGATCCCAGTACCGCCCACCATTATTCACCGCTTCGGGACATGTCCCGGGGCACAACGCAACGCCAGGCGCTCGCGCGCCGCGAAAGAGGAGAGACTTGATATGAAAGTCGCAAACTCGCTCCGCTCGCTCAAACAGCGCCATCGCGACTGCCGCGTCGTGCGTCGTAAGGGCCGCGTCTACGTGATCAACAAGACCCAGCGCCGTTTCAAGGCCCGTCAGGGCTAAACGAAGCGCAGGACTTGATCCGGCTGAGGGCCGCCCAATTGGGTGGCCTTTTTGCTGTTTGGCGGTCAGCCACAAGGCCTCCTGCCGCAACCCCGAGGAAAAGGCCCCGCGCACCGCGGGGCCTTCCTGTTTGAAGGGCGAGGCGCGCCCGTCGTCAGAATCGCGGCACCGCGGACTCGGCCCCGGCCCCGGCCGTCTGCGCGGCGCGGACAAAGGCGCGAATCAATTCCGGCGATTTCTCGCCGCGCGCGCGCTCCACGCCAGAAGATACGTCGATCTGGCGTGCCCCGGTGAGCCGCACCGCCTCGGCCACGTTCTCGGGGGTCAGCCCGCCCGCCAACATCCAGGGCACCGGCCAGCGGCGACCGGCGATAAGCCGCCAGTCAAAGGCCAGCCCGTTGCCGCCCGGCAGCACCGAATCCTTCGGCGCCTTGGCATCGACCAGAAGCTGGTCCGCCACCTTGCCATAGGCCTCCAGCGCCGGCAGGTCGACCTCCGAGGCAACCCCCACCGCCTTCATCACCGGCAGCCCGTGGCGGGCCCGGATCTGCGCCACGCGCTCGGGCGACTCGTGACCGTGGAGCTGCAGCATGTCGAGCGGCACCTCATCGACGATCTCGTCGAGCAGCGCGTCGTCCGCATCCACCACCAGGGCCACCTTGGCGAGCCCCACGGGGGCCGAGAGCGCCAGCGCGCGGGCCTCTGCCACGCTCACGGCACGGGGGCTCTTGGGGAAGAAGACGAAGCCCGCGTAGCGCGCCCCGGCCTCGGCCACGACGGCCACGTCCTCGGGCGTGCGCAGCCCGCAAATCTTCACCTGAATGTCCATATCGGCCCTCCGGCTCGCGTTGCGGTTCCAGCGCGAAAATATCCCCGGGGGGCGCGAGCGCAAGCGAAAGGGGGCACGCGGCCCCCTTCCCTTCAGACGTGCGATGTAGGGCGAGCCGCCCTCAGGCGCTCTGGTCGAGGATCGCGAGAACCTCGTCCTTGTCCTTGTCGCGTTCGTCCTGCGTCTTCTTGAGCTGGCGCTCCAGGCGCTTCACCTCGGTCTTGCGCTGCGCCGCCACGGCGCGGTGCTTGTGCTCGCGCAGCCATTCCCAGACGAAGCCGATCAGCAGGCCGGCGACGATCCCGCCAAGGATGACGATGAACACCGGCACCGTGACCGAGTACTGGAAGTTCAGCAGCTCGGCGAGCTCGGCAGGCAGCAGGTTCAGCGTCACCGGGCCGCGGTTGGCCAGCGAAACGCAGATCAGCACGACAGCCAGCACGGCCCAGAAGGCATAGCGAATGTATTTCATCGAAGTCACTTCCCGTTCAGTCGGTCCCGCAGGAGTTTGCCGGTCTTGAAGAACGGCACGCATTTCTCCTCGACGTCAACCGCTTCGCCGGTGCGGGGGTTCCGCCCCTGCCGGGCGTCCCGCTGCTTTACCGAAAACGCCCCGAAGCCGCGCAGCTCGACGCGGTTGCCATGCGCCATAGCCGAAGTGATTTCCTCGAAGATCGTGTTCACGATCCTCTCGACGTCCCGCTGGTAGAGATGCGGGTTCTCCTCCGCGATCTTCTGGATCAATTCCGATCTGATCATCCTCGCCCATCCCTGTATCGCATTTTCAGAGCCTCCCCCGTTGTACGACCTTTGCCGGGGGCGCGCCAAACACAAAGCGCGCGAATCAGAGAAAAACCCATGAAAAGCAGCATATTGCGCGGCTTCATGCCGGTCTGACCCCTCCGAACCCCACACAGATGGCCATTGCTGCATTGCGGCTAGGCCAAAGCATGCCCCGCGATTCGCCCGCCGAAAGGCTCCGGAAAGAGGCCTCGCGGGACTTCTAGCCCCCGGTAGGCCGCCCTTCCAGAGGCTAGTCCAGCGCGTCGATCTCGGCCGCCACAAGCTGCTGAAGGCGCCAGAGATTCGCATCGTGGATGCCCTGCGCGGCCAGCGCGGTCACCGTGCGGTGCAGGTACTCCGCGTTTGAGCCGGCGTGACCGCAGGCCCGCGCGATGATCGCGGCGGTCTGGTCGAGCGAAAGATCGCGGCGCAAATCCTGCCCCTTTGGCGGCGCATAGAAGGTGAGCGCCTGCACCGGCCCCTTGTCGGCCTCCACCTCGATCCAGGCGTAGGACTCGGCCAGCTCGGCAAAGGGCATCTCGCGCCGCACCAGCGCCTCCAGCGCGGGCACGACCTCCGCCTCGTCGATCTCCTGCAACAGCGCCGTGCAGTCACCGCCCGGCATCAGGGCCATCATCAGCCCCGGCGCCTCGGGGGTGCCGCGCCAGGAGGTCAGCTCGATGCAGAATGCCCGGTGCCAGCCGATCGCCCGACCGGGCCGCGAGGCCGCCGGGCGAAATTCCGGCTTCCACAGCAGCGAGCCATAGGCAAAGACCTCGATCGGCCCCTCCGGGCGCTGCGCGAGGATCTCCTGGGCCTTGGCGGCGATGCCGGCCTCGTCGAGCCGGGTCCAGCCCCAATGTGCGGCATCGTCGCCCTCAGGGACGTCTCGAAACACCCGGCTCACGTGCTCTTCGGTAAGGTGAAGCTCTTTATCCATGTCCTGCATATCGTCCCTGGGGGCAGGACTGCGCAAGAGAGCGGGGCATCCTGCACATGCCCCTGTGCGCTGCTGCGGGGCAGGCTGCCAAGGCAGCGGGCAGTCGCAGGACCGGCGCAGGACGGGCGCAGAACCGGCGGGCACAAAAGAAAAAGGCCCCGGTTTCCCGGGGCCTTCCTCAATTCAGCAAGCGCGAGGCTTACTCGCCGCGGTTCAGAGCCGCGCCGAGGATGTCGCCCAGCGATGCGCCGGAGTCGGAGGAACCGTACTGTTCCACGGCTTCCTTCTCTTCGGCGATCTCGCGTGCCTTGATCGACAGGCCCAGACGACGGGTCTTGCTGTCGATGTTGGTGACGCGGACGTCGAGCTTGTCACCGACCGAGAAGCGCTCGGGGCGCTGGTCTGCACGGTCACGCGACAGGTCGGAGCGGCGGATGAAGGACTTCATGCCTTCGTATTCCACCTCGATGCCGCCGTCTTCGATCGCGGTGACTTCGACGGTCACGATCGAGCCGCGCTTCACGCCGCCAACCGCGTCAGCGAACTTGTCGCCGCCGAGAGCCTTGATCGAGAGCGAGATACGCTCCTTGTCGGTGTCCACTTCGGTGACAACGGCCTTGACCACGTCGCCCTTGCGGTACTCCTGGATGGCTTCCTCGCCGCGCTGATCCCACGAGAGATCCGAGAGGTGCACCATGCCGTCGATCTCGCCGGGCAGGCCGATGAACAGACCGAATTCGGTGATGTTCTTGACCTCGCCCTCGACCTCGGTCCCTTCCGGGTGGGTCTCGGAGAACACTTCCCACGGGTTGCGCATGGTCTGCTTGAGGCCGAGCGACACGCGACGCTTCGCGGGGTCGATCTCGAGAACCATGACGTCGACTTCCTGCGAGGTCGACACGATCTTGCCCGGGTGGACGTTCTTCTTGGTCCAGGACATTTCCGACACGTGAACCAGGCCTTCGACGCCCGGCTCCAGCTCCACGAAGGCGCCGTAATCGGTGATGTTGGTCACGCGGCCGGTGTGCACCGAGCTCAGCGGGTACTTCACGGCCACCAGATCCCACGGATCTTCCTGCAGCTGCTTCATGCCCAGGCTGATACGGTGGGTGTCCTTGTTGATCTTGATGACCTGGACCTTGACGGTCTCGCCGATCGACAGGATCTCGGACGGGTGGTTCACACGGCGCCATGCCATGTCGGTGACGTGCAGCAGGCCGTCGACGCCGCCCAGGTCAACGAACGCACCGTATTCGGTGATGTTCTTGACCACGCCGTCGACCGTCTGGCCTTCGGTGAGGTTGGCGATGACTTCCGCACGCTGCTCGGCGCGCGATTCCTCGAGGATCGCACGGCGCGAGACAACGATGTTGCCACGGCGACGGTCCATCTTGAGGATCTGGAACGGCTGCTTGAGACCCATGAGCGGGCCGGCGTCGCGCACGGGGCGCACATCGACCTGCGAGCCCGGCAGGAAGGCCACGGCGCCGCCGAGGTCGACGGTGAAGCCACCCTTGACGCGGCCGAAGATCGCACCTTCGACGCGGGCGTCGTCGGCATAGGCCTTCTCGAGACGGTCCCATGCCTCTTCGCGGCGGGCCATCTCACGGCTGATCACGGCTTCGCCGCGGGCGTTTTCTGCTGCGCGCAGGTAAACCTCGACTTCGTCGCCGACCGAGATCTCGGGGGCTTCGCCGGGGTTTGCGAATTCCTTCAGCTCGACGCGGCCTTCCATCTTGTAGCCGACGTCGATGATGGCCTGGCCCGCTTCGATCGCGATGACCTTGCCTTTAACTACGGACCCCTCTTCGGGGGTGTCCATTTCGAAGCTTTCGGAGAGGAGGGCTTCGAACTCCTCCATGGTTGCGTTTGCCATGTGGCGTATATGTCCTTTACATCGATTTTTCTGGCCGGGTGGTTGTCTCCACCGGTCTTCGGATTGGTCTTTCGGGCGCTCCGCATATGACAAAGAGGGCCGGTTGTCCGACCCTGCCCGTCTCGATGTCCGCGGCGTTGGTTGCCTTGCTTGACGCGCGCGATATAGCCCCCCCCTGCCCCGCAGATCAAGACCGAAGGCCGGCCCCGGCGCCCCGACCCCGGCGCGCCCGCCCCTGGCCGGCCTTCGGCGGGCGTATTTGGAAAGAGAAGAAGAACAAGAGGAGGAGGGAGCCGCCCCGCCTTTCTTCTAGGTCAAAATATCCCGGGGGAGCCGCGCAGCGGCGGGGGCGGAGCCCCTCTTCCGCAGGCTGTCACGAACGCGTGGCTTGGCGCAGGGGGCGTTTGCTGTATCGTTTCCCGCCGGAGGAGACCCGCATGACCCGATCCCGGCCTTCAGCCGACCGCCACGCCGCCCGCGTCGTCGAGACGGCGACCGACCCCGCCGCCGCAGCGCGCTCGCGGCTCGCCGCCTCGTGGCGGCGCTCGCTGGCACACCACGGGCTCGACCCGGCCCGGCAGGACGGGGTGCACCGGATCACCGACCAGGCGCTTTCCGAGCGGCGCGAGCAGGCCGAGCGGCTGCTGCACATCGCCGCCCCGAAACTCGATGCGCTCTACCAGATGGTCGGCAGCTCGGGCTGCGGCGTGCTGCTGACCGATGCCGCGGGGGTGGTGCTCGACCTGCGCGCCGGCTCGGGTGACCTCGGGGTGTTCCGCGCCTGGGGGCTCTGCCCGGGCTCGGACTGGTCCGAGGCCTCGGAAGGGACCAACGGCATCGGCACCTGCATCGCCGAGGCCCGCCGGGTGGTGATCCACCGCGACGAGCATTTCCACGCCCGCAACACCGCGATGAGCTGCATGGACGCGCCGATCTTCGGACCCGAGGGCGAGCTCATCGGCGCGCTCGACGTCTCCTCCGCCCGCGCCGACCAGACCGAGGCCTTCAACCGGCTGATCGCCGCCATGGTTGCCCAGACCGCCCGGCAGATCGAGGCCGACACCTTCCGTGCCGCCTTCCCCGAGGCGCGGATCATCGTCGCCGATGCCGAGGAAGCCGAGGCCTCGGTGCTGCTTGCGGTGGACGGCGACGACCTGGTACAGGGCGCGACCCGCGCGGCGCGGCGCTCCTTCGGGCTGGAGAGCAGCGGGCCTCTGGTCGCGCGCCCGGCCAGCGACCTCTTCGGGCGCGAGGACGGGCCCTCGGGCTTCGAACGCGCCGAGCGGGCTGCCATGGTCCGCGCGCTGGCGCGCGCCAGGGGCAATGTCTCGGAGGCCGCGCGCACGCTCGGCGTCGGGCGGGCGACCTTCTACCGGCGGATGAAGAAACTCGGCTTGTCATAGCAGGCGCCGCCGCCCGCAATCTTCCCTGCCCGCACCTGTCTCACTGCCGAGACAGATCCGCCCCCCCGCGCGTCCTCCCCCGGGCTGACGCAGCCTCCGCCGCCGGACACACTCCTCGCATCCCCGGTGGAGGACCGGGCCTTGAGGAGGACAGACATGAACGAGATGACCCAGGTCGCGGCCGAGTACAAATCGCCCTTCCGCACCCGCTACGACAACTTCATCGGCGGCCGGTTCACCGCCCCGGTGAAGGGCCAGTATTTCGACAACATCACCCCGATCACCGGCGCCGTGGTCTGCGAGGTCGCCCGCTCCACCGCCGAGGACATCGAGCTGGCGCTCGACGCCGCCCATGCCGCGCGCGAGGCCTGGGGCAAGACCTCTGCTGCCGAGCGCTCGAACATCCTTCTGAAGATCGCCGACCGAATCGAGGAAAACCTCGAGTTCATCGCCACCGCCGAGACCTGGGACAACGGCAAGCCGATCCGCGAGACCATGGCCGCCGACATCCCGCTGTCGGTCGACCACTTCCGCTACTTCGCCGGCGTGCTGCGGGCGCAGGAAGGCAATATGTCCGAGATCGACCACGACACCGTGGCCTATCACTTCCACGAGCCGCTCGGCGTGGTCGGGCAGATCATCCCCTGGAACTTCTCGGTGCTGATGGCGGCCTGGAAGCTCGCCCCCGCCCTCGCCGCCGGCAACTGCGTCGTGCTGAAACCGGCCGAACAGACCCCCGCCGCGATCATGGTGCTGATGGAGTGCATCGCCGACCTGCTGCCGGACGGCGTGCTCAACATCGTCAACGGCATGGGCGCCGAGGTCGGCGCGCCGCTCGCCCGCAGCCCGCGCATCGCCAAGATCGCCTTCACCGGCTCCACCGAGACCGGGCGCAAGATCATGCAGGCGGCGACCGAGAACCTGATCCCGGTGACGCTGGAGCTCGGCGGCAAGTCCCCGAACATCTTCTTCTCGGACGTGATGGCCGAGGATGACGCCTATCTCGACAAGGCGGTCGAGGGCTTCGTGCTCTTTGCCTTCAACCAGGGCGAGGTCTGCACCTGCCCGAGCCGCGCGCTTATCCAGGAAGACATCTACGAGGAGTTCATCAAGCGCGCCATCGCCCGGGTCGAGGCGATCACCCGCGGCGATCCGCGCGACATGGCCACCATGGTCGGCGCGCAGGCGAGCCAGGAGCAGCAGGAAAAGATCCTGTCCTACCTGACCATCGGCGTCGAGGAAGGCGCCGAGGTGCTCACCGGCGGCAAGGCGGCGCAGATCGACGGTCTCGAGAACGGCTTCTACATCGAGCCGACGATCCTCAAGGGCCACAACAAGATGCGCGTCTTCCAGGAAGAGATCTTCGGCCCGGTCGTGTCTGTCACCACCTTCAAGGACGAGGCCGAGGCGCTCGCCATCGCCAATGACACCATGTACGGGCTCGGCGCCGGCGTCTGGACCCGCGACGGCACCCGCGCCTATCGCTTCGGCCGCAACATCGAGGCGGGCCGGGTCTGGGTCAACAACTACCACGCTTATCCCGCCCATGCGGCCTTCGGCGGCTACAAGCAGTCGGGCATCGGGCGCGAGACCCACAAGATGATGCTCGACCACTACCAGCAGACCAAGAACATGCTGGTCAGCTACAACCCCAACAAGCTGGGCTTCTTCTGATCGGATTTTCCCGATCCCCAGCCACCTGATCGGCGCCGGCGTATCCCACCCCTCGTGCGCGTCGATCAGGGGTCTGCCGGCCAGGCCCTCCCGCCTGGCCGGCAGTTCCTTTCCGGCGCCCAGCGCCGCGCCAGGCCATCGCTTGTCCGTCATTTTCCGCGTGCTACCCTCCGCCTCGACGCAAGACTGACGCAAGGCCCAGGAGGCACCCATGAACATCATCTGGCTCGGACACGGCTCTTTCCGCATCGAGATCGAGGACCAGGTCCTGCTGATCGACCCCTGGGTCTTCGGCAACCCGGTCTTCCCCGAGGACCGCGCGGACGAGGCGCTGGAGGGGGCAACGCAGATCCTCATCACCCACGGCCATTTCGACCACACCGCCAATGCCGTCGAGGTCTCGCAGCGCACCAAGGCGCCCGTTTCGGGCATGGTCGAGCTTGCCGGCCAGCTGCACGGCAAGGGCGCGGTCGAGGGCCATGCCTTCAACAAGGGTGGCACGATCAGTTTCGGCAAGGTTACCGTCAGCATGGTGCCCGCCTCGCACAGCTCCTCGCTGCCCACCGACGAGGGTCCGAAGTACGCGGGCATGGAGACGGGCTTCATCATCAAGGGCGAAGGCAAGACCATCTACTTCTCGGGCGACACCGCGATCATGGCCGACATGGCCTGGATCGGTCAGTACTATAAGCCCGACATCGGCATCCTGAGCTGCGGCGGCTACTACACCATGGACATGGAGCAGGCAGCCTGGGCGTCGAAGACCTACTTCGACTTCGACACGGTGATCCCCGGCCACTACCGCACCTTCCCGGCGTTGGAGCAATCGGCGGCGAAGCTGTCCGAGGGTCTGCCCGGCGTGCAGGTCATCGAGCCCGAGGTACTGCTGCCGATCACCCTCTGAGGTGCTGGCGCTGATCCGCCTGGAATGAAGGCAAGGCCGCCCGGAACGCGCTGGCCCGCCCCGGCGGGCCGGCGCTCGCCCGGCGGCCGTCGTTCCAG
>NZ_NTHN02000047.1 GCF_002300555.2 Alloyangia mangrovi | reverse complement strand
CCCGTGCGGACCAGCGCCCCGCGCCAAGCGCGCAGGGCCGAACGCGGCGACCAGGGCAGCGCCGCCTGCGCCAGCCAGGCGCGCAGCTCGGGCGGCAGCCGGTCATAGGCCGACATGACATCCCCCTCGCGACGCCGGGTGGGCATTGCCCCGAGGTTGCGCCGCACCCCTGCGCTCATGCCGCCTGCGCCTCGCGCCACGCTGGGAAGGGATCGGCCAGCTCCTTCCAGAGCGCGGGCTGGTAGCGCTCTTCGGACACCAGCGCCGCATCGAGCGCCGCGGTGATCGCCGCCCGATCGAAGCCCGCGCCGATGAACACCAGCTCTTGCCTCCGGTCGCCGAAGGGCTCGGCCCAGTGCTGCGCGAGGTAGTCGCGGAAGGCGTCGTGGCCGGGCCTCCGCTCGGGCGGAACACTGGCCCACCAGCGGCCCATCGGGCGCACCGAGCTGAGTGCCCCGGCGAGCGAGAACTCCGCCAGCCAATCGGGCCGCGTGGCGATCCAGAAGTGCCCCTTGGCGCGGATCACCCCCGGCAGCGGCCCGTTCAGAACCGCGTGGATCTTCTCGGGCACGAACGGCCTGCGCGCGCGATAGACGAAGGACGAGACGCCGTATTCCTCGGTCTCGGGCACGTGGTTCGCAAAGCCGTAGAGCTCCTTGGCCCAGAGCGGGTGCCCATGCGCTGTTTCGAAATCGAAGAGCCCGGTGCCCATGATGCGGCCTGGATCGACCCGGCCGAAATCGGCCTCGACGATCTCGGCATCCGGGTTGAGCGAAGTGATGATCAGCCGTGCCGCATCCCGCGCATCTTGCCCTGCGGTCGAGACCTTGTTGAGCACCACCACGTCGGCGAACTCGATCTGATCGACCAGCAGGTCCACCAGCGTGCGCTCATCCGTCGCGCCGAGGCTCTCGCCCCGGTCGGCCAGGAAATCGTGGCTGGAATAATCGCGCAGCAAATTGGCGGCATCCACGACGGTCACCATCGTGTCGAGCCGGGCGATGTCCAACAGGCTCTCCCCCGCCTCGTCGCGGAACTCGAAGGTGGCGGCGACTGGCAGCGGCTCGGAAATCCCGGTACTTTCGATCAAGAGGTAATCGAAGCGCTTCTCGGCGGCGAGGCGGCGGACCTCGGTCAGCAGGTCGTCGCGCAGGGTGCAACAGATGCAGCCATTGGTCATCTCGACCAGCGTCTCCTCAGTCTGCGACAGCTCCACCCCGCCGTCGCGGATGAGGTCTGCGTCGATGTTCACCTCGGACATGTCGTTGACGATGACCGCGACGCGGCGGCCCTCGCGGTTGTTCAGCACGTGGCTCAACAGCGTGGTCTTTCCCGCCCCGAGAAAGCCCGAAAGGACAGTAACGGGAAGGCGTGGATTGGCGGCAGAAGTGGACATGGGCGGGCGCTCCTGATTCGTTATGTTATAACGTACCTACTATTCGATGAGCGGTGACGGATGCAACCCAGCCCCCGGCTTGCCATTCGGCGGCGCCCTGCCTAAGCCGATGCAGACGCAACGTTAAGGACCAATCATGTCACGACCCCCCAGACGACCCGGGCCCGACCTGCAGAACGTGACAACCGGGGCCATGGTGGCGATCGTCGGGGTGTTCAGTTCCTTCCCCATTGTGCTGCAGGGGCTGACGGCGGTGGGCGCGAGCCCCGAGCAGGCCGGCGCCGGGCTGGCGGCAGCGGCGATCTCCATGGCGATCGCCGGCATCGTGCTGGCCTGGTGGCGGCGCGAGCCCATCTCCTGCGCCTGGTCGACCCCAGCCGTGGCGCTGCTCGCCGCCTCGCAGCCGCTGGCCGACGGCTTTGCCGGGGCGGTGGCGGCCTTCATCGTGGCGGGCGGGCTGATCACGCTGGCAGGCCTCTGGCCGGCGCTGGCGCGGCTGGTGACCTCGGTGCCGACGGCACTGGCGCAGGCCATGCTCGCGGGGGTGCTGGCGGGGCTCTGCATGGCGCCCTTCCGCGGGCTGGCCGAGGCGCCCGAGGTGTCCCTGCCGATCCTGCTGAGCTGGTTCGTGGTCGGGCGGGTGAAACGCATCCTCGCCGTGCCCGCCGCGGTGCTGGCGGCACTTGGGGTGACGCTCTGGGCGCATGACTTCTCGCTGCCCATTTCCGGCGGCTGGATGAGCCACCCGGTCTGGGTCACCCCGGTGTTCTCGCCCGAGGCGATCCTGGGCCTCGGCGTCCCGCTCTTCGTCGTCACCATGGCGACGCAGAACATCCCCGCCGTCGCGGTGCTGCGCAGCTTCGGCTACACGCCGCCGCCCGGCCCGCTGCTCGCGGGGGTCGGCGGGATCTCGCTGCTGACCGCACCCTTCGGCAACCCGGCCACCTGCCTCGCGGCGATCACCGCGAGCATGTGCGCCAACGCCGACAGCCACCCCGACCCGTCCCGCCGCTACTGGTCGGCGGTGATCGCGGGGGTTTTCTACAGTCTTTTCGGGCTCTTCGCCGTGGCGGTGACCGCGGTCGCCGCACTTGCCCCGCCGATGACGCTGCAGGTGCTCGCCGGCGTGGCGCTGCTGCCGGTCTTCGCGACCTCGGCCAGCGGCGCGCTGCAGACCGAGGAGAGCCGCGAGGGCGCCGCGGTAACCTTCCTCGTGACTGCTTCGGGGATCACCCTCTGGGGGCTCGGCGCGGCGGTCTGGGGACTGGCGCTCGGGGGGGCTGGTGCTGGCCGTGCGGTCATGGAAGAGGTGAGTAAACACAAGAATTTATCGCCACGGTTGCAATTTCAGCGTCCCCCCTTTTCCTCGCCAAAATCGGTCTTAGCTAGAGGGGTGCCGGTGCTCCGTGAGGCGCCGGTTCCGCTCCCAAGATTGATCGGGACCACGGGTAAAGTCATTTGTTTCGGGTTTTTGGTCCCGATTTCATGACGCAACCGGGAGACGGGCTTCGGCGCGCTCCCGGTCTTTACTTGCTGCCTCCCGGGCCTTACCCAATTGTTAACCAAAGCGGTTCAGCGAAACGGGAAAGGGGCGCGCCAAGATGAAAACCCACGAATACAAGGTGATCCCCGCCCCGACCAAGGGCGAGAAGGCCAAGGCCGCAAAGGGCCCCGAGGGTCGTTTCGCCGTCTCCATGTCGCGGCTACTCAACGAGATGGCCGAACAGGGCTGGGAATACATCCGCGCCGACATCCTGCCCAGCGAGGAGCGCAGCGGTCTGACCTCGACGCAGACGGTCTGGCGCACGCTGCTGGTGTTCCGCCGACCGGTGCCGCAGGCCGCGGCGGTCACGCCCTTCCGGCATGAGCCGGTGGTGGCCCCGGTTGCGCCGCCACCGGTCCCGCCCCTGCGCGCCGAGCCGGAGGTGACCGCGCCGGAGCGGGTTTCCCCCGACTCCGTCCCGGAGGAGGCCTCTCCCGACGGTCCCGCCAAGAGCGACGCCGACAAGGTGATCTGACCCGGCCCGGCCGGGCGCGCGCGGCTCAGCCCTGCAGATCGAGCGACAGCGCGTGAATCGCGCCGACAAGCTCGCTTCCCAGCGCCGCATGCACGGCGCGGTGTCTCTGGATGCGGCTCATGTCGGCCAGATCCGCCGCCCGCATGCGCACGTGAAAATGGCTCTCGCCGCCCGCCTGGTAGCCGGCGTGCCCCACATGCTTTTGACTTTCGTCGAGAACCTCCAGTTCCGAGGGATCAAAGGCCGCTCGCAGCCGGGTTTCGATCTCGTTCGCTCGCGACATTTTTGGCTCCTGCCTCTTCAAACTCGGTCAGGATTGTCTAAACTCCCTCGTCCGAGTCGAAAAGGTGAGACCATGAGCAGACCCGACCCCTTCGGTTTCGACATGTCGATTAAGTCGGCTAAGAAAAAAAAATCCGCGCGGACGGCGCGGCATGACCGGTGAACAGGAAACCTCTACCCGCGTGTGCGAGCACGAGGGCTGCGAGGAGCCGGGCAAATTCCGTGCGCCGAAAGCGCCGGATGTGCTCGATGAATTCAAGTGGTTCTGCAAGGACCACGTGCGCGAGTACAACAACCAGTGGAACTTCTTCCACGGCAAGACCGAGGCCGAGATGAACGCTCAGGCCACGTCGGACAAGGTGTGGGAGCGCAAGACCAAGGATTACCGCGACCCCGAGCAGCGGGCCTGGGCCCGTCTCGGCATCGAGGACGCGCATCAGGTGCTGGGTGACAACGCCACGCGCAACCCCGGCCGCAAGGCGCCGGGCGGCGGTCGCCGCCTGCCCCCGACCGAGAAGCGCGCACTCGAGATCCTCGAGGTCGAGAGCGCCGAGACCAAGGCCGACGTGCGCAAGGCCTACAAGAAGCTGATCAAGGTGCTGCACCCGGACATGAACGGCGGCGACCGCTCTCAGGAAGAGCAGCTGCAGGAAGTTGTCTGGGCCTGGGACCAGATCAAGGACAGCCGGAACTTCAAGTGATTTACGGGCCCGCGGGCCCGTTTTCGCGAGGGCTGGTCCGCACATCCGCGAACCATGCGCAGCCCCGCAGACCGTGCCCTCCGAGGCTCCGGCGCGCTCCCCCCAAGATGCACAACCTATTGGTGTGAATTTCTCGACACATGCCCCAGGGTTGTGTTAGCCTTTCCTTGTCGGCCGGAATTTTCGAAGCCGATTGAAGGCGACGCGAGCTCCCTGTCGTGTCCACTCACGGACCAAGTCGGCCTGCACACCGCTCCCCCTGGTTGTGCAGGCCCCTTGGGACGCGGGTCCCCGCAGCCTCCGCACCCGACCCGGCCAGCCCGGCCGGGTCGGGAACCTTGCCGCTCAGCGGACCATCGGCCCGCGTGTCCGCTGCGCCTAACCCTGCCCCGGCGCGGTTTCGCCTGGCACGAAATGCAGCGCGATGCCGTTGATGCAGTGCCGCTTGCCCGTAGGCGGCGGGCCGTCGTCGAAAACATGCCCCATGTGCGAGCCGCAGCGGCGGCAATGGCACTCGGTGCGGGTCATGAAGAACGAGCGGTCGGCCTTCAGCCCCACCGCATCCGGTAGCGCCTCGTAGAAGGAGGGCCAGCCGGTGCCGCTGTCGAATTTCGCCGCCGAGCTGTAGAGCGGCAACTCGCAGCCCTTGCAGTGAAACAGACCGGCGCGCTTCTCCTTGTCGAGCGGCGAGCTGAAGGCGCGCTCGGTGCCCGCCTCGCGCAGCACCTTGTACTCGGCGGGCGTCAGGCGGCTGTGCCACTCTTCAGGACTACGTGTGATCTCGAAACGGGTTTCGGCGCGGGCCCTGCCCCGCGATGCGAGTGTCGCCGCCAGTCCCGCGAGGACTCCTCTGCGTTTCATGGTCTCCTCCCCTTTTCCTCCGCCCCCAGAGATGCGCTCCCGACCCGACCGAGGTCAAGCCGGGAGCTGGCGCACCGCCGGGGAAGCCGGCACGGAAACGAGCACCTCTTACCCTTTCCGGTCCGCGGCAGTGCCGGCCCGCCCGGTCGCACCGCATGCGCGGAGGGGCTTTGGCGACCGGGAGAGCCTATGAGCAGCCACGCAGGGCAAGGGCCGGAAGTTTCGCTGCGGGCCGTCACGTCGCCGTGAGACGGCGCTCAGAGAGGTGCGAGCTGGCCCAACGCGATGACAGGCCCGCTGGGGCGCCCGGTGGCGGAGCCGCTCGGCGGTTCCTCGGAGATCGCGAGCGTGGCTCCGGGGAGTTGCGCCCGCAGCGCAGGCGCCAGCGCCAGCGACGTGACCGCCTCGCCCCCGAGTACCCCCAGCGAGATCGGCGCACCGGCGCTGTCCGACAGCAGCCACAGCTCCAGCGCCCGGTCCACCGGGACTTCTCCGCTCTCTCGGGTCACCGTCAGGCTGTGGCCCCGGGGCGCGTAGTCGGCCCGCAGCGCGATCCCCTGCGCCGCCGCAACCAGTCGCGCCTGCAACTCCGGCCCGGCGCTGCCCGGCGTCAGCACATCCGAGACCAGCGCCGCCCAGGCAATCCCCGCCGCCGCCACGGCGCCCAGCAGGTAGGGCAGCAGCTGCCGCCAAAGCGCCGCGCGGACAGGACCATGGAGGCGCGCCTCGATGCGCGGCCAGAGGTCTTCGGGCGGGGCGGCCTCGGGGATATCGGCGGTGAGCGCGGCGAAACAGGCCTGCCAGCTGGCGACCTCCTGCCGCAGCCCGGCGTCCCGCACCAGCAGCGTCTCGAAGTGCCGCAGTTCGGGTTCGGTCAGCAAGCCGAGCACGTATTCCGCCGCAAGCGCCTCCACACCCTCGGGCGGGTCCGGCTGCGGCGGGCCGCTCATCGGCTCAGGCAGTCCCGCAGGCTCATCAGGCTGCGCCGCAGCCAGGTCCTGACGGTATTGAGCTTGACCCCGGTGGCGGCGGCGAGCTCGGCATAGCTGGCGCCCTCAATATAGGCCCGGCGCACCATCTCGGCGCGCTCGGGCGGCAGCTCGTCCATGCAGAGCGCCAGCGCCTGAACCTCGTCCCGCGCCTCGGCCTGCTGCGCCGGGCCGGGCGCCGGATCGGCCAGCCGGTGGTCGAGCTCAATCGGCTGCACCGCCCGCCCCGCATCGCTGCGGCGGCGGCGGTCGACGGCGGCATTGCGCGCCAGCGTGATCAGCCAGGTCATCGGCGAGTAGCCGTTCACACGGTAGCTGCCAGCATTGTTCCAGACCTTGACGTAGGTGTCCTGCAGCGCCTCCTCGGCCAGGGGCCGGTCCTGCAGCACCCGCAGGCAGACCCCGAAGAGCTTCGCCGAGGTACGCTCGTAAAGCCGCGCAAAGGCGGCGCGGTCGGCCATGGCCACGCGCGCGATCAGATCCTCGAGATCGGGATGAGGGGAACTCGCCACGTAGCGCGCCTGCCTGTTTTCCGTACTAGCCCAAGAGTAATGCCCGAGGCGGCGATGGCGCAAACACAAACCGCAGCCTCTTTGCCCCGCGTGCGACTCCCGCCCGGGACTGCGGCCCGTGATTGCGGCCCGTGTCCCCTGCCCGCGTGGCGTCTGCGCCGCCCCGCGCGGCAAGCGACAAAGCCCGCCGCGGCCCCCTTGCCCTTGCCCGCGATATGGGGCACGACGGTCCACAAGAATTTCTAACGACCGGACAGGGGCACGACCATGGCGGATGGCACGATCGACATCAATGCGAAACCCACCGAGGAAATCTCGGTCCGCGAGGTGTTCGGAATCGACACGGACATGGTGGTGCATGGCTTCCCCGACCGCACCGACCGCGTGCCGGATTTGGACAGCACCTACAAGTTCGACCCCGACACCACGCTGGCCATCCTCGCGGGCTTCCGCAACAACCGCCGGGTGATGATCCAGGGCTACCACGGCACCGGCAAGTCGACCCACATCGAGCAGGTCGCCTCGCGCCTCAACTGGCCCTGCGTGCGCGTCAACCTCGACAGCCACATCAGCCGGATCGACCTGATCGGCAAGGATGCGATCAAGCTGGTGGACGGCAAGCAGGTCACCCAGTTCCAGGAAGGCATCCTGCCCTGGGCGCTGCGCAACCCCACCGCAATCGTCTTCGACGAATATGACGCGGGCCGCGCCGATGTGATGTTCGTGATCCAGCGCGTGCTGGAGACCGACGGCAAACTGACCCTGCTGGACCAGAACCAGGTGATCACGCCGCACAAGTACTTCCGCATCTTCGCCACGGCCAACACCGTCGGCCTTGGCGACACCACGGGTCTTTACCACGGCACCCAGCAGATCAACCAGGGCCAGATGGACCGCTGGAGCCTCGTTGCGACGCTGAACTACCTCAGCATCGACGCCGAGGTGAACATCGTGCTCAGCAAGGCGCCGCATTACAACAACGAGAAGGGCCGCAAGACCATTCGCCAGATGGTCACCGTGGCCGATTTCACCCGCCGCGCCTTCATGAACGGCGAGCTCTCGACCGTGATGTCGCCGCGGACGGTGATTGCCTGGGCCGCCAACGCCGAGATCTTCCGCAACGTCGGCTATGCCTTCCGCCTGTCCTTCCTCAACAAGTGCGACGAGCTCGAGCGCCAGACCGTGGCCGAGTTCTACCAGCGCTGCTTCGACGAGGAACTGCCGGAAAGCGCCGCATCGCTGTCGCTGGCCTGATCGCGGGCGGGAGGGTCGACCGGGGTGGTGCCCCTGCCTGACGCCGCACGACCGGCAAGGCAGAGGGGGCTCCGCCCCCGCCCGCTGCGCGGCCTCCCCCGGGATATTTTCGCCTAGAAGAAGGCCAGGAAGACCAAGGGGCGCGGTCCGGCAAGGGGCCGCGCCCCTTGGGGTAGAGGGGTGGGTTAATCGGTTCCGGGAGGATCGCATATGGGCAAGTCCCTGCATATCGGGTTGATCGGCGGCATCGGCGTCGCGGCCAGCGTGGTCTATTACCAACGGCTCTGTGCCGCGGTGAGCGCTCTTGGCGTGCCGCTCGAGCTGACCCTCGTGCAGGCGGACGTGCAGGAGCTGATCCGCAACAATCTCGCCGACAACCGCGCGGCGCAGGCCGATGTCTACGCCCGGCTGATCGACCGGCTCGCAGCGGCCGGCTGCGACTGCGCCGCGATCACCTCGCTCGGAGGGCACTTCTGCTTCGACGAGACCGTGGCGCGCGCCGCGCTGCCACTGGTCTCCGCCGTGGCGCCGCTCGACGCGTTCTTCGCCGCCGAGGGGCTGCACCGCGTCGGCCTGCTGGGCACGCGGGTGGTGATGCGCACGCGGCTCTACGGCCAGTTGACGCGCACCGAGGCGGTGGCGCTCGACGCCGAGACCGAGACCCTTGGCCAGCGCTACCAGGAGATGGCAGTGGCCGGGAGCTGCTCGGAGGCGGACCGCGCCGCCTTCTTCGAGGCCGGGCGGCGGATGGTCGAGGAGATGGGCGCCGAAGCCATCGTGCTTGCGGGCACCGATCTCAACCTCGCTTTCGACGGCACGCATGTTCCGGGCTACCGGGTGATCGACGCGCTCGACGTGCATGTCGATCTGCTGGCGCGGCTCGCCACCGGGAGGGCCGCGCTGTGATTCCGCTGCTTGCCGCCCTGATCTTCGCCGCCGGCGCCGCCGAGACCGAAGGCGAGGCCGCCGCCGATTGTGCCGCGCTCTGGCAGGGCGTCGCGCTCGAGGCAGCGGACAACCCCAGCCTTCCCGGCTCGCCAGACAGCGCCAGCCTGCTCGCCCGGCAGTTCAGCCTAGGCGCCGCCGCTGCCGGCCTCACCGGCCAGCCGCTGCGCAGCGCGATCCTGGGCGCCCTGCCTGACTACCGGCTGCTCTACCGCGGCGTCATTGCCGAGGATGACCAGAGCCGCGCGCTCTTCGAGCGTCGCGCCGCGGAGTGCGCGACCCTGCTCGACGGAAGCTGAGCCGGGTCGTCGCGCGGCGCGGCGCGCAACACCCTCGGTGCGGCGCCGCGCGCAAGACTCTCTGCGCGGCGCGCGCATCCCCTCTTGCCAATTCCCCGCCGCGGCGCGAAACCTGTGGCCATGGCACGTGACATCGACAACCCCGCAGATCCGTTCAAGAAGGCTTTGGCCGAGGCCACCAAGGTCATGGCCGACGACCCCGAGCTCACGGTCAATTATTCGGTCGACCCCTCGGGCGTCTCGGGTGACATCATGCGCCTGCCGCAGGTCTCGCGCCGCATGACCCGCGACGAGGTGCTGCTCGCCCGCGGCACCGCCGACGCGCTGGCGCTCTACCGCCGCTACCACGACGGCGCCACCCATGCTCGCTACGCGCCGCAGGGCGAGATGGCGCGCGAGCTCTACGAGGCGATGGAGACCGCCCGCTGCGAAGCGATGGGCGCGCGCGACATGCCCGGTACCGCCGGCAATATCGATGCCAAGATCGGCCACGAGGCGGCGCGCCGCGGCTACGGGCAGATCACCCAGGCCTCGGAGGCGCCGCTGCCCGTGGCCGCGGGCTATATGATCCGCCATCTCGCCACGGGCCGCGACCTGCCCAAGGATGCCGCCCACGTGATGGAACTCTGGCGCGGGTTCATCGAAGAGCAGGCTGGCGGCACGCTCGAGGACCTGCAGGCGAAGCTGGCGGACCAGACCTCCTTTGCCCGCTTCGCGCGGCAGATCATCAGCGACCTCGGCTACGGCGACCAGCTCGGCGAGGATCCCGACCAGCTCGACGACGAGGCGCAGGACGAGGCCGAGCCCGGCACCGAGGAGGAGCAGGAGCCCGATTCGACCGGTCAGGACGACCAGGATCAGGACGAGGCGGAAGCCTCGCCTGAGCAGTCGCAGGAACAGACCCAGGACCAGAGTCAGGCGCAGGTCTCGGCAGACGAGATGGCCGACCAGGAGATGGGCGAGGAGGCCGAGCTGCCCGAGGGCGACGCGCCGATGGAGCCGCCGCCCCCCGCCCCCGTCTCCGAGGCCGATCCGGGCTACAAGGTTTACGATTCGACCCACGACGAGGAAATCCTCGCCGAGGAGCTGGCCGAGCCGCAGGAGCTGGAACGGCTGCGTGCCTATCTCGACCAGCAGCTCGAGCCGCTGAAGGGCGCGGTCTCGCGGCTTGCCAACAAGCTGCAGCGCCGCCTGCAGGCGCAGCAGAACCGCAGCTGGGAGTTCGACAAGGAAGAGGGCGTGCTGGACGCCGGCCGCCTCGCCCGGGTCGTCGCCAACCCCACCACGCCGCTGTCGTTCAAGGTCGAGAAGGACACCGAGTTCCGCGACACGGTGGTGACGCTGCTGATCGACAACTCGGGCTCGATGCGGGGCCGGCCGATCTCGATCGCGGCGATCTGCGCCGACGTTCTGGCGCGCACGCTGGAGCGCTGCTCGGTGAAGGTCGAGATCCTCGGCTTCACCACCCGCGCCTGGAAGGGCGGGCTGGCACGCGAGAAATGGCTCGCCGAGGGCCGCGAGCAGCAGCCGGGGCGCCTGAACGATCTGCGCCACATCATCTACAAGAGCGCCGACTCGCCCTGGCGGCGGGTGCGCGACAACCTCGGGCTGATGATGAAAGAGGGCCTGCTGAAGGAGAACATCGACGGCGAGGCGCTGGAATGGGCGCACAAGCGCATGGTCCACCGCCCCGAGGCGCGCAAGATCCTCATGGTTATCTCGGACGGCGCGCCGGTCGACGACTCCACGCTCTCGGTGAACCCTGCAAACTACCTCGAGAAGCACCTGCGCGACGTGATCGCCATGGTCGAGCGCAAGAAGCAGGTCGAACTTCTGGCGATCGGCATCGGCCACGACGTGACCCGCTACTACGAGCGCGCGGTGACCATCACCGACGTCGAGCAGCTCGCGGGCGCGATGACCGAGCAGCTCGCGGCGCTCTTCGATTCCGACCCGCGGGCGCGGGCCCGAGTCATGGGCATCCGCCGCGCCGGTTGAGACCACAGGACCGAGGGGCCAGCCCCTCGGCCTCCCCGGGATATTTGCGCCTAGAAGAAAAGCGCGAGACGCGTCGCTTTCTTCTAGGTCCAAATATCCCGGGGTGAATTGCCGCGCAGCGGCAAGAGGGGCAGCGCCCCTCCCCCTTTCGACATGACTTCAGGAGACCTCCGCATGTTGCAGACATTCGAGCAGAGCGCTTCCCCCGAACAGGGCCCGCCGCGGCTCGCCGCGCTGCGCGCCGAGCTGGCCGCCGAGGGGCTCGACGGCTTTCTGGTGCCGCGCGCCGACGCCCATCAAGGCGAATATGTCGCGCCGCATGACGACCGGCTGGCGTGGCTCACCGGCTTCACCGGCTCGGCGGGCTATTGCGTGGCGCTGATGGACAAGGCCGGGGTCTTTGTCGACGGGCGCTACCGGGTGCAGGTCAAGGCGGAGGTGGCAAAGAAGTTCACCCCGGTCGACTGGCCCGAGGTCGGGCTCGCCGAGTGGATCGTCGAGGCGTTGCCCGGGGGCGGCACGGTCGGCATCGACCCCTGGCTCTTCTCGGTCGACCAGATGCGCGGGCTCGAGCGCGGGCTCGGCGCGGTGGCGCTGCGGCTCTGCGACAACCTCGTGGACCGGGTCTGGGCGGACCAGCCGGAGCCGCCGATGGGCCCGGTCTTTGCCCAGCCGGTGGAGCTCGCCGGCGAGGCGCATGGCGACAAGATCGCCCGGCTCGCCAAGGGGCTCGACGCTGCGGATGCCTGCGTGATCACCCTGCCCGACAGCCTTGCCTGGCTGCTCAACATCCGCGGCTCCGATGTCGCGCGGAACCCGGTGCCGCATGGCTTTGCCATCCTGCATGGCACGGGCCGGGTGACGCTGTTCATGGCGGCGCAGAAGCTCGAGGGGCTGGGTGACCATCTCGGTCCGCAGGTCGAGGTGAAGGCGCCGGAGGACTTCCTGCCCGCGCTCGAGGCGCTCGACGGCGCGGTGCAGATCGACCCGGCCAGCTGCCCGGTCGCGGTGAAGACCGCGCTCAGCGGGTGCGACATCGTCGAGGCGGCCGACCCCTGCCTGCTGCCCAAGGCCTGCAAGAACGCCGCCGAGCTTGCCGGGGCGCGCGCGGCGCATCTGCGCGACGGCGCCGCCATGGTGCGTTTCCTGCATTGGCTCGACAGCCAGACCCCGGGCGACTTCACCGAAATCGACGCGGTGGTCGCGCTCGAGGAGGAGCGCCGCGCCACCAACGCGCTGCGCGACATCTCCTTCGAGACCATCTCGGGCGCCGGGCCGAACGGTGCCATCGTGCACTACCGGGTGACCGAGGCGACGGACCGCACAACGCAACCGAACGAGCTCTTGTTGATCGACAGCGGCGGGCAATATGTCGACGGTACCACCGACATCACCCGCACCATGGTGCTGGGCGAGGCCGGGCCCGAGGAGAAGGACGCCTTCACCCGCGTGCTCAAGGGAATGATCGCCCTGTCGCGACTGCGCTTCCCGGCGGGGCTCGCCGGGCGCGACATCGATGTGCTGGCGCGCGCCGCGCTCTGGGAGGCGGGGCTCGATTACGGGCACGGCACCGGCCACGGCGTCGGCTCGTACCTGTCAGTGCACGAGGGGCCGCAGCGCATCGCCCGCACCGGCACCGTGCCGCTCGAGGCCGGGATGATCCTTTCCAACGAGCCGGGCTTCTATCGCGAGGGGTCCTATGGTATCCGCATCGAGAACCTTATCGCGGTGGAACCCGCGCCCCCCCCTTCCCGGCCAGACCGTGGCGAAGATGCTTCGCTTCGAAACGCTGACCTGGGTGCCGATCGACCGGCGCCTGATCGATACGGGGCTGCTGACCGCCGCGGAACGTGACTGGCTGAACAGCTACCACGCCGGGGTTTTGACACGCATCGCTCCGCTTGTCACAGGCGCCGTGCGGGACTGGCTCGAGGCGGCCTGCGCGCCGCTTTGACACAGGACTGTCGCAGCGGCGTTGGTATAGGATGGGCGGACAACGGGAGAAACAGGATGTTGAAACAGATTGCCGTCCGCCCTGCCACGGGCACCTGGGTCATCCGCGCCGGTGGCGCCGTGCTTGGCGAGAGCAACCGCGCCCTCGAGCTGACGGAGGGCGACAAGCCCCTGACCATCTACTTCCCGCGCGAGGACGTGGCCATGGCCTTCCTCGAGCCGAGCCCCTACCGCAGCACCAGCGCGGCGCTTGGCGATGCCGAGCATTACCACATCGCCTCGAAGAGCCGCACCTATGACAACGCGGTCTTCTCCTACCTCGACCCGAAGCCGGACGCCGCGGAGATCAAGGGCTACCTGGCCTTCGACCTGCAGGACGGCGTGGCTGTCGAACAGGTCTGAGCCGCCAAACAGTTCAAACGCAAAGGCCGGCCCCATGGGGCCGGCCTTTTGCATTTCCCGGGCCGTGCCACGCCCTACCCCTTGCGCAGGTTGTCCCGCAGGCGGCTGACCTGATCCCGAAGCGCCAGCAGCTCGTCGACGCTCATACCGCTCTGCTCGGCGATGCAGCCCGCGATATGCGACGTGCGGCCTTGCATGGACTGCCCCGCGTCGGTGAGCGCGATGCGCACCTGCCGCTCGTCCTCGGCGTCGCGGCGGCGGGTCAGCAGGCCCATGGCCTCGAGCCGCTTCAACAGCGGGGTCAGCGTGCTCGATTCGAGCTGCACCTGTCGCGAGAGCATGCCCACCGTCGGCGCCTCCCCTGCGGACCAGAGCGCACTCATGACGAGGTACTGCGGATAGGTCAGCCCCAGCGCCTCGAGATGCGGGCGGTAGGCCTGCGTCATCGCGTGCACCGCCGAGTAGAGCGAGAAGCAGACCATGTCCTGCGGCGAGAGCGCGGGGGTCTTCGGGTCAGTCTGCGGGTCGCTGGTCTGGGCTGTATCGGTCATGGGCAGAATATAAATCGCGCACGATCCTTTCTCAAGCGATTGACATAGCGACGGGACCACATATCTATCGTGCACGATAGAATCGAACACAAAGGTTTTCGCCATGACCCAAGACGCTCTCGACGTGAAGTACTGGACCGAAGCGCAGGCCTCCGGCAGCGGCCGCGACGGTGTGACAAAGCTCGCCTCGGGCATGCTGACGGTGACGATGAACAGCCCCAAGGAGCTGGGCGGCTCGGGCAAGGGCCACAACCCCGAGGAGCTCTTCGCGATGGGCTATGCCGCCTGCTTCCTCAGCGCCATGCGCTTCGTCGCACAGGCCGAGAAGCTGGGCAGCGTACCCGCCGAGACCACCGTCGATGCGCGTGTGGGGATCGGCGGCCTGCCTGCGGGCGGCTTCGGGTTGACCGTGAAGCTGGTCGCAAGGATGCCGGGGCTGGAGCAGGAGGTGGCCGAGGCCATCCTCAAGCGTGCGCATGAGGTCTGCCCCTATTCCAACGCCACACGCGGCAATATCGAGGTGAGCCTCGAGCTGGCCTGAAAGACGCCCCGCAAAGTCAGACGGCCCGGGGTGCGACCCGCCGGGCCGCCGTCAGCTATGCTCTTCCTCGGCCGTCGCCGCCAGCGCCCGGTTGTAGGCCTTGAGCGCGTCCACGTGGAAGAGCGCGCCCTGCAGCACCGGCGCATCGTCGGGGCCGCTGCGGGTCACCACCGGCAGGTAGGCGACGCCCGACTTGTCGAAAAGCGGCAGCGCGGCCTCCAGCGTCGCCTGCGCGGTCACGTAAAGCCCCTGCTCGATCATCCGCAGGCAGGCCTCCTCGTCCGCCGCGCCTTCATCGGTGGGCTTGCGCATGACGCCCTGCACCCGGAACATGGCCAAGAGGTAGGCCTGCGGCCCGGCGGCAAGCTGGACGTTGCGCCGCGCCAGTTGCGACAGGAAGAAACTGCGGTCGACGAGGCGCGAAGCCACCGCCGTCGACATGGAGACCGAGACCATAACCGCCAGCCCGGTCTGCCAGTCGCCGGTGAGTTCGAAGACGATGAGCGTGGTCGAGATCGGCGCGCCCAGCACCGCCGCCGCCACCGCCCCCATGCCCGCCAGCGCGTAGAGCGTGAAGACCGAGCTCTGCTCCGGAAAGAGCCCGGTGGCGATATGGCCGAAGGTCAGCCCGGTGAGTGCCCCCACCATCAGCGAGGGCGAGAAGACCCCGCCGCCCATGCGCCCGGCCATGGTGATCGACACCGCCGCAACCTTCACCGCCGCGAAGACGAAGGCCTGGCTCAGCGTGAGCTGCCCCGAGAGCGCCCGCGAAGTGGTCTCGTAGCCGACCCCGATGATGTGCGGGAAGGCGATGGCGATGGCGCCGAGCAGAAGGCCCGCGACCGCCGGGCGTAGCCAGTGCGGCAGGCCGAGGCGCTTCTGGATCGCCGTGCCCAGCCCGTCGGACCAGAACAGCGCCTTGATCATCAGCACGGCCACCAGTCCGCAGACCAGTCCCATGATAAAGAAGGCGGGCAGCTCGAGGTAGAACTCCACCGTCGTGGTGCCGGGCAGGACGAACTCGGTGACGTCGCCGAAGTAGAGCCGGTTGATCACCGTGCCCGCGGCGCTGGCCACCACGATGGGCGCAAAGGCATGCAGGGCGAAGTGGCGCAGGATCACCTCGAGCCCGAAGAGCGCCCCGGCAATGGGCGCGTTGAAGCTCGCCGAGACCGCCGCTGCCACGGCGCAGCCCAGAAGGTCGCGCCCGGTGATGCCGTCGACGCGCAAGAGGTTCGACACCGAAGAGGCGATCATCGCGGCGATATGCACCACCGGCCCCTCGCGCCCGGTCGAGCCGCCGGTCGAGAGGGTGATCCACGAGCAGAGCGCCGAGGCGATGCCCGCCTTCTTCTCGACCCGTCCGTCGTTGAGCGCCGCGCCCTCGATCACGTCCGACACGCTGCGCACCCGCCCGTCGGGGGTGAACTTCTGCAAGATGAGCCCGACCGTCGCCCCGCCCGCCACAGGGATCAGCAGCACGTAGATCCAGGGCAGCGTCTCGGCGAAGCTGGCCAGCAGGTTCACGTCCTCGGTGCCGTAGACGAAGGCCTGCAGCCGGTGGATGGCGAGCCGGAAGAGCAGCGCGGCAAAGCCTGCGGCGGCCCCCACCAGCAGCGCGATCACCCAGAAGGTGACCTGCCCCGGCCCCTTGTGGCGCAGCGTATCCCACCCCCGGCTGCAAAGCGCGCGTGTCTCGCGCCACTGATCGGCAATCTGCTGCGGCATTCCTCGGTCCCATGGCTTTCGCAGGGCGCGCGGCGCGGCTAAGGTCGCCCCGATTTTCCACGGAGGTTTCTCAATGCCCGTCGCCGAAGCCCTGGAGGCTCTTGATGCCTTCCTAGGCGAACGATTCACCCGCTCCAAGTCCGAACTGGAGCAGCATGGCCGTTCCGAGTCCTATTTCCCCCTCACCCCGCCAGATGGGGTCGCCTACCCCGAGACCGCCGAGGAGGTGCAGCGCATCGTGCAGATCTGCGCCGAGCACGCCTGCCCGGTGATCGGCTGGGGCGCGGGCAGCTCGCTCGAGGGCCACGGACAGGCGGTGAAGGGCGGCGTCACCGTCGATTTCACCCGCATGAACAAGGTGCTGGAGATTCGCCCCGCCGACATGGACGTGACGATCCAGCCCGGCGTCACCCGCGAGGCGCTGAACGAGGAACTGCGCGCCACCGGCCTCTTCTTCCCGGTCGATCCCGGCGCCAATGCGACGCTCGGCGGCATGGCGATGACCCGCGCCTCGGGCACCACCACGGTGCGCTATGGCTCGATGCGGGACAACGTGCTGGGGCTGAAGGTCGTGCTCGCCGACGGGCGCACCCTCGAGACCGGCACCCGCGCCCGCAAGTCGGCGGCGGGCTATGACCTGACCGCGCTCTTCGTCGGGTCGGAGGGCACGCTCGGCCTCGTCACCGAGCTGACGCTGCGCCTGCACGGCATCCCCGAGGCGGTCTCGGCTGGCATCTGCGCCTTCCCGGACATGGGCAGCGCGGTCACCGCAGTGATGGAGACGATCCAGATGGGCATCCCCATGGCCCGCATCGAGTTCGTCGACGCCGCCACCGCCCGCGCCTTCTCGGCCTATTCGGGCATGGCGATGGCCGAGAGCCCGCACCTGCTGGTGGAGTTCAACGGCTCACCCGAGAGCGTTCAGCAGGACGCCGAGCGCTTTGCCGAGATCGTCGCGGACAACGGTGGCAGCCCCTTCGAATGGTCCGTCCGCGAAGAGGAGCGCCGCGCGCTCTGGGCACTGCGCCACAACGGCTATTACGCCATCCTCGCGTCGCGCAAGGGCGCACGGGCAGTGGTCACCGACATCTGCGTGCCGATCTCGCGGCTTGCCGAGGCGGTCGAGGAGACGCAGGCCGACATCGCCGCGAGCGGCATTCCCGGCCCGATCCTCGGCCACGTCGGCGACGGCAACTTCCACGCCATCCTGCTGCTCGATCCCGACAAGCCAGAGGACCTCGCCGAGGCCAAGCGCCTGTCGCACCGCATGGCCGAGCGCGCCCTGCGGATGGGCGGCACCTGCACCGGCGAGCACGGCGTGGGCCATGGCAAGCTGGCCTACATGGAAGAGGAACATGGCGCCGGCTGGCAGGTGATGGGCGAGATCAAGCGCGCGCTCGACCCACAGAACATCATGAACCCCGGCAAGCTGGTGCCACAGGACTGAAACGCAAAAGGCCGGATCCCGAGGGACCCGGCCTTATCACTGCAGACGAATGCCCTCAGCCGCGCCAGAAGCGGACCGTGAAGAGCACGAAGACCGCCATGATTTCAAGCCGCCCGACCAGCATGGCAAACGAGAGCATCCACTTCGCGGTGTCGTTGAGCGTCGCGAAGTTGCCCGCCGGGCCGATGATCTCGCCAAGCCCCGGCCCGACGTTGGCCAGCGCCGTCGCCGCGCCCGAGACCGACGTCACGAAGTCGAGGCCGGTGAAGCCGAGCGCCACCGACAGCACCCCGAGCGAGACCACGAAGAAGACGAAATAGGCCATCACCGAACTCAGCACCTCATCGGCGACCGGGCGGCCGTCGAAGCGCGGGGTGAAGACGCCATGCGGCGCCCGGATGCGCTTGAGTTGCACGCGGATCGAGGCGAAGAGCAGCTGGTAGCGGAAAATCTTCACCGAGCAGGCGGTCGAGCCGGCGCACCCGCCGATCAGCCCGATGAAGAAGAACAGCGTGATCAGGAACGGCCCCCAAGTCATGTAGTCCACCGAGGCATAGCCGGTACCTGAGATGATCGAGCTGATGTTGAACAGAGACTCGCGGATCGCCTGTTCGGGGTGGTGCGGGAAGAGAGCGAGCAGCGTCACGCTCATCACGGCCACCAGCGCGAGGATGGTCCCGAAGAAGGCGCGCACCTGGCTGTCGCGCCACAGCGCCGTGTGGTGGCCGTTCATCATCTGAACATAGCGCACGAAGGGCAGCGCGGCGGCGAGCATGAAGAAGGCGGCAACATATTCCGCCGGCCCCTGAAAACCGCCGAAAGACGAATCGTAATTGGCGAAGCCCCCGGTCGAGAGCGTGGTCAGCGCATGCACGGTGGCATCGAAGGCATCCATGCCGCAGAGCATGTAGGCGGCGGCGCAGGCCAGCGTCATGCCGACGTAGATGGTGGAGATGGACGAGGCGATCTCGGTGGCGCGGGGCAGGATCTTGCCCATGGTCTCGAAGGCCTCGGAGCGGAAGATCTGCATGCCGCCCACCCGCAGCTCGGGGAGAAAGACCATGGCGACAACGATGATCCCGATACCGCCCAGCCATTGCAGGATGCCGCGCCAGAGCAGGATGCCCTTCGGTAGCGCGTCGAGCCCGGTGAAGACCGTCGAGCCGGTGGTGGTGATGCCCGACATGGCCTCGAAGAAGGCATCGACGATGCGCGCCTCGGTGGCGCCCAGCATGAAGGGAATGCCGCCGAAGAAGGGCAGCACCACCCAGGCCCCGACGGTCAACAGGAAGGTCTGCTGCAGCGTCAGCCCCTGCCGTCCGGCATTGGCGCAGGCAAGGCTCACCAGCCCGCCGCAGAGCATGGTGATCAGAGCACTTTCGAGAAAGACCGGCCAATGCTCGCGCCCCTCGGCGACATCCACGAGAAACGGAACCAGCATGCAGCTGCCGAGCGTGGTAACGAGCAGGCCGAGAACGTAGGCAACAGGGCGGACATCGAACATTGCAGAGCCTTCGCCCGGCGCTGCCTGCCTGTCAAGCGCCGCGCTACGGCAGCTGGTCAATCGCCGAAAAGGTCGCGAAAGACATGCGGCAGAATCTGCTCGCGGGTCAGCCCCATCTCGGCGAGACGCTCGTCGCTCTGGCTCTCCAGCACGAGGATTTCATGCATCCGCGCCCGGCGCAGCCCATAGGCGTTGATGCCCTGCCCTACGCCCGCGAAATAGGCATCGATCTTGGCACGCAGCGAGCCGCGTCCCAGTCCGATCGTGACATTGTCTGCGCTGCTGCTCGTCGCCATGCGGAGGCCTCCGGTGGGTTGCCTGCCCTCCCGCCAGCAGCCTGCCGCCTCGACGCCGGAAAATCATGACCGGCCGCGCGAAAATTTCCGCAGCGCAGCAAAATGCCGCCGGAGTGACCGGCGGCATCGCGTTGGTGCCGAAACTTGTGGCAGCGCCCCAAGGGCGCCCGCCAATCAGCCCCGGAAAATCAGCCCCGATGGATCAGGCTCGGGAAGAGCGTCGGATCGAGGCTGGTCTGGGCAAAGGTCGTCCCCTGCGTCAGCAGCGCCACCGCGTCATGCGAGTGCAGGCTCTCCTGGTGGCTGCACATCACGCGGAAGTCGCCGATCCGCTCGTCACCGGCCATCGCCTCGGCGAAGAGCCGGGCCGCGTCCTCGACGAAAATCGGGTTGGCGGCGTTGAGTTCGGCAAAGGCCTGCTCGTCTTCGCGCTTGACCATGACCTGGGTCTCGGTCGGCACGGCGTCGCGGCACAGGCCCACAAGGTCCTCGAACCACAGGCAATCGTCGCTGTCGTCCTCCAGCACCACCGACACGCGCGCCACCGAGCGCTGCGAGTGCGGCGTGGCGAGCTGGCCGCGGAACTGGCGGGCATGCTCCGAGAGCTCCAGCGAGCAGGGGCAGGTCGAGCTGTAGACATAGTCGAGATGGGCGATGCGCTGGCGCACGCCGTTCTGCTCGACCAGTTCCAGCGCCAGATCGTAATACTGGTAACCCGACAGGCCCGAGCGCAGGCTCGTCATCGTCATCGGGAAGGAGAAGCGCATCTGGATGCGCGCGTCGAAGCTTTCCAGATCCGACTTGTAGTCGTTCAGCGCCGCCTCGATCACGCCGAAGCTGAAGTTCTTTTCAGCATGAGTGTAGAAGCTGCGCATGATGCGCGACATGTTGATGCCCTTCTTGTCGGCCTCGAGGCTGACCGTGCCGGTCACCGAGGTCTCGAGCATGAGGGACGAGCCATCCTTCAGCCGGTAGCTGATGGGCAGGCGGAAGTTCGAGATGCCGACGTGCTGGATGCGCACATTTTCGCCACGAATGAGCGATGCCGGACCATTCTGCAGGTCGGGCAAGGACGTCTTGTAGGCGTCATCGACAGAGAACCCCTCGGGGTACTGGCGCGAGAAGATGGGATAGTCCTGCGCGGCACCGAGGAGTTTCAGAAGCGCGGGGTCGAGATCGGTAATTTCACTGTCGTCGGCTGCCTCGGTCCATTGACGGAGTACGGCCAGCGCGGCCTCTGCGTCATCACGGCTTGGGTTGCGGTCAACTACCGGCGAATACACATTCATGTCCTGCCCTCCGAGGCGGGGGTTCGTTCCAACGTACTTAGGATGTTTTACCGAAATTTCCACTATTTACGACCCTTATGCGGGCGCACCTATTCTTATGGATCATCTATTGCGGGCAAAAATGTGGCCGGGCAAATGTTAATTTGCCCGGCCGCTCAAAAATTACGCAACGTCCAGAGCTTGTTGAATATCTGCAACAAGATCGCCGGTATCCTCGATGCCGACCGACAGTCGGATGAGTCCGTCAGCGATGCCAAGCCCTTGACGCTGCTCAGGAGACAGCCGCTGGTGGGTCGTCGTCGCGGGGTGCGTTGCGATGGATTTCGCGTCCCCGAGGTTGTTCGAAATCAGGATCACCTTGAGCGCGTTGCAGAAGCGGAAGGCTGCCTCTTTTCCGCCTTGAATCTCGAAAGCGACCATCGTTCCCCCGGCCCCGAGCTGGCGCTGCGCCAGCTCGTTCTGCGGGTGGCTCTCGAGCCCCGGGTAGCTGACGCGGGTCACCTTGGGATGGGTGATCACCGCCTTGGCGATCGCCTCGGCCGAAGCGGTCTGGGCGCGCACGCGCAGGTCGATGGTCTCGAGCCCCTTGAGCATGACCCAAGCAGTGAAGGGGCTCATCGAGCCGCCGGTGTGCTTCATGTAGGGCTCGATTACGCCGCGGATGATCTCGCGCGAGCCGAGGATCACCCCGCCCAGCGTCCGGCCCTGCCCGTCGATGTGCTTGGTGGCGGAATAGACCACCACGTCGGCCCCCTGCTCGATCGCCCGGCTGTAGACCGGGGTCGAGAAGACGTTGTCGACCACCACCTTGGCGCCCACCGCATGGGCCAGCTTGGCGACGGCCTCGATGTCGACCAGCTCGAGCGTCGGGTTCGACATGCTTTCGAAGAAGACCAACTCGGCGCCCGGCTTCAGCGCCTCTTCCCATTGCGCCAGATCGGCGCCGTCGACGAAGACCACCTCGACGCCGAAGCGGGTCAGGATGGTCTCGAGCACATAGAGGCACGAGCCGAAGAGCGCGCGCGCCGCGACGACCCGGTCGCCGGCCTTCAGCATGGCAGTCAGTGCGCCCGAGACGGCGGCCATCCCCGAGGCAGTGGCAAAGGCATCCTCGGCGCCTTCCAACAGCGCGATGCGTTCTTCGAACATGGCAACGGTGGGATTGCCGTAGCGGGCATAGATGTACTCGTCCGGCTCGGTCTTGATGAAGCGCGCCTCGGCCTGCTCGGCGCTGTCATAGGCGAAGCCCTGGGTGAGGAAGATGGCCTCGCTCAGTTCCCCCCACTGGCTGCGCTTGGTGCCGCCATGGACCAGCTCGGTCCGCGATGCCTTCTTGAAATCTGCCATGATCTTCCACCTTTCTGTGCCCGGACGATCCTTTTGCGCCGGAAATGAAAAAGCCCCACTCGCGGTCAAGCGAAAGGGGCTCTCTCGTCCGACCTTTTAGCGGCATGTTTTACGTGGCCCGCAATCCGTCAACAAATCGCCACGGCGCCGAGATACGCCGCCGATGTCTTCCGGTCAAGCACGACGAGAGGCACCCAATGTTGCGCCCGGATGTCACGACCCCTGCGGCCCCGCGCACGGGTGCTTGTCATTCCCCTCCATCGCCCCGCATCATGCGGACGTCAGGGCAGTCACGAAGCAGGCACAGACAGACATGGAAAGCGCGCTCTTTCAGGCCTCCATCTACCTCGCGGCGGCGGTGATCGCCGTGCCGATCGCGACCCGTCTGGGGCTCGGATCGGTGCTCGGCTACCTGCTGGCGGGGATCATCATCGGGCCGGGGCTGCACCTCGTTTCGCACACCGACGACCTGCGCCATTTTGCCGAGTTCGGCGTGGTGATGATGCTCTTCATCATCGGGCTCGAACTGGAGCCGCGGGCGCTGTGGGACATGCGGCACCGGCTGATCGGGCTCGGAGGGCTGCAGATCCTGCTGACCATGGCGGCGATCACGGCGGTGGTCATGGGGCTGGGCACCGCCTGGGGCACGGCGCTGGCGGCGGGCATGGTCTTCTGCCTCTCCTCGACGGCCATCGTGCTGCAGACCCTGTCAGAGAAGGGGCTGATGCAGACCCCCGGCGGGCGCTCGGCCTTCTCGGTGCTGCTGACGCAGGACATCGCGGTCATCCCGATGCTGATCCTGCTGCCGCTCTTGGGTGCGCCTCTCGCCGCGACGATCAACCCCGAGGGGGCGATCGAGCCTTCCGGTCACGGAAGCGCCGAGCACGGCATGTCGCTGGTGGCCGGCTTGCCCGGCTGGGCGGTGGCGCTGGTGACCCTTGGCGCCGTCGCCCTGATCATCCTCGCGGGCATCTACGGCGCGCGGCCGCTCTTCCGCCACATCAACTCGTCGCACCTGCCCGAGATGTTCACCGCCGTGGCGCTGCTCATCGTCGTCGGCATCGCCTTCCTGATGGGGCTGGTGGGCCTGTCGCCGGCGCTCGGCACCTTCCTTGCCGGCGTGGTGCTGGCGAACTCGGAATTCCGCCACCAGCTCGAGAGCGACATCGAGCCCTTCAAGGGGCTCCTCCTGGGGCTGTTCTTCATCACCGTGGGCGCAGGGCTGAACCTTGCCGACTTCCTGCGCGAGCCCTTCGTGCTGATCGGCATCACGCTGGGGTTGATCCTCGTCAAGGGCGCGATCCTCTACCTGCTAGGCGGGCTCTTCCACCTCAAGGGTCGCGACCGGATGCTGTTTACCCTGTCTCTGGCGCAGGCCGGGGAATTCGGCTTCGTGCTCATCTCTTTCGCGCTGCAGCAGAACGTGATGACCGAGGCCTTCGGTCAGCGCCTTCTGATGGTGGTGGCGCTGTCGATGCTGATCACCCCGGCGCTTTTCATCCTCTACGACAAGCTCTCGGCCAAGTTCGAGGACAAGTCCGAAGCCCGCCCGCACGACAAGATCGATCGCGAGGGGCCGATCATCCTCGCAGGGATCGGGCGCTTCGGGCAGATCGTCAACAGGCTGGTGCAGAGCTCGGGCTACAAGACCGTGGTGATAGACCACGACATGCAGACCATCGAGCTGATGCGCCAGTTCGGGGTAAAGGGCTTCTTCGGCGATCCCACCCGCCCCGAGCTGCTGCACGCTGCGGGCATCTCCAAGGCCAAGGTGCTGGTCGCCGCGCTCGACGATCCCAAGGCCACCACCAAGCTCGTGCGCTTCGCCAAGCGCATCCGGCCCGAGATCTTCATCATCGCCCGCGCCCGCGACCGCACCCATGTCTACGAACTCTACCAGGCCGGCGCCGACAAGATCGTGCGCGAGATGTTCGACAGCTCGCTGCGCGCCGGGCGCTACGTGCTCGAGCAGGTGGGTCTCACCGAATACGAGGCAGCCATCGCCGAAGAGACCTTCTACCACCACGACCGCGAGACCATGCGCGAGCTGGCCACGCTCTGGGAACCGGGCACGCCGCCATCGCAGAACCCGGCCTACGTCAAACGGGCCCGAGAGCTCGAGAAGGACCTCGAGACGGCGCTGTTCAGCGCGCTCGAAGCCGAGCGCCATGACGCGGCCTGACCCGGCCAGAGGGTATCCCACGGCATACAGAAATCGGAAATTCCTCTTTGCTCACATGGCAGTAGTCTAAAATTGAGGCAAATCGCCGCGTGCGACACAGTGGCTCGCGGGATTGTCATTGCCTCTGGCCATTTCGCGGATGCTGCATCTGCAGCATTGGGCTATGCGGGCCGCGCCGGAGGTGGACCAAGACCCGCGCACGCGGCGCCGGCCACGTCCCGCCCTTCGGCTATCAGATGCGAATAGCCTCGACATGCCCCAAGCCTCCAAGCCCCCCCCAGATCGTCATCGTCGGTGCCGGTACCGCCGGCCTGAACCTCGCCACCCGCCTCAGCCGACGCCTCGGCCATGCCGGAAAGGCCGAGATCACCCTCGTCGACGAGAACCTCTCGCACATGTGGAAACCGTCGCTGCACGAGTTTGCCGCCGGGACCAAGGGCTTCGACGAGGAGATCAGCCTGCTCGAGCATTCGCACCGCAACGAGTACAATTTCCGCCTCGGTCGCTTCACCGGCATCGACCGCGAGAAGCGGCTGGTGGAGCTGCAGGCGGTGAACGATCCGAGCAACCGCCCGCTCGCCCCCAAGCGCGCCCTGCCCTACGACATCCTCGTGCTGGCCATCGGCAGCCGCTCGAACGACTTCGGCACGCCCGGCGTGGCCGAGAACTGCATGATGCTCGACACGCCCGCGCAGGCCAAGCGCCTGCAGGCCGAGCTGCTGAACCTCTTCCTGCGCTTCCAGACCGGCGCGCTCGGCACCACCGAGAAGCTCGAGCTGACCATCATCGGCGCGGGCGCCACCGGCGTCGAACTGGCCGCCGAGTTGCGAGAGGCCGCCGGGCAGTTCGCGCGCAACGGCATCCACAAGGTGCGCCGCCCCGACGCGGTGACCATCCGCCTGATCGAGGCCGCGCCGCGCGTGCTGAGCGCCCTGCCCGAGACCATCTCGGCCAAGGTCGCCCGCCACCTGCGCGAGCTGCACATCGATGTGATGACCGGCGCCCGGGTCGCCCGCATCGAGCCCGGCGCGGTGGCGCTCGCCGACGGCACGACGCTCAGCTCCAACCTGACGGTCTGGGCGGCGGGGGTGCGCGCGCCCGAGGTGATCGGCCAGCTCGACGGCTTCGAGACCGGCAGCCTCGGCCGTCTCAAGGTGCGCCCCACCCTGCAGACCTTTGCCGACGAACGCATCTACGCGCTAGGCGACTGCGCCGACTGCCCCTGGCCCGCCAAGGAGACCTCCTTGCCGCCGCGCGCGCAGGTCGCCACCCAACAGGCCGAATTCATGGAGCGCCAGATCGTGGCGCAGGTCACCGGCAAGCCGCTGAAGGACTTCGCCTATGCCGACCACGGCTCGCTGGTGGCGATCAGCAACGAGGGAGCGGTGGGCTCGCTGATGGGCAAGGCGATCGGCACGATCACCATCGAGGGCTGGCTGGCGCGGCGCGCCTACCGCTCGCTGCACTTCCTGCACCGCAAGTCGGTGCTGGGCACCTGGCGCGCGACGCTGGGCGCGCTGCTCGGCGGTGCCTCGCGGCGCATTCGCCCCAAGCTGAAGCTGCACTGAGGGGCCGTACGAGCCCTCTTCGGCTAAAGAAAAGGGCTGCCCGCCAGGGCAGCCCTTTTGAATTCGTCGGGAGGTACGCGCGATCAAGCGGCGCGCAGGCCGAGGACTTCGTCCACCTGGCGGGCGGCAGCAACTTCGTCGCCCCCGGAAACAGCGGCCACTTCGCGGGTCAGGCGCTCGAGCGCGGCCTCGTAGAGCTGACGCTCGGAGTAGCTCTGCTCGCGCTGGTCGTCGGCGCGGTGCAGGTCGCGCACCACTTCGGCAATCGCAATCAGGTCACCAGAGTTGATCTTCTGTTCGTATTCCTGGGCACGGCGGGACCACATGGCGCGCTTGACCTTGGCCTTGCCCTTGAGCGTCTTCATTGCCTGGCTCACCACGTCCGGCGAGGACAGCGAGCGCATGCCGATCTCGGTCGCCTTGTGGGTCGGGACCCGCAGCGTCATCTTGTCTTTCTCGAAGGAGATCACGAAAAGCTCCAGCTTGATGCCGGCGATTTCCTGCTCCTCGATCGACATGATCTGACCCACGCCATGGGCCGGGTAGACCACGTAGTCATTCGGGCGGAATTCGTTCTTCTTGGTCTTGGTCATCCAACAGCGTCCTTAGCAGCGAAACTTGCGCACACGCGACAGCAAGACGGACGGGATGCTAGGAGGTGCATTCCGTTCGTCTGGTTTTACGCGAAAAGCTTAACCCCCGGGGTGCAGACCGGCCCGGCCATGTGTGCATTGTTTCAACATGAGTGGCGCAGAACATAGCACAAAATGAACGTCTTTCCTAGGAGCGCCCGGGCTGGAAAGATGTTTTTTTATCGCAATATGTTACGGGCCAAAACACGCCCCCGTGAGCGGCTCCCGGCGCGGCAGGCACGAATCGCGCCCCGCGCCGAGCGTAGTCCTGCTTCTCTCAGTCGCCCTCGCCCGGCGCTTCGGAGAAGTATTTGGTCAGCTTGTCCGCTTCGCCATCGCGCTCTTCGGCTTCCGGCAGCGGGTCCTTCTTGGTGATGATCACCGGCCAGAGTTCCGCGTACTTGCGGTTGAACTCTACCCATTTCTCCATGTCCGGCTCGGTGTCCGGGCGGATCGCGTCAGCCGGGCACTCCGGCTCGCAGACGCCGCAGTCGATGCATTCGTCGGGATGGATCACCAGCGTGTTCTCGCCCTCATAGAAACAGTCCACCGGGCAGACTTCCACGCAATCGGTGTATTTGCAGGCGATACAATTTTCGGTGACGACGTAGGTCATTGCTGTCTCTCAAAGGCTGATAGGCGCTTAGCTAGACCAGCAAAGGCGATCATTCAAGCGCCCGGCCGCGATCAAGATCGAGTTTCCTGCGGTCGCGCTTGGTGGGACGAGAATTGCCTTCGAGGCGCTGGACCGGCGGAACGTCATCCTCGGATCTGGGCTGTGGAGGATCAAGATCCTCGTAGAGCTGCTGCGCCTCGGGCGCCGGGCCGCGGCGCTCGCCGAGCGCCACGACCTTGATCACGCGCACCTGGCGCGCCTGGCTGAAGGTCAGAACATCCCCCGGCCCCACGTTGAAGGCCGGTTTCGACACGTTGAGACCGTTGACCCGGACACCAGAGGACACCGCCTTGGCCGACAGGCCCCGCGTCTTGAAGAAGCGGGCCTGCCAGAGCCATTTGTCGATGCGGAGCTTGGGAGCCGGATCAGCCACGCGCGATGCGCCTCAGGATTTGCCCTTGAAGCCCATGAGTGCGGCCGCGAAGGGGTTGTCCGGATCGATCCGGTCCTTCTTCTCGGGACGCGACTCGAAGGTCTTGGGACCCTTCGGAGCGCCCTTGGGACCACCTTTGGGACCGCCCTTGCCGCGCGGCTTGCCGCCGCCCTTCGGGCCACCCTTGCCACGCGCCTGCCGACCGCCTTCGCGGGCACCCTCGCGGCCACCCTCACGCGCGCCTTCACGAGCGCCGTCGCGACCGCCCTGACGACCACCGCGTGCGCCGCGGTTGCCACCCCAGGTGAAGGTGTAGAACACCTCAGTCTCAGGGCCGGCCAGCGCCGCGTCCGGGGCATCGCCCGGCAGCAGGTCGGTGTCGTCGGTCTCGGGAATGTTGTCGTCGACTTCCACCGCATCGGGGGTCTCGGCGATCGGGGCCAGACCCTCGTCGTCGATCGCCTCGGTGCCGGCAACAAGATCGGCGGCCTCGGGCGCTTCGGCCGGATCGGCCATCGCGGCGGGAGTCGCCTCTTCTTCCTGTGCAGCGTCGAAGACCGGCTCGTCCTCGCCCGGGATGCCCGAGGGTTCCGAGCTCTCGGTCAGCACCTTGTCGGCCGCGCGGACCTTGCTGCGCTCGCCCTTTTCGGCGCGGTAGCCCAGACCCTGCATGAGGTCCGAGAACTGCTCCAGCGTCATGCCGGTGATCGACAGCATGTCGGCCTTGGCCTCGAAGCCGCCGCGACTGTCCTCGCTGCGCAGCATGTCGGCGAGACGCTCGAGCATGTCGATGCGGATCGCGCGCTCACCGGCGGGGCGGTAGCCCGAGAGGGTGTAATGCGCCATCGGCACTTCGCGCACGTTGGGCACGGTCACCAGACCCGGCGGCGGCGCCTCGGGGAAGGTGTCGAGATCATTGGCCAGCGACCACAGTACCAGACGCAGACGGGTCGGCGCGGGCTTGAGCAGCAGCGGCATGAAGATCGTGTACTGACCGAAGCGCACGCCATGCTTGCGCAGCGCGCCGCGGGAGTCCTGGTCGAGCTGCTTCACCTCGTCGGCCACCTGGCCGCGCGGGA
This sequence comes from Alloyangia mangrovi, assembly GCF_002300555.2. Lineage (GTDB taxonomy): Bacteria > Pseudomonadota > Alphaproteobacteria > Rhodobacterales > Rhodobacteraceae > Salipiger > Salipiger mangrovi. Next base: position 15,770 of record NZ_NTHN02000047.1, on the reverse strand, counting down.
TGACGCCCATCGATTCGATCAGGCGGAAGGCGAAGCCGCGGGCAAGCCCGGTCAGTGCCTCGTCGTTCTGCATGTTCAGCAGCGGCTCAAACAGCGCGGCGATCTTGCGATCGATGAAATGCTGCAGACGGCGCTCGACCTTCTGTGCAACATCCGCACCGGCCTCGTCATCGACGAAGACCGCGACGCGCGGCTTCAGCGCGTCGTCGCCCTTGACCAGCTTGCCCACGGCCTGGTCGCCCCACATGAGGCCACCCTGCTCGGTGAAGTCGATTTCGGTATCGGGCGCGTTGTAGAAGCGATCCGCCCGCAGGTGGAAATGCGGCGCGAGCGCCTGCAGCGACGCCGTCTTCAGCGTCTTCGCTTCCTGTCCCGTTGCGCCGGCATCCTGCCGGAAGCGGAACCCTTCGAGCCGACCGACGAATTCGCCTTCGACGGTCACTTCTCCGTTCTCGTTCACCTCGGCCAAGAGGGCCTCCTTCTGCTTCAACCGCCGCATCAGCACTGACGTGCGGCGGTCAACAAATCTTTGGGTAAGACGCGCGTGGAGCGCGTCGGACAGAGCATCTTCTACCGCGCGGGTTGCCTCGCGCCAATGGCTTTCGTCATCGACCCAACCTTTGCGTTGCGCCACGTAAGTCCAAGTGCGGATAAATGCCAGACGTTTCGACAACGCATCAATGTCGCCATCGGTTCGATCGATGCGCTTCACCTGCCGCGCCATGAAGTCGCGCGGGATTTCTCCGCGCTCGTGCAGGTGCTGGTAGATCACCTGCAGCAGCGCCGCGTGTTCATTATGACTGATCCCGCGGAAATCGGGAATACGGCAGACGTCCCAGAGCAGCTTCACCGAGGCCGGATCCGAGGCCCGCGCGCGAACCTCCGCCTGCGAGTTGAGCGATTTGAGCGACATCAGGTCGTCGGCCTCGCGCGCCTTTACCAGGTTAGGATCGTCGGGCGCCCTCTCGAGCGAGTCGATCAGCGCCTCGGGCGAGCCGAAATTCAGCTGCGGATTGCGCCAGTTGAGCTTCTTCAGCGGCGTGAAGCTGTGGCTGGTGATCGCCTCGACCCACTCCTCCGGAATCTGCCCGGCTTCGCCGGTGGTGCCGAAGGTGCCGTCGCGCATGCCACGCCCCGCCCGGCCAGCGATTTGCGCCAGCTCGTTCGGCTGAAGCTCGCGCATCCGCCGCCCGTCGAACTTGCGCAGCGAGGAAAACGCCACGTGATCGACGTCGAGATTGAGCCCCATGCCGATGGCGTCGGTGGCCACGAGGTAGTCCACATCGCCGTTCTGGTAGAGGTCGACCTGCGCGTTGCGGGTGCGCGGGCTGAGCGCCCCCATCACCACCGCCGCCCCACCCTTGGTGCGGCGCAGCAGTTCGGCGATGGCATAGACGTTGTCCACCGAGAAGCCGACTATGGCGCTGCGCGCCGGCATGCGGGAAATCTTCTTGGGGCCGGAGTACATCAGCTGGCTCATCCGGTCGCGGCGCATGAACTCGACGCCCTTGACCAGCTGCGAGATCGGCCCGCGCATGGTGTCCGAGCCGAGGAACAGCGTCTCGTTCAGCCCGCGCATGCGCAGCAGCCGGTCGGTGAAGACATGGCCGCGTTCGGGGTCGGCGCAGAGCTGGATCTCGTCGATGGCCACGAAGTCGCAGCCCATGCCCTCGGGCATCGCCTCGACGGTGCAGATCCAGTATTGCGCGCGCGGCGGCACGATCCGCTCCTCGCCGGTCACCAGCGCCGCCACCGACGGGCCGCGGGCAGCCACCACCTTGTCGTAGACCTCGCGCGCCAGCAGACGCAGCGGCAGGCCGATCATGCCGGTCCTGTGCGCCAGCATCCGTTCGATGGCATAATGGGTCTTGCCTGTGTTGGTCGGGCCTAGGACGGCCGCGATCCGAGCGCGTTGGGCCATGGGAGGGGGCCTTGTCTTTCCTCTTCCGGTCGTCGCGTCTCCGGCGGATCAGCCCGCCGGCCCCGTGTGCCGGTACCTCAGAGCGAAACGCCGTTCACCCGCGTCTCGAGCCGTTCGATGGCCTCGTTAACATCGCTATCGAAGGGCCGAAGTTCAACTACCCGGGAATAGGCGCGGTAGGCAAGGTCAAGATCGCCCAGCTCCTCGTGGATCGCCCCCACCCCCTGCAACGCTCCGAAATGGTTCGGGTTGAGCGCCAGCGTGTGCTCGAGCGCATCCATCGCCGGGCCGAGAGCATCCGTGGCGTAATAGGCCAGCGCCAGCGCGCTCCAGCCCTCGGCGAAGTCCGGCGCGTGGTCGGTGAGGGCGGTGAAATGCTCGAGGGCGGTCTGGAAGTCGCTCACCTCCAACGCATCGCGGCCGCGCTTGAGCAGGAGGTCCATCGCCGGCGAGCCGGATTTCGACCATTCGTTGAAGAGATCGCGCTCCACGCGGTCGGCGATCTCGGGACTCGAGGCCTCCGAAAGCTCGGTCAGCAGCTCTGCCGCCCGGTCCGCGAAAGCCGCCCCGGGTAGGCAAAACGTGACTAGGGCAAGCGCCAGCGCCGTTCTAGATTTGAATTCGCGGATCAGGATGCTCATAGAGGGAAGTGTAGCGCAGAGCTGGCGCTTTGCCAGCACAGGAATTCGCAAGGAGTGCCCGAGACATGAGCGAAACGGTCAAGGCGGCGGTGGCCGCGCTGAACAGCAAGCTGGACGGACGGGGATTCGCCGGCGTCGCCAAGTTCGTCATCGAGGGCAAGGGCAGCCTCGTCGTCGACGCGAACGGCGCGCGGGTCGGTGATGACGCGGCCGACGTGACGCTGACCGCCGACACCGAGACCTTCCGCGCGATCATCGACGGCGAGAAGAACCCCACCACCGCCTTCATGACCGGCAAGCTCAAGGTTGACGGCGACATGGGCGCGGCGATGCGTCTGGCGGGAGTGCTGAGCTGATGCTCGAGCAGGCCCCCTTCCATGCCGCGCTCGCGGATGGCCCCGAGGGGGCCCGCGCCTTCTGGCTCCGCGCCGGGGACGGGCTGCGCCTGCGTGTCGCCCACTACCCCGGCCCCGAGGCGGCGGAGGGTACGGTGCTGCTTTTCCCCGGCCGCACCGAATACGTCGAGAAATACGGCCGCACCGCCCGCGAGTTCGCGGTGCGCGGCTTTCACGTGCTGACCATCGATTGGCGTGGACAGGGGCTGGCGGACCGGATGCTCGACGACGTGCAGACCGGCCATGTGCACCTCTTTGCCGATTATCAGACGGACGTGGCGGCGCTGCTCGATGCGGTGGATATGCTCGGCCTGCCCCGTCCGCTGCACTTGCTGGCCCATTCCATGGGCGGCGCCATCGGGCTGCGTGCGCTGACCCGCGGCCTGCCGGTCGCCAGCGCCGGCTTCACCGCGCCGATGTGGGGCATCCGCATGTTCGGCCCCATGCGCCCCGCCGCCTGGGCGCTGAGCTGGTCCGGCGCGCGCATGGGCATGGGGCACGTCTACGCCCCCTCCACCGGCCCGGACAGCTACCTCAGCCGCACGCCCTTCGAGGGCAACGTGCTGACCACCGATCACGAAGGCTGGGAGTACATGCGGCGGCAGGTCACCGAGGTGCCCGAGCTGGCACTCGGCGGCCCGTCCCTGCGCTGGCTGCACGAGGCGCTGGCTGAATGCCGGTCGCTGTCGCGCCTGCCCGCGCCCGGGGTGCCCTGCCTGACCTATGTCGGCAGCAACGAGCGCGTGGTCGATGCCGCCCGCATCCACGCCCGGATGCGCGCCTGGCCCGGCGGAAAGCTCGAGGTGGTGCAGGCCGGCGAGCACGAGGTGCTGATGGAGGCTGCGGCGACCCGCGAGCGCATCGTCGCGCAACTGGCGGCGCACTACCGGCAGGCCGCCGAGGCCGCCGGGGCGCAGGCCAGCGCCTGAACTGGCCGCCGCCACGCCGCGCCCTATCCTTCCGCCCCATGGCGGACCCGGTTCTCAGCTTCACCGAGCGCGGCATCTACTGCCCAGCGGCGGATATCTACATCGACCCCTGGCGCCCGGTGCCGCGGGCGCTGATCACCCACGCCCATTCCGACCACGCCCGCCCCGGCCACGGCAGCTACCTCGCCACCCCGCTCACCGCCGCGATGATCCGCCACCGGCTGGGCGTCGAGGTGCAGGAACTGCCCTTCGGCGAGGGCCTTCGCATCGGTGGCGCCACCATCAGCTTCCACCCGGCCGGCCACGTCCCCGGCTCGGCGCAGGTCCGGGTGGAGGTGGGCGGCGAGGTCTGGGTGGTCTCCGGCGACTACAAGCTCGAGCCCGACGGGCTTTGCGAGCCCTTCGAGCCGGTGCGCTGCCACGCCTTCATCACCGAATGCACTTTCGGCCTGCCGGTGTTCCGCTGGCAACCGCAGCCCGAGGTCGCCGCCGAGATCAACGCCTGGTGGCGGGCCAACCGCGAGGCCGGGCGCGCCTCGCTTCTGGGCGCCTACAGCCTCGGCAAGGCGCAGCGGCTGATCTCCATGCTCGACCCAGAGATTGGGCCCATCCTCACCCATGGCGCGGTCGAGGGCAGCAACGCGGTGCTGCGCGCCGCCGGAGCGTTTCACTGCGAGACCATTCCCGTCACACCCGAGTTCGACCGCAAAGCGTATCCCGCGCCGATGGTCATCGCGCCGCCCTCGGCCTTTGGCACCTCTTGGGCCCGAAAATTCGGACCGGCACAGACCGGTTTCGCCTCGGGCTGGATGCGGTTGCGCGGCGTACGGCGGCGGCGCGGCGTGCAGCGCGGCTTTGTCATTTCGGATCACGCCGACTGGCCCGCCCTGCTGCGCGCCATCAAGGATACCGGAGCAGAAAAGATATATCCTACACATGGTTACGTCGATATCTTCGCGCAATACCTGCGAAGCGAAGGCTATGACGCCACGCCGGTACCCACCGAGTTCGGCGGCGACGAGGACTCCGGCGAGCAAAGTGGAGACGCTGCATGAAGGACTTCGCGCGCCTCTTTACCAAGCTCGACCAAACCACGAGAACTTCCGAGAAAACTTCCGCACTGACCGAGTTCTTCAAGCGGGCCCCCGAGGCGGACCGCCTCTGGGCCGTGGCGCTCTTTTCGGGCCGCCGTCCGAAGCGCGCGGTGACCACGACGCTGCTGCGTGAGTGGGCGGCCGAGCGGGCGGGGATCCCGCTCTGGCTGTTCGAGGAGAGCTATCCGATCGTCGGCGATCTGGCCGAGACCATCGCGCTGATCCTGCCCCCGGCGGCGGCGCCCGAGGAGCGTGACCTGAGTGCTTGGATCGGCGTGGTCAGAGGTCTGGCCGGGATCGAGCCCGAGGCGCGCAAGGCGGCCGTGCTCGACGCCTGGGATCATCTGGACCCGACAGAGCGTTTCCTCTTCAACAAGCTTATCACCGGCGGCTTCCGCATCGGCATCAGCCGCAAGCTGATGACCCGCGCACTGGCCGAGGCAACGGGGGTCGACGAGCCCGCCATGGCCTTGCGGTTGATGGGCAGCTGGCAGCCCGAGGACACCACGTGGGACCAACTCACCGCCGAGGAGGACGCCCGCGAGGACGAGAGCCGGCCCTACCCCTTCTGCCTCGCCTCGCCGCTCGAGGCCGAGGCTGCCAGCCTAGGCAACCCGGGCGACTGGCTGGCGGAGTGGAAGTGGGACGGGATCCGCGGCCAGCTCATCCTGCGCGGCGGGGTGCACCACCTCTGGTCGCGCGGCGAGGAGCTGATCACCGACCGCTTCCCCGAGTTTGCACGCACGCCGGACTTCCTGCCGCCGGGCACGGTGCTCGACGGCGAAATCCTCGCCTGGAAGGACGGCGCCCCGCTGCCCTTCGCGCAACTGCAGCCGCGCATCGGGCGCAAGTCCGTGCCGAAGAAACTGCTGACCGAGGCGCCGGTGCGGATGCTCGCCTATGACTTGCTGGAGCACGAGGGCGAGGACATCCGCGCCCTGCCCCTGTCGGAGCGCCGCGCGAGGCTCGACGCGATGCTCTCGGGCCTGCCCGGGGATGCCGCCGTGATGGCCTCGCCGCTGCTCACCGAAGACGCGTGGGGTGCGCTGGCGGCGCGCCGCGAGAGCGCCCGCTCGCACCGCTCCGAGGGGCTGATGCTGAAGCACCGGGACTCGGCCTATCAGGGCGGACGCAGGCGCGGCGACTGGTGGAAATGGAAACTCGACCCGCTCAGCGTCGACGCGGTGATGATCTACGCCCAGCAGGGCCACGGGCGGCGGGCCAACCTCTTCACCGATTTCACCTTTGCAGTGAAGGACGGCAACGGGCTCGTGCCCTTCACCAAAGCCTATTCCGGCCTTACCGACGCCGAGTTCGACGAGATCACCCGCTGGGTGAAGCGCAACACCCAGCAGCGCTTCGGCCCGGTGCGGCAGGTGACCCCGGAGCTGGTCTTCGAGATCGCCTTCGAGGGCATACAGGCCAGCCCGCGTCACAAGTCCGGCATCGCGCTGCGCTTTCCGCGCATGGCACGCTGGCGGCGCGACAAGCCGGTGGACGAGATCGACACGCTGGAGGGGCTCCAAGCGCTGCTGGTGGCCTATGGATGAGCCATTGGATAAGCCATTCGCCGCCAAGCTTTCCCCCAATTCCCGCCGGGGTGCCGCGTCGCGCCCTCTTGACGGGGACGGGTTCAAAAGAAAGAAACGTCCATTCATTATGGGGCTGATTTGCGAACCCCACCTCGACCCGCCCGGAACAGGGGCCCTTGGCCTCGGCGACCGACATCCCACCCAACGAAAGACCTGCTGTTGGAGACTAGAATGAAGTTCCGCTTCCCCATCGTGATCATCGACGAAGACTTCCGCTCCGAGAACAGCTCGGGCCTCGGCATCCGCGCGCTCGCGGAAGCCATCGAGGCCGAGGGGTTCGAAGTGCTCGGCGTCACCAGCTACGGCGACCTGTCGCAATTTGCCCAGCAGCAGTCGCGCGCCAGCGCCTTCGTGCTGTCGATCGACGACGAGGAATTCTCTCCGGGTCCCGAGCTCGATCCGGCGGTCCTCAACCTGCGCAACTTCATCGAGGAAGTCCGCTGGAAGAACGAGGATGTGCCGATCTACATCTACGGCGAGACCAAGACCTCGCGGCACCTGCCGAACGACATCCTGCGCGAGCTGCATGGCTTCATCCACATGTTCGAGGACACGCCGGAGTTTGTTGCCAAGCACATCATCCGCGAGGCCAAGAGCTACCTCGAGGGCATCCAGCCGCCCTTCTTCAAGGCGCTGCTCGACTATGCCGAGGACGGCTCCTACTCATGGCACTGCCCCGGGCACTCCGGCGGCGTCGCCTTCCTGAAGTCGCCGATCGGCCAGATGTACCACCAGTTCTACGGCGAAAACATGCTGCGCGCCGACGTCTGCAATGCGGTCGAGGAACTGGGCCAGCTGCTCGACCACAATGGCGCCATCGGCGAGTCCGAGCGCAACGCCGCGCGCATCTTCAACGCAGACCACTGCTTCTTCGTGACCAACGGCACCTCGACCTCGAACAAGATGGTCTGGCACCACAGCGTGGCGCCCGGCGATGTCGTCGTTGTCGACCGCAACTGCCACAAGTCGATCCTGCATTCGATCATCATGACCGGGGCAATCCCGGTGTTCCTCAAGCCGACGCGCAACCATTGGGGCATCATCGGCCCGATCCAGCGCAGCGAGTTCGAGATCGAGAGCATCAAGGCGAAGATCCGCGCCAACCCGCTCCTGCAGCACGTCGATGCCGAGACCGTACAGCCGCGTATCCTGACGCTGACGCAGTCGACCTACGACGGGGTTCTCTACAACACCGAAGAGATCAAGGGGCTGCTCGACGGCTACGTCGAAAACCTCCACTTCGACGAGGCCTGGCTGCCGCATGCCGCCTTCCACCCCTTCTATGGCGCCTATCACGCCATGGGCCGCAAGCGCGGGCGCACCCGCAAGTCGCTGACCTATGCGACCCAGTCGGTGCACAAGCTGCTGGCCGGCATCTCCCAGGCGAGCCACGTGCTGGTGCAGGACAGCGAGGAGACCAAGCTCGACCGGCATCTCTTCAACGAAGCCTACCTCATGCACACCTCCACCAGCCCGCAGTACAGCATCATCGCGAGCTGCGACGTGGCGGCGGCGATGATGGAGCCGCCGGGCGGCACCGCGCTGGTCGAGGAGAGCATCGTCGAGGCGCTGGAATTCCGCCGCGCCATGCACAAGGTCGACGAGGAATACGGCGCCGACGACTGGTGGTTCCAGGTCTGGGGGCCCGAGGACTTCGACCACAACAGCGATGGCATGGGCCGGACCCGCGACTGGGTGCTGAAAAAGACCGATGCCGAGGGCGTCGAGAGCAGCGGCACCGACAGCTGGCACGGCTTCGGCGACATGGCGCCGGGCTTCAACATGCTCGACCCGATCAAGGCGACGATCATCACGCCCGGCCTCAACCTCGACGGCCGCTTCGAGGATTGGGGTATCCCCGCCTCGATCGTCACCAAGTATCTCACCGAGCATGGCGTGGTGGTGGAGAAGACCGGGCTCTACAGCTTCTTCATCATGTTCACCATCGGCATCACCAAGGGCCGCTGGAACACCCTGCTGACCGCGCTGCAGCAGTTCAAGGATGACTATGCCAAGAACCAGCCGATGTGGCGCTCGATGCCGGAGTTCTGCGCCAAGCACCGCCGCTACGAGCGGATGGGGCTGAAGGATCTGTGCCAGCACGTGCACTCGCAATACGCCAAATACGACGTGGCGCGGCTGTCGACCGAGATTTACCTCTCGGACCTTACCCCGGCGATGAACCCCGGCGAGGCTTTCTCGCATATCGCCCGCCGCACCACGCAGCGCGTGCCGATCGACGAGCTCGAAGGGCGGATCACCACTTCGCTGGTCACCCCCTACCCGCCGGGCATCCCGCTGCTGATCCCCGGCGAGGTGTTCAACAAGCGCATCGTCGACTACCTGCGCTTCAACCGCGAGTTCGCCCGCGAATGCCCCGGCTTCGAGACCGACATCCACGGGCTCGTGCAGAAAGAGATGCCGGACGGCTCGGTTGAGTATTTCGCCGATTGCGTGGCGGAGTGAGCCGACGCCGGGATTGACGGCGCGCGTTGCTGAGGGGCGCTGCCCCTCGGCGCTGCGCGCCTCACCCCCGGGATATTTCGACCTAGAAGAAAGGGCGGGTGCGGCGCATTCGCCCTTGAACCTTCGGGGGGGCGCGTTCTTAGCTGTCCTCCAAGACCGAAGAACAAGGAGAGACGCGATGAACCGCCCGTCCGCTTTTGCTGCCCCCGTTTTCGATGCCACTGCCTCTGCCGGGGGCAAGAACCTGGGCGATCTGCCGGAATGGGATCTGAGCGATCTCTACCCCGCGCCCGACGCGCCCGAGGTCAAGCGGGACCTCGACTGGCTCGAGGATGCCTGCGCGCGCTTCGCCGAGGATTACGAGGGCAAGCTGGGCACGCTCGACGCCCCGGGCTTCCTCGAGATGATCCGCCGCCATGAGAAGATCGAGTCGGTGGGCGGGCGCATCATGTCTTACGCCGGGCTGCGCTACTACCAGCTGACGGTGGACGCCGAGCGCGCCAAGTTCCTGTCTGACTGCCAGGAGAAGATCACCAATTACACCACGCCGCTGGTGTTCTTCACGCTCGAGCTGAACCGGCTCGACGATGATTTCCTCGACGGCCTCTTTGCCGCCGATCCCGAGCTGGGCCGCTACAAGCCCGCCTTCGACCGCATCCGCGCGATGAAGCCGCACCAGCTGTCGGACGAGATGGAGCATTTCCTGCACGATATGGGCGTGGTCGGCGACGCCTGGGAACGGCTCTTCGACGAGACCATTGCCGGGCTCACCTTCGAGGTGGACGGCGAGGAGATGAGCATCGAGAGCACGCTCAACCTGCTGACCGAGCAGGACCGCGCCAAGCGCGAGGCGGCGGCCCACGAGCTGGCACGGGTCTTCGGCGAGAACATCAAGACCTTTGCCCGGGTGCACAACACCCAGGCCAAGGAAAAGGAAGTGATGGACCGCTGGCGCAAGATGCCCTCGGCGCAGCACGCAAGGCACCTGGCCAATGATGTCGAGCCCGAGGTGGTCGAGGCGCTGCGCAACGCCGTGGTCGCCGCCTACCCGCGCCTGTCGCACCGCTACTACGAGCTGAAGCGCAAGTGGCTGGGGCTCGAGCGGATGCAGGTCTGGGACCGCAATGCGCCGCTGCCGATGGAGAGCTCCCGCATCGTCGGCTGGGATGAGGCGGAGAAGACGGTGATGGACGCCTATGCGGGCTTCGATCCGCGCATGGCCGAGATCGCCGAGCCGTTCTTCAAGAAGGGCTGGATCGACGCCGCCGCCAAGCCGGGCAAGGCGCCCGGCGCCTTTGCCCACCCCACGGTGACCGACGCGCATCCCTACGTGCTGCTGAACTACCTCGGCAAGCCGCGCGACGTGATGACGCTCGCGCATGAGCTCGGCCACGGCGTGCACCAGGTGCTTGCGGCGGGCCAGGGCGAGATGCTCGCCTCGACGCCGCTGACCCTGGCCGAGACCGCCTCGGTCTTCGGCGAGATGCTGACCTTCCGCGCCATGCTGGCCAAGGCGAAGGACCAGAAGGAACGCAAGGTCATGCTCGCCGGCAAGGTCGAGGACATGATCAACACCGTGGTGCGGCAGATCGCCTTCTACGACTTCGAGTGCAAGCTGCACGAGGCGCGGCGCGGCGGCGAGCTGACTCCCGAGGACATCAACGTGCTGTGGATGTCGGTGCAGGCGCAGAGCCTCGGCGAGGCCTTCGACTTCATGCCGGGCTACGAGACCTTCTGGGCCTATATCCCGCATTTCGTGCACTCGCCCTTCTACGTCTACGCCTATGCCTTCGGCGACGGGCTGGTGAACGCGCTCTACGCGGAATACGAGGCGAACCCCGAGGGCTTCCAGGACAAGTATTTCGACATGCTCAAGGCGGGCGGCTCGAAGCACCACAAGGCGCTGCTCGAGCCCTTCGGCCTCGACGCCACGGACCCCAAGTTCTGGGACAAGGGGCTGTCGATGATCGAGGGCTTCATCGACGAGCTCGAGGCAATGGAAGACTGATCTTCAGGGGCGGGCTCGAAAGGGCCCGCCCTTTTACCTGCACGGTTCTCCTATTCATTTCTTGAGGCCCGGAAGGAGCCCCACCATGCCCTCCGCCGCCCCCGATCCCGACGATCCGCAGACCGTCAAGCGCCCCCGGCGCAGCATCAAGCGGCGGATGCAGCACTTTCTCGTGCACGTGCGGCGGCGGGTGCCGCCGGGTCTGCGGCTGGTGCTGGGGCTGCTGCTGATCTGCGGCGGGATCCTAGGTTTCCTGCCGATCCTCGGTTTCTGGATGATCCCGCTCGGCTTTGCCGTGGCGATGCTGGACGTGATGCCGCTCTACCGGCGCGGGCTCGAGCGCGGCAAGGCGCTGCGGCGGCGCGACACTTCGGACCGCGACCCGGCGGCTCCCAAGGACGATGACCTTACTTGAGCTGGCTGTCCTTCGAGCCGCGCCGATTGATACCGCCGCGGGCCTGGTAGGCGCCGTCCCGTTCCTGCTGGCACTCGATGCAGAGCTTCACGCCCGGGATCGCCACGCGGCGCTTCTCGGGGATCGGCTCGTCGCATTCGGCGCAATGGGTCAGGCTCTCGCCCGTCGGGCGCTTGCGCGCCTGCATGCGGGCCAGCTCGTCCTTGATGCTGTCCTCGATCTGCTCCTGCACCGCACCGTCGCGGCTCCAGCCTCCGGCCATAGCGTCACCTCCTGCTGAGCCTTGAAGATAGGCACGCCAGCCCCGCCCGCCAAGCGGATTTCGCGCCCTGCAAATCTGCATAGGCGGCTGCACACCCGGGCGCGCACCCGCAGCGTTGACTTCACGGAAGCGAGACTATCTGTGAACGCAAAGGAGTCCTCCCATGCGCATCCTCCCCCTTCTTGCGGTTCTCGCAACCGCAGCCCTGCCCGCCCTCGCGTCGGACGCGACGGTCTTCGACTCCATCGACGGTGGCACGCTCGATCTGGAAAGCTGGCACGGCGGCCCGGTGCTGGTGGTCAACACCGCCTCGCGCTGCGGCTTCGCCCCGCAGTTCGACGGGCTGCAGACGCTCTACGAGCGCTACCGCGACCGCGGGCTGGTGGTGCTGGCGGTGCCGTCCAACGATTTCAAGCAGGAGCTGGGGAGCGAGGCCGAGGTGAAGGACTATTGCGAGCTCAACTTCGATCTCGATATGCCGATGACCACGATCACCCATGTGACCGGCGACGGCGCGCATCCCTTCTACCGGGAGCTGGCCGAGGCGAAGGGTTTCGCCCCGTCCTGGAATTTCAACAAGGTGCTGATCGGACCCGAAGGCGAGTTCGTGGCCGGCTGGGGCAGCACTACGCTGCCCCTCTCCGATCCGATCGTCTCGGAAATCGAGCCGCTGCTCAATTAACCCTCGACATTACCCCTCGACGCCCTCGGCATCGGCGGTGAGCAGCGCGTAGATCTCGTCCTTGAGCGCCGCGCGCTTCTTGCGCAGGTCGGCTTCGGCGAGCCCCTCCATCGGGGTCAGCCCGCTTTCGGCGCCATGCACCTCGCGGTTCACCTCGTAGTAGCGCTCGGCGAGCGTGGCGAAGTGACCGCCCTGCTGCTTGAGTTCAGAGATGCGCGCGGCGAATTGCGGAAATTCCTCGGCGAGCGAGTGCGGAACATGGGACATGGGACAATTGCCTCCTTGCTTGTCTTGACCCTGTCTTGGCATGCGCCGCGCAGCCGCTCTTTGATGCGGATCAACATGCCCCTAGGTCATGCGAGCGCGCTCACTGTCGTGCCTTGCGCCAGCCGGCCTTGCGCGCCTCGGCCTCGGAGCAGAACCAGCGCTCGCCCTTGCTTTCGTCGATGCGGGTTGCCGCGTAGTATTGCTGGCCCGGCACGTGGAAGATGCGCGCGCCCTTCGACGAGACGTTGCCCTTGATCACGCAGCCCTGCGGAGCGGCGGACAGCGCCGCTGCATTGGCGGCGCTGCGGGTTTCGGCGCGGTACTCGGCGGGGCGCTGCACCTCGGCGCCATGCACGCCGACCCCGCGCACGGCGGCGCGCTTTTCGTCGAGGTCGTAGTCGAGCGAATACTGGCGGTAGGCAAAGGCCAGCCCCTCGGAAACCAGCGTGCGGCCCACGTCCTTGCCGTCCACCGAGCAGCGCGCCACGGCGCGGCCATAGCGGTCGGTGTCGAGCCGGGCGCAACTGGCGCGGCGGCCCTCGTAGCGGGAACGAACCTCGGTGGTCACCCAGGCGCCACAGGCCCAGACCTGTTTACCGTTGCCACCACAGGTCTGCCCCTGTTCCGGGGCGTCGACGCCGAAGAGGCGCACGCGGACGTCGCCAACCTCGAAAGTGTCGCCGTCGATCACGCGGATGCGGCCGGAGACCTCCGGCTGTGCCGCCGCCGCCGGGCCTGCCGCGAGGCTGACCCAAGGTGACGCTAAGGAAACGATGATGAATGAAACGCTTACGAAGCGTGAACAAAGCCTGATCATCAGGCCAATCTCGATGCTTCTCGGGATGAGGGCAAGGCGGCGCGCTTAATCTTCCTTAAGGCGTGCGCCGCGTGCCACGGTCCCCCGCACCTCAGGCGTCGAGCGTGCCCAGCAGGCGGTTCTGCGGCAGGTGCGAGACCTCGGTGCCCCGCTCTGTGCGGCGCAGCTGGTAGCCGTAACCCTTCATGCGAAAGCGCCACTCGGCATCGGAGAGCGCCTTGCCGCGCTCAGCCAGCAGGAAGGCGCGGACGTCGTCAAGGTTCTCGGTCAATTGGTTGTTGGCAAACATGGTTACATACCCGGTTAAACTGTTTCACTGAAAGAAACTCTTGCCCGGAAATGAGGCCGAAATGCGAAGGCCTTGGGGATTTTTCATGTTTCGGAAACGGACTGTTTCGAGACAGCAAGGGCCGTGCTGCCAGGTCAGAACTTCGTCTCGGGACCCGAAGGCGTCACCCGACGCTTGAGCATCGCCTCGCGCAGGGTGATGAAGAGCACCGACCCGATGATCACCAGCCCGCCCCCGACCACGAAGGGATCGACCGGCTCGGCGAAGAACAGCGCTCCGATGGCCACCGACCAGACCAGTTGCAGGAAGGTGATCGGCTGGGTCACCGTCACCGGCGCACTCGCGAAGGCCAGCACCATGGCGTAATGCCCGGCAGTGGCGAAGGTGGCGGTGGCCATGAGGATGGCGACGTCGCCCCAGCTCGGCCAGACCCAGACCGCCAGCGCGAAGGGGAAAAGCCCCAGCGTCACCGAGATCGACAGCAGCGCCAGCGCGATGGCGGGCGAGAGCTCGTCGGTGATGATCTTGGCGATGAGATAGGAAATGGCGAAGAGAAGCGAGGTGACCAGCATGGCGAAATGCCCCGGATCGAGCTCGCGGAACCCCGGCCGCAGGATCAGCAGCGCCCCGCCGAGCGCCGCGACGATGGCGAGGATGCGGCGCATGGCCAGCCGCTCGCCCAAAACGAAGACCGCCAGCACTGTCACGTAGATCGGTGTGAGGTAATTCATCGCCGTGACCTCGGCGAGCGGGATGCGCGCCATGGCGAAGAACCAGCAGATTACCCCCAGCGTCTGCGCGCCGCCGCGCAGCGCCGAAAGCCGCCACTGGCGCGGGCTCATCCGCAGATCGCGCAGCGCCTTCCACATGGGGATCAGGAAGACGAGCCCGAGCAGGTAGCGCAGAAAGGCCGACTCCGCCGCCGGCACCCGGCCGTGCAGCAACTTGACCGTCACCGTCACCCCCACGAAGCAAAGCCCCGTCAGCACCATGAAAAGGATGCCCCGGACCGGGTTTGCCTGCGTCGTGCGGATCGTGTTCGTCGTACTCATAGCGATGTTGGTAGCGCGCCCTGCGCCACGTGCAAGGGTCCGCGCTCAGCCAAGCAGCAGTTTCGCCGCGATGAGCCACATTGTCAGCCCGATCACCAGGTCGAGCACGCGCCAGGCCACGGGCCTCGCAAAGACCGGTGCCAGCAGCCGCGCGCCGAAGCCGAGCGCAAAGAAGAACAGCACCGAGGCAGTGACCGCGCCGAGCCCGAAGTGCAGCC
This sequence comes from Alloyangia mangrovi, assembly GCF_002300555.2. Lineage (GTDB taxonomy): Bacteria > Pseudomonadota > Alphaproteobacteria > Rhodobacterales > Rhodobacteraceae > Salipiger > Salipiger mangrovi. Next base: position 722 of record NZ_NTHN02000047.1, on the reverse strand, counting down.
GGCTGTCGTATTGCGCCGAGATCGCGCCAAGCAGCATCACCGTGTCGAGATAGACATGCGGGTTGAGCCAGGTCAGCGCGAGGCAGGTCAGCACCGCGCGGCGCAGGCTGCCGTTGTCCGGGGCCTGCTCGGCCCGCAGCGCCTCGCCGCCGCGCCAGGCGGCACGCAGGGTGCGCGCGCCGTACCACGTGAGGAACCCCGCGCCGAGCCAGCGCATGACGATCTCGAGCTCCGGCAGACGGCTCGCCAGCAGACCGAATCCCGCAACGCCCGCGGCGATCAGCACCGCGTCCGAGAGCGCGCAGACCAGCACCACCGGCAGCACGTGCTCGCGCCGCAGCCCCTGACGCAGCACGAAGGCGTTCTGCGCCCCGATCGCCACGATCAGCGAAAGCCCCAAGGCAAATCCAGCGGCGGCTGCCTGCATGGTCCCGTCTCCATCTTTTCTGTCCGGAGGACGGGCTACCACGCAGGAACAAAGAAAGCCTAGTTAAAGAAATTGATCCTGATTAAGACTTGCTAATGCAGTATGATCCCTTTCAACTCGCCGCGCTCGAAGCCGTGCTGAGGCTCGGCAGTTTCGACGCCGCGGCGCGCGAACTCTCGGTCACCCCCTCGGCGGTCTCGCAGCGCATCAAGGCGCTGGAGGATCGCGCCGGGGCGGCGCTGGTGATCCGCGCCACCCCCTGCACCGCCACCCCCGCCGGGGCGCGGCTGGCGCG
>NZ_NTHN02000046.1 GCF_002300555.2 Alloyangia mangrovi | reverse complement strand
CGCCGGTGAGGCCCCCCCGCCGACCCGTCGCCCATGCCCGCGCCGCTGGAGATCCCGGCGCCGCTGCAGGACCCGGAAGTGCCGCAGATGCAGCGCGGCGGCGGTCTCATCGGGCGGCTCTTCGGCAAGTCCCAGCCCGCCGCGCCGGTGGTGCGCCGGGCGCTTGACGACGAGATGATCGAGAGCCTCGAGGAGCTGCTCATCGCCTCTGACATGGGCGTGGATACCGCGCTTCGCGTCACCTCCAACATCGCCGAGGGGCGCTATGGCAAGCGGGTCTCGACGCAGGAGATCAAGGAGCTGCTCTCGGCCGAGGTCGCGAGGATCATGGACCCCGTCGCCAAGCCGCTGCCGCTCTATGCCAAGAAACCGCAGGTGGTGCTGGTGGTGGGCGTCAACGGCTCGGGCAAGACCACGACCATCGGCAAGCTCGCCAGCCAGTTCCGCGCCGCGGGCAAATCGGTGGTGATCGCCGCCGGCGACACCTTCCGCGCCGCCGCGGTCGAGCAGCTGCAGATCTGGGGCGACCGCGCCGGGGTGCCGGTGCTGACCGCGCCCGAGGGTTCGGATCCGGCCAGCCTTGCCTTTGACGCAATGACCAAGGCGCAGGCCGAGGGGGCCGATCTGCTGATGATCGACACCGCGGGCCGCCTGCAGAACCGCTCGGACCTGATGGAGGAGCTGGCCAAGATCGTTCGCGTCATCCGCAAGAAGGACCCCGATGCGCCGCACAACACGCTCTTGGTGCTCGATGCGACCACCGGGCAGAATGCGCTGCGGCAGGTGGAGATCTTCCAGCAGGTGGCGGATGTCTCGGGGCTGGTGATGACGAAGCTCGACGGCACCGCGCGCGGCGGTGTGCTGGTGGCGCTGGCCGACAAGTTCGGCCTGCCGATCCATGCCATCGGTGTCGGCGAGCAGATCGACGACCTGCAGCCCTTCGATCCCGAGGAATTCGCCGCGGCGCTCACCGGGCTCGAGAAGGGCTGAGCCCGGGAGGGGCGGGCCTACTCCTCGCTCCAGCCCATCTTGCCCTCGACGAAGCGCAGCAGCGTCAGCACCACGAGCACGATCACGGTTGTCATGGCGGCGAGCGGCATCTGCCCCGCGCCGCAGCCCAGTCCCACGGCGCCCGCGAGCCAGAGCGAGGCGCCGGTGGTGATATTGCGGACCTTGCCGCCAGAGGTGAAGATCAGCCCGGCCGCCAGGAACGCCACGCCGGCGGTCACCGCCTCGATCATCCGCAGCGGGTCGTTGCGCTGTTCCGAGGAGCCGCCGAAGTCCATGGCGGCGAGTTCGAGGCCCAGCAGCACGAAGAGACAGGCGGCGACCGACACGAGGATATGCGTGCGCAGGCCGGCGGGCTTGCCGCGCCATTCGCGTTCGAGACCGATCAGCCCCGCCAGCACGATTGCCGCGAGCAGCCGGGCGAAGGCGCTCGCCGCGGGGATCACCGAGAAGGTGCCCCGGAATTCGTTCACGATGTCCTCGATCATCACGTCTCCTCCGCTGGTCGGTGATCAACGAGACGGCGGGCGAGGCAGTTCCGCCATTGAGAAGCCGTCGCCGCGAGGTTATCTCTGCTCTCGCACAAGGAGACCCGCATGGCCACGAAGCAGATCAACCCCTTCCTCAAGTCGGCGCTCGAATTCGGACCGGTGCTGGCCTTCTTCGCGGCCTACCTGCTGCTGAAGGACAACACCTACGTCATCGGCGGGCGCGAGTATCAGGGCTTCGTGGTGGTCACCGCCGGGTTTATCCCGCTGATGCTGCTCTGCACCGGCATCCTGTGGAAGCTGACCGGGCACCTCTCGGCCATGCAGGTGGTGACCGCGGTGCTGATCGTGGTCTTCGGCGGGCTCTCGGTCTGGCTCAATGACGAGCGCTTCTTCAAGATGAAGCCGACGCTGATCTACCTGCTTTTCGGCTTCGCGCTGCTGGCCGGGATCCTGCGCGGCGAGAGCTACCTGCGCAAGGTCATGGAAGGGCTGATGCCGCTGCAGGAGGAGGGGTGGATGATCCTTACCAAGCGGATCTGTGCCTTCTTCTTCGGGCTGGCGGTGCTCAACGAGATCGTCTGGCGCACGATGAGCACCGAGAGCTGGGTCTATTTCAAGACCTTCGGGCTGACCGCGGCGGTCTTTGTCTTCTTCATGACGCAGAGCGGGCTCTTCAAGCGCTACGCGCTCGACGCCGACAAGGAGTGAGGCGCCTCTTCACCTGACGAGAGGGCCGGGCCCGGGACCGCTGGTTCCGGGCTTTTTGCTGCGCGTGCAGGCTCCGCCGTGGAAGTCCCTGACAGGCGGGGTCTTTTTCGCAGCGCCAACGCGGGATGCAGGTAACCCTTAGGGAAGCTATGCGCCCGGCGCATGGCGGGCCTGATGAAAACAGTCAGGCACACGACTTCCGCCCATCCACTGATTGCGTTAACCGGACCCATTCCGGAACAAAACTGTTCCCGACGCAATGAAAGACGAAATAAAATGTCCCTCTCAGACGCAGCCTACAGTGGCTCGCGCGCCGGGGCCACGCCGGCGCTCAACTCTCCGGCCAAGGTCCTGACCGCGAGCCTCGTCGGCACGACCATCGAATTCTTCGACTTCTATGTCTACGCGACCGCCGCCGTGCTGGTCTTCCCGGCGCTGTTCTTCCCGAGCAGCGATCCGATGACCGCGCTGCTGGCCAGCTTCGCCACCTTCTCCATCGCCTTCTTCGCACGCCCCTTCGGCGCGCTGGTCTTCGGCCACTTCGGCGACCGCATCGGCCGCAAGGCGACGCTGGTCGCGGCGCTGCTGACCATGGGCATCTCGACCGTGGTGATCGGCTTCCTGCCGAGCTACGAGAGCATCGGCGTCATCGCCCCCCCTGCTGCTGGCACTCTGCCGCTTCGGCCAGGGCTTCGGCCTTGGCGGCGAATGGGGCGGAGCGGTGCTCATGGCCACCGAGAACGCGCCTGAGGGCAAGAAGAACTGGTACGGCATGTTCCCGCAGCTCGGTGCGCCGGTGGGCCTGTTCCTGTCGTCGGGCCTGTTCTGGATCCTGCTGCACTTCATGAGTGAAGAGGCGCTGCTGAGCTGGGGCTGGCGGATTCCCTTCGTCTCGTCGCTGCTGCTGATCGCCGTGGGCCTCTGGGTGCGCCTGTCGATCACCGAGACGCCGGACTTCCAGAAGGCCATCGACAACGAGGAGCGCGTCGCCGTGCCTGCCGTGGAGCTCTTCAAGAACCACAAGGTCTCGATCGTGCTCGGCACCTTCGTGGCGCTGGCGACCTTCGTGCTCTTCTACATCTGCACCGCCTACCTGCTGAGCTACAACGTCAAGGTCGTGAAGATCCCCTTCACCGACGCGCTGGCGATCCAGATCTGGGGCTCGGTGGTTTTCGGCGCCTTCATCCCGCTGGCCGGCCTGCTGGCCGAGCGCTTCGGCCGCCGCGAGATCCTGACTCTGACCACGGTGCTGATCGGCCTCTTCAGCTTCCTCGTGCCGGTGCTGATGGTGGCGAACGAGGCGCGGATCATGGGCTTCGTGACGCTGGGCATGGCGCTCATGGGGATGACCTACGGCCTCATCGGCACCGCGCTGGCGGCACCTTTCCCGACCCGCGTGCGCTACACCGGCTCGTCGATCACCTTCAACTTCGCCGGCATCTTCGGCGCCTCGCTCGCGCCCTATATAGCGACCTGGCTGCAGTCGACCTACGGTCTTGCCTACGTGGGATACTACGTGCTGGCGGCAGCGGCGGTCACGTTGCTCTGCATCTTCGCCAGCGGCAAGGGCAAGGTCTGAGGCGGATCGCCTGACGGATCGGAGAAGGGCGCCGGGCTTCCGGCGCCCTTTTTCGTTGGAGCATTTGGGGGCGCCGAGCGAAGCAGCGCTCCGGGCCGAAGAAGAAGGGCGCAGCCTTGGCGGCTGCGCCCTTTCGTGTCTCTCGCGCCGGGCGCGCTTACTCGCCCTTGGGGGGGCTCCGCATCCGGATCGGCCTTGCCGACGCCCTTGAAGACGAACTTGAAGGGCAGCATCCACAGGAACCCGAGGAAGACGTAGACCGCGAATTCCAGCCAGATCGGCGGGCGGTTAAGCGCGTTGACCACGCTGACCGCCGCGACGATGTAGAGCGGCAGGCCCACCAGCAGGATCACCAGCGACCAGCGGCGGCGGGATTTGTAGCTGAGGGCCATACCGGGCTCAGTCCGCGAAGGGGTCGGTGACAAGGATGGTGTCGTCGCGCTCGGGCGAGGTCGAGAGCAGCGCCACCGGGCAGCCGATCAGTTCCTCGATGCGGCGGACGTATTTCACCGCAGCACCGGGCAGGTCGTTCCAGCTGCGCGCACCCTCGGTCGACTCGGACCAGCCTTCCATTTCTTCGTAGACCGGAACGCAGCGCTGCTGCTCCTCGGTGGCGATGGGCAGGTGGTCGAGCATCTGGCCGTCGAGCTCGTAGCCGGTGCAGATCTTGATGGTCTCGAAGCCGTCCAGCACGTCGAGCTTGGTCAGCGAGATGCCGTTGACGCCCGAGGTCACACAGGTCTGGCGCACCAGCACCGCATCGAACCAGCCGCAGCGGCGCTTGCGGCCGGTGACGGTGCCGAACTCGCGGCCACGGGTGCCGAGGCGGTTGCCGTCCTCGTCATCCAGTTCGGTCGGGAAGGGGCCTTCGCCGACGCGGGTGGTGTAGGCCTTGACGATGCCCAGCACGAAGTCGATCGCGCCCGGGCCGATGCCGGTGCCGGTGGCCGCCTGGCCGGCGATGACGTTCGACGAGGTCACGAAGGGATAGGTGCCGAAGTCGATGTCGAGCAGCGCGCCCTGGGCGCCCTCGAAGAGGATGCGCTTGCCGGCGCGGCGCTTCTCGTTGAGCACCTTCCAGACGGGGCCGGCATACTCGAGAATCTGCGGCGCGATCTCGTTCAGCGCGGCGAGCAGCGCGGCGCGGTCGACCGGCTCCAGCCCGAGGCCGCGGCGCAGCGCGTCGTGGTGCAGCAGGGCGCGGTCGACGCGGGTCTCCAGCGTCGCCGGGTCAGCAAGGTCGGCGACGCGGACCGAGCGGCGGCCCACCTTGTCCTCATAGGCCGGGCCGATGCCGCGGCCGGTGGTGCCGATCTTGGTGCCCTTGGTGGCCGCTTCCTCGCGGGCGCGGTCGAGCTCGCCGTGGATCGGCAGGATCAGCGGGGTGTTCTCGGCGATCATCAGCGTCTCGGGGGTGATCTCGACGCCCTGCGCGCGGATCGCGGCGATCTCCTTCACCAGGTGCCACGGGTCGAGCACCACGCCGTTGCCGATCACCGACAGCTTGCCGCCGCGCACGACGCCGGAAGGCAGGGCGTTCAGCTTGAACACCTTGCCGTCGATGACGAGCGTATGGCCTGCATTGTGGCCCCCCTGGAAACGCGCAACCACGTCGGCCCGCTCCGAGAGCCAGTCCACGATCTTGCCCTTGCCTTCGTCGCCCCACTGGGCGCCCACGACGACCACGTTAGCCATTGCTCACCTGTCCTTTTGCCGGCGGTTCAAACGGGCTCCGTATAGATCCGCGCGCGGGCGGTGGGAACCATCAAATTGGCGATTGTCGGGCGCGGCTCGAAAGAATTCGGCCCAAGGAGGGGGCGCTGCCCCCTCGGCGCTGCGCGCCTCACCCCCGGGATATTTCGCCTAGAAGAATGCGGTGCCGACGGGGCTCAGGGCAGCAGGTGCAGCCAGGCCCAGGTGGTGAGGATGCACAGGCCGGTCGCCAGCAACACCGAGGAGGCGGCGACGCGCTTGGCGCGACCGTAGAGGTTGGCGAAGACATAGGCGTTCACGCCGGGCGCCACCGAGGCGGTGACCACCGCCGAGCGGAACGCGTCGGTGGGCAGGGCGAAGGCGGTGCCGAGCGTGTAGGTGATCAGCGGGTGCAGCCCGAGCGAGAGCGCGCAGACGAAGAGGATGGTGCGCAGGTCGCCCTCGGGTCGGTAGCGGAAGAGCACGCCGCCGAGCGCGAAGAGCGCGCAGGGCAGCGCGGTGCGGGTGACCAGCCCCAGCGCTTCGGTCACCGGGTGCGGCAGCTCGACCTTCGCGAGGTTGAAGATTATGCCGATGCTGATGCCGATGACCATCGGCGTGCGGAACAGCGAGCGCAGGATGGTCAGCGGCAGGCGGCGCAGCTCGGTGCCGCGGGCGCGGGCGAGTTCCATTGTGGTGATGCCGATGGCATAGCAGAGCGGCGAGTGCAGGGCGATGATCGCGTAATTGCCATTCAGCGCGTCCTCGCCAAACGCCTGCTCGGTGATCGGCAGGCCGATCAGCAGCGAGTTGGAGAAGAGCGCGCAGAAGCCGATGACCACGCTGTCTTCCCAGTCGCGGCCGAAGATGAGCCGCGCGCCGAACAGGCCGACAATGAAGCAGGTGATCGCGCCGGCGTAGAAGGAGAAGAGCAGATCAAAGCGGAAATACTCGCCGAGGTCGAGCTGCCACATGGCGCGGAACAGCAGACAGGGCACGGCGATGGTCTGGGCAAAGCCCATCAGCCCGTCGATCGCATTGTCGGTCAGCAGCTTGCGCCAGCTGGCAAGGTAGCCCGCGCCGATGACGATGAAGACCGGGAGGATGACGTCGAGGAGGGCTTGCATGGACCGAGAGCTTTCACATTGCGCGGCGGGCGGCGGGCGGCCTCCGGCGGGCGGACTTGGAAATGGACGAGGGGGCCAGGTGCCGCGGGGCGGCGGGACGGATTGCGCGGCGCTTCTCCTCAGAGCGCATAACGCAGGACCATCCCGTCATAGGCCGGGTGGATGTGTTCGGCGGTTTCCGCCGCCAGGGTCTCGTAGTCGAGATCGATGTGCATGTTGGTGAGCACGGCCTCGCGCGGTTGAGCCCGAGCGATCCATTCCAGCGCCAGGTCGAGATGCGCATGGGTCGGATGCGGGGTGCGGCGCAGCGCGTCGACGACGAAGCAGTCGAGGTCCTGCAGGTGGGCCCAGGCTTTCTCGGGGAGGCGCACCACGTCGGGCATGTAGACCAGCCCCCCCGATGCGGAAGCCGAGCGCGTCGATGCTGCCGTGATCGACCTTGATCGGGGTCAGCGCAATCGCGCCGCCGGCGCCCTCGATGCTGAAGGGGCCCTGGATGGAGTGCAGGTCGAAGATCGGCGGGTAGGGGCTGCCCTCGGGCTGCACGAAGGCATAGCCGAAGCGCGAGATCAGGTCGTTCTGGGTGTCGCCATCGGCCCAGACCGGCAGCCGCGAGCCGCGGTTGAAGACGATCTGCCGCAGGTCGTCGAGCCCGTTGGTGTGGTCGGCGTGGCCATGGGTCCAGACGGCGGCGTCGAGATGGCCGATGCCGGCGTCGAGCAGTTGCGCGCGCATGTCGGGCGAGGTGTCGATCAGCACACGTGTGGTGCCGTCACGGGTTTCGCGCTCGACAAGCATCGAGCAGCGGCGGCGGGTGTTCTTGGGGTTCGAGGGGTCGCAATCGCCCCATTTGCCGCCGAGTCGCGGCACGCCGCCCGAGGATCCGCAGCCGAGGATGGTGAAGCGCAGCTCGCCCTTCATGCGGTGCCGCCCGTCGCGGGGGACCAGGCCGCGGCCTTGGCGAAGAGGCGCTCGAAGTTGGCCTCGGTGGCGGCGGCGAACTCCTCGAAGCCGAGGCCGAAGGTCTCGGCGCCGACCTTGGCGGTGTGCACCGTGTAGCCCGGCTCGTTGCGCTTGCCGCGGTAGGGCGGCGGCGCGAGGTAGGGGCTGTCGGTCTCGACGAGAATGCGCTCGAGCGGGGCGGCGGCGAAGATGTCGCGCAGCTCCTGCGACTTGGGGAAGGCGGCGATGCCGGACATCGACAGGTAGAAGCCGCAGTCGAGCGCCGCACGGGCCAGCTCGGCCGAGGAGCTGAAGCAATGCATGACGCAGTTGTAGGGCTTGCGCCTGTGGGCCTCGGTCAGGATGCGGGCCATGTCGTCATCGGCGGCGCGGGCATGGATGATCAGCGGCAGGCCGGTCTCCTGCGCAGCCTCGATGTGGATGCCCAGCGAGACCTTCTGCACCTCGGCGCTCTCGGCGGTGTAATGGTAGTCGAGCCCGGTTTCGCCGATGCCGACGAACTTTGGGTGCTGCGACAGGGTGATCAGCTCGTCGACCGTGGTGGCAGGCTCTTCGGCGGCGCTCATCGGGTGGACGCCGAAGGTGTAGAACACCGGGTCGTTCGCCTCGGCGATGGCGCGCACCTTGGGCTCGTTCGCGATCCGCGTGCAGATGGTGACCATGCGGTGCACCCCGGCCTCGAGCGCCCGGGCGATGACCTCGGGGCGCTCGTCGTCGAAATCGGGAAAGTCGAGGTGGCAGTGGCTGTCGGTGATCAGGGGAGTGGTCATGAATGCGTCCTTTGCGCGCAGGTATCAGACATGCGCGGGGCAGGGTCAAGGAGGGGGCGGCCCCGCGCATGGCCCGCGGGCCACGGTTGCCGGATGCGCGGGCAGGGATGTGGCGTGTCCCAGGGGAAGGGGGTTGATGACCGCCCGGCCATGGATTTTAACGGCGCCCTAGGGACTGGATGCGTGGGCGGAATGACGACGGAACTTCGGAAGTGGTATTTCTGCCTGAACGAGAAGGGCTTCGAGCAGGTCTGGGGGCAGGTGCGCGTCGCCGTCGCCTCCTGTCTGGCAAGGACCCGGCTGCGGCCGGTCTGCCTCTACAACGGCAGCTCCGAGGCGCATGTGGCGCGGCTGCGCGGGCTCGGGGTCGAGGTCGTTGCGCACCGCAGCTCGCTCGAACCGCTGCTGCGCCGGGCTTATGGCTCGGCCTATGACACCTTCTCGGGGCACTGGCTTCGGATCGACATCCCCGCGCTCGAGCAGGAGGACGATCTTGTCCTCTACACCGACGTCGACGTCATGTTTCTCGCCCATCCCGCGCCGCCGCGGCTGCGCAAGCCGCTCGCTGCGGCGCCGGAGCGCTACCGCTGGCGCTACCCGCATTTCAACAGTGGCGTGCTGCTGATGAACGTGCCGAAGCTGCGGGCGCTGGCCGAGCCCTTTGCCGAGTCGATCGCCCGGCGCTTCCGCGAGCCCTGGTCGCCGCCGGGGCACGACCAGGTGAGCTACAACAGCTTCTTCCGCTGGCGCCACGCGCGGCTGCCGCACGGGATGAACTGGAAGCCCTACTGGGGGCTCGGGCGTGACGTCTCCATCGTGCATTTCCACGGGCCGAAGCCGGAGAACATCCGCGCGCTGGTGGCCGGGGGCGGGGAGCGGTTCATTCCGCAATACCGCAACCTCTGGCGGCTCGACCCCGGGGCCTATGCCTATTATGCGGGGCTGTTCGAAGAGTTCGAGGCGGCCTGAGGTCAGGGCGGGCGCTCAGAGCCCGCGCATCAGCCCGCGACGGTGCAGTTGGGCGCGCAGGGCGATGGCCAGCGTCGAGGCAGCCATGACCCCGAGGATGTCGGCGGCCCAGTCGCTGAGCTCGGCATCGCGCCCGACATAGGCCTGCACGACCTCGATCAGCCCGCCGAAGGCGATCGCCGCCGGGGCAAGCACCCAGAGCCAGCGCGGCCGCAAGAAGGCGGCGGGCGCGATGATTGCGCCGAAGCCGAGCGCGTGCTGCATCTTGTCGTCCATCAGCGCATCGGCCAGCGGCAGGCGCGGCCCCACGGTGAGGGTCGTGACCAGCGCGGCCATGCCGAGCACGAGGGCGAGGGTGAGAAGCGAAATGCGATCCATGTTGCCGAGAGATCATGCGGCGTCTGCAAAGGCCAGAGGCGAACTCGCCCCGCCGCTACACGATCCTGTCAGCGCCCGCGTGGGTGGCACTGTGCCCGGGTGGCGCCCGGACGCGCGGCGCCTTGCGGAAACATGGGGCACCGCCGGATGGGATTTCATGGGCGGCATGGGAAATCGTGGGACGGGACTGGGCGAGAGGCTTGTGACCGCGGGGGCGCAGGTCGTTACGGCAAGCAATCCACGGCGGATTCAAGGGTTGAAGCACCCCCTTCGCCATGACACATGCTCACGAACCCGCGATTCCGTCTGTCGTAGAATTTTTTTTTGGGATTTCGTGGAAGTTTTTTTCTGTCACGGCAGCGTTACCACATCTTGTGATGGGTAGGTTCCCGCTTACCACATATTCGTGATTACGGGGCGAAACCGCCTCAATATGTTGTTCTGCAGGGGGCTGCAGGACAACATGCAGGGGGATTCTCCCGCAGATTTCTATTGCTTCCCATGATTTCCCATGACATACCGTTAATCACGACGAAGGGACGGGATAAGGGGCAGCAAACGACCCCGGCGAACATCCCAGAAATATAAAACGAGCAGGTTCATACAGGCACCCGCCCTTCGTTGACATGAAGAATCCAGCGCGTGAGCGAGCAGACATCCCCCCCAGGTGGCATGCGTAGCTGGACCAGCCCGTAACACGGGTCAAGGCGGCGGGTTGATCGGTGGCAGCAGATCAACCCGCCGTATTTCGTTCTAGGGGGCGAGAGTAGGGACAGTGGGCCGCAGGCTTAGGTTCAGAGGCGAGAGCCGCAACAAGGTGGACAGCAAGGGGCGGGTGTCGATCCCGGCCTCGTTTCGCCGTGTGCTCGAAGCTGGTGATCCTGACTGGTCTGCCGGGAACAACCCGAACTTCGTGATCGTCTACGGCGATCACCGCCGCCAATATCTCGAATGCTACACGATCGAGGAGATGGAGGCCGTCGAGGATCGCATCTCGGCGATGAAGCGCGGCTCGCAGAAGCGCCGCCTTCTGGAGCGTCTCTTCTCGACCCAATCCGTCACCACCAGCGTTGATGAGACCGGACGCATCGTGCTTCCGGCCAAGCTGCGTGATAAGATCGGTCTCGAGGACTGGGCGTATTTCGCCTCCAACGTCGACACCTTCCAGATCTGGAAGCCCGAGACCTTCGAAGAGATCGAACTTGGCGGCACCGCAGAATTCCTCGACGAGATGCCAGCGGACTTCGATCCGCTCGAGTTGCTCGACGAAGACGACGAAACCGAGGAGGCCTGAGCCATGGCGGCGCCCAAAGACCCCAACGCCGCTCCGCACGTCCCTGTCCTGCTGCGGCCGCTGCTGGAGGCCGTGGCCCCGGTGCACGGCACCTGGATCGACGGGACCTTCGGGGCAGGGGGCTATTCGCGCGGTTTGCTCGAGGCGGGCGCCGACAAGGTGATCGGCATCGATCGCGATCCGCTGGCACACCAGATGGCGGCAAGCTGGATCGGCGAGTATGGCGACCGGCTCGAGTTGGTCGAGGACAATTTCGCCAACATGGACGCCCATGCGCAGAACGTCGACGGCGTGGTGCTCGATCTGGGCGTGTCGTCGATGCAGCTCGACCGGGCCGAGCGCGGCTTTTCCTTCCAGAAGGACGGGCCGCTCGACATGCGCATGGAGCAGTCGGGCGAGACCGCGGCGGACCTGGTGAAGCGTCTCGACGAGACCACGCTGGCGGACGTGCTTTATACCTTCGGCGAGGAGCGCGCCTCGCGCCGCATCGCCAAGGCCATCGTCAAGGCTCGCGCGCAGGAGCCGATCGAGACCACGGCGCGGCTCTCGTCGATCGTCGAGGCCTGCCTGCCGCGTCCCAAGCCCGGCCAATCCCACCCCGCGACCCGATCCTTCCAGGCGCTGCGCATCGCGGTCAACGACGAGTACGGCGCGCTCTGGCGCGGCCTCATGGCCGCCGAGCGGGCGCTGAAATCGGGCGGGCTGCTTGCCGTCGTGACCTTCCATTCGGTCGAAGACCGCATGGTCAAGCGCTTCCTGCAGGCGCGCTCGGGCCGGCTGTCCTCGGTCAGCCGCTACGAGCCCGAGGTCGAGACCGAACAGCCCCGCTTCGAGCTGGTCACCCGCAAGGCGGTGGGGCCGGACGACGAGGAACTGGCGCAGAACCCGCGGTCGCGCTCGGCCCGGCTGCGCGTCGGACGTCGGACCACGGCCGAGGCCGGAGATATCGAGTCGGGGGTGCTTTCCATGCCCCAACTGAGAGGAAAGAGCTGATGCGAACGCTTCTCTACGTCACCACCTTCATGGCGATGATCGGCCTCGCCTTCTGGGCCTATCATGAGAACTACAAGACCCAGGCCTCGCTGGACCACGTGCGCCAGTTGCAGCGCGACATCGGCGATGCCCGCGCCCGGCTGTCGATCCTCCGCGCCGAATGGGCCTATCTCAACCGCCCCGATCGGCTGCGCGATCTCGCCGAGCTGAACTTCGAGCGGCTTGGCCTTTTGCCGATGCGCCCCGAGCAGTTCGGCCGGATCGACCAGGTGAACTACCCCGACAACCGCGCGCTGGTGTTCAACGACCTTGTTGATGTGACCAGCGCCGGAGCGCAGGCGGGGGCGCTGCAATGAACGGCCGCATCCCGCTTCGCCCGCTGGCGCGCGTCCTCGACGCCCGGCGCCGCGGCGAGAACCCGGATGCGATCGAACGCGAAAATCTCCGCATCCGGCATGAACAGATGCGCGACAAGGCACGCACGCGGGCCGAGGGCCGGCTGCTGGTGCTCGGCCTTGTCTTCTTCTGCGCCTTCGTGGTGATCGGCCTGCGCATGGGCATGCTCGCCCAGTCCCAGGCCGAGGAGCCCCGCGCGGCAGCCTCCGGCGCCTCGATCATCGCCTCGCGCGCCGACATCGTCGACCGCCATGGCCGGATCCTGGCAACCAACATGGAGACCCATTCGCTCTACGCCCACCCGCACCAGATGATCGAGCCGGTGCGCGCGGCGGACGAGCTGATGAAGATCTTCCCCGATCTCGACCGCGAGCGGCTGGTGAAGGACTTCACCAACCCCAAGCGCAAGTTCATGTGGGTCAAGAAGAAGATCAGCCCCGAGCAGATGCAGGCGGTGCATGACATCGGAGAGCCGGGCCTGCTGTTCGGCCCGCGCGAGATGCGGCTCTATCCCAACGGCAAGCTGGCCTCGCACATCCTTGGCGGTGCCAGCTTCGGCCGCGAGGGCGTGGCCTCGGCCGAGGTGATCGGCACCGCGGGGATCGAGCGCTTCTACGACGAGGAACTGCGCGATCCGGCCCGGGGCGGTGCGCCGCTTGAGCTGTCGATCGATCTTTCCGTGCAGGCCGCCACCGAGCGCGTGCTCTACTCGGGCATGAAGCTGATGAATGCCAGGGGCGCAGCCTCGGTGCTGATGGACGTGCACACCGGCGAGATCCTCGCCATGGCCTCCTTGCCCGATTTCGATCCCAACGACCGCCCGAACCCGCCGGTCTCGGGCCGCCCGTCCGACAGCCCGCTCTTCAACCACGCGGTGCAGGGGGTCTACGAGTTGGGCTCGACCTTCAAGATTTTCGCCGCCGCTCAGGCGATGGAGCTGGGGCTGGTCAACCCCGGCACGGTGATCGACACCTCGCCGCCCTTCAAGGTCGGGGGCTTCCGCATCGGCGAGTTCGAGGGCCACAACTACGGCAAGCAGACGGTCGAGGGGATTATCACCCACAGCTCGAACCGCGGCACCGGCAAGATCGCCCTGGCGATCGGCCCCGAGCGCCAGCAGGAGTTCCTGAAATCGCTCGGCTTCTTCGACCCGACCGGGGTTGAGATCTCCGAGGCGCAGACCGGCAAGCCGCTCTTGCCGCAGCGCTGGACCGAGCTCAGCACGGTGACCATTTCCTATGGCCACGGCCTCTCGGCCTCGCCGCTGCACCTCGCGGCGGGCTATGCGGCCATCGCCAACGGCGGCCACAAGGTGCAGCCGACGCTGATCAAGCAGGACGGCCCGCATTACGGGCCCCGGGTGCTGTCGGAAAAGAACGCCGCCAACGCTCGCCACATGCTGCGCGCGGTGGTGACCGAGGGCACCGCCAGCTTCGGCGACGTGCCCGGCTATCACGTGGCCGGCAAGACCGGCACCGCAGACAAGCCCAAGGAGCGGGGCGGCGGCTATTACAAGGACAAGACGATCACCACCTTTGCCACCATGTTCCCGGCAGAGGCCCCGCGCTACGTGCTGATCGTCACGCTCGACGAGCCGGTCGAAACCTCGGGCAGCCGTCCGCGCCGCACCGCCGGCTGGACCTCGGTGCCGGTGGGGGCCGAGATGATCGGCAGGATCGCGCCGCTTCTGGGCTTGCGTCCGGACTACGATGTGCCAGAAGAGGAGGAGGTCACGCTGGTTCGCAACTGATCCGGCGCTGGCCTCCGGCCCGTTTTTCGGGGCCGTGCATATCTGAAATACAAAGATGAAAGGGCCGTCATGGGCGCCGTCATTGGAGAGGGCAAAAGCCTCAGCGAGCTGGGTTTGACCGCACGGGGCGGTCGCGAGGCGCGGGTGACGGGACTGTCGGTCGACAGTCGCGAGGTGACCTCGGGACATCTTTTTGCCGCGCTCCCGGGCACCAAGGTGCACGGCGCGGCCTTCATCCCCACGGCACTCGAACAGGGTGCTTCTGCCATTCTCACCGATGCCGAAGGCGCGGCTCTGGCCGCCGAGGCGCTCGCGGGCTCCGAGGCCGCGCTGGTGGTCGCCGCCGACCCGCGGCAGGCGCTGGCCTATGCCGCCGCGCTCTGGTTCGGCGGGCAGCCCGAGGTCACCGTCGCGGTGACCGGCACCAACGGCAAGACCTCAGTTGCGACCTTTCTGCGCCACATCTGGCAGGACATGGGCTTTCGCGCCATCAACCTCGGCACCACCGGGGTCGAGGGCGACTGGCAGGCGCCGCTCAAGCACACCACGCCCGAGCCGATCACCCTGCACCGCGCGCTTGCCGGTGCCGCCGAGGCGGGGGTCGATCACTGCGCCATGGAGGCCTCAAGCCACGGGCTCGACCAGCGCCGTCTCGACGGCGTGCAATTGAAGGCTGCGGGCTTCACCAATTTCACCCAGGATCACCTCGATTATCACGCGGATTTCGAAGAGTATTTCGCGGCCAAGGCCGGTCTCTTCGCGCGCGTGTTGCCCGATGACGGTGTCGCGGTTATCAATATCGACGACCCGCGCGGCGTCGACATGATGGCCATCGCCCGCGCCCGCGGCCAGGAAGTGATCTCGGTCGGCGAAGCCACGGGCTGCGACCTGCGCATTCTCGGTCAGCGCTTCCATGCCACGGGTCAGGACCTGCGGCTCGACTGGCGCGGCGCCGTGCAGCAGCTGCGGCTTGGCCTCATCGGCGGCTTCCAGGGCCAGAACGCGGCGCTGGCCGCCGGGCTTGCCCTCGCCTGCGGCGCCGAGCCCGAGCAGGTCTTCCCGGCGCTGGAGCGGCTGGAGACGGTGCGCGGGCGGATGCAGCTTGCCGCGACCCGCGACAATGGTGCGGCGGTCTATGTCGACTTTGCCCATACGCCGGATGCGGTCTCGACCGCGCTGCAGGCGCTGCGTCCGCACGTCATGGGCCGGCTCATCGCCATCGTCGGCGCCGGCGGCGACCGCGACCCGGGCAAGCGCCCGCTGATGGGGGCGGCAGCCACAAAACATGCCGACATGGTGATCGTGTCGGACGACAATCCGCGCTCCGAGGAGCCCGCCTCGATCCGCGCGCAGGTGCTGGGCGGTGCACCCAGCGCGCTGGAGGTCGGCGACCGCGCCGAGGCGATCCTGCGCGGCGTCGACATGCTGCAGCCCGGCGACGCGCTGATGATCCTTGGCAAGGGCCACGAGACCGGCCAGATCGTCGGCGACACCATTTACCCCTTTGACGATGTCGAGCAGGCGAGTGTCGCCGTGGCGGCACTGGACGGGAGAGGCCTGTGACCCTCTGGACGGCAGAAGACGCGGCGCGTGCCACCGGCGGGCGCGCCATCGGAAATTGGACTGTCAGCGGCGTGTCGATCGATACGCGGACGATTCAGGAGGGTGACCTCTTCGTCGCGCTGCAAGCGGCGCGGGATGGCCATGAGTTCGTCGCGCAGGCGCTGGAGAAGGGCGCCGCCGCGGCGCTCGTGAGCCGCATTCCCGAGGGGCTTCCCGAGGATGCGCCGCTGTTGCTGGTGGACGACGTGCTGCCGGGCCTCGAGGCGCTGGGGCGCGCGGCGCGTGCCCGCACCCGGGCGCAGGTGGTGGCGGTGACCGGCTCGGTCGGCAAGACCTCGACCAAGGAGATGCTGCGTACGGTTCTCGATGCGCAGGGCACGGTGCATGCGGCCGAGAAGAGCTACAACAACCACTGGGGCGTGCCGCTGACGCTGGCGCGCATGCCCGCCGACGTGGATTTTGCCGTCATCGAGATCGGCATGAACCACCCCGGCGAGATCGCGCCGCTGTCGCGCATGGCGCGCCCGCATGTGGCAATGATCACCATCGTCGCGCCGGCGCACCTTGCAGCCTTCGAGAGCCTCGAGGGCATCGCCCGCGAGAAGGCGGCGATCTTCGAGGGTCTGGAGCCCGGCGGCATCGCCGTGGTCAATGGCGATCTCGAGGTCTCGCCGCTGCTCATCGAGCTGGCCGAGGCCAAGGCCGAGCAGGTCATCACGTTCGGCGAGGCGGCGGGCAACCACCACCGCGTCGAGCAGGTCACCATCTGCGACGCCGCTACCGTGGCGCAGGGCCGCGCCTGGCGGACGCATGTGCTCTACAAGGTCGCGGTGCCGGGCCGTCACTTTGCCGTCAACGCAATGGGCGTTCTGGCGGTGGTGCACGCGCTGGGACTCGACCGCGCCATGGCGATCACCGCGCTCGGGCAATGGGAAGCCGGGGCGGGCCGGGGGCTGCGCGAGGTCATCACCCTTGATCCGGTCGAGACGCACATGACGCTCGAGCTTATCGACGACGCCTATAACGCCAACCCGGCCTCGCTCGGCGCCTCGCTCGAGGTTCTGGCCGGGGCAAAGCCCAAGGACGGCATCGGGCGGGTCGATCATGGCCGCCGCATCGCCTATCTCGGCGACATGAAGGAGCTCGGGGCGCAGGAACACGCGCTGCATGCGGCGCTGGCCGAGCATCCGGCAATGGCGAAGATTGACATCGTGCATTGCGTGGGTCCGCTGATGCGTGACCTCTGGGAAGCGCTGCCCGAGCGCAAGCGCGGGCATTGGGCCGAGACCAGCGCCGCCATGGCCGAGCGCGTGCGCCACGACCTCGATGCCGGCGACGTGGTGCTGGTGAAGGGGTCGCTGTCGATGGCGCTGGCGCGCGTGGTTGACGCGATCCACAAAATGGGTCATGCGCCCGCCACGATCTGACAAGAAGGACCGGGGCTCATGCTCTATTGGCTGACTGGACTGAGTGATGGCGGCGATGTCTTCAACCTCTTCCGCTACATCACCTTCCGGGCGGGCGGTGCGTTTCTGACCGCGCTGATCTTCGGCTTTCTCTTCGGACGGCCGCTGATCGACGTGCTGCGCAAGCGGCAGGGCAAGGGCCAGCCGATCCGCACCGACGGCCCCGAAGGGCATTTCGTCAAGGCCGGCACGCCGACCATGGGCGGGCTGCTCATCGTCGGCGCGCTGCTGACCTCGACCCTGCTCTGGGCGCGGCTCGACAACGGCTTCGTGTGGATGGTGCTTTTCGTCACCATGGGCTACGCGGCGATCGGCTTTGCCGACGACTATGCCAAGGTGAAGAAGCAGAACACCGACGGGGTTTCGGGCAAGGTGCGCCTGGCCATCGGCTTTGCCATCGCTGCCATCGCGGCGACCTGGGCGGCCTGGCTGCACCCTGCCGATCTTACCGGGCAGTTGGCCTTCCCGGTGTTCAAGAACGCGCTGCTGGATCTGGGCTGGGTCTTCGTGCCCTTCGCGATGATCGTCATCGTCGGCGCCGCCAACGCGGTGAACCTGACCGACGGTCTCGACGGGCTCGCCATCATGCCGGTGATGATCGCCGGAGGCACGCTGGGGATCATCGCCTATGCCGTGGGCCGCACCGACTTCACCGAGTATCTCGACGTGCACTACGTGCCCGGCACCGGTGAAATCCTGATCTTCACCGCCGCGCTGATCGGCGGCGGGCTCGGCTTCCTGTGGTACAACGCCCCGCCCGCGGCGGTCTTCATGGGGGACACCGGCTCGCTCGCGCTCGGCGGCGCACTCGGCGCCATCGCCGTGGCGACCAAACACGAGATCGTGCTGGCCATCGTCGGCGGGCTCTTCGTAGTCGAGGCGCTCTCGGTGATCATCCAGGTGCTCTACTTCAAGCGCACCGGCAAGCGGGTGTTCCTTATGGCGCCGATCCACCACCACTACGAGAAGAAGGGCTGGGCCGAGCCGCAGATCGTCATCCGCTTCTGGATCATCTCGCTGATCCTGGCGCTGATCGGCCTTGCCACGCTGAAGCTGCGCTGAGGCGGGGATGCAGCCTCCTTCGAAGGAGGCTGCAAATCTCTCCGACGAGATTTGCCGCGCTCTGGTGCGCGCCGCGCCGATGCGCTAGCCGTGAGGCAAGGGCAATCGCAGGCAAGAGGGCAGTGGCATGATTCCGGTATCCGGCTTTGAGGAGCGCACCGTCGCGGTGCTGGGGCTTGGCCGCTCGGGCCTTTCGGCAGCGCGGGCACTGCGCGAGGGCGGCGCCTCGGTGCTGGTCTGGGACGACAATGCCTCTGCGCGCGAGATGGCCGAGGCCGAGGGTTTCGAGAGCCGCGAGCTGGCCCGGGAGGGTGGCTTCGACGGGGTCGACTGGCTGGTGGTCTCCCCCGGTATCCCGCATCTCTACCCCGAGCCGAACCCGGTGATTGCTGCCGCCTGGGCGGCGGGCGTGCCGGTGGACAATGATATCGGTCTCTTCTTTCGCGCGCTTTCAGGCGCCGGTTCCGACTGGGACATGTACGACATGCCGCCGCGCGTCGTCGCGGTGACAGGCTCGAATGGCAAGTCCACCACCTCGGCGCTGATCCACCACATCCTGCAGAGCTCCGGGCGCGAGAGCCAGCTGGCCGGCAACATCGGCCGCGGCGTGCTCGACATCGATCCGCCCGAGGACGGAGGCATCGTCGTGCTGGAGCTGTCGAGCTACCAGACCGACCTTGCCCGCGCGCTGACCCCGGATGTGGCGGTCTTCACCAATCTCTCGCCCGACCATCTCGACCGGCACGCCGGCATGGGCGGCTATTTCGCCGCCAAGCGCCGGCTCTTCGCCGAGGGCGGGCCGGACCGCTGCGTCATCGGCGTGGACGAGAAGGAGGGGCTTTACCTCGCCAACCAGCTCTCCGAGGCGGCAACCGATGACCGGGTGATCCGCGTCTCCTCGGGCACCAAGCTGGGCGGGCCGGGCTGGCTGGTCTACGCGCGCAAGGGCTTTCTCACCGAGTGGCGCAAGGGGCGGCAGGTGGCCTCGATCGACCTGCGCCCGGTCAAGGGCCTGCCGGGCGCACACAACCACCAGAACGCCTGCGCCGCCTATGCGGCCTGCCGGGCGCTCGGCGTCGCGCCGCGGCAGATCGAGGCGGCCTTCCACAGCTTCGAGGGGCTGCCGCACCGCAGCCAGATCGTGGCCGAGGCAGAGGGCGTGAGCTACGTCAACGACAGCAAGGCCACCAACGTCGACGCGGCGGTCAAGGCGCTGCTGGCGTTCAAGAACATCCGCTGGATCTGCGGCGGGCTGATGAAGGAGGGCGGGCTCGCCGGGCTCGCGCCGGGGCTGCCCAATGTCACCAAGGCCTATGTGATCGGACGCGAGGCGGCGACCTTTGCGCTTGGCCTGCCGGGGGTGGAGGCCGAGATCTGCACCGACATGGCGACCGCCGTGGCCAAGGCCCGCGCCGAGGCGCAGCCGGGCGACGTGGTGCTTCTGGCGCCGGCTGCGGCCAGCTTCGACCAGTACGACAGTTTCGAGAAGCGCGGCGAGGATTTCGCGGCGAAGGTGCATGCGGCACTCTGACCGCAGCGGGCGCGCGGGGCTTCAGGTCTCGCGCAGCCCTGCCAGCAGCCCGCCGTAGAAGGCCTGCGGGTGTACCACGCCAAGCTGCGCGGGGATCTTCTTGAGGCCGAGGATCCGCGCGATGGCAAACCGGTGTGCCCCGCCGCCGGCGCGTAGCAGGGTGCCGTCGCGCCCAACGTGCAGCAGGATGCCGCCGTGCTCGCGGCGGAAGTATTCGGGCAGCTCGGCGCGCGAGAGCAGGCGGCCCCGGCGGCGCGTCTCCTCGAACACCGCGTCGAGGCGCTGGTAGCGGGCCACCAGTTCCTCTTCCGTGGCGCAATCATCGGGGGTCTTGCCGGCGGCGATCTCGGTCAGCAGCTTCTGGAACAGCGGGGTGTCGCGCCAGGGGGTGCCGCCCTCGAAGTGCAGGCGGCAGCTCAGCAGCTTGCGACTGTCCTCGACCGACTGCCGCGGCAGGTCCCAGTCCCCGCCAAGGATCATGCCGCTCTGCTGGCGACGCAGCTTCGGCTTGCCGGCATAGGTGTAGTTCACGTCGCGCGCATCGACCCGGATCAGCTCGTCCGACAGAGGCGCCCCTTCGCCGTAGCGCAGGCGGTTCCAGAAATCCCGCACGACCTTGCGCGGCACCTGCGCGTGCAGGTCCCGGAGCCAGTTGCTGGGGTAGAGGGTCGGGTGGTCGGTGAACGCCATGAGGCTGCCTGATGTGACAATCGCATGACAAAATGTAACGGACGGATGACAAATTCAAGAGGCCGGGATCAGCCCGCGGCAAGGCTCCGCCCGGCCGCTGCACCCGAGGCCCAGGCCCACTGGAAGTTGTAGCCGCCGAGCCAGCCGGTCACGTCCACCGCCTCGCCGATGAAGTGCAGCCCGGGCACGGTCTTGGAGGCCATGGTCTTGCTGTTCAGCCCGTCTGTATTGACCCCGCCGAGCGTCACTTCGGCAGTGCGCCAGCCTTCGGAGCCGGAGGGGCGCAGGGTCCAGTTCCGCAGCGATTCAGAGAGCGTCTCGGCGCGCTTGTCCGAGAGGTCCGCGAGATTGCCCGAGAGGTCGAGGTGATCGGCGAGATGGCCGACCAGGCGCTCGGGCAGGATCTGTCTCAGCTCGGTGGTCAGCGAGCGCTTGCCCGCGCCCTTGCGCGCGGCGCGCAGATGGGCGGCGGGATCGAGGGCAGGGGAGAGGTTGACGGTGATCTCCTCGCCCTCGTGCCAGTAGCTCGACGCCTGAAGGATCGACGGCCCCGAGAGCCCGCGGTGGGTGAAGAGCAGCGCCTCGTCGAAGCTGGTGCCATTCGCGGTGACCCGGGCGGGCAGCGAGACCCCGGCGAGATCGGCGAAGCGCCCCTCGGGGAAAGTCAGCGGCACGAGGCCGGGGCGGGGCGCGACCAGCGCGTGGCCGAACTGCCCGGCGATGTCATAGGCAAGCCCTGTGGCGCCCATCTTGGGGATCGAGCGCCCGCCGGTGGCCACCACGAGGTTCTGCGCCTGGACCACCGTCTCGCGCCCGTCGCGCTCGAGGCGGGCGGTATAGGTACCGTCGGCATGGGTCAGCTCGCGCAGCGCGGTCTGCAGCCAGAGTTCGGCCCCCGCCGCTTCCATCTCGCGCAGCAGCATGGCGACGATCTGCGTCGCCTTGCCGTCGCAGAACAGCTGCCCGAGGGTCTTTTCGTGCCAGGCGATGCCGTGGCGCGAGACCAGCTCGATGAAGTCCCACTGCGTGTAGCGCGCCAGTGCCGATTTGCAGAAATGCGGGTTCTGCGACAGGAAGCGGGCCGGCTCGGTGCCGAGATTGGTGAAGTTGCAGCGCCCGCCGCCCGAGATGCGGATCTTCTCGCCCGGCGCGCGGGCATGGTCGATGACCAGCGTGCCCGGTCCCGCATGGGCCGCGCACATGAGGCCGGCCGCGCCGGCGCCGAGGATGAGCGTCTTGATCTGCATGGCGCCCTGAAACACCGGATCGCGCCGCGCCGCAAGAGCGGGCGGATGCGGCACGTCGCCCGGGCGGCGGCGCCCCGCGCTCTTCCCAAAGGGCAGCGCAGGTGCTAGCCTCGCCGCAAGATCCGGGAAAACCCGGACGATCAGGCAAATTGAGCGGTATTCCCATGACGGAAATGGTCTACGGCGCGGTCTCCGTGCGCGATGGCGAACCTGTCCTGCCCAAGTGGTGGCGGACGGTGGACAGATGGTCGCTGTCCTGCGTGCTGATGCTCTTCGGGGTCGGCATCCTGCTGGGGCTCGCGGCCTCGCCGCCGCTGGCCGAGCGCAACGGCTTCGCGCCCTTCCACTACGTGCAGCGGCAGGCCTTCTTTGGCGGGCTGGCGCTGACCGCGATGTTCTTCACCTCGCTGATGACCCCGGTGATGGTGCGCCGCGCGGCGGTGATCGGCTTTGCCTTCGCCTTCGTGTCACTGCTGGCGCTGCCGGTTCTGGGCACCGACTTCGGCAAGGGCGCGGTGCGCTGGTACTCGCTGGGCTTTGCCTCGGTGCAGCCCTCGGAGTTCCTCAAGCCGGTCTTTGCCGTGGTCGCCGCCTGGCTGATGGCCGCGAGCCAGGAGATCGGCGGCCCGCCGGGCAAGAGCTGGTCCTTTGCCCTGACCTGCACCATCGTCATCACTCTCGCGCTGCAGCCCGACTTCGGGCAGGCCTGCCTGGTGCTCTTCGGTTGGGGCGTGATGTGGTTTGTCGGCGGCGCGCCGATGTTCCTGCTGCTCGGCCTTGCCGGGCTCGTGGTGCTGGGCGGGACCTTTGCCTACAACAACTCGGAACACTTCGCCCGCCGGATCGACGGCTTCCTGACGCCCGACGTCGATCCGACGACCCAGCTCGGCTATGCCACCAACGCCATCCGCGAGGGCGGCTTCTTTGGCGTTGGCGTGGGCGAGGGGCAGGTGAAATGGTCGCTGCCGGACGCCCATACCGACTTCATCATCGCCGTCGCCGCCGAGGAATACGGGCTGGTGCTGGTCATGGTGATCATCGCGCTCTACGCCACCGTGGTGGTGCGCTCGATGCTGCGGCTGATGCGCGAGCGCGATCCGTTCATCCGCCTTGCGGGCACCGGCCTTGCCGCGATGTTCGGCGTGCAGGCGATGATCAACATGGGCGTCGCCGTGCGCCTGCTGCCCGCCAAGGGCATGACGCTGCCCTTCGTCAGCTACGGCGGCTCGTCGCTGATCGCGGGCGGCATCGCCGTCGGCATGCTGCTGGCCTTCACCCGCACCCGCCCGCAGGGCGAGATCGGCGAGATCCTGCGCGCAAGGATGCGCTGATCCGGGGCCCGGGATGCGGCGCTTTCGCGCCGTGCCCGGCTGCGTTAGACGGGCGCGAAACCGTGTCAGCGCGCCCGGGTCACGAGACGAGTCGGTGCGGTGATGAATTGAGGCAGCGGGGCACAAGACCCCGCGCAGGAACGAGGTCGAGCACATGGCGCAACACGGCGGGCCGGACCAAGGCAGGCAGCCCCTTCTGGTTATCGCGGCGGGCGGCACCGGTGGGCACATGTTCCCGGCACAGGCGCTGGCCGAGATCATGCTGCGCCGCGGCTGGCGGGTGAAGCTCTCGACCGATGCGCGCGGCGCGCGCTATACCGGCGGTTTTCCCCATTCCACCGAGATCGAGGAGGTCTCCTCGGCCACCTTCGCGCGGGGCGGCATCGTCTCCAAGGCGATGGTGCCGCTGCGCATCGTGAAGGGCGTGCTGTCCATGGCCCGGCGCTTCCGCCGCGACCGGCCGAACGTGGTGGTGGGCTTCGGCGGCTACCCGTCGATCCCGGCGCTCGGCGCGGCGCGGCTGCTGAAGCTGCCCGCGATGATCCACGAGCAGAACGGCGTGCTCGGCAAGGTGAACGAGAAGTTCGCCCGCAAGGTCGACGCCGTCGCCTGCGGCACCTGGCCGACGCGGCTTCCCGAGGGGGTCGAGGGCATCCCCGTCGGCAACCCGGTGCGCAACGCCGTGCGCGAGCGCGCCGGGGCGGGCTACATCCCGCCGGGCGACTACCCGATGTCGCTGCTGGTGATCGGCGGATCGCAGGGCGCGCGTATCCTGTCGGACGTCGTGCCCCCTGCCATCGAGCGGCTGCCGATGGAGCTGCTGCGCCACCTGCGCATCAGCCACCAGGCCCGCGACGAGGATGGTGAGCGGGTCGCGAAATTCTACTACGAGCACGGCATTGACGCCGAGGTGCAGCCCTTCTTCAACGACGTGCCCGCGCGCATGTCCGAGGCGCAATTGGTGATCTCGCGCTCGGGGGCGTCTTCCGTGGCCGACATTTCGGTGATCGGGCGCCCCTCGATCCTCATCCCCTATGCGGCTGCGCTTGCGGATCACCAGACGGTCAACGCGCAGGGGCTCGTCGATGCCGGCGCCGCGATCCGCATCCCGGAGAGCAAGCTCTCGGTCGAGGCGATGACCGAGGCGATGATGGCCGTGCTCTGCAACCCCCAGGGCGCCGCTCAGATGTCGCGTGCCGCGCTGTCGGTCTCGCACCCTGACGCAGCGCTGGGGCTGGCGCAGATGGTCGAGGAACTGGCAGGATTCGGATCCGAGGATACATACGACGCAGAGCCGGAGGCCTATGACCCCGGCGAAGAAGAGCAGGCGTATGAGCAGGAGACGGGGCAGAGATGAAACATGAGAAATTCACCGAGGAAGGCGCGCGCATGAGCCCGGCAACCAAGCTTCCGGGCGATGTTGGCCCGATCCATTTCGTCGGCATCGGCGGCATCGGCATGTCGGGCATCGCGGAGGTGCTGCTGAACCACGGCTACGCGGTGCAGGGCTCGGACCTCAAGTGCTCCAAGATCACCGAGCGGCTTGTCTCGCTGGGGGCCGTGGTCTTCGAGGGCCAGCGCGCCGAGAACCTCGAGAACGCGCAGGTGGTGGTGATCTCTTCGGCAATCAAGCCGGGCAACCCCGAGCTCGACGAGGCGCGGCGGCGCGGACTGCCGGTGGTGCGCCGGGCCGAGATGCTGGCCGAGCTGATGCGGCTCAAGTCGAACATCGCGGTGGCGGGCACCCACGGCAAGACCACGACCACCACCATGGTCGCGACTCTGCTCGATGCCGGCGATCTTGACCCCACCGTGATCAATGGCGGCATCATCCACGCCTACGGCTCGAACGCCCGCGTCGGGCTCGGTGAGTGGATGGTGGTCGAGGCCGACGAGAGCGACGGCACCTTCAACCGGCTTCCGGCGACCATCGCCATCGTCACCAACATCGACCCCGAGCACATGGAGCACTGGGGCTCGATCGAGAAGCTGCGTGACGGCTTCTACCAGTTCGTCTCGAACATCCCCTTCTACGGGCTGGCGGTGTGCTGCACCGATCACCCCGAGGTGCAGGCGCTGGTGGGCCGGGTGTCGGATCGCAGGGTGATCACCTACGGGTTCAACGCCCAGGCCGACGTGCGCGCGATCAACCTGCGCTACGAAAAGGGTGTGGCGCATTTCGACGTGGCGCTGCAGGCCGAGGGTCTCGTGATCGAGGGCTGCACCCTGCCGATGCCGGGTGACCACAACGTGTCGAACGCTCTTTCCGCGGTGGCCGTGGCGCGGCATCTGGGCATGACCGCCGACGAGATCCGCTCGGCGCTGGCAAGCTTCGGCGGCGTCAATCGCCGTTTCACCCGCGTCGGCGAGGTGAACGGGGTGACGATCATCGACGACTACGGCCACCACCCGGTCGAGATCGCCGCCGTGCTCAAGGCCGCGCGCCAGGCCTCGGAGGGCCGGGTCATCGCCGTCCACCAGCCGCACCGCTACTCGCGCCTGCACTCGCTCTTCGACGATTTCTGCACCTGCTTCAACGAGGCCGACGTGGTCGCCATTGCCGAGGTCTATGCCGCCGGCGAGGACCCGATCCCCGGAGCCTCGCGCGATGACCTCGTGGCCGGGCTGATCCGCCATGGCCACCGCCACGCCCGCGCGATCCTCTCCGAGGATGACCTCGAGCGGCTGGTGCGCGAACAGGCGCGTCCGGGTGACATGGTGGTCTGCCTTGGTGCGGGGACGATCTCGTCCTGGGCCAACAACCTGCCCGCGCGGCTGGAGAAGTGAGCCGGGGCCGGCCATGAGCGTGCTCTGGGCCATCGCGGGGGTGATCGTGCTCCTCTCCGCGGTGGCGGTGCTGGGGATCCTGCGCCGCCTCGTCTTTTTCTTCGCGCTGGCCTTCTTCGCGGGGCTGGCGCTGCAGATCCACCACGACCCCACCGGCAGTGCCGCCTTGCTGGCCAGCACCGGGGGAGGGTTGTTGGTGGCCTGGCCGGTGCGGCGCTTCCTCACGGGGATGCTGGTCTGAGGCGAAGGCACTTCCGCCCGGCTATTGCGAGCTTCTCGAACCTGCGCCACTCTGGCCCCAGCCGCCGGAGATGCCGCATGACACTATCGCTCTTCCTCGCCTGCGCCTGGCTGGTGCTGGCCAATGTGCTTGGCGTGCTGCCCTCGCGCGACAACCACTGGACGCGGGCCTACGTGCTGATCGCGCTTGGCCTGCCGCTGCTTGGCTGGGTCTGGTGGCAGAACGGGCCCTGGGTGGCGCTGCTGGTGCTGCTGGCCGGGGTGAGCGTGCTGCGTTGGCCGGTGCTCTACCTTTGGCGCTGGCTGCGCGCCCGGGTCTCCTGAACTGCGCGGGGCCTTTACCCGCGCCACGGAACGCGGCAAAACGCTGCCATGATTGACCAGCTTCCCCCCCGTCCGTGGCCGCCTCACCGAGGGCCGCCCGCTCTCTGAACTCACCTGGCTGCGCGTCGGCGGACCCGCCGAAGTGCTGTTCCAGCCCGCCGATCTGCAGGACCTGCAGGACTTCCTTGCCGCGCTGCCCGCCGCGGTGCCGGTCTTCCCGATGGGGGTCGGCTCGAACCTCATCGTGCGTGACGGCGGCATGCGCGGCGTGGTGATCCGGCTGGGGCGGGGCTTCAACGGCATCGAGACCGAGGGCAACCGCGTCACCGCGGGCGCGGCGGCGCTTGATGCGCATGTGGCAAAGCGCGCGGCGCAGGCGGGGGTGGATCTGACCTTCCTGCGCACCATCCCCGGCTCGATCGGCGGGGCGGTGCGGATGAACGCGGGCTGCTACGGCACCTATGTCGCCGACCATCTCGTCGAGATTCGCGCCGTGACCCGTGACGGCGCGCTGGTGAACCTTCCCGCCGCCGACCTGAAGCTGCAATACCGCCAGTCCGAGCTGCCCGAGGGCGCGGTGGTGGTCGAGGCGGTCTTCGAGGGGCCGCAGGGCGAGCCCGAAGCGCTCGAAGCCCGCATGGAGGCGCAGCTGAAAAAGCGCGACGAGACCCAGCCGACCAAGGACCGCACCGCCGGCTCGACCTTCCGCAACCCGGCGGGCTTCAGCTCGACCGGGCGCGAGGATGACACCCATGAGATGAAGGCCTGGAAGGTGATCGACGAGGCCGGGATGCGCGGCGCCACGCGGGGCGGGGCGCAGATGAGCCCGATGCATTCCAACTTCCTGGTGAACACCGGCGAGGCAAGTGCCGCCGATCTCGAGGGTCTGGGTGAGGAAGTTCGAAAAAGGGTTTTCCAACACAGTGGTTTGCAGCTACAGTGGGAAATCATGCGGGTCGGTGATCCGCTTGAAAACTGAGGGCGTTACGCGCCCCAATGATAAAAGCAGCACCCCCAGGCAGGGTGCGGTGAACGAGGCGGCAGTCTTCCCAGAATCAACTCAGGGTCGCACGCCGTGGTGAATCAGGTTCGCGCGCCGAATTGAGCGGCACGCGGGCGGCTGACCGGGGCCAACCCCGGCGGCAGACATGACGGGGCAAAGCCCCGCACAACGAGGCGGTTTTGGGGATGTCGAGCAGGGCAGCTCCCAAAGTGGCGGTATTGATGGGCGGACCTTCGGCTGAGCGCGAGGTCTCGCTGAGTTCCGGTCGGGAATGTGCCGCCGCTTTGCGGAATGAGGGATTTGAGGTGATCGAACTGGACGCGGGGCCGGACCTGGCCGTGCGGCTTGCGGACCTGTCTCCCGACGTCGTTTTCAACGCACTTCATGGCCGCTGGGGCGAGGATGGCTGCGTGCAGGGCCTGCTCGAGTGGATGCGGCTTCCCTACACCCATTCCGGTGTGCTGGCCTCGGCCGTGGCCATGGACAAGGAACGCTCCAAGCAGGTGTACCGCGATGTGGGCCTGCCGGTGGTCGACAGCCTGCTGGCCTCCAAGGCCGAGGTTGTCGCCAGCCACCTGCTGCCGCCGCCCTACGTGGTGAAGCCCTACAACGAGGGCAGCTCGGTCGGCGTTTACCTGGTGATGGAGGGAGCCAACCAGCCGCCGCAGCTCTCTGACGAGATGCCCGAAACGGTGATGGTCGAGACCTATGCGCCGGGCCGCGAGCTGACCACCACGGTGCTCGGCGATCGCGCGCTGACGGTGACCGACATCATTACCGAGGGCTGGTACGACTACGACGCCAAGTACAAGGCCGGCGGCTCGCGCCACGTGGTGCCCGCCGAGATCCCGCAGGAGATCTTCGATGCCTGCCTCAACTACGCGCTGCGCGCCCACAAGGCGCTCGGCTGCCGGGGTCTCAGCCGGACCGATTTCCGCTGGGATGAGAGCCGCGGCCTCGAGGGGCTGGTGCTGCTCGAAACCAACACCCAGCCGGGCATGACGCCCACCTCTCTGGCCCCCGAGCAGGCGCAGGCCTGCGGCATGTCCTTCGGCGCGCTCTGCCGCTGGATGGTGGAGGATGCCTCATGCGACAGGTAGGAGCCGCGCCCGTCCGCGCGCAGCAGGCCCAATCCGGCCGCCCGCAGGTCTTCCGCTCCGATCCCGCGCCGTCGCGGCTGAAGTACCGGCTGGAACGGCTCATGCTGACGCCGCTCTTCCGCTTCACGCTGCGCTTCGGTCTGCCCTTCCTTGTCGGGCTCGGAGGTGCGAGCTGGTATTTCTCGATCGAAAGCAACCGCGAGGCCTTTGTCGGCGCGGTGCAGTCGGTGCGTGACCAGATCGAGGGCCGTCCTGAGTTCCGCGTCGACCTCATGGCCATCGATGGTGCCAGCGAGAGCGTTGCCGCCGACGTGCGCGAGATCCTCTCGCTGGACTTCCCGCTCAGCTCCTTCGACCTCGACCTCGACGAGATGCACGGCATCGTCACCGGGCTTGACGCGGTGAAAGCGGCGAGCCTGCGGATCAAGCAGGGCGGGGTGCTCGAGGTTTCCATCGTCGAGCGGGTGCCGGTGGTGCTCTGGCGCGGTCTGCGCGGGCTCGAGCTTCTGGACGAGACCGGCATCCTCGTCGGTCCGGCAGGGACGCGCTCCGCGCATTCGGAATTGCCGGTGATCGCCGGCGCCGGGGCCGAGACCGACGTGCCCGAGGCGCTGGAACTCTTCGCCGCAGCGGCGCCGCTCGCAGGTCGCCTGCGCGGGCTGGAGCGTATCGGCAACCGGCGCTGGGATCTGGTTCTTGACGAGGGGCAGCGCGTCCTGCTGCCCGAAGAGGGCGCCGTGCAGGCACTCGAACGGGCGATGGCGATGGACGGCGCCGTCGACATGCTTTCACGCGACATCGCGGCGGTGGACCTGCGGCTGGCGCAGCGCCCGACGCTGCGGCTGCACGATGCCGCGGCACAGGAATACTGGCGGATCAAGTCCATCGAGACCGGGGAAAAACGATAATGTTCGAGCTTTACGAGTCCCAGCGCGCGATGCGCAACATGCGCAAGGCGGCGATGCAGCGCGGTGTCGTTGCGGTGCTGGATGTGGGCAGCTCGAAGATCGCCTGCCTGGTGCTCCGCTTCGACGGCACCGAGCGCGGCACCGACAGCGGCGTCGGCTCGCTCGCAGGGCAGGCGGGCTTCCGGGTGATCGGTGCGGCCACCACCCGCTCGCGAGGCGTGCGCTTCGGCGAGATCGCCGCGATGAGCGAGACCGAGCGCGCGATCCGTACCGCGGTGCAGGCGGCGCAGAAGATGGCGGGGATCCGGGTCGACCACGTGATCGCCTGCTTCTCGGGTGCCGAGCCGCGCAGCTACGGGCTCGACGGCAAGGTGAGCATCGACGGCAGCACGGTGACCGAGCAGGACGTGGCGCGGGTGCTCTCGGCCTGCGACGTGCCCGACGTGGGCCATGGCCGCGAGGTGCTGCACGCGCAGCCGGTGAACTTCGCGCTCGACCACCGCTCCGGCCTCAGCGACCCGCGCGGGCAGATCGGCCGCGAGCTGACTTGCGACATGCACATGCTGACGGTGAACGCCCAGGCAATCCAGAACCTTGCTCACTGCGTCAAGCGCTGCGACCTCGAGCTCGCTGGCATCGCCAGCTCGGCCTATGTGTCGGGCGTGGCGGCGCTGGTCGAGGACGAGCAGGAACTGGGCGCGGCCTGCATCGACATGGGGGGGCGGCGCGACCGGCGTGTCGATCTTCATGAAGAAGCACATGATCTACGGCGACGCGGTGCCCATGGGCGGCGATCACGTCACCGGCGACATCTCGATGGGGCTGCAAATCCCCATGGCCATGGCCGAGCGGATCAAGACCTTCTACGGCGGCGTGCATGCCACCGGTATGGACGACCGCGAGATGATCGAGATCTCGGGCGACACTGGCGACTGGCACCACGACCGCCGGCAGGTGAGCCGTGCCGAGCTGATCGGCATCATGCGCCCGCGCGTCGAGGAAATCCTCGAAGAGGTGCGCGCCTGCCTCGACGCGGCGGGCTTCGAGCATCTGCCGAGCCAGCAGATCGTGCTGACCGGCGCGGCGAGCCAGATCCCCGGCCTCGACGGGCTGGCGAGCCGCATCCTCGGCAGCCAGGTGCGGCTTGGCCGGCCGATGCGGGTGCACGGGCTGCCGCAGGCGGTCACGGGGCCGGGCTTTGCCTCGGCGGTGGGCATGTGTCTCTTCGCGGCGCATCCGCAGGACGAATGGTGGGACTTCGAGATCCCGATCGAGCGCTACTCCTCGCGGTCGATCCTGAAGGCGGTGAAGTGGTTCCGCGACAACTGGTAAGGGTAGTCCCGGCCGCAGAAAAATCTCTGTTCACGAAGAGTTCGGGGTGACGGCGGCCAGCGAAACCGCGTAATGTGAAGGCTGATCCGCGCGGAAGACGCGGGCAGGGAGAGGCGAGCAGGCATCTCCGACACAGACAAAGAGATTCGGTCGCGCCTTCTGCGGAGCAGGGGGTGCCCCTAGGGTATTTGTGTTGCGATAAGCAGCATACGCAAGACTTGGTAGAAACGGGCGAAATCTCGCGCGGATAGTCAATCCGGAAGCCATATTTCGTGGTGGATCTGTGTTTTTTTACGTGACCCAGCGCTAGTATCCCGGTAATAATTAACCCAAGGCGCAGGACAGGCGCGGAACAAGTCATAAACGACAGGCGGAACATCAAATGGCACTCAATCTCTCGATGCCCGGCCAGGAAGAGCTGAAGCCCCGGATCACCGTATTCGGCGTCGGCGGCGCTGGTGGCAACGCAGTCAACAACATGATCACCAAGCAGCTCGAAGGCGTGGACTTCGTGGTTGCCAACACCGACGCGCAGGCGCTCCAGCAGAGCCTGTCGACCGCCAAGGTCCAGCTTGGCGTGAAGGTGACCGAGGGCCTCGGCGCGGGCGCCCGCCCGTCGGTGGGCTCGGCAGCCGCCGAGGAGAGCATCGAGCAGATCGTTGATCACCTCGCGGGCGCGCACATGTGCTTCATCACCGCCGGCATGGGCGGCGGCACCGGCACCGGCGCGGCCCCGATCATCGCGCAGGCCGCGCGTGAGCTCGGCGTGCTGACTGTCGGCGTGGTGACCAAGCCCTTCCAGTTCGAAGGCGCCAAGCGCATGCGCCAGGCGGAAGAGGGCGTCGAGCACCTGCAGAAGGTGGTCGACACGCTGATCATCATCCCGAACCAGAACCTGTTCCGCCTGGCCAACGAGAAGACCACCTTCACCGAGGCCTTCAGCCTCGCTGACGACGTGCTCTACCAGGGCGTCAAGGGCGTGACCGACCTGATGGTCCGCCCGGGCCTCATCAACCTCGACTTCGCCGACGTGCGCGCTGTCATGGACGAGATGGGCAAGGCGATGATGGGCACCGGCGAGGCGGACGGCGAAGATCGCGCCATCCAGGCCGCCGAGAAGGCCATCGCCAACCCGCTGCTCGACGAGATCAGCCTCAAGGGCGCCAAGGGCGTGCTCATCAACATCACCGGTGGTCACGATCTCACCCTGTTCGAACTCGACGAGGCGGCAAACCGCATCCGCGAGGAAGTGGACGCGGACGCGAACATCATCGTCGGTTCGACCCTCGACGACACGATGGAAGGCCGCATGCGGGTTTCGGTCGTCGCGACCGGCATCGACGCCTCGGCCTCGCATGGCGAAATGCCCGTGCCGCGCCGCCCGCTG
This sequence comes from Alloyangia mangrovi, assembly GCF_002300555.2. Lineage (GTDB taxonomy): Bacteria > Pseudomonadota > Alphaproteobacteria > Rhodobacterales > Rhodobacteraceae > Salipiger > Salipiger mangrovi. The sequence goes on along the minus strand of NZ_NTHN02000046.1, from coordinate 13,361 downwards.
TCGCAGCCGCTCGCCCAGCCGGCAGAGGAGGCCGTTGCCGCCGCTCCGGCGCCGCAGCAGCCCGTCGCTCCGCAGCCAGTGGCCGCACAGGCCGCGCCGCAGCACGCACCGGTCGCCGCCCAGCAGGCCTACGAAGAGGACGAGCCGTCCCTCTTCGGCGAGATGCCTGGTGGTCAGCAGGAGGTGGTCGAGACCGATGACGGTCTGCCGCCGCCCGCCTACCGTCCGCAGCCGGTCCAACGTCAGCCCGAGCCCGCTCCGCTCGACGTCGCGCCCGACAGCTTTGTGGCACCGCGCGCGCCGGGTCAGCCTTCGGCCGACACGATGAAGCGCCTGCATGCCGCGGCGGCCCGCAACAACCGCCCTGGCCAGCCTGCCGCGGCGCGTCCGCAGCAGTCCGAGCCGCAGCGCGCGCCGGAGGCCGAGAAGCCCCGCTTCGGGATCAATTCGCTGATCAACCGCATGACCGGCCACCACGCCCACGAGCAGCAGGCCCAACCGGCAGCCCCTGCGGCGCCGCAGCCGCAGGCCCGCCGCCAGCCGCCGATGCAGGCCCAGCGTCCGGCCCCCGCACCGGCTCCGGAAGAGGCTCCCGAGCAGGATCGGATTGAAATCCCGGCCTTCCTGCGCCGCCAGGCAAACTGACATATTTCACCCGCGCGGCCACGCGCGGGTGCACGATCTGCGCGGATCGCGCCGGAACACCCTCTCGCAAGAGAGGGTGTTTTTCGTTGTAAACCATGTATTTGGCAAAGCTCCGCGAAGGCCCGGCACGCATCCGCCCATTAGGAAACCCGCATGTTTCACTTCGTTGCAATACTTGATTTGAGAACTTGTCGCCCTGTGAGTATCTCCCTCACAGCAAAGGTGCGCGCCGCTGGGGAGGGGGCGCTCCAGACAAAGGTGACCAAAGTGCAAACGACGATCCGCAGTGCAGTGAGCTTCCAGGGCGTGGGCCTCCATTCCGGCGCGCCTGTCCGGATGACCATTCGCCCGGCCGCCGCCGAGCACGGTATCTGGTTCAAGCGCACGGACATCGAAATCGGCGATGCCCTCGTTCCCGCCCGCTTCGACGCGGTCGAGATCTCGCCGCTCTGCACCCTCATCAAGAACCGCGCAGGTGTCTCTGTCTCGACCATCGAACACGTGATGGCCGCGCTCGCCGGCTGCGGCATTCACAATGCGCTGATCGAGATCGACGGCCCCGAGGTTCCGATCGTCGACGGCTCGGCCGCGCCCTTCGTCCGTGCGATCCTCGCCCGCGGAGTGCGCGAGCTGCGCGCGCCCGTCCGCGCCATCGAGATCCTCAAGACCGTCGAGGTGCAGACCCCCGGTGGCTGGGCGCGCCTCTCGCCGGGGCAGGGCACCACGATGGACTTCCACATCGATTTCGCCGACGCCGCCATCGGCACACAGGACAAGGCGATCAACCTCGCCAACGGCAGCTTCGTGCGCGAGCTCTGCGACAGCCGCACCTTCTGCCGTCAGGCCGATGTCGACGCGATGCAGGCCAATGGCCTGGCGCTCGGCGGCACCTACGAGAACGCCGTGGTGGTCGATGGTGACAAGGTCCTCTCGCCGGGTGGCCTGCGCCACGCGGACGAGGCCGTGCGCCACAAGATGCTCGACGCGCTTGGCGATCTCTACACCGCCGGTGCGCCGATCATCGGCCATTACACCGGCTTCAAGGCTGGGCACGCGATCACCAACAAGCTGCTGCACGCGCTCTTCTCGACCGAAGGCGCCTTCCGCCTGACGGTGTGCGACGCGCAGATGTCCGCGCGCCTGCCGGGCGCCGGTGTAGAGCGTGACGAGATCCCCGCGGTTGCGTGACAGCGGCGGCGCGCTCAAATCGCCGTTAAGGCGTTTTGCCCCGGAAATTTCTGTGCTAGGACCGAGCCAAGGCCCCGTAGGGGGCTTGGCAAGGAATGTGAGGTAAGTCGGGCATGGCAGGCGGCAGGTCGCGAAATGCGGTGATCGGGGCGGCTTTCTCCGCGATTCTCCTGGTGGGCTGCTCTGCGCAGGAGCAGCCCGGAACCGGCCCCGGCGGAGTTCCGATCGAGAACTACACCGCCGAGCAGATCTTCGAGCGTGGTGAGTTCGAGATGGAGCGCAGCGACGCCGAGCGCGCTGCCTATTACTTCGGCGAGGTCGAGCGGCTCTATCCCTATTCGGACTGGGCAAAGCGGGCGCTGATCATGCAGGCCTACAGCTACCACCGGGCCAAGGATTACGAGAATTCCCGCTCGGCGGCACAGCGCTACATCGATTTCTACCCCAGCGACGAGGATGCCGCCTACGCGCAGTATCTTCTGGCGCTCTCCTACTATGACCAGATCGAGGAAGTCGGTCGCGACCAGGGGCTGACCTTCCAGGCGCTGCAGGCGCTGCGCACGGTGATTGAGCGCTACCCGGACAGCGAATACGCGCGCAGCTCGATCCTGAAGTTCGACCTCGCCTTCGACCACCTCGCGGCGAAGGAAATGGAGATCGGGCGCTATTACCTCAAGCGCGAGAACTACGGCGCCGCGATCAGCCGCTTCCGCGTCGTGGTCGAGGATTTCCAGACCACCACCCATACCGCCGAGGCGCTGCACCGGCTGGTCGAGGCCTATCTCTCGCTGGGGCTGGTCGAAGAGGCGCAAAGCGCCGGGGCGATCCTTGGGTACAATTACCGGGGCACCCAGTGGTACGAGGACAGCTACAAGCTGCTCACCGGTCGCGGGCTGGAACTTGAGGCCGCGGGCGACAGCTGGCTGGCCCAGGTGTACCGCCAGATGATCAAGGGCCAGTGGATCTGAGGGAGAGCGGCTCGCCCGCCTGAATGGATGCTCCGAGCGCTTGAAATCCGAGATCTGCTGATCATCGACCGGCTGGACCTGAACTTCCAGCCGGGCCTCAACGTCCTCACCGGCGAGACCGGGGCGGGCAAGTCTATCCTTCTCGACAGCCTCGGCTTCGTGCTCGGCTGGCGCGGTCGCGCCGAGCTGGTGCGCGCCGGTGCCGACCAGGGCGAGGTGACCGCCGTCTTCGAACTGTCGCCCGGCCATGCCGCGCGCGCAGTTCTCGCCGAAGTCGGGTTGCCGGTCTCGGACGAGCTGATCCTGCGGCGGGTGAACAGCGCCGACGGCCGCAAGACAGCCTGGATCAATGACCGCCGCGCCAGCGGCGAGGTGCTGCGGCGCCTGTCGGAAACGCTTGTCGAACTGCACGGACAGCACGACGACCGGGGCTTGCTGAACCCCTCGGGTCACCGCGACATCCTCGATACCTACGCCGCACTCACCACCGAGCTTTCGACCTCCCGCGCCGCCTGGGCCGAGCAGCGCGCCGCCCGCAAGCGCCTTGCCGAGGCCGAGACGGCGCTGGAGGCGGTGCGCGCTGAGGAAGACTTCCTGCGCCACGCCGTCGCTGAGCTTGACAAGCTTGCCCCCGAGGCCGGGGAAGAGGCCGAGCTCGACGCGCGCCGCCGGATGATGCAGGCCGCCGAGCGCATCCGCGAGGACATTGCCCGCGCCGGCCAGGCGCTCGGCAACGCTGGCGCCGAAGGCGCCATGTCCGACGCGCTGCGCTGGCTGGAGGGTGCCTCGGACGGCGCCGAAGGACGGCTCGACACGGCGATCTCGGCGCTCACCCGCGCCATGGCCGAGCTCGACGAAGCGGCGCGCGAGGTCGAGGACACGCTCGAGGCGCTCGACTTCGACCCCCGCGCGCTCGAGGACACCGAGGAGCGGCTCTTCGCCATCCGCGGCCTCGCCCGCAAGCATGGCGTGCTGCCTGACGAGTTGGCCGGGCTGCGCGAAACGCTCTCGGCGCGGCTTTCCGCGCTTGACCATTCCGCCGAGGAACTTGAGGCACTGAGCGCCGAAGTGCGCCGCACCGAAAAGGCCTATGACGCCGCCGCCGCCGCGCTCACCGTGGCGCGCAGCGAGGCCGCTGCGCGTCTCGATACCGCGGTGGCCGGGGAACTCGCGCCACTGAAGATGGAGCGCGCGGTCTTTCAAACCGAGATCGCCGGGGCACCCGAAGGCCCCGACGGGCGCGACGCCGTGGCCTTCACCGTTGCCACCAACCCCGGTGCGCCCTCCGGCCCGCTCAACAAGATCGCCTCGGGTGGCGAGCTTTCGCGCTTCTTGCTGGCGCTCAAGGTGTGCCTGTCGGAAGAGCAGGGTGGCGAGGTCACGATGATCTTCGACGAGATCGACCGGGGCGTCGGTGGTGCGACCGCCGCCGCCGTGGGCCGCCGCCTCGCGGCGCTGGCCGAGGGCGGGCAGGTGCTGGTCGTCACCCACTCGCCGCAGGTGGCCGCGCTCGGCGCGCATCACTGGCGTGTGGCGAAGCGGGTCGAGAATGATGTCACCCTGTCGTCGGTCACCCCGCTCGGCGCGGGCGAGCGCGAGGACGAGATCGCGCGGATGCTGGCGGGTGACACGGTCACGCCTGAGGCGCGGGCGGCAGCGCGGGCGCTTCTGGTCGGCTGAGGCGCCGGCGGCGACGCCGAATTTTGCGTATTTTTAAAGAGAAGAAGGGGAGGCGCGGCGCGCTTTTCCCCCTCTCGCGCGTCTGCGTGCTTCTTCTCTTTTCAAATACGCATGGCCGTGTCCGTGCCAGCTGCGCTGCACCGGGGTGGCGGGTCGGCCATGAAAAAGGCCCGCCCGGAGCGTCCCGGGCGGGCCTTTCATTGCTCGTATCCCGAAGGTCAGCCCAGCTCTGCGAGCCGCGCGAGCGCTTCCTTCAGCTTCGCCTCTTCCTCCTCGCGGGCGGCGAGGTTGTCGCGGGTTTCCTGCACCACCTCTTCCGGCGCGCTTTCGGCGAACTTGGGGTTCTTCAGGCGACCGCGCAGGCCACCGAGTTCCTTGGCCAGCTTCTGCAGCGCTTTCTCGAGGCGGGATTTCTCCTCCTCGACGTCGATGATCCCCGCGAGCGGCAGGCCGAAGGTGCCGCCGCTCAGCGCCAGTGTCGCGGTGCCCTTGGGCATCTCGGTGACCTCGGTCAGGTCCTCGATCCGCGCGTAGCGCTTCACGAAGGCCTCGTTGGTGGCATAGGCGGCGCGTGCCTCGGGGGTCAGGTCTCGGACCACGCAGGGCACGTAGGCGCCGGCGGGCACGTGCATCTGCGCACGGGCCGAACGGATCGCCTCGATCATCCGGATCACCCAGTTCAGCTCGGCGTCGGCCTGCGCGTCGACCATCTCGGCTGCGGTATACTCCGGCCAGTCGGCGTGGATCAGCATCTTCGGCCGTTCGCGCTGCGCCCAGAGCTCTTCGGTGACGAAGGGCATGATCGGGTGCAGCAGGATGAGGCACTGGTCGAAGGCCCAGGCGTAGGTGGCGCGGGTCTCGGCCTTGGCGGCCTCGTCCTCGCCGTGGAACACCGGCTTGGTGAACTCGAGGTACCAGTCGCAGAAGGTGCCCCAGACGAAGGCATAAAGCGCCTGCGCCGCGTCGTTGAAGCGGTAGTCGGCCAGCGCCGCGTCCACCGCCTCGCGGGTCTTGGCGACCTCGCCCTTGATCCAGCGGTTGAGGGGCAGGGTGGTCTCGGGCACGGCATCGCTATGGGCCAGCTCGAACACGCCGTTCATCTGCGCGTAGGAGGCGGCGTTCCACAGCTTGGTGCCGAAGTTGCGGTAGCCGGCGATGCGTTGCATGTCGAGCTTCAGCACGCCGCCGAGCGAGGCCATGGCGGCATTGGTGAAGCGCAGCGCGTCGGCGCCGTACTCGTCGATGATTTCCAGCGGGTCGACGACGTTGCCGAGCGACTTCGACATCTTCTTGCCCTTGGCGTCGCGCACGAGGCCATGCAGGTAGACGTCCTTGAAGGGGATCTCGTTCACCACGGCGAGCTGCATCATCATCATCCGGGCGACCCAGAAGAAGAGGATGTCCTGCCCGGTGACCAGCACGTCGGTCGGGAAGTATTTCTTCAGCTCCGGCGTCTCTTCGGGCCAGCCCAGCGTGCCGATCGGCCAGAGGCCGGAGGAGAACCAGGTGTCGAGCACGTCGGGGTCGCGGAAGACCGGGATCGCCTGCGGCCGGCGGCGCTGGTCGACGCCGCTGAAATCAGTGCCCTGCGACAGCAGGTCGGCGAGATGGTCCTCGGCGGCGGCGGCATCCTCGACGATCAGGAACTCGGCGTCCTCGCCGAAGACCGCCTTCATCTGCTCGATCGCCTCATCTTCCGAGGCGGCGCAGAAGGAGCGCCACTCGTCGCCCATGCCAGGGGTGTGCCAGACCGGGATCTGGTGGCCCCACCAGAGCTGGCGCGAGATGCACCAGGGCTCGATGTTCTCGAGCCAGTGGTAATAGGTCTTCTCGCCGCTCTCGGGCATGATCCGCACGCGGCCCGAGCGCACGGCATCCAGCGCCGGGCCGACGATCTGGGCGGTGTCGACGAACCACTGGTCGGTGAGCATCGGCTCGATCACCACTTTCGAGCGGTCGCCGAAGGGCTGCATGATCGGCTTGGCCTCGACCAGCGGCACCCATTGTGCGGGCTCGTCCAGCGCCTCGCCGCCTTCCTCGGGGGCGAGCGGCGCCTTGCCCGCGGCCTTGCCAAGGCGGGGATCGGTCGGTTCGGTCATCACCGCGAGACCCTCGGCGGTGATCTCGGCGATCACCGCTTCACGCGCCGCGAAACGGTCGAGGCCGCGCAGGTGGTCGGGCACGAGGTTGAGCTTGTCGGCCTCGTGCTCGTCGAGCTCAAGCTCGCCGCGGGCGACCTTCTGGGCGATCTCGGCGGCTTCCGCGTAGGGGTGGCCGTCGGCGCGCATCTGCGCCCGCGTGTCCATCAGGCGGTAGCAGGGGATGCCGCCGCGCTTGGCGACGCCGTAATCGTTGAAGTCATGCGCACCGGTGATCTTCACCGCGCCCGAGCCGAAGGTGGGATCGGGGTATTCGTCGGTGATGATCGGGATCAGGCGGCGGTGCTCTTTCGGACCCACGGGGATCTCGCAGAGCTTGCCGACGATGGCCGCGTAGCGCTCATCCGAGGGGTGCACCGCGACTGCCCCGTCGCCGAGCATGGTCTCGGGGCGGGTGGTGGCGATGGAGATGTAGTCCCGCTCCTCGGAGAAGAGCACGTTCCCGTCCTCGTCCTTCTCGACGTAGGTGTAGGTCTCGCCGCCGGCCAGCGGGTACTTGAAGTGCCACATGTGGCCCGGCACCTCGATGTTCTCGACCTCGAGGTCGGAGATCGCGGTTTCGAAATGCGGGTCCCAGTTCACCAGCCGCTTGCCGCGGTAGATCAGGCCTTTTTCGTACATGTCGACGAAGACCTTGATCACCGCGTCGTGGAAGTTGCCTTCCTCGCCTGCCGGGGCGCCTTCGGCGCCGGACATGGTGAAGGCGTTGCGCGACCAGTCGCAGGAGGCGCCGAGGCGCTTCAATTGGTTGATGATCGTGCCGCCGGACTGCTGCTTCCACTCCCAGACCTTCTCGAGGAAGGCCTCGCGGCCCATCTCGCGGCGGGTGGCGTTGTTCTTGTCCTTGGCCAGTTCGCGCTCGACGACCATCTGCGTGGCGATACCGGCGTGGTCCTGTCCCGGCTGCCAGAGCGTGTCGAAGCCGCGCATCCGGTGCCAGCGCACGAGGATGTCCTGCAGCGTGTTGTTGAACGCGTGGCCCATGTGCAGCGAGCCGGTCACGTTCGGCGGCGGGATCATGATGCAGAAGCTCTCGTCGCGCGAGGCATTGGCCCCGGCCTTGAAGGCTCCGCTGTCTTCCCACGCCTTGTAGATGCGCGCCTCGGCCTCGGCCGCGTTGAAGGTCTTTTCCATCGCCATGGCTGCGTTCCCATGCCTGCTTTGTGCTGTTGTCCGGACCCTCCTACCGAAAGGCTCGGCAAAGGGAAAGCGCCGCTTGCGCCGCGAAGGCCTTGCGGCGCGGGCTTTGCGGGACGGGGTAGCGTTGCGGGAGGCTGGAAACGGAAAACGGCGGCGCCAGGGAGGAGGAGAGGCACCGCCGTTCCGTGTCACGAAAGCCCGAGGAGGAGGAGAAGAGGGGCTTCCGATCCTGTCGGGCCCGAGGGAGGCCCTATGTAGGATGCGGCGATCTCAGGGAGGAGGAGAGAGATCGCCGCTGCATCGACGCCCCAGGGAGGAGGAGAGGGGCTCCGAAGCTTCTGGAGCGGCCTTTATGAGGCGCCCCGTTATCTGGTGCGGCGGTCTCAGGGAGGAGGAGAGAGATCGCCGCTGCATCGTTGCCCCAGGGAGGAGGAGAGGGGCTCCGAAACTGTGGGGCGAGCTCTTGGAGCCAGCCCCGGTATCTGGTGCGGCGATCTCAGGGAGGAGGAGAGAGATCGCCGCTGTATCGATGCCCCAGGGAGGAGGAGAGGGGCTGTCGATATCTGGACCTTTCGGCCCGTATTCTTGTGGCGGTGACCTCAGGGAGGAGGAGAGAGGTCACCGCCGTGACGAACCGGCTCAGGGAGGAGGAGAGAGCCGGGACGTGTTCTAATTCTTATGCCTCGTAGGCAGCCTGATAGGCGACCCGGCGGATCATCGAGCGGTGCAGCCCGAGATCGCTCAGTTCACGGTTGCTCAGCGATGCCAGCTCGCTGAAGGTCTGCTTGTACAGGCGGCGGCGAGCGAGGGCGTTGCGGAGGCGCTCGACGATACCTTCGGAGCGGCCTGCGATGCGGGTGGTGTCGGTTGCGTATGCCATATGCGTCTGTGCCCGTGTGGCTGGATGGTTGCGTCTGTCTTTCGTTGACCCATAGATGGGCCAGTTGCTGCAGTTGCACAATCCCGGGAGGCTTCAATGCCGCTATGCGCGGAACGCATGGGGCAAAGCGCTTTGGATTGCGCAACCATGCGGGCTCGCGCACAAGAATTGGGCGGGCTATGTCTGCGGTTTGCGCCTGGCGCAAGATGACGCAAGGGCGCCATGCGCCCAGGGAAAGGAAGTGACCATGACCCAATTGTCCGACGCTATCACCGAGCTGCTGGAAAGCTTCGATTTGCCCGGCGGAGGCACCCTGATCTCGCGCGACATGATTCGAGCGATGCGTGTGCAGGGGGGGGAAGGTGGCCTTCGTGATCGAGGCGCCGAGCCCCGAGATCGCCCGGCAGATGGAGGGCTTCCGCGCCGTGATCGAGGCGCGCATCGCCGAGCTGCCCGGTGTCGAGAGCGTCTCGGTCGTGCTCTCGGCGCCGACCCAGGCACCGAAGGCCCCCTCGCTGAAGCTCGGCGGACACGCCAAGCCGCAGCAGGGGCGGATGATCCCGCCGGGGGTGAAGAAGCTCATCGCCATCGGCTCGGGCAAGGGCGGGGTGGGAAAATCCACGGTCTCCTCGAACCTCGCGGTGGCACTGGCGCGCGCGGGCAAGACGGTCGGCCTGCTCGATGCCGACATCCACGGCCCGTCGCAGCCGCGCATGTTCGGCATCTCCAAGCGTCCCGCCAGCCCGGATGGCAAGACCATCATCCCGCTCGAGGCGCATGGGGTCACGCTGATGTCGATCGGCTTCATGCTGCCCGAGGACAAGGCCGTGGTCTGGCGCGGCCCGATGTTGATGGGGGCGCTGCAGCAGATGCTGATGCAGGTCGAGTGGGGCGAGCTTGACGTGCTTCTCATCGACCTGCCGCCGGGTACCGGCGACGTGCAGCTCTCGCTCGGCCAGAAGTCCGAGCTCGATGGCGCCATCGTGGTCTCGACGCCGCAGGACGTGGCGCTGATCGACGCCAAGAAGGCGCTTGACGCCTTTGCCACTCTGAACGTGCCGGTGCTGGGGATGATCGAGAACATGTCGGTCTTCGTCTGCCCGGGCTGCGGCCTCGAGAGCCACATCTTCGGCCATGGCGGCGTCGCGGCCGAGGCCGAGCGGCTGAACCTGCCGGTTCTGGCGCAGCTGCCGATCGACCTCGACACCCGCCTCGCCGGCGACAGCGGGGCGCCGGTGGCGCTGGGTGACGGCGTGATGGCGCAGGCCTACCAGAAACTCGCGCAGGACCTCATTGGAAAGGGCACCATCTGACCCGCAGCCCGCGTTTTCTTCTGGGTAAAAATATCCCGGGGGAGGCGCGGCGCAGCCGCGGCGGGGGCAGAGCCCCCCACTCCGAAGACCTCAGCCTGCCTTGCGAAACTGCAGGAGCAGGTCGAGCACCAGCGCTGCCGGATCGACATTCACCGCACGGGCGTGGCGGGCGCGTTCCCCGGCGTCCAGCGCCAGTTGCGCCCAGGCCCGCCCGGCGACGGGATGAGGGGCGAGGCGCTTCAGCACCTCGGCCTCCTTCGGAGCAGCCTCGGCGCGCGGCGCCATGCCGGTGACTCCGGCCCGCGCGAGGCGCGCCATCAGCCGGTCGGCCAGCGTCAGCATCAGGTCAAGCCGCGCTTCCTGGCCGCGTCCGGCGGTGCTTTCGCCAAGCGCGATGGCGCGCGGCCGGTCGAGCCGGGGCAGGGTACCCGCCAGCGACACGAGATCGGCGTAGAGCTTCAGCCCGTCGAGATTGAGCAGCCGCAGCGCCTCGCCCACCGACCCGGTGGAGAGCTCGGCCAGCGCCGCCGCTTCCTGCGGCGCCACCTGTGCCCCGGCTTGGTCGAGCGCGCGGGCCATGGCCTCGGGCTCCAGCGGCGAGAGCCGCAGCTCGCGGCAGCGCGAGCGGATCGTCGGCAAGAGGCGCGAGGGCTGGTGGCTGACCATCAACAGCACGGTGTTCGCCGGTGGCTCCTCGAGCAGCTTGAGAATGGCGTTTGCGGCGTTGGGGTTCATCTCGTCGGCGCTGTCGATGATCACGACGCGGCGCCCGCCGTCAGCCGAGGACAGCGAGAAGAAGCGTTTCAGCGCGCGCACCTCTTCCACGGTGATGACGGAGCGCAGTTTCTTGGTCTTCGGGTCCCAGCCCCGGCGCAGCAGGTGCAGGCGCGGCTCGGAGAGCGCGTGCACGCGGTGCGCCACCGGATGCTCGGGATCGATGCGCAGGTCGGTGGGCGGGGGCGGCGCGCCGAAGAGCCCGCCGTCGTCCTCGGGGGTGGCGAGCAGGAAGCGCGCGATGGTCCAGGCCAGCGTGGCCTTGCCGAGCCGCGCGGGCCGGTGATCAGCCAGCCATGGTGCAGGCGGCCGGAATTGAAGGCCGAGAGGAAATCCTCCTGCGCGCGGTCCTGGCCATAGAGTGTGAAAGTCTCGCGCGGGTGCGGGGCGCCCTCGATCCGGTCGGCCTCGGGGATCTCCTCCTCGGAGCTCATGCGGGGCACCGCGCGTTCAGCCGGGCGCGGATGTCGGCGGCCACCTCGTCCTGCGGGCGGTTGCCGTCGATCACGATGAAACGCTCGGGGAATTCCTTGGCCAGTGCAAGGTAGCCGGCGCGCATGCGCTCTTGCAGCGCCACGCCGAAATCCTCGAACCGCTCTTCTTCGGTGGCGCGGGCCTTGGCGCGGGCGAGGCCCGCCGCCGGGTCCATGTCGATGAGGAAGGTGAGGTCGGGCTCGGTGCCGATCATCAGCTTGTGCAGCGCGTCGACCTTGCCCCTCAGGTCACCGCGCGACAGGCCCTGGTACATACGGCTGCTGTCGGCGAAGCGGTCGCAGATCACCATCTTGCCCTGAGCGAGCGCGGGGCGGATCAGCCGCTCGAGGTGGTCGCGGCGGGCGGCGGTGAAGAGCAGCAGCTCGGTCTCGGCGGACCAGCGGTCGGGCTCGCCCTGCAGGACCAGCGCGCGAATTTCCTCGGCGCCCGGCGAGCCGCCGGGCTCACGGGTGAGCACCGCCTGCCGTCCCTCGGCGAGCAGCTCGGCGTGGAGCCGCCGCGCCTGGGTGGACTTGCCGGAGCCATCGATGCCTTCGAAGCTGATGAAAAGGCCCTTCGGCTGCGCCTGGCCTCCTGGCTTGGTCACATGGCCTCCGGCGAGGCGGCGGGGGTCTGCAGGCGCCCGATCAGGTTGGTGCTGACCACCATCATGCGCTTGACGAAGCCGCCCGAGGGCACGTCCTCGGCGGCGAAGAGCGGCACGCGGTGCTCGGGCAGGCCTTCGGGGGTGATGATCAGCTCGGCAAGCTGCTGCCCGGCGGTGATCGGGGCCTGCAGCGGGCCGGTGTAGACAACCTCGGCACCAAGCTCGGTGCCCGGGGTCACCGGGATCAGCATCTCGATGTCATCGCGCGCCACGAGGCCCACGGTTTCCTCGTTGCCGAGGAAGACCTGCGCGCGGGCCACTTCCTTGCCCTTCTCCACGAGCTTGCGCTCGGCGAACTGGCGGAAGGCCCAGTTGACGATGGACTCGCTCTCCTCGGCGCGGGCGCGCTCGCTTTCAAGCCCGGAGATGGCAAAGATCACCCGTCGGTCGCCCTGCTTGGCCGAGCCGACGAGGCCGTAGCCCGCTTCCGCGGTGTGGCCGGTCTTCAGGCCGTCTGCGCCGATATCGAGGCGCAGCAGCGGGTTGCGGTTGCGCACGTTCTGCGGTGCGCGACCGTCAAAGGCGAACTGTTTCTCCGAGAAGATCGGGTAGAACTCGGGAAAGTCCTCGATGATATGGCGCGCCAGCAGCACGAGATCGCGCATCGACATCACGTGGCCCTGCGCCGGCCAGCCGGAGGCGTTTGCGAAGCTCGAGCCAGTCATCCCGAGCTGCTGCGCGCGGCGGGTCATCAGGTCGGCGAAGCCGGCCTCGGTGCCGTTCGGCGACAGCGCCTCGGCGATGACCGCGCAGGCGTCATTGCCCGAAAGCACGATGATGCCGCGCAGCAGGTCCTCGACCTTCACCCGGTCGGTGGTGTCGAGGAACATGGTCGAGCCGCCGTAGGACATGGCGTGCTCGGAGACGGGCAGTTCCTCGTCGAGCTTGAGGCGGCCGTCGCGGATTGCCTCGAAGGCCATGTAGAGCGTCATCAGCTTGGACATGGAGGCGGGCGGCACCGACTTGTCGGCGTCCTTGGCCAGGAGCACGGTACCGGTGGTGTAGTCCAGCACGAAGGCGGCGCGGGCGCTGGTGTCGAAGGCCTGTGCACCGCTGGCAAGCAGCGCCGCGGTGGCTGCGCCGGCCAGAAGGCGGCGCAGGGACAGGCTCGAAAGGGGGCTCTTCAGGCGGCGCATGGGCGGATCCTCTCTATGGCTCCGGTCAGTTCTTCACGGCGTAGGCATCCGAAAAACCGGTGCCCTTGATCTTGGTCAGCAGCGCGTCGAGCTCGGCCTTGTCGGCGGCGGGGCCGACCAGCACCCGCCAGAAGGTCTTGCCCGAGCTGCTTTGCTTCTTGACGGTCGGCACCATGCCGGCCTGTCGCATCGCGGTGGCGGTGTTCTCGGCGTTCTTCTCGACGCTGAAGATGCCGATCTGCACGTAGGGGCGCGACAGCGAGGAAGCCTGCGTCGGCGCGGGTTTCGCGGGCGCCGCGGGCTTGGCGGCTGCGGGTGTTGCCGCGGGGGGCCGGCG
>NZ_NTHN02000045.1 GCF_002300555.2 Alloyangia mangrovi | reverse complement strand
TGCCAGCGGCGCGCGGCCAGAACCGCCTGCGCCGCGGCATCCTCGCCGGTGCCGAGCGCCGCCTCTGCCGCGGCTTCCATTGCCGGATCGAGGATCATCTCGCGGGCGATGCCCTTGAGCGTGGCAAGCTGGTGGCCGCGGGTTTCCGCCCCGCCGCGCGGCATCATCACCCGTGCGTCCCATTGCAGCGCGTTGACGCTGCAGAGGACGTCGTTGAGTCGGGCGACACGGGTCGAGAGCTCGCTGGTCATGCTGCCGCCTCCGCCGCGCCGGTGCCGCCATCATGCAGGTGGCAGGCGACGGAATGGCCGGTCTCGGGGGCCGCGAGCCGGGGAACCTCGATGCGGCAGCGCGGGCCGGCGAGGGGGCAGCGCGGATGGAAGGCGCAGCCCTTGGGCGGGTTCAGCGGCGAGGGGATCTCGCCCTTGATCGGGTGGAAGGCGGCGCGGCCGGTGCCGAGCGTGGGCACCGAGGCGAAGAGCGCCTCGGTATAGGGGTGCATCGGCCGCGCGTAGAGCCGCGCGGCACTGGTCAGCTCGACCACCCGGCCAAGGTACATGATCGCCACCCGGTCGCAGACGTGGCGCACCACGGAAAGGTCGTGGCTGATGAACAGCGCGGTGAGGTCCAGCTCGCGCCGCAGGTCGATGAAGAGGTTGAGCACCTGCGCCTGGATCGACACGTCGAGCGAGGCGACGGCCTCGTCGAGCACCAGAAGTTCGGGCTCCATGGCGAGGGCACGGGCGATGGCGATGCGCTGGCGCTGGCCGCCCGAGAATTGGTGCGGCAGGCGGTCTGCATAGGCGCCCTCGAGCCCGACCTGCTCCAGCAATTCCGCGACCCGGGCGCGCAGGCGGGCGGGCTCGACGATGCGGTGCACGCGCGGTCCCTCGGCGATGGTCTCGCCGACCTTCATGCGCGGGTTGAGACTGGCGAAGGGATCCTGGTGGATCATCTGCACACGGGTGGTCAGCTTCTCGATGCCGTGGTCCGAACCGCGGGCCACCGGAGTGCCGTCCAGCGTGACCGCGCCCTCGGTCGGGGCGTAGATGCCCGCGACGATCCGCCCGAGGGTGGACTTGCCACAGCCGGATTCGCCGACGATGCCCAGAACCTCGCCGCGCGTCACCTCGAGCGACACATCGGTCAGCGCGTGCACGGTGCTTTCCGAGCTGCGGCCGGTGATCCGGTCGATGCCGCGGCCCAGCAGGCCCGGCTTGCGGCTGAACCGCTTCGAGACGGTGTCGATCTTCAGCAAGGGGTCGGTCATATCGCCTCCAGCGGATGATGGCACAGGACGTGGCGCCCATGCGCCTCGTGCAGGGGAGGGGGGGCTGGCGCAGGCCTCGGTGGCGAAGGCGCAGCGCGGGCGGAACGGGCAGCCGGAGGGCAGGTTCGCCAGCTGCGGGGTCGCGCCGGGGATCTGCGGCAGCTTGGCGCCGGGTTCGTGCAGGCTTGGTACGCTGTCGATGAGCCCGCGGGTGTAGGGGTGACGCGGGCTGCCAATCACCTGCTCGGCGGTGCCGCTCTCGACGATGCGCCCGGCGTACATCACCGAGATGTCGTCGGCGAGCGAGGAGATCACGGCAAGGTCATGGGTGACCCAGACGATTGCCGTGCCGGTCTCGTCGGCTAGCCGGCGCACCTCGGCAAGGATCTGCCCTTGGATCGACACGTCGAGCGCGGTGGTCGGCTCGTCGGCGATGATCACCGCGGGACGGTGCAGCAGCGCCATGGCGATGGCGACGCGCTGGCGCATCCCTCCCGAAAGCTGGTGCGGATAGGCCTGCAGCCGCTCGGCGGGGGCGGGGATGCCCACGGTCTCGAGCGCCTGCCGGGCGCGGTCCCAGGCGGCGCGCTTGCTCATCTTCTCGTGCACCCGCACCGCCATGGCCATCTGGTCGCCGACGCGCAGCACCGGGTTCAGCGTCATCATCGGGTCCTGGAAGACCATCGAGACCTTGCTGCCGCGCATCCGGCGCAGCGCGTCGGGCGGCAGCGCGCGCAGGTCGGTCCCCTGCACCAGCACCTGCCCGCCAGTGACGCGCCCCGGCTCGTCGATCAGCCCGAGCACCGAAAAGCCGGTGACGCTCTTGCCCGAACCGCTTTCGCCGACCAGCCCCATGATGCGCCCCGGCTGCACCGAGAAGCTGACGTCGTTGACGGCGGTGACCGGGCCCTTGCGGGTCTCGAAGCGGGTGGTGAGACCGCGGACCTCGAGCGCGGCGGTCATCGTTGCCTCCGCGGGTCGAGCACGCTGCGCACCTGGTCCCCGACGAGATTGATCGCAACCACGGTGATCATCAGGAATATCCCCGGATAGATGGACAGCCAGTAGCGGTCCGAGTGGATGTACTTGAAGCCGTTCGAGATCAGCGAGCCGAGCGAGGGCTCGGTCAGCGGCAGGCCGACCCCGAGGAAGGAGAGCGTGGCCTCGAGCGCGATGGCGCTGGCGACCTGCACCGTGGCGACCACGATCAGCGGCGGCATGACGTTGGGCAGCAGGTGGCGGAACAGCACGCGGCGGGTCGGCAGCGGCGTCGAGCGCGCGGCCTCGATGTAGTCCTTGCTGCGCTCGACGGTGGCGGCGCCATGGGTGGTGCGGGCGAAATAGGCGTATTGCGCGACGACCAGCGCCAGGATGATCTGCCCGACGCCCTGTCCCAGCATCGCAACCAGCACCAGCGCCAGCAGGATCGCGGGCATCGACAGCTGCAGATCGACGATGCGCATCAGCAGGCTTTCCACCCGGCCGCCGAAATAGGCCGCGGTGAGCCCGACGCAAATGCCGGTGAAGAGCGCCAGCGCCCCGGCGGAGAGGCCGATCACGAAGCTGGTGCGCAGCCCGTAGAAGATCGCCGAGAGCATGTCGCGCCCGGCGTTGTCGGTGCCAAGAAGGTGGGTGTAGCCGCCCGAGCCGGTCTCGCCGGGGTGCAGGAAGGCGTCCATCCAGTCGAGCGCGGCCATGTCGTAGGGATCCTGCGGCGAGACCAGCGGCGCGCCGAAGGAGACGAAGGCCAGCAGCAGGATCACCACCAGCGAGGCCACGGCCACCGGCGAGCGGCGGTAGTCGGCCCAGAAGTTGCGCAACCGCTGCGCGCGGGTTTCGGTCTCGGGCGTGGGTGGCAGGGGCAGGGTGGCCTGCGCCATGGAAGCGGTGTCGGACATCAGGCTTTCCCCTTGAGGCGCACGCGCGGGTCGAGCCGAGCGTAGACAAGATCGACCACGAGGTTGATCAGCACGAAGAGGATCACCACCAGCACCAGGTAGGTGACCATCACCGGCCGGTCGAGCTGCAGGATCGAGTCGATGATCAGCTTGCCGACGCCGGGCCAGGTAAAGACGCTCTCGGTGACCACGGCGAAGGCGAGGGTCGAGCCGAGCTCGAGGCCAAAGACCGTGACGATCGGGATCGAGATATTGCGCAGCACGTGGTTGAACACGATCTGCCGGTCGGGCAGCCCCTGCGCGCGGGCGAATTTCACGTAGTCGGTCTGCATCGCCTCGACCATGCCGGCGCGGGTCAGGCGGATCAGCAGGCCCATCTTGAACAGCGACAGGTTCAGTGCGGGCATGATCACGTGGCTCCAGCCGTCGGCGGTGGCCAGCGAGGTGGGGATGCCGAAGAGACTGCCGACATCGCCGCGCCCGCCCGAGGGCAGCCAGCCGAGGTTCACCGCGAAGGCCATGATCAGCAGCATGCCGATCCAGAAGGTCGGCACCGAAAAGCCCAGCACCGAAAGCGCCATGATCGCGCGGGCGGCGAGGCTGCCCGGCTTGTAGCCGGCGTAGAGCCCAGCCGGTATGCCGATGAAGGTCGCGATGCAGACAGACACGAAGACCAGCTCCAGCGTCGCGGGAAGGCGCGAGAAGACCAGGTCGACCACCGGGATGTTGTAGACCATCGAGGTGCCGAGATCGCCCTGCGCGACATTGGCGAGGAAGGTGAAATACTGCCGCCAGAGCGGTTGGTCGAGCCCGTACTGGGCGATCAGCTTGGCGCGGATCTCCTGTGTCGCGCCGGGGTCGATCAGCACGTCGATCGGGTTGCCGATGGCGTAGACGCCGACGAAGACGATGATCGACATGGCAAAGACCACGACCACGGCCTGGGCGAGACGCCTGGCGAGATATCCTAGCATTGGGGCCCCTTGTCGGTGACGGCGCGCGGCGGAAGCGGCCCGCCGCGCGGTTGCAGGCAGGGGCGCCCGGGTGGGCGCCCCCCTTTATCAGTGGTGCGTCCGGATCACTTGGCCGGCCAGATCTCGTAGGCGCGGGTCTCCTGGTCGACGCGCGGCGCGAAGGTCAGCGAGGCGGCGTCCGCCGCCCAGACCGTCTGCAGGATGACCGTCGGGATCAGAGCCCGGTCTTCCATCGCGATATAGGAGGCTTCTTCATAGAGCTTGCGGCGCGCCTCGGGGTCGAGCGTCTGCGCGCCCTCGTCGAAGACCTTGTCGAACTCGGGGTTCGAATAGCCGGTGCGGTTGAAGTTGCCGAAGCCCTTTTCCTCGTCCGGGCTGTGGGCGAGCGCGCCGTAAGTGTAGGCCGCCTCGCCGGTCAGCGTGCCCCAGGCGGACATGGCCATGGTGTATTCCTTCCGCGCCGCGGCCGGGAAGAAAACGGTGCCATTGAGCGCCTGCGCCTTCACCTTCAGCCCGAGGCGCGACCACATCTGGGCCAGGGCCTCGCAGACCACGGCGTCACCGGGAACCCGGTTGTTGGTGCAGGTGAAGTCGATCTCGAACCCGTCGGGATAGCCGGCTTCGGCCAGCAGGGCCTTGGCCTGCTCGATGTCGTACTCGCGGGCGCCGATCTTGTCGGAGTAGCCGAAGAAGCCCTCGGGCATCAGCTGGTTGGCGGGGGTGCCGAGGCCTTCGAGGACGACATTGACCAGCACGTCGCGGTTGATCGCGAGGTCCAGCGCCTTGCGCACGCGCACATCCTGCAGCGGGTTGCCGTCGACCGGCTCGCCGTTGAGCGTGATCGGCTGCGGCTCTTCATCGACGACCGAGGGCTGCACGTTGAGGATGTAGACCGAGTCCGAGATGAAGGTCTCGAGACCGGAATCGTTCTTCATTGCCAGGTAGTCGGAGGCGGGCACGTAGTTGATCATGTCGACCTCGCCCGAGCGCAGCGCGGCGACGCGGGCGGCATCGTCGGGGATCTCCTTGCGGATGACCTTGTCCCATTCCGGCGTCTCGGCCCAGTAGCCGTCGAATTTCTCGAGCACGAGATCGCCCTTGGGCTGCCAGGAGACAAAGGTGTAGGGGCCGGTGCCGATCGCCTTGGCGCCAGAGTTGAACTCCTCGTTGCGCGCTTCCATGCCGGTCTCGGAGGGCACGACGAACAGGCGGGTGAAGTCGTTCGGCAGGGCCGGGGCGATGCCCTTGGTGTGAATTCGCAGCGTGTAGTCGTCCACCACTTCGACGCTGTCGACGTATTTGGTGTAGAGCGTCATCGACATCGGGCCGGTGACTTCGGGGATGCGCTCGATCGAGAATTTCACGTCCTCGGCGGTGAAGTCGCTGCCGTCGTGGAATTTCACGCCTTCGCGCAGCTTGAAGTCCCAGGTCGTGTCATCCACGGCTTCCCAGGACAGGGCGAGACCCGGCTTTAGCTGCAGGTTGTCATCCACGTCGACCAGCGTGTCGTAGATGTGGCGCAGGGCTTCGGCCTGGCTGCCGAGGGTGGACCAATGCGGGTCAATGGAATCGGGGCCGGCGCGCAGGCCGATCACCAGATCGTCCGCCATGGCCGTCGATGCTGTCCCCAGCAGGGCCAAAGCCGCGACGGCGGACTTGAGTGTCGCTCGTGTCATCTTGAAACTCCCTTATTGTGTTATTTGATGTTGTTACACTGTGGTCAGATATTGATACGGTCAAGGAAATGTTGATACGAGTGATTGGGTGAGGATGGTATGCACGAATAATGTGCAGGGAAAAACATAACACTTGGCAGTTAAAGTGTTTAAATGCATTGTGACGAAATGAGCAGGAAACAGGCCCAACTCGATCAATCCCTGAACCGCATCGCCGAGGCGATCGACCGCGATTCGTCGGTGCAGGTCTCTGTGCAGCTGCGCGGGGCGCTGGAATTCGGCATCGCCTCGGGCGAGCTTCCCGCCGGCGCGCGGCTTCCGTCTGTGCGGGTGATGGCGGCGCGGCTCGGCATTTCGCCGGTCACCGTCAGCACGGTTTACGCAACGCTGCAGGAGGCGGGGCACATCGAGGGGCGCGTCGGCTCGGGCACCTTCGTCGCCGCCGGGGCGGGGGTCACCTGCGCCTCGCAGTTGCGCAGACTCGACGAGTTGATCGCCGAGCTGATCCGGGTGGGGCAGCACTGCGGCTTCAGCGCCGACGATCTGGCCACGCGCGTCTCTACCGCGCAGTCCCGCAAGCGCCGGTCGCTGCGATTGCTGATGCTCGGCAATTTCCACGATGCGACCGAGGCCTATGCCGCCGCGCTGCGCCCGCGTCTGGCGGACGGCGATGAGATGATCTCGGGCGTGCTGTCGGAGCTGCGCGGCGCGCCGCCGCAGGGGATCGACGTCGTGGTCGCGCCCCGCACGCTGCTCGGCGCGGCGCGCGAGCTGTTTCCCGAGGCGGCGGTCTACGGTCTGACGCTGATCCCGGACGAGGCGACGCGGGTGGCGCTGGCTTCGCTGCCCACCGATGCGAGGGTCGTCGGCTATTCCTATTTCCCCGAGTTCGTCACCATCATGAAGGCGGGCATCCGGCGCTTTGCGCCGCATGTCTCCGATGTCTCCATGGCGGTGCGCGGCGAGCCGGGCGCCGAGGCGCTGATCGCCGAGGGTGACGTGCTCGTCTATGCCACCGGGACCGACTACCTGCGCGAAGGGCTGCGGCCCGGTCAGACCGCCTTTGAGTATCGCCACACCCCCGACAACAAGTCCGTCCGGTCCGAGCTTCTGCCGGCCATCGAGGACCATCGCCTGCGACTGACCAGCAAGAAGGAAGACTGACTTGAGGATTTCGGAAAGCAACTGGTTCGAGATCGAGACATACCTCGAGACCGACGACCGCTGCGTGCTGCCGCTCGGCAGCACCGAGCAACACGCCTACCTGAGCCTCTCGGTCGACTCGATCCTGTCGGAAAAGGTCGCTGCCGATGCCGCCGAGCCGCTCGGCGTGCCGGTCTTCCCAGCGCTGGCCTACGGGCTGACTCCCTACTTCATGGCATTCCCCGGCAGCGTGACGCTGAAGCTCGCGACCTATGCCGCCGTGGTGCGGGATATTCTCGACAGCCTTTACGCCACCGGCTTCCGCCGCATCCTCATCGTCAACGGTCACGGCGGCAACAGCCCGGTGCAGCCGGTCACCATGGAATGGATGCAAGCCAACCCGGGCGCCCGCTGCCGCTTCCATGACTGGTGGCGCGCGCCGAAGACCTGGGCCTGCGTGCAGGAGATCGACCCGGTGGCCAGCCACGCGAGCTGGATGGAGAACTTCCCCTGGACGCGGCTGCCGGGGCGGGAGCTGCCCGAGATGCAGAAGCCTTTCGTGCCCTTCGAGCGGCTGCGCGACCGCGACGCCGCCGGGGTGCGCGCGCTGATCGGCGATGGCAACTACGGCGGGGTCTACCAGAAACCCGACGCCGAGACCGACCGGCTCTGGACCGTGGCCGTGGAAGAGACCCGCGCGCTGCTCGATGGGGACTGGGCATGAGCGCGCGGCCGGTCCTGATTTGGGGCGCGGGGGCGATCGGGGGTATTCTCGGCGCCTATCTCGCCCGCGCCGGGCGGGCGGTGCACATGGTCGACATCGTGCCCGAGCACGTCAAGGCCATGCGCACCAGCGGGCTGCGCATCGAAGGGCCGGTCGAGGAGTTCACCCAGGTGCTGCCCGCCAGCACCCCGGAGGAGCTGACCGGCACTTATGAGATCATCATCCTTGCGGTGAAGGCGCATGTGACCGAGGCGGCGCTGGAGATGCTGCTGCCGCATCTGGCGCCGGGCGGGTACGTGGTCTCGGCGCAGAACGGGCTCAACGAGCGGGTCATCGCGGCGCGGATCGGTGCGGAAAATACCGTCGGCTGCTTCGTCAACTACGGCGCCGACTGGCTGGAGCCGGGGCGAATTCTCTTCGGCAACCGGGCCGCGGTGGCGGTGGGCGAGCTTGACGGGCAGATCACCGACCGCGCCCGAGAGGTCCACGCGCTGCTGTCGGTCCTCGAGCCCGAGGCGGTGCTGACCGACAACATCTGGGGCTATCTCTGGGGCAAGATGGGCTATGGCGCGCTGCTCTTCTGCACCGCGCTGACGCCCGACAGCATGTCCGACGCCATGGCCCGGCCCGAGCACCGCGAGGTCTACGCGCGGCTCGGCCACGAGGTGATGTCGCTGGCTGCCGCCGAGGGCGTCACGCCGCTCGGCTTCAACGGCTTCGACCCCGATGCCTTTCGTGCCGGGGACCGCGCCGCCATCGACGCTTCGATGGACAAGATGGTCGCGCACAACCGCAAGACCGCGAAGACCCATTCCGGCATCTGGCGCGACCTTGCGGTGCGCAAGCGCCGAACTGAGGTCGACGCGCAGATCGGGGTGATGGTCGGGCTGGGCCACACGCATGGCATCGAGGTGCCGGCGCTGGCGCGGATGGTCGAGCTGATCCATGACATCGAGGAAGGCCGGCGCACGCAGTCCGCCAATCTGGTGACGGAGATGCTGCCGCTATGCACCTGAGTTTCGAAGGCAAGGTCGTCGCCGTCACCGGCGCGGCGCAGGGCATCGGCGCCGCCATCGCACGGCGCTTCGCCGCCTCGGGCGCGCAGGTCGCGGCGCTCGACATCGATCTGGGGGGGCATGGCGCCGCTCGGCGCCGAGGGCATGAGCCTGCACGCCGCCGATTTGGGCAGCCGCGACAGTGCAGGGGCGGCGATCGCCGAGGTGCTGGCGCGGCATGGGCGGATCGACGTGCTGGTCACCTCGGCTGGCGGGGTGCGCGGCCAGGTGGGGCGCCCGATCGAGGAGATCGCCGAGGAGGATTGGCACGCCATCTTCCGTGCCAATGTCGACGCCGCCATGTGGTGCGCGCAGGCGGTGGCGCCGGGGATGAAGGCGCGGGGGGGCGGGGCGGATCGTCACCATCTCGTCGGGCGCCGGGCTGCGACCCAGCCTGACGGGCATCCAGGCCTATGCCTCGGCGAAACATGCGCTGGTCGGGCTGACCCGGCAGCTTGCGCTGGAACTGGGGCCGCAGGGGATCACCGTCAACTCGGTTGCGCCGGGCTTCGTGCTGTCGAACCCCTCGACCGAGAAACAGTGGGAGGCCTTTGGCCCCGAACGCCAGAAAGCCGTGCTGAACGGCATTCACACGCGGCGGCTTGGCCGGCCCGAGGATATCGCCGGTGCCGTGGCCTTCCTGGCCTCGGAGGCGGCGGAGTGGATCAGCGGGCAGGTGTTGTCCGTGGACGGAGGACACGCATGAGCGAGCCGCACGAATGGGACGAGGCGCAGTGGCGCGGGCTGGTGGGGCAGGTGCGCGCAGGGCGCAGCCTGCTGCCGGAGCGCTGGCCGGGCGGCGCGCGCTGCGCCGTGGCGCTCAGCTTCGACAGCGACCATGAAACCAACGAGCTGCGCGACGGCGGCACCTCGATCGCCCGGCTCGGCTGGGGCGAATACGGCGCGCGGCGCGGCATCCCGCGGATCAAGCAGGTGCTCGACCGGTTTGACGTGAAGGCGAGCTTCTTCGTTCCCGCCGTCGCGGCGCTGCTGCATCCCGAGGAACAGCGGATGCTGGCGCAGGAGGGCCACGAGATCGGCCTGCACGGCTGGATCCACGAGCGCAACACGCAGGTGCCGCCCGAGGTTGAGCGCGAGCTGATGCTGCGCTCCGCCGACACGCTGGAAAAGATCACCGGGACGCGCCCGGTTGGGATGCGCACGCCGTCCTGGGACTACTCGCAGGTCACGCTGAAGATCGCGCGTGAGCTGGGGCTGCTCTACGACAGTTCGCTCTTCAACGACGACGATCCCTTCGAGATCCTCGACGCGGGCGAGCCGACGGGCATCGTCGAGTTGCCGGTGGAGTGGATCCGCGACGACGCCGTCTATTTCATGATGAACCGCTTCGGCGCGCAGCGGCCCTATACGCCGCCCGCCGATGTGCTCGACATCTTCCGCCGCGAGTTCGACGGGGCGCGGGCCGAGGGCGGGCTGTTCCTGCTCACCATGCACCCCCATATCACCGGCTACCGCTCGCGCATCTTCATCCTCGAGGCGCTGCTCGAGCACATCACCGCCACGGGCGACTGCTGGGTCGCCACCCATGCCGAGATTGCCCGCTATTGCGCCGAAGAGGCCGGGCTGAAAGGACCGAAATGACCACATATTCGCTGGCGATCCACGGCGGGGCCGGGACCATCCTCAAGTCGCGGATGACCCCCGAAAAGGAAGCCGCCTATGAGGCCGGGCTGGCCCGCGCGCTCGAGGCGGGCGAGGCGGTGCTGCGGAGCGGCGGAAGCGCGATGGACGCGGTGACCGCCGCGGTCTGCGCGCTGGAGGATGAGCCGCTGTTCAACGCCGGGCGCGGCGCGGTCTTCACCACCGAAGGCGTGCAGGAGATGGACGCCTGCGTGATGGACGGGCGCGACCGCAGCGCCGGGGCCGTCGCGGGCATCTGCGGCCCGCGCAACCCGGTGCGCGCCGCTCGTGCGGTGATGGAACGCACGCCGCATGTGCTGCTCATCGGCCCGAACGCGCTGCAAGTGGCGCGCGACGCCGGGCTGCCCTTCGAGGACCGCGACTACTTCTTCACCCAGGCGCGGTGGGACGCGCTGCAGGAGACGCTGGAGATGCGCCGCAAGGGCGAGGAGAGCGACGATCCCGCACGCCGTCACGGCACGGTGGGGGCGGTGGCGCGCGATCGCGCGGGCAACCTCGCGGCCGCGACCTCGACCGGGGGCATGACCGCCAAGCTGCCCGGGCGGGTCGGCGACACGCCGCTGCCGGGAGCGGGAACCTTCGCCGAGAACGCCACCTGCGCGGTCTCGGGCACCGGCCATGGCGAGATTTTCATCCGCTACACGGCGGGCAGCGAAATTGCCGCGCGGATGAGGTTCCTTGGCGAAACGCTGGAGGACGCCGCGACACATGTGGTGATGAATGACCTGCACGACCACGACGGCTCGGGCGGGGTGGTTGCCGTGGCGCATGACGGCAGCATCGCGATGCCCTTCAACTGCGAGGGCATGTACCGCGCCAGTGTGCGCGAGGGAGAGTTGCCTGTCCTGGCCATCTACCGCGAAGATTGACGCGATGGGCCGGCCGTGCATCGACGCGTGATCGAAACATTTCGGCCCGGCGGCGGGCGCCTGCATCGCTCCTGGGACGACGCAATGGTCGCAAAGGCGTGGTCCGTGCAGAAATCCGCCGCGGCACAAAGAAAAGCCACGTGATTTCCCACGTGGCTTCTCTGCTCTTGGTGGCCCTGAGGGTCAGGCCGTCTGTCGCCGGTTTGCGGCCAACTGCCGGAACGCGGTGGGCAGGATCAGTACGATTCCGATGATCGTCGCCGTAATATTGGGAGCGACCAGCAGGATCGCGGCAAAGGCCAGTACGGCTCGTTCCAGCCAGTGGAGCGGCGCGAACAACCAATTGGAGACCGCGGCCGACAGCGCCCAGATGCCCAGGACCGCGCCGCTGAAGGCGAGGAAGAAGGCAGACCAGGTGAACCCGTCGGTGACGAGCAGCAACGCAGGCTGGAAGACGAAGATGAACGGCACCAGTGCCTTGCCCATGGACAGGCGGAAGGCTGTGTTCCCCGCCTTGAAGGCGTTGGCTCCCGCGATGCCCGCCCCTGCGTAGGCCGCCATTGCCACGGGCGGTGTCACATCCGCCAGCACCCCGTAGTAGAACACGAAGAAGTGGGCGACCAGCGGCTCCACCTGTAGCAGACCCAGCACGGGGGCGGCGACGGCGACCATGATGATGTAGTTCGCCGTGGTCGGGATGCCGCAGCCCATCAGGATGCAGACGATTGCCGTCAGGATCAGGGTGAAGAGCAGCGTCAGGGTCTGCACGCCCATGATCTCGACCGGCAGAACAGACAGCCAGCCCGAGACTTCCGTGGCCCAGCCGGAGGCGACGCCGGTCACCATGTAGGCGATCTTGAAGCCGACGCCGGTCAGGGTCACGACGCCGATCACCACGCCGACCAGGGCGGCGGCGGCGGTCACCGCGAGCGACTGGCGGGCGCCGAGGATGAAGCCTTCCCAGACACCGCGGACGGTGCCCTTGATGCCTTCGGCAAGACCGCCGGCCATGATCTGCTGGATCGCCAAGACGATTATGCAGGCGGTGATAGAGTAGAAGGCCGCGGCGAAGGGCGTGCGGCCGGACAGCAGCACGGCCACGAGGATCACCAGCGGCACGACCGACAGCCAGCCGGCCTTGAGCACCTTCCATGCGTTCGGCAGCTCGGAGGCCGACAGTCCGCGCAGGCCGAGGCGGCGTGCCTCCAGGTGAACCTGCACGAGAACCCCGAAGAAGTGCATGAAGGCCGGGACCAGCGCAGCGGTCAGGATCGTGGTGAGCGGCACGCCGAGGTATTCGATCATCAGGAAGGCGACCGCCCCCATCACCGGCGGCGTGATCTGCCCGCCGGTGGACGAGGCGGCCTCGACGGCGGCCGCGAAGTGGCGCGGATAGCCGATGCGGATCATCGCCGGGATCGTCAGCGAGCCGGTGGTGACGGTGTTCGCGATCGACGAGCCGGAAATCGAGCCGAGCAGCGCCGAGGACACGACCGAGACCTTGGCCGGACCGCCAGCATAGCGACCGGCCAGTGCCGAGGCGATATCGATGAAGAGCTGTCCCAGACCGATCCGCGTCGCCATCACCCCGAACAACACGAAGTGGAACACATAGGTCGCGATCACCCCGAGCGCGGTGCCGTAGATGCCCTGCGAGGTCAGGTAGAGGTGATTGACGATGTTCGACCAACTCGCGCCGGGGTGCACGAGGATGCCCGGCATGTACTGGCCGAAATAGGCGTAGGCGATAAAGAGCAGCGCGATCACCGGCAGCGGCCACCCCATGGAGCGGCGCACCGCCTCGAGCAGGACCACGATCAGGATCGTGCCCATGGCGACATCGATGGGCAGCGGGTTGCCGACGCGGAACGCCAGGTCTGCGTAGATCCATGGCACGTAGAGCGCGGCTGTCGCCCCGGCCAGCATCAGGATCCAATCCGTGATCGGCAGCCCGCCAGGCGCGAGCACCGAGGGGCGGATTTCCTTCCGTCCGAAGGCGGAGAAGCTGAGGAACACCAGCAGCAGCGTCGCGCCCAAGTGCAGGCCGCGGTGCGTGGTGGCCTGCGGAATGCCGAAACCGGCGGTGTAATAGTGATAACACGACAGGGCGAAGAGGATCACCCCGGCCGCGATGGCCAGCGGTTTCGCCAGCACCCGGAACCGCAGCTCGGGGTCGAATTTTTCTTCCAGCGCCTGAAGCTCTTCGGCGCTGAGGCTGCGGATGTCGTCACCATCCGTCAGCGGTTGAGGTCGGTCCTGGGTCATCGGGGCTCCGGGATGTCAGGTGGTCGGGGCAGGGGCCGCGGCGGGGGCGCGGATTCCCAAAGCAAGCCGGGGCCACGACGATGCGCGGCCCCGGACGTGACGGTGGTCAGCTGTGTCCGATCACTCGGTCAGCAGGCCGGCCTCCTTGTAGAAGCGCTCGGCGCCGGGGTGCAGCGGGATGCCGATACCGTTGAGGGCGGTGTCCTTGGTGATCGCTTTGCCCTTGGCGTGGCCGGCATCCAGTTGCTTGCGCGTGTTGTCGTTCCACAGCGCCTTGGTGATGCCGTAGATCAGCTCTTCGGGCTGGTCGGCCGAGGTGATCCATTGCGCACCAACGGACAGCGTGTTCACGTCGTCGGCGGTGCCTTCGTAGGTGCCGCCCGGGATCGTGTCGGAAGCAAAGAAGCCGTAGGTTTCGCAGATCGAGGGGGCCTCGTCGCAGCTGATCGGGACGATGGTCACGTCGTGCTGGCTGGACAGCTCGGCGATTGCGCCCGCCGGGTAGCCGCCGACGAAGAAGAACGCGTCCATGGCACCGTCGCGCATGCGGTCTGCAGCCTGGTCGGGCTTGAGGAACTCGGCCTTAACGTCGGACTCGGAGAGGCCGTAACCCTCGAGGATGATGCGGGCGTCAACCAGAGTGCCGGAGCCCGGCTCGTCCATCGAGACGCGCTTGCCCTTCAGGTCCGCGACCGAGGCAATGCCGGAGTCGGCGCTGGCCACGAGGTGGATCGATTCCGGGTAGAGGTTGGCGATGGCGCGCAGCGATTCGACCGGCTCCTTGCCGTCCCAGATGCCTGTGCCGGTGAAGGCCCAGGTTGCGACGTCCGACTGCGAGAAGCCGGATTCCAGCGTGCCGCCGGCGATCGCGTTGATGTTGGCCACCGAGCCGTTCGCGGAGAGTGCCGAGGCAACGAGCCCCGGAACGCCGCAGGAGCCGCCCTCTTCACAGGCGCGCGAGCCCGGAGGCGAGGAGATCGCGTTCGCGAGCAGGCCGCCGATCGGGTAGTAGGTGCCGGCGGTGCCGCCGGTACCGATGCGGAAGAAGGACATTTCCTGCGCGGAGACGGAGCCTGCAGTCATAGCGGCAGAAACCGCCAGCGCAGCCCAAAGCGTCTGGTTTTTCATAGAGTTCTCTCCAAAGTCACTGAGGTACCTAAGACCTCCGCAATCTATCGGCCCTTCCCCTGTCCACACAAGCGCATTCGTGTAAGCATAGATGACACGACTTGCGCGCTTAGGAGTGCCTTCAGTGTATTGGTCTCCGAGTGCGAAAGGTCTTGGACGGTAAATCTCGGATCGATGCGATTCATAGGGCCGCGCCATCCGGCCCGGACCACGCGCGGGGGCAGATCCGCAGTGGCAGTCCTGTCGCTCGCGTGACACCGCCCTTCTAGGACTGCTGGATCATATCAGCGGCTTTCTCGGCGATCATCACCACTGGCGAGGCCGTGTTGCCGGATACAATCCGCGGCATGATCGAGGCATCGACCACACGCAGGCCGTTCACCCCCCTGACGCGCAGCTTGGGGTCGACCACCGCTGCCGGGTCACTTCCCATCCGGCAGGTGCCGACCGGGTGAAAGATGGTTGTCGCGATGTTGCCCGCCGCCTCCAGCAGGTCCGGGTCGCCCACGACGGCCGGGCCGGGCAGGATCTCCTGCGGTGCATAGGGGGCCAGCGCACGGGCCGTCATGATCTGCCGCGCCTGTCGGATGGAGGCCAGCGCGATGCGCCGGTCGGCGTCGGCGCTGAGATAGTTGAGGCGGATCTCCGGCTGCCGGTCCGCCGCAGCGCTGGTGATATGGCTCGAACCGACGCTCTCCGGCCGCAGGTTGCAGACCGATACGGTGATGGCCGGGAAGCGGTGCAGCGGATCGCCCAGCTTGTCGGTGGAGAGCGGTTGGACATGATACTCGAGATCGGGCATGTCGAGCGAGGGGTCAGAGCGGGTGAACATGCCGAACTGGCTTGGGGCCATGGACATCGGACCGCTCCGGCGAAGCGCGTATTCGGCCGCGATGCGCAGCTTGCCGCGCAGCGAATTCGCCACCTCGTTCAGCGTCACCGTGTTGCTGACGCGGAAGACGGTGCGGATCTGGAGATGGTCCTGAAGGTTCGCGCCGACCCCGGGCTGGGCATGGCGGACGTCGATCCCGAGTTCCCCAAGAAGACGCGGATCGCCGATTCCCGAAAGCTCCAGCAGCTTGGGCGAATTGATCGTCCCCGCCGCCAAGAGGACTTCGGCTTTCGCGCACGCTTCATGCACGCGCCCCTTGTGGCGAAAACGGACGCCGGTCACCTGCCGTCCCTCGATGAGCACCCTCTCGGTTTCCGCATGGGTCATCACGCGAAGGTTCGGGCGCCTCATCGCCGGTCTCAGGAAGCCCTTGGCGGTGTTCCAACGCACGCCGTTGCGCTGGTTCACCTCGAAGAAGCCCGAGCCTTCATTGCTGCCATCATTGAAGTCAGCGCGGGGCTCGATGCCGAATTCCTTCGCCCCTTCCTGCACGGCGCGCAGGATTTCCCACTCCAGCTTCTGCCGCGACACCTTCCATTCGCCGCCCGCCCCGTGCAGGGGGCTCGCCCCGGCGTGGTGGTCCTGCGACTTGATGAAATAGGGCAGCACGTCGTCCCATGCCCAGCCAGGATTGCCGAGCTGACGCCAGCGATCGTAGTCGGCGGCATGGCCGCGCATGTAGATCATGCCGTTGACCGAACTGCATCCTCCCAGAAGCTTGCCGCGCGGGTAGGCGAGACGGCGGCCGTTGAGCCCGGGCTCGGCGGCGGTGGTCATCATCCAGTCGGTGCGGGGATTGCCGATGCAATAGAGATACCCGACGGGAATATGCACCCAGTGATAATTGTCCGACCCGCCCGCTTCGAGCAGGAGCACACGACATTTCGGGTCGGCGCTCAGCCGGTTGGCAAGAACGCAGCCCGCAGTTCCTGCCCCGACGATGATGTAGTCGTAATCGCCTTCAAGAGGCTGTGGCCTTGTCATGATATCTGCCTCCGCTCGCTCAGCCGCGGGCCCAGAACGGACGCATGGCATCGCGCAGGTCGAGATAGCGGCGGTAGCGGGCCTCGTAATGGGCCGCCATGGCAGGGTCCGGCTTGTAGCTCGCGCTGACACGGGTCATGGCCGCGATGCCGCTCTCGTAGGTATCGAAAATCCCCGCCCCGACGCCCGCCCCGATGGCGGCGCCAAGTGCACCGGTCTCCTGCGCCTCCGCGACGCACACCGGAACCTGGATGCCGTCCGCGAACATCTGCGGCCACACCGGGCTGCGCGAGCCGCCGCCTGAGAGCGCAGCGTGATCAAAGCACACACCTGCGCGCTTCAGGGTCTCGATGTGGCGTCGATGCTCGAACATCACACCCTCCATCAGCGCGCGCAGCAGATGCCCTTCCGTGTGCCATCCGGCGATCCCGTAGAAGCCGGCACGGAATTCCGCGCCCTCGCCCGATCCGTAGAGGAAGGGGTGAAACAGCGGGTCATCCTCGGCCGGCACCACCTCGGCGACCCGGGCAT
Organism: Alloyangia mangrovi; assembly: GCF_002300555.2. Taxonomy (GTDB): domain Bacteria; phylum Pseudomonadota; class Alphaproteobacteria; order Rhodobacterales; family Rhodobacteraceae; genus Salipiger; species Salipiger mangrovi. The sequence continues at coordinate 28,445 of NZ_NTHN02000045.1, read as the reverse complement.
TGCAGTGGCCGAACGGATCGGGGTGATGCCCGCCACGCTCGACGAATTCCCGCACGTACCATTCGAGGTTGGCGGCGGAGGTGGCGCTGGAGTCGATGTTCACGAAGCGCTCGGGGCCGAAGCCGGCAGCCATGAAGACGCTGTCATTCACCACCGGGGCCGAAGAGAACACCTGGTTGATGCTCCAGGTCCCGACGATAATTGAGGCCTCGCCGGGGGCGACCACCCCGGACCCCATGGCGCTGGAGACCACGTCGAAGAACCCGCCGATGACCGGTGTGCCCTCGGCGAGACCGGTCTGGTCGGCGGCCCCGGCGCTCACCCGTCCGGCGATCTCGCTGGGGTCGACGAGGCGCGGCAGAAGCGGGCGCGCGTCCGAGAGTCCGTAGAGGTCCAGCAGCGTGTCGTCATAGGCGCAGTCCGGCATCCGCAGCAGCCCGCAGCCCGACATGTCCGAGCTGTCGCTGGTCAACTCGCCCGTCAGGCGGAAGTTGATGAAGTCCTTGCACAGCAGCAACGTCCCGGCCTCGGCATAAAGTTCGGGCAGGTTCTGCCTGACCCAGGCAAGAAGGGTGGGGGTCTGAGCGGACCATGGTTTCTGCAGGCATAGCGCGTGCAGGGCATCGCCCGACGCGTCGCCAAGCTCCGCGGCGACGCGTTGTCCGCGGGTGTCCAGGGACTGGATCCCGATGAGCGGCGCGCCGGAGCCGTCCAGAAGATAGAGCCCGTTGCCATGGCCCGCGCAGCCGATCGCCGCGATCTGCGACGGCTCTATGCCAGCGCTCTCGATGCAGGTGCGGATCGCCACACAGGCATTCGCCCAGAGCTCATTGAGGTCGCGTTCGACATGGCCGGGCTGCGGCGTCGAGGACCGCCCGTCCAGCGCGTGCATGGCGATCTGCCGGCCCTCCAGGTCGAAGAGCACGGCCTTGATCACGGTGTTGCCGGCGTCGAGCCCCAGCAGATATGTCCTGTTGTCAGCCACGGTTGTAGATGTCCCACGCTTCTTCGCCGCCCGCGCCCTGATGGATCATTGCCATCAGCGCCGAGACCACGGCCTTCGGATTGTCATGCTGATAGATGTTGCGGCCATAGACCATGCCCTTGGCGCCCTGCGCCATGAGCGCGGCGGATTTCTCCAGCACCTGGCGCAGGTCCTCCCTGCCGCCGCCGCGCACGAGCACCGGCACCCGCGCGGCCTCGACCACCCGGTGGAAATCCTCGGGATTTGCAGTCGGGTCCGCCTTGATGATGTCGGCCCCCATTTCCGAGGCAAGCCGGACAAGCGTCACGATCTTTTCCGCATCGCCATCCACCTGATAGCCGCCGCGCACATCGTTGGGCAGCATCACCAGCGGCTCGATCATCAGCGGCATGCCGTACTTGTGGCAGGCCGCGCGTACGCGCGAGATATTCTCGACGCATTGGCGGAACAGCTCGGGTTCATCGGGCAGCATGAACAGATTGACCACCACGGCTGCGGCATCCATCTCGAGCGCACCGATGATCGGCTCGTCGGCATTCTGCAGCATCGACCACATCACCCGATGCCGCTGGTCGTTGTAGGGGTTGCCCATGTCGATCCGCATGACCAGCGCGGGCTTGTCCTTCTCCGGACGGCTCTGCAGCAGATCCGCCTGGCCATAGGCGCATTGGATCGCGTCGGGCCGCGCGCCGATCAGCGTGTCCATCACCGCGGCCATGTCCTCGAGACCGACCATGAAGCTCGGCTCGTTGCAAACGCCGTGATCTATCGCCACGTCGAGGCACCCGCCATTCGTGAACATCCGGTTCATGCGGGCCTTGCTGCTAACGCGCATTCGGTTCTCCTTTGCGTTGATCTTTGGTCCAGCACCTGCGGGGAGACCCCGTGGTAGCGGTGAAGTTCTTGCCTGAGCGCCTCGATCTCTGCGGCGCGTTGCTGCGCCGTCCATTCGAGCGCCCGGCCCATGGCGTCGGCGATGCCGTCGATCAACTCGGTGCTGATCTGTCCGGTGATTGCCAGATCGCTGCGCCGAAGCACGACGTCCGACAGGTGCAGGGCGCGCTCTTGCGCGGTCATCCAGGCAATCTCGGCGGCCGTCAGGGTTCCGCTGCTTGCGAGGAGCTGGTCGTCGGCGCGGGCGGCGCAGAACGCCAGGACATCATTCGCGAGGCTCCCGTAGGTCTCGGCCATGCGCCGGGCGCGCTCTTCCGAAATGTCGAAGCGTTGCCGAAGCTCCTGCGCGAGCGCGGCACTGCCGGGAAAATTCCGCCCGCCGCCGATCGGCAACGTTCCGGTATGTGCCACGCGTTTGTGCCCCAGCTCGGCAAGCACGACGTCGGTCGTTTGCTCGGCAAATGCCCGGAAAGTCGTCCACTTGCCGCCGACCATGCAAATTTGCGGCACCACGCCGTCGATCCGGTGGGTGAAATGCCCACGCGAGATGCGCCCGGTGAAGGCGTGGTTGCTTTGGGGCAGGGGACGAATGCCGCTGTAGCTGAAGACGATGTCCTGCTCTGCGAGCGGGAGATCGGGAAAGACTCGCCCCACGGCCTCCAGGATATAGCGGCGCTCGGGCTCGGTGCAGGCGGTCCGCGTCGGCGTCTCGACGCGGATGTCGGTGGAGCCGGCAAGCACCTTGCCCAGGTAGGGAAAGATGATGCAGACCCGTCCGTCAGAGTTCTCGAAGAAGATCATGTGCCCGCCGAGCGCAGCGTGCAGCGCGGGATTGTCGAGGATGAGATGCGATCCCTTCGTCCCCGACACCATTGGGGTGTCGTTCTGCGCGGCGTCCCCGAGATCGCGCCGCACCTCGTCGAGCCATGCCCCGGCGGCATTGACCACCAACCGCGCCGCCACGGGCAGGGTGTCCCCGGTTTCGCGATCGGTGAGCCTGAATTGATCGCCGTCGCGGGTGATCTCGGCGTAGTTCAGGGCAAGGGACTCCGGTGCCATCCGCGCGGTGTCGAGCACAAGCTCCAGGCCAAGTCGCTCGGGATAGGAAATCCAGGCGTCGTGATAGGAGGCTGAGCACCGCACCTCAGCTGACAGGGCCGGCCACTTGGCGTGCGTGGCCCTGCCCTTGCGGAACTTGTGCGGGGGCAGGGCGCGTCGCCTGCGGGTGACCAGATCATAGAGCGTCAGCCCGATCTTCACCGGAAGGGCGCCGCGCCGCGCGGGCTTTCCGGACTGACCAAGGAATCCCGCCGCCGCATTGAGCATGCCCGAAAACACCGAGCTGAGGGGAATGGTGGTGGGCAGCGGCCGCACAAGATGGGGCGCGTTGCGCAGCAGGGCGTCGCGCTCGGCGAGCGACTCCTTCACCAGCCCGAATTCGCCGTTCTCGAGATAGCGCAGGCCGCCGTGGATCATCCTGGAAGGCGCGGCGCTGCACCCCGAGCAGAAGTCGTTCCGCTCCACCAGCAATACCCGCAGGCCCTGCAGCGCGAGCTCGCGATAGACACCAAGCCCGTTGATCCCGCCGCCGACGACCAACACGTCGAAGCGGGCGTTCTCGCGGATCTTGTCGAAGCTGTCGTGTCGTTCCAAAGGTATAACTCCTCCGTTCGCCGGAGAAGCTCTCCGGCGCTGGATGGTTCGGCAGGCTCTGGGCGATTAGCCGTCGAGGTCGATGAGATGGCGCTCCGCGGCGGTGGAGATCGCGGTGATATCCGCCTGCTCCAGCCGCATGCGGCCCGCTGCCGCGTTCTCGCGGGCCTGTTGCGCGGTGCGCGCGCCGCAAAGCGAGAAGGTGATACCGGGCTGTTGCACCGTCCAGGCGATCACCGTCTGCGCCAGAGTCGCGCCATGCGTTTCGGCGATCAGCGCGATCTCGTCCATGAAGGCCGCGATTTTGCGCCGGTTGTCCTGCGAGAACCGCGGGTTATCACGGCGCTGGTCGTCTCCGGAAAAGACCCGGTCCGGCCCGACCTTGCCGCTGAGCAGCCCGAGCGCGAGCGACGAGTAGCTCAGCACCGAAACCCCATGCTCGCGACAGAGCGGAAGGAGCGATTGCTCGAGATCGCGCTTGAGCATGCTGTACTCTTCCTGCACCGCGTCGAGCTGACCCGCGGCAAGATAGGCCGTGACATCGGACGGCGTGGTGTTGCTGGCACCGATGGAGCGGATCTTGCCCTGCGCCTTCAGGATCTCCAGCGCCTCCATCGTTTCTTCGATTGGGGTGGTCGGGTCCTGCCAATGGGTGATGTAATGGTCGATGCGGTCGGTCCTGAGCCGCTTCAGGCTCTGTTCTACTTCGTAGATGATCGCGCTCCTGCCCAAGTAGCGATGCACCGGCTGGCCGTCGTAGTCGAAGAAGTGGTTGCCCTTGGTCGTGTGCCACACCAGCCCGCATTTCGTTGCCAGAACCACCTTGTCGCGCCGACCGACAAGGGCCTTGCCGACGATCTCCTCGGCCAGACCCTGCCCGTAGGCGGGCGCCGTGTCGATGAGGCTCACGCCCTCGTCGACCGAGGCCTGGATGGCTGCGATGGAGGCGGCCTCTTCGGTTCCGCCCCACATCCAACCGCCGATCGCCCATGTCCCGAGCCCGATCACCGAAGCCTCGATCCCCGATCTTCCGATTTGGCGCGTCATCATTTTATGCGGCATGTTCAGACCCTTTCATCTGTGCGAGGACAGCCGCGGCAGTCTCCTCGTCAACGACAAGTGAATTCAGTAGTTTTCCGTTCAGCACGGCCTGGAGCGGGCGTGCCTTGTGCGCACCCGCCGCGACCCCGATCACAGTGCGGCAGGTCGCCGTGTCATGTGGATGCAGCGCCACGAGGCGCTGGTTGCGCTCGTAGTCCGCCACCTGCCCGTTGATGCCGATCAGATGCGCCATGAACTCGGCGGCGATCCCCATGCCCACGAGCATCTTGCGATCGGCCTCGGGGACTGGGTTGAGATCGTAATAACTCGAGGCACGCGGCTCGACCGAGCCGATGCCGGTGAGCGCGACATTGGCGGTGCGGGCAAGGTCGAAGACCTGCTTGATCGGCGCCATGCCGGTCAGCATGTCCCGCTGCGCCCGGTTCTCGGCAAACAGCGGCGCGTGGATCAGGATCGGCTTGCCGCCGAGCCGTTCGGCCATGCGCGTCACCAGATGGTTCACATCCGTGTAGAACTTGCCCTGAACCCCGCCGGTGAGCGGCACGACGGTGACGTCGAGCGGGTGTTCGGGCGACAGGTTCTCGACGACCGCGCTCACCGCCTTGCCACCCGTGATCGCGATGACATCGCCGTCGCGCAGGGTCTCGAGCAGGAGGTTGGCTGCGGCGCGGCCGACCTGGTGAAGCGTGGTGTCGGCATTGCCCGAGACCGTGGGTGTCACTCTTGCCGACTCGAGGGCGGTCGACGCCACCAGGTTCTGTTCGATGTCCGAGAGGCGCTGGAACGGGCTCTTGATGTCGATCTGCACCATGCCGAGCCTGCGGCCCTGTGCGATCAGCCGGTTCACCTTCGAGGTCGACAGGTTGAGCTTCGCGGCGATCTCGGACTGCTTCAGCCCCTCCAAGAAGTGCAGAACGAGCACTGTATGAATTTGGCGGATGAGATCGAAGTCGGGAGACGGTTCGGTCATGCCTTGCCCCCCGCGTCGCGCTTCTTGTTCAGGTAGTGATCGATGGAAACCGCGGTGAGAAGGATCGACCCGCGGATGATGTCCTGCCAGTAGACCGAGACATCGAGCAGCGCGAGCGAGCTCGACACGACCGAGAGCAAAGCCGCGCCAAGGATTGCGCCGAAGATCGTGCCGGAACCCCCGTTGAGGCTGGCCCCGCCGATCACCGCCGCGGCGATCACGTTCAGCTCCATGCCCAGTCCGAAGGTGGGTTGGGCCGAGCCGAAGCGGGCCATGTAGATGATCCCGGCGATGCCGCAAAGTGCAGAGCAGAGCGTCGTGGTTAGGAAGATCACCCGCTTGGTCCGGATCCCGGAATAGGCCGCGGCCTTCTCGTTGCTGCCGGTGTAGAACACCTTGCGGAAGGCGGTGCTGCGCCGGAGCATGAAGTCGAAGCACAGGACCACCACCAGGAAAACGATGATCACCAGCGGCACCGGCCCGATCGAGCCCTGGCCGATGAACTTGAATTCCGGCGGCAGCGAGAACAACCCGAGCGGACGACCGCCGGTGAAGAGAAGGCAGGCCCCGCGCGCGATCACCATCACCGCCAGCGAGACGATGAAATGGTGCAGCCCGATCCGGGTCACGAAAAACCCCATGAAAGCTCCGATCCCGGTGCAGGCGGCGATGGCCACCAGCGAGGCCAGCCAGGGGTCGACACCCGCGAGGAAGAGCGATCCGGCGATGACCATCGCAAGCGCGGTGACCGACCCGACCGAGAGGTCGATGCCGCCCGAGATCAGCAGGATCGTCATGCCGACCACCACGATACCTTCGACGGCAAAGGCCATGACCATCGCGCGCATGTTCACCCAGGTCAGGAAGTAGGGCGATGCAAAGGACATGGCGACGAAGAGCGCCAGGATGATCAGGATCAGCCCTGTCTCGCGTATCCTGAGAAACTTCTTCACCGGGTTGGATCCCTGCTTGGCAGCTGCGGTCAGTTCGATTGAGTTTTCCACGATCGGTCTTCCTCAGGCGTTCAATGTGGGTTGCGGGGCGGCCTCGAGGCCCGAGGCCAAGCGCATGATGTTTTCTTCGGTCATCCGGTCCCCGGCCACTTCGCCCGCGATGCGGCCCTCGCGCACGACGAGCACGCGGTCGCAGAGGCCGATCAGCTCGGGCAGCTCGGAGGAGATGACCACGGTGCCGACACCCTCGGAGGCCAGCTCCCTCAGGATCCGGTGAATCTCGGACTTGGCACCGACATCTACGCCGCGGGTCGGCTCATCCAGGAAGATCAGCCGCGGGTTCACCGAGAGCATCTTGCCGATCGCCACCTTCTGCTGGTTGCCGCCCGACAGGGAAGACACCGGATCCGAGAGCCGCCCGTACTTCAGATTGAGTTTCGCCCCGAGGCTTCGGGCCAGTTCGATTTCCCTGTCGGTCTCGATCAGCCCGGCGGCAGAAGAGACGTGCCGGAGATCCAGCGCCGAGACATTCTCCGCGATGGAGCGCTCGAGAAACAGGCCGTCGCCCTTTCGGTCTTCTGAAAGATAGACGAGGCCAGCCGCGATGCTGTCGCCGTAGTGACGAAGCTGCAGCGGCTTGCCATCGAGCAGGACCTCGCCCGAGACGTCGCCCTCGAGCCGGCAGATGCCCTTGACGATTTCGCTCCGCCCCGAGCCGATGAGACCCGCAATGCCGAGGATTTCCCCTCTGCGAAGCGCGAAGGACACGTCCTTGAATCGCGTGGTCTCGGTCAGGTTCCTGACCTCGAAGATCACCTCTTCAGTTCGAGTATCTGCCGCCTGCTTGGGCGGATAGAGCGTGCCGATCTCCCTGCCGACCATAGCGTTGACGACGCCCGAGGGCGTGATCTCGGAGATCGGCGCGGTGGTGATGTACTGACCGTCCCGAAAGACGGAGACGCGGTCGCAATTGTCAAAGATCTCCACCATCCGGTGCGAGATGTAGATGATCGAAATACCCTGCGCCGACAGCCTGCGCATGATCCCGAAGAGGGTCTGCGCCTCGCGCTCGGTCAGTGCGGCGGTCGGCTCGTCGAGGATCAGGACCTTGCAGTCGAGCGTCAGCGCCTTCGCGATCTCGACCAGCTGCTGGTGCGAGATCGGCAGGTCCCGAACGATCGCGCCCGGATCGATGTCGCACAGCTGCCCCAGAACGGCGCGGGCCCTCTGCTTGAGCGAGCCGACATCCATGAGGAACCGTCGGCTCCGGTTGGTCACCGCCATGAACATGTTCTCGGCCACCGAAATGTCGGGGCAGAGCGCGATTTCCTGATGCACCAGCCCGATCCCCAGCTCCTGCGCGGCGTTTGGTGAGGCGATGCGGACCGGCTGACCCTCCCAGAGGATCTCGCCGCCGTCGGGCTGGAGGATACCGTCGATGATGTTCATCAGCGTGGACTTGCCCGCGCCGTTCTCTCCGGCGAGCGCATGGATCTCGCCGCGACGCAGCTCGAAGTCGACGCCTCGCAGCGCGCGCACCGGGCCAAAGGACTTGCTGACATTGGAGATTTTCAGGATCACGTCGTCGTGCATGAGAGGGTCTCGGATAGGGGCGGTGAGGCGGGCCCGAACGGCCCGCCGCATGGGTCATGCCGGGTCGCGGCCCTGCATGTAGGTGTTCAGATCGAAGCTGTCGGCGTTGTCCTTCGTGATCACGGCAAAACCGTTGTCGATGAAGGGGATCTGCACCGGGTTGTAGCCCGAGGTCCGGTAGTCGTTGAACGGATCGAACACCTCGGAATGCGCCGCCATGAAGGTCGCCATGAACCCCATGAAGCCCTGCATGCCCTGGTTGGGATTTAGCGCCATGTGGATGTTGCCGGCCTTGATATGCTCGAGCGTGGCCGGGGTGATATCCGCATGCATGACCAGCACGTCCGACTTGGCTTCGAGGATCGCCGCAACGGCACCCTCGGCAGAGCCCGCCTCGGGGATCCAGATCGCGCCCAACTCGGGATTGGCCTGCAGGATCGAGGCGGTCGCGCGATAGGCGGCGGTGCTGTCCTGGTTGGTGGCCTGGCGACCGACGAGTTCCATGCCGGGATAGTGCTGTTGCATGTAGTCGATCAGGGCGGTCACCCGCAGGTCATGGTTGGATTGGCCCGGATTCTCCAGGACTGCGTATTGGCCGGTCTCGCCGATTTGCTTGACGATTTCCTCGGCCGCGAATTTCGCCTCGGCCAGGTTGTCGGAGGTGATATAGGCGCTGCGGTTGGATTTCGGAGAATCTGCCGCAAAGGTTACCACCTGCGTCCCGTCGCTAATGGCGCGGTTGATTGGCTCGATGAACGGGTCCGACTGCATCGGGTGCACCAGAATGCCCGCGGGCTGTTTCACCATGTCCTGCTCGAATGAGGCGATCTGCTTGGTGATGTCGTAATCGGGTGTGCCAGAAAATACCGTGGTGCAGCCAAAGGCTTCGGCCGCCTGCTTGAAACCCTGGTAGACAGGCACCCAATAGGGATGGCCAGACACCATGACGTTCATGATGTAGGTTTCGCCCGAAGCGCAGTGCAGGCCTTCCTGGGCCGTCGCGGGACTCGGGTTTGCAAGCGATAGGGTAGCGAGTGCCGGGGCCAGAGCCACGGCAATAGCAAATTGTCTCATGTTGTCCTCCCAAAAAACCCTGGCAGGGTGCCAGGGGGTTCGGTGCGTGAGCACTTGCCTCCCCGCAAGTAATTTCACGACCCGCAATTTCTTGCGTAGGCTGACCCTATGAGGGCTCTCGGGCACCCGTCAACGCGCTTAGGGATTTTTCTTGTTTGGTGAAATTTATTTCAGGAAGAGCCCGGGCGCATTGGCAATTGCACCCCGCTCATGCGACTTCTCGGCTCATTGCCGGACTCATTGTCAGGCTAGGCGTTTTGGAACGCCCGGCCAACATGCGGAATATTAAGACGATAGCATCGATTTCTTCACCGGGCGATCTCGCCTCAAGGCACGCAGCGGGGCCTACCTATGGGGCGAAAGTGCGGACCCCGTTTTCCGAGAGATGAGTGGCAAGCGCACCGTCTGGGGCCCGGTCGCTGACCAGCGTATCCATCTCGTCAAATCGCGCCACAACGTCGAGCTGGGTGAGTCCGAACTTGCTCGCGTCGATGAGGAAACGGCAGGTGGCCGACTGACGCATCATCGCGCGCTTGACGGCGGCAAAACCCTCGACGGCTTCGGTCACTCCCGCCGTGCTGAGGCCCGCCGCCCCGAGAAAGCAGGCATCCACATGGAAGCCGGCCAGATAGTCACAGGTGTCGACGCCGACTACGGCGGCCTCCTGAGGAAGGTAATGGCCCGGGGCGAGGATCACGCGGGCGTTGGCGCTCTGGCCGAGGATCATGCCGATCTGCAGGCTGTTCGTGATGGCCGTAACACGCGTCTCGGCAAAGGCGAGCAGCCGGGCGAGGACCATGGTCGTTGAGCCCGCATCAACCATGATTGTGTCTCCGTCGCGCACCAGAGATGCGGCAAGGCCGGCCAGACGCTCGCGTTCCACGACACGCTCCTGCCGGCGTTCGTCAAGATCGCGGTGGGCGCCGGGCGCTGTCGGTGAGGCTCCGCCGTGGGCGCGTTCCAGCAATCCCTGGCGCTCGAGATCGCCCATGTCACGGCGAACAGTTTCGGTGGTTACGCCGAAGAGTGCCGCCAGCTCGGCAACCCGGACATGCGGGCGGAGCTTGAGCTGTAGCAGGATCTGCTCGTGCCGCTCGGGTTTCTTCATGCGATGCTGTGTGCTCGGCTGCTCCACCCCTGTCACGCTCCGATTGTTGCATCCGGGAGTTTGAATATCGCAGATAACTACGACACATTTGTTGCATAACCAACATAAAGGTGATGTGATCCGTTCGGACTGGCCGGAGGATACAGGGCCAGACGCACATAATGCCCTTTGGGAGGAGGACATCACCATGCTTAGGCACACCACGAGTCTGCTCGTGTCGCTGGCCCTGTCGGCCGGTGCGGCATTTGCACAGGAGGAAACCGCGGCCCTCGACAGCCAGTATTCCGATGCCGACGGCGACCTCGTCGCCGACGCCCCGGCCGACGCGGGCGATCTGAAGGATCCGGGCACGCTGGTCTTCGCCTATACGCCGGTCGAGGACCCGGCCATCTACGAGGACATCTGGGAGCCGTTCATCGCCCATCTCGAAGAGGTCACCGGCAAGGACGTGCAGTTCTTCGCGGTGCAGTCGAACTCGGCCGAGGTCGAGGCGATGCGCTCGGGCCGCCTGCATATTGCCGGCTTCTCGACCGGACCCACGCCCTTCGCGGTGAACCTCGCCGGGGCGGTGCCCTTCGCGATCATGGGGGCCGACGACGGGCAGTTCGGCTACAAGCTGCAGATCTACACACAGGCCGACAGCGATATCAAAGAGGTGCCCGATCTTGCCGGCAAGCGCGTCGCGCATACCTCGCCGACCTCGAATTCGGGCAACCTCGCGCCGCGTGCATTGTTCCCCGATCTGGGCGTGGTGCCCGACGAGGATTATGAGGTGGTCTACTCGGGCAGCCACGACCAGTCGATGCTGGGGGTTGTGGCGGGTGACTACGACGCAGCGCCCGTCGCCTCGGAAGTGGTCGATCGCATGGCCGAGCGCGGGCTCTACGATCCCGCCGAGGTGCGCGTCGTCTGGGAAAGCGATCCCTTCCCGACGACCTCCTACGCCTATGCCCATGACCTGACGCCCGAGCTGAAGGAGAAGATCGAGGAGGCCTTCTTCAGCTTCGACTTCGCCGGCACCGCGCTTGGCGAGGAATTCAGCGGCGTCAGCAAGTTCATCCCGATCACCTACAAGGAACAGTGGAAGGTCATCCGCCAGATCCAGAAGGCGAACGGCGTCGAATACACTCCTGCGGGCCTTGCCGCCGAGTGACCTGACAAGACCGGAGCCGGCGCCCAGTGCCCGGCTCCGGCATGGAGTCCCCACATGTTGAAGATCACCGATCTGGTCAAAAGCTACGGCAGCGGCGCGCCGGTGCTGAAGAACCTCGACCTGACCATCGAGGGAGAAAGCGTGGTGTCGATCATCGGCTCCTCAGGGGCCGGCAAATCCACCCTGCTGCGCTGCATCAACCGGCTGGTCGAGCCGACCTCGGGCAGCATCGTGCTGAACGGGACCGAGCTCACCGCCCTCCGGGGCCGCCAACTGCGCGCCGCGCGGCGCAAGATCGGTATGGTCTTCCAGGGGTTCAACCTCGTCGACCGGCTGACCGTGATGGAGAACGTCCAGTCCGGGCGGCTGGGATATATCTCGACATGGGCGGCGATCATGCGGCGCTACCCCAAGGAGGACATCCGCCGCGCCTACGAGCTGATGGAGCGCGTCGGGATCGCGCAATACGCCAACACCCGCGCCGACCAGCTGTCGGGCGGCGAACGCCAGCGCGTTGGTGTGGTCCGGGCGCTGATGCAGGATCCCGAGATCCTGCTCGCCGACGAGCCGACCGCCTCGCTCGATCCCAAGACCTCCGAGCAGATCATGGGGCTGCTGCGCGACCTCGCGGGCGAGCTGAAGCTGCCGGTTCTGATCAACATCCACAATGTGACCGAAGCCAAGGAATATACCGACCGTATCGTCGGCATGCGGTTCGGCCGGATCATCTTCGATGACCTGCCCAGTGCGCTCGACGAGGAAGCGATGGAACGGATCTACTCCGGCAGCCCCCATGCCGACCGTGGCGGCGACCTGCGGGAGGCGTCATGAGCCAGCATCCCGACACCTGGCGCAAGCCGCCCTTCATCGCCAACCCGCTGCTTCGCTGGGCGGTGTATCTTGGTGCACTTGCCTATTTCGGCTGGGTCGCGGCCACCATGCCGATCGACTGGGCGCGTGTCGCCCAGGGGATCGAGCGGGCCGGGCGCATCTTCGGCGGGGCCTTTCCCCCGAGCTTCGAACGCAGCGGCCTGCTGATCGACGGCTTTCTGGAGAGCCTGAAGATCGCCATCCTCGCCACCGTCGGCGGCGTCGCCCTGTCGATCCCCATCGCCTTCATGGCCGCGCGCAATGTCGCACCGCTGCCGGTCTTCTATTTCGGCCGTGCGATCATCATCATCGCCCGCAGCTTCCACCCGGTCATCGTCGCGATCATCTTCGTCAAGGCGGTCGGCTTCGGCCCCTTTGCCGGGGTGCTGACACTGGTGGTTTACTCCATCGGCTTCGTCGCCAAGATGCTGGCCGAACGGATCGAGGAAATCGACTTCGGGCAGGTCGAGGCGATGCGCGCCGCGGGTGCGCCGTACCTCTCGACGCTGGTCTACGCGATCTTCCCGCAGATCATGCCCCGGCAGATCGGCCTGACCATCTATCAGCTCGACTCCAACCTGCGGGCCTCGGCGGTGGTGGGCATCGTCGGTGCGGGCGGCATCGGCGCGACGCTGGCCAATGCCTTCGGGCGCTACGATTATGATTTCGCGCTGGCCATCACCATCGTCATCGTCGGCGTGATCCTCGTCTCCGAGGCGATCAGCGGCCAGATCAGGAAGCGCATCGCATGACCAGCATCTCCCAGCAATTCGGGCGCGAGGACTGGTCGCGCCATACGCCCAAGGAAAAAGCCCGACGCTTCGGCATCTTCGCCCTCTGCGCGTTGGCGGTCTTCTGGGCGCTCGGCTCGATCGAGATCATCTGGGCCTGGGTCTGGGACTCGCCAAGCCAGATGGCCGATCTCTTCGGGCGCATGTACCCGCTCGACACCAGCAATCTCGGCTCCATCCTGCGCGTGTTGTGGGAGACAGTGAACATCGCCACCTTCGCCACCGCGCTGGCGGTGATCGTCTCTCTGCCCGTTGCCTATATCGCGGCGCAGAACACCACGCCCAACCGCGGCACGCTCTGGCTCGGGCGGCTCATCCTCGTCAGCTCGCGGTCGGTCAACACGATTATCTGGGCGCTGCTCTTCGTGGCGATCTTCGGCCCCGGCATCGTCGCCGGCGTCGTCGCGATCATGTTCCGGTCCATCGGCTTCATCGGCAAGCTGCTCGGCGAGGCGATCGAGGAAATCGACACGCGCCCGGTCGAGGCGCTGGAGGCCACCGGCGCATCGCGCTTCAAGGTCATCGTCTATGCCATCGTGCCGCAGGTGATGCCGACCTTCTGGGCCGTGGCGATCCTGCGCTGGGACATCAACCTGCGTGAGTCGACGGTGCTCGGGCTTGTCGGGGCGGGCGGCATCGGGATCATCCTGCAGGGCGCCATCGACACGTTCAACTGGCCCGAGGCCGCGACCGTGCTGCTTGCCATTCTGGCGCTTGTCGTGCTCGGCGAGATCGTCTCGGCCTTCCTGCGTCGCCGCATCCTGTGAGCGGGCCGCACTGCAACGAGGCGGCCGCTGCCTTTGAAGCCTATCTCGGCGTGCGCTCGCGTCTGCCGGCGGTGGACTTCTACGGAAGCTGGAAGACCGCCGACACCCTGGCCGAGATTGCCGGGCCCTTCGATCTGGTGCTGCTCGACGCCTACGGGGTGCTCAACGTCGGTGAATCCCCGATCCCGGGCGCGGCAGAGGCCATCGCCGCGCTCCGGGCGGCGGGCAAGGCGGTGGCGGTGGTCTCCAATTCCGCCGCCTATCCCAAGCGGGTGATGATGCAGCGCTATGCCCGGCTTGGCTTTGACTTCGCGCCCGAAGAAGTGGTGACCAGCCGCGAAGCGCTGCTGGCGCATCTGGCGCGCGCACCGCGGCTGCGATGGGGGGGCGATGCTGAACCCGGAGAATGGTCCGCAAGACTTCGAAGACATCGATCTGACCTTCCTCGACGACGATCCCGCGGCCTACGCGGCTGCCGAGGGGTTCCTGCTGATCGGCTCGGACGGGTGGACCGAGACGCGCCAGAGGTTGCTCGAGGCCGCGCTGCGCGCGCAGCCGCGCCCGGTCGTGGTCGGCAATCCCGATATCGTCGCCCCGCGCGAGGCCGGCCTGTCGCGCGAGCCGGGATATTTCGCCCATCGCCTCGCCGATGCCGCGGGGATTGCGCCGGTCTTCCTCGGCAAGCCCTTCGCGGAGATTTTCATGCTTGCTCTCACCAAGATCGCACCGCGGCTTGCGCCCGAGCGTATCCTGATGGTGGGGGACACCTTGCACACCGACATTCTCGGCGGTCGCCAGATGGGATTCGCAACCGCACTGGTCACAGCACACGGCGCGCTTGTCGGGCTCGATCCGGCAGAGGCGATCCGGCGATCGGGCATCGTTCCCGATTTCGTGATTGGCAGCATCGGATCAACGACCCGCCGCGCGTGAGCTCAAGAGTCGTTGCGACAAAACCCGCCCTCTCGTCTTCTCAGAAGCCTGCCGTTGGCATGACCGATCCGGGTCGTTTCCGGCGAAGAGCCGATGTTCTGGTAGGGAATTTGTCCTGCGCACCACGCGGCGGTCGTGCCCGTGCGCCCTGCCACGTCGATAACCCGCAGTTATTTCTAAGGTGGCGATTACTATTTCCCTTCGCCCCCCATTTTGCTTAGGACCGCGCTGGCAGACAGGTCCCCGTCGCATCAGGTGAGAGACGCACAGAATGCCGCGAAGCCAGGCGCAGATTGTCCCTTGTGCCCGCGGGCCGTTTCACGGCCCCGTGGCGCGGCGTCGCGGCCTCCGAAGATGGGGCTGAGCGCCCCCAACCTGCTCTACAGTCCTGTCCGCGCCCCCGCAGGAGATTGCGGATTCCCGAGGGTCGCTCTCGCCCCGGCGGCGCCAGCTTGAGGCAGCCTCCCTGCCGCTCTACACATTGGAAATCCAGATGGAACATTGGTATGCGACCGGCTCGACGATTGATTCCGCGAGCGCTGCCGAGGCGGGTGAATCCGCACCCACCCCGAAGCAGCAGTTGCGCCGCTTCCTGCGCCACCTGCGCCATGACCTGACCACCCGCCCGGACTGGATCCCGCTGGTCAGCGGCGCCACGCTGCGTGCCGACCTGCTGGCCGGGCTGACCGGCGCATCGCTGGTGCTGCCGCAGGGGGTGGCCTTTGCCGCCATTGCCGGGCTGCCGCCGGAATACGGGTTCTATGCCTCGATCATCCCGACGATCATCGCGGCGCTGCTGGGCTCGAGCTGGCACGCCGTCTCGGGGGCGACGACGGCGCTTTCGGCGCTGGTCTTCGGCGCGCTTTCCGGCACCTTCGTGCCCGGCTCGTCCGAGTTCATCGCCGCCGCCATCTCGATGGCCTTCCTCGTCGGGCTGTTCCAGTTGCTGCTGGGGCTGCTCCGGCTCGGCACGCTGGTGGATTTCGTGTCGCATTCGGTGATGACCGGCTTCGTGACCGGTGCCGCGCTGCTGATCGCCACGAGCCAGATATCGCATCTGCTGAACCTCGAGCTTCCAAGGCCGGACGAGCCGCTGGCCTTTGTCTCGGGGCTTGTTCAGCATATCGGCGAGACCGATCTCGCCTCGCTGGGGGTCGGGCTTTCGGCCATCACCGTCGGGCTGCTGGTCAAGCGGTTCGCCCCGAGGCTGCCGCATTACCTCATCGCGCTGCTGGTCGCGACGCTGGTCTCGGCCGGACTGACCTACGAGGGTGCCGCGCTCGACACGGTGGGCGCGATCGACAGCGTCCTTCCGGTCTTCGTCGTGCCCGATTTCTCGCCCGAGCTGCTGCGCGAGATCGTCTCCGGCTCGCTCGCCGTGGCCTTCGTCGGGTTGCTCGAGGCGGTGTCGATCGCGCGGGCCATGGCCGCCAAGTCGGGGCAGATGCTCGACGGCAACCGCGAGTTCATCGGGCAGGGGGCGTCGAACCTGGTGGGGGCCTTCTTCCAGGCCTATCCCTGTTCGGCCTCCTTCACCCGCTCGGCGGTCAACTACGAGAGCGGCGCGCGCACGCCGCTCGCGGCGATCTTCTCGGCGGTGCTCCTGGTGGCGATCCTGCTGCTGGTCGCTCCGCTGTTTTCCTACGTGCCGATCGCCGGGCTTGCCGGGGTCATCCTGCTGGTCGCCTGGCGGCTGGTGAACTTCAAGGAGCTGCGGCACATCTTCTCCAGCTCCTTCGCCGAGACGCTGATCGCCGGGGTGACCTTCCTGTGCACGGTGTTCATCAGCCTCGAGGCGGCCATCTATGCCGGGGTCATCCTGTCGCTGGTGCTGTTCCTGATGCGCATCGCGCAGCCGGTCATCGCGGTGGTCGCCCCCGATCCCAAGGCGCCCAGCCGGCACCTGCGCAGCGCGCGGATCTTCGATCTCGAGGAGTGCCCGCAACTGATGGTCACCGCCATGCACGGACCGCTCTATTTCGGCACGGTCGAGGCGACGCGGCGCGACTTCCACCGGTTCCGCACCGAGCGGCCGTCGCAGAAGCACATCCTGTTCATGACCCCCTCGAGCAGCGAGGTGGACCTGCCCGCCGCCGAGTTGCTGCTCGAAGAGGCGCGGCGGCGGCGCGAGCAGGGCGGGTCGCTGCACCTCAAGATCGGCAGCCTGCGCGCGCTCAACAAACTGGCGCGGTTCCGCGTGGTACGGGCGCTGGGGCGCGAATACATCCACCTGTCGAAGCGGGATGCCATTGCCCAGATCGTCCCCACGCTCGATCCGGACGTCTGCGCCAATTGCACCGCGCGGATTTTCCGAGAATGCGAGGGGCAGCCGAAACCGGAAGACCGCGACTGACCGTGCCGCAGCGGCGGGGGGGGCCTGGACGGGCTTCCCGCCGCCGCGGGCGCCGGTACGCTCAGGCGCCGGAGGCCACCCGGAAGCCGCAATTCGAGGTTGAGCTGTCGGGATCGTTTCGGGTGCGGGAATGCACGTGGTAGCGGTCGCAATAGCTCACATGACACAGGAATGACCCGCCGCGCTGGATGCGCGCGTAGCCCGTGTCGGGCCCGGTCGGGTCGCGCAGGGGCAGCGGGCCGGCGGGCGCGCGCGGCCCGTAGCGGTCCTGCACCCATTCCCAGACATTGCCCGTCATATTGTACATGCCGTAGCCGTTCGGCGCGTAGGCATCGACCGGGGCGGTGCCGACAAAGCCGTCCTCGGCGCTGTTGTGATGCGGGAAATCACCTTGCCAGGTGTTCATCGCGAAGCCGCTTTCGGGAACCAGCCGGTTGCCCCAGGGGAACTTCATGTTGACCAGCCCGCCGCGCGCCGCGCGCTCCCATTCCGCCTCGCGCGGGAGACGGAGGCCAGCCCAGGTGACATAGGCCAGCGCGTCGTACCAGGAGATGTGCACCACCGGGTGGTCCGCCCGGTCGCGCCAGTCGCTGCCCGGCCCCTCGGGACTGTGCCAGCAGGCGCCCTCGACCTGCCGCCACCAGGTCAGTCCCGGCGGGTGCACCGGCCAGGCGTCGACATCCGCGAGCAGCAGGTGGAAGACGTAGCTCCAGCCCTCGACCTCCGCCAGCGTGCGGTAGCCGGTCGCCTCGGTGAAGCGGGCGTATTGCGCGTTGGTCACGGCAATCGAAGACATGCGGAAGGGCGAGACCCTCACCTTGCGGCGGGGGCTGTCGAGGTCGTCGGGAAAGCGCGACTTGCGGGCCCCCATCTCGAAGATGCCGCCGGGGATCGGGGTCAGCGCCTCGCGCAGATCGCGCTGAACCTCGGGCCCGGCCCGGGGGACCGCGAGGGCGGCCTCGAGGAAGGCGGCATCGCCGCCGACCGTACCGCCGCCGCCGGTATGGCAGCAGCCCGTGGATGGGGAGTCGTTTACGCCATCGTGCATCTGGGAGCCTCCGTATCGCCCCCGTACTTACGCCCTTGTGACGGGATCGCAAGGCGGCAGCGGGGGCAAATCGCCGCGTCCCGCGCAAACGAAGGCGGCGGCGCGCACCGAAGCCTCCCGGAAAGCGGATTGATAGCCGCCAGTTATACCACTCGGCGGATTTGGCATTATTTCCCTTGGCTTGGCGCTGCTATTTCTGCCAGCCACAAGAGGAGATTTCATGGCCGACACGCAGCGTCCGAACATTCTTTGCCTCGTCTCCGAGGACTGCCCGCCCCGGCTTGGCGCCTATGGCGACCCGGTGGCGCGGACCCCCCCATCTCGACAGGCTCGCCGCCGAGGGGGTGCGCTGGGAAAACGCCAACTGCACCTCGCCGATCTGCGCACCGTCGCGCTTCGCCATCCTGACCGGCCGCCATGCCGAAACCTTGCCGCGGGCGCAGCACATGCGTTCGGGAGTGCACCTGCCTGCCGAGTTCGACACCTACAGCCAGCTCATGCGGGACGCCGGCTACTACTGCACCAACAACTTCAAGACCGACTATTGCTGCGACGTCGATCCGCAGTCGATCTGGGACGATTGCTCGAAGTCCGGCCATTGGCGCAACCGCCCCGAGGGCGCACCCTTCCTTGCGGTTTTCAACCCGATGACGACGCATGAGTCCTCGGCCTTCGACCCGCAGGAGGGACCGACGCGGCCCGGCGACGTGCGGGTGCCGGGCTACCTGCCCGACACGCCGGGGATGCGTGAGGGGCTGGTGCGCCAGTACAATGCGATCCACCGCATGGATGCGCAGATGGGTGAAATCCTCGCCCAGCTCGAGGCCGACGGGCTGGCCGATGACACCATCGTCTTCTACTTCTCGGACCATGGCTCGGTGCTGCCGCGCTCGAAGCGATACCTCTACGACGAGGGGGTGCGGGTGCCGATGATCCTTCGGGTGCCGCCGAAATGGCGCCACCTGCTGCCATACCCGCCCGGCAGCTGCGTCGAGGCGCCGCTGTCGCTGGTCGACCTGCTGCCGAGCTTCCTGACCATCGCCGGGGCGCCGGTGCCGCCCGAGGCGCAGGGCCGGTCCTTCGTCGGGCCCGGAGCCATCCCGCGCCGCTTTGCCTTTGCCGGCCGGCACCGTCAGGGCGAGCGCTACGACCTGTCGCGCACCGCGCGTTCGGCGCGCTACCGCTACATTCGCAACTACCAGCCGCACCGCATCCTCGGCCAATACGTGGCCTATGAATGGATCGGCCCCTACTATCAGGACTACGAGCAGGCCTATCTGGACGGCACGCTGACCGAGGCGCAGGCGCGATTTTTCCGGGCCAAGCCCTTCGAGGAATTCTACGACATGCAGGCCGACCCGGACGCGCTGACCAACCTTGCCGGGGATCCGCGCCACGCCGAGGCGCTGCAGGCCCACCGCGCGGCGCTCGACGCGCACATGCGGGCGATCCGCGACACCGGTTTCATTCCCGAGAAGTCGCCGCTCGAGGACTGGCAGGCGTCGCGGGATGAAGAGGCTTATCCGCTGGAGCGGCTCATGGCGCTCGCGGCGCGCGCGGCACAGGCGGGGCCGGCGGATCTCGACGACATGCTCGCTGCGCTCGGCGACGGCAACCCGGTGATCCGCTACTGGGCGGCGCAGGGGCTTCTGAACATCGCCGACAAGGGGCATGCGCTGCCAGAGGCGGTGGCCGACCGGGCGCGCGCCGAAACGGATGTTCACGCGCGGATCGCGCTCTGCGAGGCTCTGGCGCGGCAGTCGCTGCGCGGCTTGGCCGTGCCGGAGGCCGCGCGCGAGTGGGCGGCGATGCTGACCGGCATCGTGGCGCAGGAGAGCGATCCCCGCATCCGCCTGCAGGCGATGGAAGGGCTGACCTATGCGCCGCACTTTCCCGAACTGAGCCTGCCCGTGCTCGACGCGCTGCAGGGCAATGCCGACCAGTACCTCAACTCGAACTCGAAGTACCTCGCGCAGGTGATGCGCGGGACCTATCGGCCGCAGAACGACATCTTCGACTGGGCCAGTTCCAACGGCTAGGCGCCTCGCGCGCTGCATGGGCAGACCGAAAAGACCCCCGCCGGTGTGAACCGGCGGGGGTTTTTCTTGCCTGGTTTCTGCGATCGGCCTTCCCGGAAAAGCAATACGCGCAGCCCTTTCGGGCTGCGCGCAAGTCGTCGGGGCTGCGGCTGGAGTGGCTCAGCCCGCCCTCTGCTCCAAACGCCGCTTGCGCAGGCGGTGGCTGACGAAAGGCCAGAGCATCACCAGTACGCAGCACAGGATCAGCAAAGCGGAGACTGGCCGGGTGACCAGCGGCAGGATGTCCCCGCCGGAACTCATCAGCGCCGAGCGCAGCCGGCCCTCGGCCAGCGGGCCGAGCACGAAACCGATGACGAAGGGGGCGAGCGGGATGCGCATCGAGGCCATGAAGAACCCGAGCAGGCCGAAGCCGAACATCACCCAGGCGTCGTCGATCCGGTTGTGCGCCGAGATCACGCCGACAACGCAGAACAGCAGCACCACCGGGGCGAGGATGGAGGGCGGGGTCTTGATGACCTTGGCCATGATGTTGAGCGAGAGCACCATGACGAGGAACATGAAGATGTTCGCCACGGCATAGGACGTGATGACCCCGTAGAAGATGTCGGGGTGCTCGTTGACCAGCAGCGGGCCGGGGGTGATCGCGTGCAGGATCAGCGCCGCCATCAGGATGACGTCCTGCGCCGAGCCGGGGATTCCCAGAGCGATCATCGGGATCAGCGCGCCGCCCACGGTGGCGTTGTTGCCGGCCTCGGAGGCCACGATGGCCTCTTCCGAGCCGCTGCCGAACTCCTCGGGGCGTTTCGCCGTCGCCTGCGCGGCGGTGTAGGACATGACCGCGCCGATGTTCGAGCCGATCCCCGGCAACAGCCCGATGAACGAGCCCACCAGCGACGAGCGCAGCAGATTGCCGGGATACTTGAAGGCGCGGCCCATCTCCGAGAGCACCTCGCGGATGGTGACGCTTGCCTGGCTCTGCATCTTCGAGGGGTTGGCGAGGTCGGTCATCACCGAACGCATTGCGAAGGCGCCGAGCAGCACCGGCAGGATGTCGAAGCCCGACGACAGGAACGACGAGCCGAAGGTGAAGCGCTCCGAGGCCGAGATGTCGTCAAAGCCCACGGTCGAGATGAAGATGCCGAAGAAGCCCGCCATCAGCGCCTTGATCGGATTGCTCGCCGCAAGAAAGGCGATGAGCACGATGCCGAGCATGACAAAGGTGAAATAGTCGAAATTCTGCAACTTGGTCGCCACCGAGGCCAGCGGGATGGCCAGGGCCACGAGCACCAGCCAAGACAGCAGGCCGCCCACCAGCGAGGCCATGATGCCGATCGACAATGCCCGGGCGGCCAAGCCCTTGCGCGCCATGGCGCTGCCGTCGATCGTGGTCATGATCGCCGAGGGCGCGCCGGGCACCCCGAGCAGGATGCCCGAGATCAACCCGCCGGAGACCCCGCCGACGTAGATGCCGATGAGAAAGCCCTGTGCCAGCACGTCGGGCATGGCGAAGGTCGCGGGCAGCATCAGGGCCATGAGCATGCCGCCGCCGAGGCCGGGGATGGCCCCGAAGACCACGCCGAGCGCGACACCCAGCAGGACCCATGCGAGGACCATCGGCTGCAGCACGGCGGCGAATGAATCGAAAAGAGGTGCGAGCATGGCTCAGGTCTCCGTCAGGGCAGGGCGACGTGCAGGTAGGTCTTGAAGACGTACCCCACGAGGATGGGCAGAAGGATCGCGACCAGGACCAGCGCGGCCAGAAGGCGCCGATCCCGGAACCCCATGAGCGTCACGCCCGCCACGAGGATGAACAGCGCGCTGCTGATCTCGAAGAGCACGGCACGGCTGGTCAGGGCCCAGATATAGGCCCCGAGCTCGACGATCAGCAGCGCCGGCGCGCGGGCGGTCTGCCAGAAGTCGGGCTCGGGGAACTCCTCGGGCTCGGCCTTCAGTTTCAGGCTGCCGTTGACGATCAGGGCCACCGAAAGCAGCAACAGGGGCACCAGCACGAAGCGGGGCAGGAACTTCGGCCCGAGCGGATCGAAGCCGAGGTCGCGGATGTCTTGCGAGAAGTACAGCATCGCGGCCGAGAAGACGGCGAAGACGATGCCGGTGATGATATCTTTCATGGGCGTCTCAGAGCGTTGCAGCGTCCGCAAGGCGGCGCCGGAGTGAGGGTAGGGTGGGGCCGTATTCTTCGCGCAGCGCCGCGAGCAGCCTGTCGCGGACCCCGGGAAGCGCGGCCCGGAGGTTGCGCGTCTCTTCCGGGTCTTCGTGCAGATCGTGAAGCAGGCCGTCGTCGAAGCTCTCGGGATCGAAGGGCTCGAACTGTTGCGCCTCCTGGAACAGATCGTCGCGGAAGCCGCAGACCAGCTTGTAGCGCCCGTCGCAGATCGCGCGCCACGGACCCAGGCCCGCGCAGGTGGTTTCTCGCGGGTAGCTGCCGCCGCCAAGCCAGCCCGACAGATCGAAACCGGCGTAGTCGGCGGGCACCTCGGCCCCGGCCAGCGCAAGGAAGGTCGGCGGCAGGTCGAGCAGATTGGCCGGCAGGCCCGCCAGGTGCCCCCGGGACGGCACGCCGGGACCCGCGAGCACCATGGGAACATGCACCGAGGGCTCGAAGGGCACCTGCTTTTTCCACAGGTTGCGGTCGCCCAGCATCTCTCCGTGGTCCGAGGCGAAGACGACAAGCGTGTTGCCGAGCTGCCCGCTCTCTTCCAGATGCGCAAGATAGCGGCCGATCCAGCGGTCGATGTTCTCGATCATCGCGGCATAGCGGCGGCGGATCCGCTGCTGCCGCTCGGGGTCGGTGGTCTCGCGCAGTCTCGGCAGAGGAAAGGTCACCTCGTCCCAGCCGTCGAGCATCGAGGCGGTCACGTCCATCGGGTCGTGCGGGCCGGGGAAGTTCACCATCAGGAACCAGGGCTGGCCCTTGTCGAAGCCTTGCAGCGTATCGAGCGCGACCCGGCCGACGAAATTGTCATTGTAGGCCTCGTCGGGGAGCGGCGCGGGCTCGGTATAGGCAAACGCGCCGGGAGGGGTCGCGATGCGGCCGCTGATCCAGTCGGCCATCGGCGGGCGGTCCGGTGTGGAAACCGGCCGACGGGCGTAATCTTCGAGAAAGGCGGCTTCCAGTCCGCGCGCCTTCAGCATCTGGGTGTAGGGCTCCACGGCGCCGGATTTGAGGATCTTCTCCGCCGCCTTCTTGCCGCAGGAGTCCATGCCGTGGGTGAAGCCCAGCCCGGCCAGCTGGTCGGTGCCGTCGATCACGTGCCGCCCTGTTGCGCCCCAGCTGTCGCCGCCCTTTAGCAGATCGGACTTGCCGGCGTTGCCGGTCTGGTAGCCGACATCCCGCAACCGGGTGTAGAAAGTATCGGTCCCGAAGGGGTTGTCCATCTGGTTGTGCAGCACCGGCGCCTCGCCGTAGCGCTTGCCGGTGGCCAGGCACGAGCGCGCCGGGGCGCAGAGCGGTGACGGGGTCCAGGCCCGGCCGAGGGACGTGCCGCGTGCGATCAGCGCGTCGATGTTGGGGGTGCGCAGGGGCAGATCGCCAAGCGCGGCGATCCAGTCGCCCCGCCACTGGTCTGGAAACAGCATGAGAATGTTGGGCTGCATGGTGTCCTCTTCCGAACCGCGCCCCGCGCCGGGCTTGTGCTGGAAAGGCGGCGCCGGCGGCGGGGCCGCGGTGCCCGCGACGGGCCTGCCCGAACGCGCGGGCAGGCCGGATCTGTCTTATTCGCGCAGAAGGCCCAGCTCTTTGAGCGAGGCCGCGCGCTGGTCGCGCGAGGTCTCGAGCATCTGCATCATCTCGTCGCCGGTGGTGAACTTGAGCTTGTTCTTGAGCTCTTTCTCCATCTCGGCGCGCGTCTCATCGTCCGCCAGAAGCGCCTGGATCTGGTCGCGCCAGTAGTCCTTGATCTCCTGCGGCGTGTCGCGGCGCATCCAGAAGATGCCGGTCGAGGTCAGCGTGATCGGCGTGGTGTAGCCCTGCTCTTCCATCGTCGGCACATCGGGCAGAAGCGGGTCGCGCTCGCCGATGGTGGTGTTGGCGATGGCCTTGACCTGCCAGGTCTTGACCATGTCGGCCAGGATCATCGGGTTCATCTGCACCACGTTCACGTCGCCGGAAAGCAGGGCGGCCTGGAAGGCGGGGCCGCCGCCCGCGGCGTGCACCAGGCGCACGTCGTCGAAGATGCCCATTTCCTTGGTCATGTCGGCCATGGCC
The DNA here is from genome assembly GCF_002300555.2 of Alloyangia mangrovi. GTDB lineage: Bacteria > Pseudomonadota > Alphaproteobacteria > Rhodobacterales > Rhodobacteraceae > Salipiger > Salipiger mangrovi. The sequence continues at coordinate 3,974 of NZ_NTHN02000045.1, read as the reverse complement.
ACATGCGCCGAAGAGCCGGTGTTGATCGCGATCTTGACCGCGCCGGGGTTGGCCTTGGCGTAATCGGCCATCTCCTTGAGGCTCGAGAAGGGCGCGTCACCCTGGGTGAAGATGCCCGGCGTCAGCGTCATGACCGTGGCGATCGGCTCGAACTTCTCGAAGATGTCGAAGCCGGTCATGCCCAGAAGCGAAGCCTGGATGGCGCCCTCGTGGATGAATTCGACGGTGTAGCCGTCGGCGGGCTGCTCGGCGACGAAACGGGTGCCCGTCGCGGTGGCCGCGCCGGGCATCGGCGAGACCGTGACCGGCTGGCCCATGGTTTCCTCGAGGCGCTTCGAGATCGACAGCGCGGCGTTGTAGAAGATGCCACCCGCAGAGTTGGGAACGACGACGGTGATCGGCTTTTCGGGATAGTCGGCAAGCGCTGCCACCGGTGCCATCATCAGACCCATCGCTGCGGCGATCAGTGTTTTTTTCATGAATTCCTCCCTAATTCTGCGCTACCCACCCGAAAACGGAGGCGGACAGTCGGAGCGGAAACTAGCGATCCGGGAAAACTGTGACCAATACCAACGTTGACCGCTTTGATAGATGACGGTTATCGCGGGTCCTGTTTGAACGGGGTTCCCTCGGGCTGGAGGGTGAAGGGCCTGGTCAGCGCCTCGAGCGACTTGACCATCAGCGCGATGGGACCGAAGCGCAGCGAGGCCTGGTGGTAGGTCACCCCCGTGGCGATCGACCAGCGGAAGCCGGGCAGGGGGATCTCGCGCAGCCGCGCTTCCGGAAAGGCCGCGGCGAGCGGCAGCGGCATGCAGGCGATGAAGTTGTGCTCTGTCACCATCTTCAGGGCGATCTGGATCGAGTGGGCCTCGAGCGCGAGCTGCGGCTCCGGAAGGTCGAAGCGCTCGAAATAGGCGGCGATTCGGTTGTTGGCCTCCTGCCCGCTGAACAGGCTCAGCATCGGGTAATTGAGCGTGGTGGCGGGATCACCGAGATCGGCGGCCGCAAAGACCGGGTGATCCTCGGAGGCAAAGAGCGCGTTGGACTGCTTGTAGAGATGCTTCGCGCGGAATTCCGGCCCGAGGTTCTGCGCCGCGTCGGGAAGTCCGCCGGCGTAGATCCGCAGCTCTCCCGTCTTCAGCTTGGGCAAGAGCGCCGCGCCCACGTCGGTGCTGACCGTGACCTTGAGGTTCGGGTAGGCGCCGCGCATCTCGGCCAGCATGTGCGGAAAGAAAATCGCCGAAAAGACCGGCCCGCCGCCGATCTTGAGATAGCCGCCGAGCCCGGTCGCCTGCGCCCCGACCTCGACGATCGCGGCGTTCCAGGCCCCCTCGATGTCGCGAGCATGTGCCAGTAGAAGCTCGCCCGCCTCGGTCAGGCGCACCCCGCGCGGCAGCCGGTGAAACAGCTCGGTGGCAAAGGATCGCTCCAGCATCCGGATCGACTTGGTCAAGGCGGGCTGGCTGACGTTGAGCTTGCGGGCCGCACCGTGGAAAGTGCCTGCCTCGGCGACTCCGATGAAGTGCTGCAAGCGCCAAATATCGTGCATGGGGGGCCTTTCGCGGGATGTGTGATAGCCGTGAGCAATCAATCCGATCCCAATCGGCATTATCACGCCTCGGCGCGCAGGGCTACAACCGGCGCCGACCGAAAAGTGGAAGCCGAAATGAAAACCGTTTTTGTCCTGTTCGACAGCCTCAATCGCCTTGCGATCTCACCCTATTGCAAGGATGTGGAGACGCCGAATTTCGACAGGTTCATGCAAAAGGCGGTGACTTTCGACCGCCATTACACCGGCTCGCTGCCCTGCATGCCGGCGCGCCGCGACATCCAGACCGGGCGGCCGAGCTTCATGCACCGCTCGTGGGGGCCGCTCGAGCCCTACGACGTGTCGCTGCCGCAAGAGCTGAGCCGGGCCGGGGTGCACACCCATCTGATCACCGACCATTTCCACTACTTCGAGGACGGAGGCGCGCATTATCACACGCGCTTCGACACCTATGAGTTCTTCCGCGGCCAGGAGCACGACCAGTGGCACGCGCAGGTGGAGCCGCCCTTCGAGAAATACGCCGGGCTCTACGCGGCCGAGCACTACGATCCGAAAACCCGGCCGGCCACGTCCAGCACATGATCAACATGGACTGGATCGAGGAGGAGGCGCAGCTTCCCGGCCCGGCCTGCTTCAACGCCGCCTTCCGGTTCCTCGACGAGAATGCCGCCGCCGACAACTGGTTCCTGCAACTCGAGCTTTTCGATCCGCACGAGCCCTTCCAGGTCCCGGACCGTTTCCGCCGCGAGGGCGACAGCGCCTGGACCGGCGGCGCGCTCAACTGGCCCGGATACGGCAAGGTCGAGGAAAGCGCCGAGGGCGTGGCCGAGATCCGCGCGACCTATGCCGCATTGGTGCGCATGTGCGACGAGTATTTCGGCCGACTGCTGGACCATTTCGACCGGCACGACCTGTGGAAGGACACGATGCTCGTCGTCTCCACCGACCACGGCTTCCTGCTCTCGGAGCACGAGTGGTGGGGCAAGTGCCGGATGCCCTCCTACGAGGAGGTGACGCATATCCCGCTGATGGCCTATCACCCGGCGCAGGCGGGCAAGGGCGGCGAGCGGCGGCAGGCGCTGACCTGGACGCCCGACATCATGCCAAGCGTGCTCGAGGCGCATGGCGTGGCAATCCCCGGCGCGGTGCGTGGCCGTTCGTTCCTGCCCGCGCTCGAGACCGATATCGACGATGGCCGTGTCGTCGCCACCGCGATCTTCGGCGGGCCGATCGGGGTGACCGACGGCCGCTACGTGCTGCACCACGTGGTGGAGGATTTCCTCGCGCCGGGTCTCTACGAGTACACGCTCTGCCCGCAGCACATGCGGGGTCCGTTCTCGGCCAAGGAACTGGCCAGCGCGGAGATGCACCCGGGCTTCGATTTCACGCAGGGAATGCCGCTGATGAAGATCGAGGCGCAGCCCGACGCCAAGCGGGTGCCCAATCACGACGGCTTTACCTTCCTCGACGCCGAGTTCCGGCTCTACGATCTCGAGGCCGACCCGCAACAGCAATCCCCGATCCGCGACGCGGGCATCGAGGCGCGGCTCTATCGCGGGCTGGCCGGGCTCTTGGGCACGCTCGACGTGCCCGAGCAGACGATGCGCTGGTACGGCTTCGACCGGATCGAGGCGTTCGGCGCATGAAGCTCTTCGGCTCGACCATCCGCCCGGAGGACGTCGACCGGCTGGTGCCGGACCTGCACAAGCTGGCGGGCATCCGGCAGTTCCGCGAAGAGAACGGCGCCGGTGCTGGGATGCGGGTGATCCGGGTGGAAAGCGGCGGCGGGCTCTCGGTCGAGATTCTGCCGGACCGGGCGCTCGACATCGGTCAGGCCTGGTGCGACGGGGTGCCCTTCGGCTGGACCGGTCCCATCGGCGCGGCGCGCCCCGCCCATCTCAACGGCAACCAGCCGCTGTCGGGGCTGATGAGCATCTGCGGCTTCGACCACATCCGCCAGCCCGAAGAAGACGGCCGCCCCTTTCCCAAGCACGGCAACATCACCCTGCAGCCCGCTGAGCTGCGGCTCGCCGCGCCGGTCGAGACGGAGCGCGGCACGGTGCTGCGGGTCGAGGCCGACATGCGGCTCTTCGATCTGCGCCACGGCGGGATGAAGATACGCCGCAGGATCGACATCCCGCTCGGTGGACAGAGCCTGCATCAGCACGACGAGGTCGAGGTCTTTGGCCATCCGCAGCCGGTCATGGCCATGTACCACATCAATTTCGGCTGGCCGCTGGCCGGTCCCGACAGCGTGCTGACCCTCGACGGCGCGGACATCTCGGGCGCGGCGCTGGCGCGCGACGGCGTCACCTGCCGCGACGCGGGGCAGGGCGTGGCCCGGCTCGCGGGGCACGCCGGGGCGGAGGCACCGCAGGTCGAGCTGCGCTTCGACAGCGGCGCGCTGCCTGCCTTCCAGACGCTG
>NZ_NTHN02000044.1 GCF_002300555.2 Alloyangia mangrovi | reverse complement strand
CGGCAAGCGCGCGACGCCGTGGCCGAGGCGCGCGGCACGCTGGCCGAGCGACCGGCGCCATGGAGGATGCGCAGGAGCGCTCCGAGGGCGCGCAGGGCATGGCCGCCCGCGCGGAGGAACTGCTGGCGCAGGCCGACGAGGCACGCACCGACTGCCAGTCGCGCGAGGCCGAGGCCCGTGCCGAGCGCTGCCGAGGCCGAAGGCGAGCTGAGCGCCTTGCGCGCCGAGGTCGGCGCGCTGACCCGATTGCTCGACCGCGACACCGCCGAGGGCGGACAGGTGCTTGACCGGCTGCAGGTGGCGCAGGGCTTCGAGAAGGCGCTCGGCGCCGCGCTCGCCGACGACCTGCGCGCGCCCGAGGTCGGCGCGGGCGCGGCGTCCGGCTGGGTGGAACTGCCACGCTATGAAAACCAGCAGATGCTGCCCGAGGGGGTGAGCGCGCTGTCGCAACATGTCACCGTGCCGGGTGTGCTGATGCGGCGGATGGGCCAGATCGGCCTTGTCGACCGCGCCGAGGGCACACGCCTGCAGCCGCTGCTGAAGCCCGGCCAACGCCTCGTCAGCCGCGAGGGCGATCTCTGGCGCTGGGACGGCTTCCGCGCCGGGGCGGAGGATGCGCCGTCGGCCGCCGCGCTGCGGCTCGAACAGCTCAACCGGCACGAGGTTCTGAAGACCGAGATGGAGCGGGCCGAGGCGCAGGTCGTGGCCATGCGTGGGGCGCATGATGCGCTGGTGGCCCGGCTCGCCGATCTCACCCGTGCCGACAAGGTGGCGCGCGAGACCCGGCGCGAGGCCGACCGCGAGGTCAACGAGGCCATGCGCGCCTTCAACCGCGCCGAAAGCGAGCGCAGCATGGCCGAGAGCCGGCTGGAAAGCCTCGGGCTGGCGGTCAGCCGCCACGCAGGCGAGGCCGAGGCGGCGCGCAAGCAGGTGCTGGAGGCCGAGCGCGCCCTGTCGGAACTCGGCGATCTTGAAAGCGCCCGCGCGCTGGCCGAGGACGTGCGGATGACCGTCGAGGCGGCGCGCATGACCATGATGACCCGCCGCTCGGCGCATGACGAGCTGCGCCGCGAGGGCGAGGCGCGCAAGGGCCGGCAGCAGAACGTGACCAAGGAGCTCTCGGGCTGGCGGCACCGGCTGGAGACGGCCGAGAAGCGCAGCGCCGAGCTATCTGACCGCAAGGCCACGCATGAACGCGAGCTGGCCGAGGCCCGCGCGGTGCCGGACGAGCTTGCCGGCAAGCGCGACGATCTCGTCCGCTCGATCGAGGAGGCCGAGGAGCGCCGCAGGCTCGCCGTCGACATGCTGTCCGCCGCCGAGAGCGCCATGCGAGCGGCCATCGCCGCCGAGCGTGATGCGGAACGCGCCGCCTCCGAGGCGCGCGAGGCCCGCGCCGGCGCCGAGGCCCGGGTCGAGGCCGCACGCGAGACCGTCGCCGCCGCCGCCGAGCGTATCGAAGACGAGCAGGAGACGACCCCCGAGAAGCTGCTGACGCGGCTCGACGTGGCGCCCTCGGACATGCCGGCCTCCGAGGCGATCGAGGCCGACGTGAACCGCCTCAAGCGACAGCGCGACGCGCTCGGCGCGGTCAACCTGCGCGCCGAGGAAGATGCCCGCGAAGTGCGGACCGAGCATGACACGCTGGCGCAGGAAAAGACCGACCTCGAGGAAGCCGTGCGCACGCTGCGCTCGGGCATCTCGTCGCTGAACCGCGAGGGGCGCGAGAGGCTGTTGACCGCCTTCGAGCAGGTCAACGCCAACTTCCGCCTGCTCTTCACCCATCTCTTCAACGGCGGCGAGGCAAATCTCGTCATGGTCGAGAGCGACGACCCGCTCGAGGCCGGGCTCGAGATCATGTGCCAGCCGCCGGGCAAGAAGCTCTCGACGCTCTCGCTGCTCTCGGGCGGCGAGCAGACGCTGACCGCGCTGGCGCTGATCTTCGCGGTGTTCCTCGCCAACCCGGCACCGATCTGCGTGCTCGACGAAGTCGATGCGCCGCTCGACGACGCCAACGTCACGCGCTTCTGCGACCTGCTCGATGAGATGTGCCGCCGTACCGAGACCCGCTTCCTGATCATCACCCACCACGCGGTGACGATGAGCCGGATGGACCGGCTCTTCGGCGTGACCATGCAGGAGCAGGGCGTCAGCCAGCTCGTTTCGGTGAACCTGAAAAAGGCCGAACGGCTGGTCGCCTGACGCGGCGCCGCGCGTGCGGCGCACGAAGGATGCCTCCGGCGGGGATATTTTTGCCTAGAAGAAACAGCTGAAAAAGGGACAGGGGCGCCGCGCCGTCCTTTCTTCTAGGCTCAAATATCCCGGGGGTGCGGGGGCAGAGCCCCCGCCTCGTCCTTCGGATCACTCGTCCCAGTAGACCCCGGTCAGATCGGTCGCCTGCGTCGGCTGGTTCTTCCACAGCCCGTGCAGTTTGGCATCCGCCACCGTCGGGAAGCCGAGCTGGAAGAGGTAGGCGTTGACATGGTCCTCGGCGATGATCCGCTGCGCCTGCTTCAGCATTTCCGAGCGGGCTGCCGGATCGGTGGTCGCGGTCAGCTTCGCCATCAGGTCCTGGAAGTCCGGATTGTCGTACTGGAAGTAGTAGTCGGGCCGCGCGTAGATGTTGATGTCCATCGGTTCGGTGTGGCTGACGATCGTCAGGCCGAAGTCCTTGCCGCGGAAGACCTCTTCGAGCCATTGCGCCCATTCGAGGTTGGTGATCTCGGTCTGGATGCCGACCGCGCGGAGCTGCGCCGCGATGATCTCGCCGCCGCGGCGGGCATAGGAGGGCGGCGGCAGCTTCAGCGTGGTGGTGAAACCGTCGGGATAGCCCGCGTCGGCGAGCAGGGTCTTCGAGGTCTCGGGGTCGTAGTTGGACAGGGCGGTCAGGTCGACGTAATCGGGATTGTGCGGGGCGAAATGCGTGCCGATCGGCGTGCCGAGGCCGAACATGGCGCCGTCGATGATCGCCTGCCGATCGATGGCATGGGCCACCGCCTCGCGCACCAGCGGATCATCGAAGGGCTCGAGCCCATTGTTCATCGCCAGGATCGTCTCCCCCTCCGTCGAGCCGACGAGCACCTGGAAGCGCGGGTCGGCCTCGAACTGCGGCAGGTTCTCTGGCGCCGGGAAGCCGGCATAGGCGTCGATGTCCTGCGCCATCATCGCGGCGAAGGCGGCGGTCGGGTCGGAGATGAAGCGGAAGGTGGCCCGGCTCAGCGCCGGCGTCTCGCCCCAGTAGCTCTCGTTACGGGTGAGGCTGATGCTGTCGCCCTGCGTCCAGCTGGTGAAGGTGAAGGGACCGGTGCCGACGGGGTTTGACTTGATCGCCTCGATGCTCTCGGGCGCGACGATCACCGCGTCGCCCCAGGCCATGTTGAACAAGAACGCACCGTCGGGCGCCTTGAGGGTGACCTGCACGGTCTGCGGGTCGATCACCGTGACCTCGTCGATCCCGGCAAAGAGCGCCTTCTGGGCGTTCTGGCTGTCCTCGGCCCGGGCGCGGTCGAGGCTGAACTTCACGTCCTCGGCGTCCATCGCGGTGCCGTCGTGGAAGCTGACACCCTCGTGCAGGTGGAAGGTGTAGCTGGTGCCGTCCTCGGAGATGTCCCAGCTTTCGGCGAGGCCCGGGTGGATCGAGCCGTCCTCGGCGAATTTGGTCAGCCCCTCGAAGACATTGCTGTAGAGCACCGAGTCGATCGCCCCGGCGGCGGCGGCGGTCGGGTCGAGATGCGGCGGCTCGAGCTGCAGCGCGATGATCAGATCGTCCTGCTGCGCAAAGGCGGCAGAGCCGAGCAGCAGCGCGGCGAGGGAGAGGCTGAAACGGGTGATCGGTCGGGTCATCGGCAAGGCAACTCCTGTGTCGGGGCCGGGCGGGCGAAACTCCGGCAAGACTGCGCGCAATTGCCCCGTTTGTGCAAGCGGCGACACGGTTTGCGGTCTGGATCGGATCCGTCCGGCCTGCTAAACGGCCCCATCCCGCGCGAGGAGCCCCAGACGAGAGGAGACGTCCATGAGCGCCACGGTCCGCAAGAGAGCCCCGCTGCCCGAGGACATCCGCGCCCGCAAGGGCGGCGTGCCGCTGGTCAGCCTCACTGCTTATACGACCCCGATGGCGCAGGCCATGGACGCCCATTGCGATTTCGTGCTGGTCGGGGATTCCGTCGGCATGGTGCTGCACGGGCTGCCCTCGACGCTGGGCGTCACGCTGGAGATGATGATCCTGCACGGCCAGGCGGTGAAGCGCGGGCTCGACAGGGCGATGATGGTCGTCGACATGCCCTTCGGCAGCTACGAGGAGGGCCCGCAGCAGGCCTTCCACAATGCCGCGCGGATCATGGCCGAGACCGGCGCCGGTGCGGTCAAGCTAGAGGGCGGCACGCATATGGCGCAGACAATCGGATTCTTGGTGCAGCGCGGCATCCCGGTGATGGGTCATGTCGGTCTCACCCCGCAATCGATCAACACGCTCGGCGGCTACAAGGTGCAGGGCCGCGGTGCCGCGGCCGAGGCGCTGATCGCCGACGCCCGTGCCGTGGCAGAAGCCGGGGCCTTTGCCGTGGTTCTCGAGAAGGTCCCGGCGGCGCTTGCCGACCGGCTCACCGCAGAGCTGCCGATCCCCACCATCGGCATCGGTGCCTCGGCGAACTGCGACGGGCAGATCCTCGTGGTCGACGACATGCTGGGGGCCTTCACCGCCTTCAAACCGAAATTCGTGAAACGCTACGCGGCACTCGGTCACCAGGCCGAGGCGGCGATCGAGGAATATGCGGCGGAGGTGCGCGCCCGGGAATTCCCCGGCCCCGAGCATGTCTTTGCCGAAGAAGCACCGGAGAAGACCAGATGACCGCTCCCATCCTGAGAACCAAGGCGGCGCTGCGCGACGCCGTGCAGGGCTGGAAAGCCGCCGGCGAGAGCGTCGGCGTGGTGCCAACCATGGGCGCGCTGCACGCCGGTCACCTGAGCCTCGTGGAGGCCGCGAAGGCGGGGTGCGACAGGGTGATCGTGACGATCTTCGTCAACCCCAAGCAGTTCAACACTGCCTCCGACCTCGAGAATTACCCCCGCACGGAAGTGGCCGATGCGGAAAAGCTCGCGCCTTACGCGGTCGACGCGATCTACGTGCCGGGGGCGGAGGAGATCTACCCCGAGGGCTTCGCCACCTCGGTGCTCGTCTCGGGGCTGACCGACGGTCTCTGCGGCTCGCACCGTCCCGGGCACTTCGACGGGGTCACCACGGTCTGCGCCAAGCTCTTCCTGCAGACCCTCGCCGACCGCGCCTATTTCGGCGAGAAGGACTACCAGCAGCTGCAGGTGGTCACCCGCATGGCGCGCGATCTCGACCTGCTGACCGAGGTCATTGGCTGCCCCACCGTGCGCGAGGCCGACGGGCTGGCGCTGTCGTCCCGCAACGTGCTGCTGCCGCCCGGGACCCGCGCCGCCGCTCCGGCGCTGAACCGGGTGCTGCGGCAGGTGGCCGAGCGGCTGGCCGAGGGCGAGAGCCTCGGGCCGGTGCGCTTCCAGGCCGAGGCGGCGCTGCGCGAGGCGGGCTTCTCCGAGCTCGAATACATCGAGCTGCGTAGCGCGGACGGCTCGCGCCACTGGAACACCCCACCCGGCCCGCTCGCCTGCTCGCCGCCGCCTGGCTCGGCGGGGTGCGGCTGATCGACAATATCGCGCTGGGTTGAGGCCGGACCGGGGGCGCTGCCCCCGGACCCCCGGGATATTTGACCCTAGAAGACGGAAGGGCGCGCGCCCTTCGGCTTTTTTCCTGGCCCAATCTCCCCGCCGGAGGCAGTCCGGCGTTTGAAGATGCCCGGCGCCGGGAGGTCAGCGCAGCAGAAGCCTCTCGAGACTGCGGGCCATGACGCGGGCGCTGTCGAGCATGTCGGTCACGCCGATCCATTCATCGGGCTTATGCGCCAGCTCCAGCACGCCCGGCCCGTACGCGATGCAATTCTTCAGCTTGCCGATGCGGTCGATGTGCTTCTGGTCGTAGCTGCCGGGCGAGGCGACATAGGTGGCGTCCTGTCCCAGAACCTCGCGGATCGCCTCGGCCACGGTGGTGACCACCGGGGCGCTCTTCTCGGTCATCGAGGGGATGACGCGGTTCAGCTCGCGGATCTCGTAGTCGAAGTTCGGGCGGCGCGATTTCAGATCTTCGAGCAGGCCCACGACTTCGTCCTGCACGCCCTCGACGGTCTCTTCCATCAGGAAGCGCCGGTCGATCACGATGCGGCAGCTGTCGGGCACGCAATGGGCGGGAAGGCCCTCGTGCTGTTCGTCCTGACCGCCATGGATCGAGTTGATGTTCATCGTCGAGTTGCGCGCGCCCTCGGGAACCACAGGCATCTCGGTGACGCGGGCGGCCATGGCGGGGAAAAGCGTTTCCTCGAAGGCGTCGAGCACGGCGCCCATGTGGCGGATGGCGCAATCGCCGAGGAAGGGCATGGAGCCATGGGCGATCTCGCCCTTGGTCTCAATCTCGGCCCACCAGCCGCCGCGGTGACCGAGGCAGATGCGGTGCTTGTCGAGCGGCTCGGGGATGATCACGTGCTGCACCCGGTTGGGCGAGAACCAGCCGTCTTTCGCGAGATGGGCCACCCCGCCGTAGCCGCCGGATTCCTCGTCCGCCGTGGCGCTGATCTCGACCGCGCCGGTAAAATCGGGATGCTCTTCGAGGAAGGCCTCGGCGGCGATGATCGAGGCGGCGAGCCCGCCCTTCATGTCGCAGGTGCCGCGGCCGTAGATGCGGTCCCCCTCGAGCGCGCCGCCGAAGGGGTCGCGGGTCCAGCCGGCGCCGACCTCGACCACGTCGTGATGCGAGTTGAAATGCACGCAGTCGCCGGGCCGGGGGCCCTCGCGTCGGGCGACGATGTTCCAGCGCGGGTAGCGGTCGCTGTCACCGGGGGCGCCTTCGGCACGCACCAGCGTGCAGGCGAAACCGCGCGCCGCGAGCCGGCGTTCGAGGTAATCGCAAATGTCGCGGTAATATTGCCCCGGCGGGTTCAGCGTCGGGATGCGGACGAGATCCTGCGTCAGCGCGATCAGATCGTCACGCTTGTCGTCGATACGGCGCGCGAGGGCATCCATTGGGCGGGTGGCGAGTGCGTCGGTCATGCCTGCACTCTTCCCGGCTTTGCCGCGCCGCGCAAGCGTGGCGGCGCGGGGAAAGTGCCTGTCCAGGGGGGCGATCAGGGGAACCGCAGCCGGGGCGCCTCGCCAAGGGGGATTGGCCCGAGCCGGGCGATGCCCCGGTCGAGGGTCAGCGGCAGGTCGAGCGTGTCGCGGTTGCCGGAAAGCCCGGCGACGAGGCCGAGCCCGTCCTCCAGCGCCTGCGCCATGCCCTCGGGCAGCTGGCCGCTCTGCCGGGCCATGTCGATCATCTCGCGCCAGTTCACCGCCTTGACCGTGACCTGCCCGTCGAGCCGGCCGTCGTCGTCCACGTCGACATCGCCCGCCACCTTGAGCTGCAGGTCGTCGACCTTGTACTCTGCGAGGTGCAGGTCGACGCGCAGAGGCTGCGGGTGCGGGCCGGCCTGCTTGCCGACGCGCAGCGGCAGGTCGGTGTCGAACCCCGCGTCGAGGCGGATGGCATCGGCGACGCGCCCGCCCGAGCTGGCGATCGCATCGGCGCCAACCATGATGCGGTAGCTGGTCTCCTCGTCCTCTTCGCGGGTGAGCGCGGCGGTCAGCCCGGCCAGCGCGGCCGTGGTGGCGCCGGTGAGGTTGAGCGTCTTGCTCTCGAAGTTGGCGCGCACGACGGTGTCACCCTCGTGGATGAAGCTTGCGCGCATGCCGTCAGAAGCGATCTGGGTTTCGCCAAGCTCGGTGGTCAAGCTCATCTGTGGCGGGAAGGCGACGATCTCATGCCCGAAGTTGTAGACGAGCCGGTAGATGTCGACAAAAGGCGTCTCCCAGCGCAGCCCCTCGGGGCTTTCCAGCACCAGCCCGCTCAGACGCGCGTCGACGCGGTTGGGAAAGCCGGTTAGCGAGAGGTCTTCGTAGGTGGCGGTCCAGCCCTCGGCCCGGCGCGCCTCCATCCAGCTATCGATGGCCCTGCGCTCGAAATGCACCGAGACGAACCAGAAGCCGGACCATGCCAGTGCGGCCACGATCACCGCGAACAACAGTTTCTTCACCACGCGCCCCTTTTCTGACGGACAGGATTGGTGTTTACAGCCGCCATGCGGAAAGGACCAGAATGATGGCGCTTTGGGTCTTCGGCTACGGCTCACTTCTTTGGAATCCCGGCTTTCCGGTGGCCGAGAGCGTCCATGCGACGTTGCCCGGCTACCGGCGCTCGTTCTGCATGCGCTCGATCCATCACCGCGGCACCCCCGAGGCGCCGGGGCTGGTGCTGGCGCTCGATGCCGAACATGCGGCCGCCTGCGACGGGCTGGCGCTGCGCGCGCAGCCGGGCACGGAAGCGGCGACCCTGGCCTACCTGCGCGAGCGCGAGCTGGTCTCGGCCGCTTATTACGAGGCCACGCTGCCGCTCACGCTGCAGGACGGGCGCGCGGTGGAGGCGGTGACCTACATCATCGACCCGGATCACGTGCAATATTGCGGCGGGCTCGACCTAGAGGAGCAGGCGCGGATCATCGCGCAGGCGATCGGCGGGCGCGGGCCGAACAGCGAATATCTCTACAATACCGCCTCGCACCTCGAACATCTGGGCATTCCTGATGCCGAGCTGCACTGGTTGGCCGACCGTGTGCGTGGCCTGACGGATAACGGCTTGGCTTGATTGGGGCGAGGGCATACGCTGCCCCGCAGAATAGTACTTACCTAGGTGCCCAGAATGGACCGACGCGACCTCGAGGCAGAGGCCCATTTCAGTCAGCCGGTCCGCCAGATCCTCCTGATGCTGGCGGTTCTCGGCCTGTGCGGTGCAGGCGCGGTGCTGGTGCTGCCGCGGGTGCTGCCGGTCTTCCAGTCGAACCCCTATCTCAACGGCTTCATCCTTTTCGTCTTCGTGCTTGGCGTGCTGGCCTGCTTCTTGCAGGTCGCGCAGCTGATCACCTCGGTGCGCTGGATCGAGGGCTTCGCCTCGGGGCGCGAGGCCGCGGCGCGCCCACCGCGGCTGCTGGCTCCCTTGGCGGCGCTGCTGAGGCGGCATGACAAGCGGCTGCAGATCACCACGACCTCGACCCGTTCGATCCTCGACTCCGTCGCGACCCGGATCGACGAGGCGCGGGAGATCACCCGCTATATCACCTCGCTGCTGATCTTCCTTGGCCTGCTGGGCACCTTCTACGGGCTTGCGACCACCGTGCCGGCGCTGGTCGACACCATCCGCAGCCTCGTGCCCGCAGAGGGTGAGAGCGGCGTGCAGACCTTCTCGCGGCTGATGAGCGGGCTCGAGGGCCAGCTCGGCGGCATGGGCGTGGCCTTTGCCTCCTCGCTGCTCGGCCTCGCCGGCTCGCTGATCGTCGGCCTTCTGGAGCTTTTCGCCGGGCACGGGCAGAACCGTTTCTACCGCGAGCTCGAGGAATGGCTCAGCTCGATCACCAAGCTCAGCTTCAGCTCGGGCGAGGGTGAGGGCGGCGGTGACGAGGCGCTGATCGGCATGGTGCTCGACCAGATGAACGACCAGATGGAGCGGATGACCGCGCTCTATTCCGAGAGCGAGCAGGGCCGGATGGAGATCGAGGGGCGGCTCGGGCAGCTCGCCGATTCCATTGAGCGGATGACCGAGCGGCTCGAGGCCACGGCGCCCTCGAACAACTCGCTGGCGCGGATTGCCGAGGGGCAGGAGCGGCTAATCGAGGTTCTGGAAAGCCGCGAGACTGCCGAGGGGTTGGATGCCGAGAGCCGCATGCGCCTGCGCTCGATCGACGTACAGATGCTGCGGCTGCTCGAAGAGGTGGCCGCCGGCCGTCAGGAGAGCATGGCCGAGCTGCGCACCGATCTCGCGACGCTGACCCGCGTGCTCGGGCAGATCGCCCGTCCGCAGCCCCCGCAGGTGCGCGCGGTGCGCCCGAACCCGGCCCGCTCCGGCGGCTCCGAGGGCTGATCCATGGCCCTGTCGCGCCGCACCGGAGCCCGCCTTCAGGCCAATATCTGGCCCGGTTTCGTCGATGCGATGACCGGGCTTCTGCTGGTGCTGATGTTCGTGCTCACCATCTTCATGGTGATCCAGTTCGTGCTGCGCGAGACCATCACCGGGCAGGAAACCGAGCTTAGCAGCCTCTCGGGCGAGCTTGCCGCGCTGGCGCAGGCGCTGGGCGTGCAGGAGCGCAAGAACACCGCGCTGACCAACCAGCTCGGCGAGCTCGAGGCGACACTCTCGGACAATGCCGCGCAACTTGCCGAGCAGCAGTCGATCATCGCCGCGCTCACTGCGCAGCGTGACGCGCAGCAGGGGCGCATCGCAAGTTTCGAGGAGCAGGTCGGCTCGTTGATCGCCGAGCGCGACGGGGCGCAGAAGACGATCGGCGAGCTGACGGCCGAGAAGGACTCGCTGACCTCGGACCGCGACGCGCTTCAGACGGCGCTTGCCTCTGCCCGTTCCGAGATGGACGCGCAGACCGAGGCGGCCCGGCTCGCCGCCGCGCAGCGCGAGGCGATGGACGCGCTGATCGCCGATCTTCGGGCGAAGAATGCCGAGCAGGACGTGCAGATGGGCGGGCTCTCGGCGCAGGTCGAGGCGCTGCAGCAGGACCTTACCGACGAGGAACAGCGCCGGCTTGCGGAATCCGAAGCCGCCGCCGCGCTGCGCAAGCGGCTCGAGGGTTCGCAGGCCGAACTGACCGCCATGACCCTCGCGCTCGAACAGCAGCGCAAGAAGGCCGAGGACACGCTGACGCTGCTCGCCGCGGCGCGCGAGGGCGAGTCGGAACTGAACGCCCGGCTCGCGGCGGCGCTGGCCGCCGACAACAGCAACGAGCTGGAGGCGAAGATCGTCGCGCTGGAGAGCGCGCTTTCCGAGGCGCAGCAGAGCGGCGAGACCCAGTCGGGGCAGCTGTCGGACCTGCGCGACGAGCTGGCGACGGCACGCGCGGAGCGCGACGCGGCGCAGGTGAAGCTGGCGGAGGCGCTGGCGGCGCAGAGCGACGTCGAGCTTGATGCCCAGCAGGTGCGCGACCGGCTTGCCGCGGCGCTGGCCGCCAAGGCCGCCGCCGAGGCGCAACTGGCCGAGGGGCTGAGCGACGACGAGCGCCAGCAGGCGCTTCTGGCGCAGGCCCGCAAGGAGCTTGAAGCCAGCGACGAGCGGGCCAGCACGGCGCAGAAGCAGTCGGAGCTGCTGAACCAGCAGGTCGCGGCTTTGCGCACGCAGCTCTCGCAGCTGCAAGGGCTGCTCGACGACAGCCGCGAGAAGGACGCCGAGGCGCAGGTGCAGATCCAGAACCTCGGCTCCGACCTTAACGCCGCGCTGGCGCGGGTGGCCGCCGAGGAGCGCAAGCGCCGCCAGCTCGAGGAAGCCGAGCGCAAGCGTCTCGAGGCGCAGGCGCAGGACCTCGAACGCTACCGCTCGGAGTTCTTCGGCCGCCTTCGCGAGGTCGTTGGCCAGCAGGAGGGCGTGCGGATCGAGGGCGACCGCTTCGTCTTCTCCTCCGAGGTGCTCTTCCCGCCGGGTGGGGCGACGCTTTCGGCCGCGGGCGAGCGGGAGATCGACAAGATTTCCGGCCTGATCCGCGCCATCGCGCAGGACATCCCACCGGGCATCAACTGGATCCTGCGGGTCGATGGGCACACGGATGACACGCCGCTGCGTCCCGGCGCCCCCTTCGCCGACAACTGGGAACTCAGCCAGGCGCGGGCGCTGTCGGTGGTGCGCTACATGGTCGAGAAGGAGGGCATTCCGCCGCAGCGGCTCTCGGCCAATGGCTTCGGGCAGTTCCAGCCGATCAACAGTGCCGGCACCGAAGAAGCCAAGGCGCAGAACCGTCGGATCGAACTCAAGCTGACCGAGAAGTAGGGCTGACCGAGAAGTAGGGCAGGGCCGCGTGGCGCGCGGCTGGCTTAGCCCACACCGGATAAGACGCAGGCAACAAAAAACCCTCCCCGCCAGGCCTGCGGGGAGGTTCCGTTTGATGTGAGGCCGTGACTTTAGTCGGCGGTCAGCAGCGGCGGCTTGCGCGAAGACAGACGCAGCTTGTCGGGGCCTTCGGTCTTCAGCACGAGCTTGTCGTCCTTGACCGTGACCTTGACCAGGCCGCCCTTGACCAGCTTGCCGAAGAGCAGTTCCTCGGCCAGCGGCTTCTTGATGTTCTCCTGGATCACGCGGCCCAGCGGGCGGGCGCCCATCTTGTCGTCGTAGCCCTTGTCAGCCAGCCATTCGGCCGCCGGCTTGGTGAGCTCGATCGACACGTTGCGATCCATGAGCTGCGCCTCGAGCTGCAGCACGAACTTTTCGACCACCGAGAGGATGACCTCTTTCGGCAGCGGCTGGAAGCTGATCACCGCGTCCAGGCGGTTGCGGAATTCCGGCGTGAAGGTCCGCTCGATGGCGGCGGTGTCCTCGCCCTCGCGGCGGTCGCGGTTGAAGCCGATGGCTGCCTTGGCCTGCTCCGCCGCACCGGCGTTGGAGGTCATGATGAGGATCACGTTGCGGAAGTCCACGGTCCGGCCGTTGTGGTCGGTCAGCGCGCCGTGGTCCATCACCTGCAGCAGGATGTTGTAGACATCCGGGTGCGCCTTCTCGATCTCGTCGAGCAGGAGCACGCAGTGCGGGTGCTGGTCCACGCCGTCGGTGAGCTGGCCACCCTGATCGAAGCCGACATAGCCCGGAGGCGCGCCGATCAGCCGGCT
This sequence comes from Alloyangia mangrovi, assembly GCF_002300555.2. Classification (GTDB taxonomy): domain Bacteria; phylum Pseudomonadota; class Alphaproteobacteria; order Rhodobacterales; family Rhodobacteraceae; genus Salipiger; species Salipiger mangrovi. The sequence continues at coordinate 33,470 of NZ_NTHN02000044.1, read as the reverse complement.
GACCGCGTGCTTCTCCATGTACTCGGACATGTCGAAGCGCAGCAGTTCCACGCCGAGGCTCGACGCGAGCTGCTTGGCCACCTCGGTCTTGCCGACGCCCGTGGGCCCGGCAAAGAGGTAGTTGCCGATCGGCTTCTCGGGCTCGCGCAGGCCGGCGCGCGCCAGCTTGATCGCCGAGGACAGTGCCTCGATGGCATTGTCCTGGCCGAAGACCACGCGTTTGAGCGTCGCCTCGAGGTCCTTGAGCACCTCGGCGTCGTTCTTCGACACGTTCTTCGGGGGGGATGCGGGCGATCTTCGCGACCACATCCTCGATCTCCTTGGTGCCGATGGTCTTGCGGCGCTTGCTCTCGGCCACCAGGTGCTGCGCGGCGCCGGCCTCGTCGATCACGTCGATGGCCTTGTCGGGCAGCTTGCGATCATTGATGTATCGGGCCGACAGCTCGACCGCGGTGCGGATCGCATCCTGGGTGTATTTGACCGAGTGGTGCTCCTCGAAATAGGGCTTGAGGCCCTTGAGGATCTTCACCGCGTCCTCGACCGAGGGCTCGCTCACGTCGATCTTCTGGAACCTGCGGCTGAGCGCGCGGTCCTTCTCGAAGTGCTGGCGGAACTCCTTGTAGGTGGTGGAGCCCATGGTGCGCAGCTTGCCGCCCTGAAGCGCGGGCTTCAGGAGGTTCGAGGCATCCATGGCGCCCCCGGAGGTCGCGCCCGCGCCGATCACCGTGTGGATCTCGTCGATGAAGAGCACCGCGTCGGGGTGTTCCTCGAGCTCGGTCACCACGGCCTTGAGCCGCTCCTCGAAGTCGCCGCGGTAGCGGGTCCCGGCCAGCAACGCGCCCATGTCGAGCGAGTAGATGGTGGTGTTCGAGAGCACCTCGGGGGTGTCGCCGCTGACGATCTTGCGCGCCAGGCCTTCGGCGATGGCGGTCTTGCCGACGCCGGGGTCACCCACCAGCAGCGGATTGTTCTTGCGGCGGCGGCAGAGCACCTGGATGCAGCGCTCGACTTCGTGCTCGCGGCCGATCAGCGGGTCCACGTCGCCCTTGCGGGACTTGGCGTTGAGATCCACGCAGTACTTGGCCAGTGCCGACTCCTTGTTGTCGGAGGCCTGTGCGCTCTCGTTTTTCGTCTCTTCCTCCGACTCCTGCGCGCCGGTGACCGGGCGGCTCTCGCCGTAGGCGGGGTTCTTCGCCACGCCGTGAGCGATGAAGTTGACTGCGTCGTAACGGGTCATGTCCTGCTCTTGCAGGAAATAGGCGGCGTTGCTCTCGCGCTCGGCAAAGATCGCGACAAGCACGTTGGCTCCGGTCACCTCGGTGCGGCCGGAGCTCTGGACGTGGATTGCGGCGCGCTGGATCACACGCTGGAAGGCGGCCGTCGGCACGGCCTCGGACCCCTCGACGTCGGTGACGAGGTTGGAGAGGTCTTCGTCGATGAATTCGACGAGCGTGGTGCGCAGTTCCTCGGTGTCGACCGAGCAGGCTTTCATCACGCGGGCGGCGTCGGGTTCGTCGATGAGGGCCAGGAGAAGGTGCTCGAGAGTTGCAAATTCGTGGCTGCGGGAGTTCGCCAGCGCCAGGGCCGAGTGAATTGCCTGCTCAAGAGAGTTCGAGAATGAAGGCACGGCGTGCTCCTTCCTGTCTGCGTCGGGCACTGGGCCCAACATTGCCTCTTATCGTTAAAGTTTGGTCGATCAGGACCATCCTTCAAGTGTTTTCTAGGCTTGCGGCGCTCACATTTGCCTCGGGGAGTGCAACGTGGCGTGAAAAGCGGCGGCCTAGAAGCGGTCTTTCCTGGCGCGGATTTCTGCAAAGACAACGGCGTCCGTCGCCTCGGTCAAGCCGAGCCGCTCGCGGATCTCGGGGGAGTCCGGTCGCAGGAAAGGGTTGGTGGCCAGTTCCTCGGACAGCGCGCAGGAGGCGGTAGCTCGCCCCTCTGTCCGGGCTTTGGCGATGGCGTCACTCCGAGATTTAAGCTCGGCGTTCTCTGGTTCAATAGTAAGCGCAAATCTGGCGTTGGCGGAAGTGTATTCGTGGCCCGAGCAAATGATCGTGTCCGCCGGGAGCGCCATCAGCCGCTGCATCGAGGCCCACATCATCTCGGCATCGCCCTCGAACAGTCGCCCGCAGCCCAGTGCCATGAGGCTGTCGGCGGTGAAGGCGGCCTGCGCCTGCGGCATGTAGAAGGCGATGTGGCCCAGTGTGTGGCCGGGCACGTCGATGACATGCACGCCGACGCCCGCGATTGAGAACTCGTCGCCGCCGCCGACCAGTTGGTCGAGACCCTCGATCTTCGCTGCCTCGGCGCGCGGACCGATGACGGTGCAGCCGTAGCGGGCGCGCAGCGCCGCGATTCCCCCGACGTGGTCGTGGTGGTGGTGGGTGATGAGAATCGCGTCCAGCGTCCAGCTGCGCGCGTCGAGCGCCGCCTCGATCGGCGCCGCCTCTGGGGCATCCACCAGGATCACGCCCTCGGGTCCCTTCACCAGGTAGGCGTAGTTGTCGCTCAGGCAGGGGACGGTGACGATCTCGAGGGGCATGGCTTTTCCTTCAAGGCTTTGACAGAGTGACTCGCGAGAGAGACCCAGAGTGACGCAAGGGACGACGGCCCGCAATGCATCCGGACGTGCAGGCGCTTCGCGACTTCTACTATCGCAGCGCGCTTGGCCGCGCGGCGCGTGGCGCCCTGCGCGACCAGGTGCTGCGATTCTGGCCCGAGGCGCAGGGGCTCAACGTGGCGGGCTACGGTTTCGCGGTGCCTGTGCTGCGGCCCTACCTTGCGCAGGCGCGTCGGGTCATGGCGCTGATGCCCGCGCCGCAGGGGGTCATGCGCTGGCCCGCGGGGATGCCCAATGTTTCCGTGCTGGCCGAGGAGATGCTGTGGCCGGTGGAGACCGGGCATCTCGACCGGCTGGTGGTCATGCATGGGCTCGAGACCTGCACCAACGTCACCGCGCTGCTCGACGAGTGCTACCGTACACTGGGGCCGGGGGGGAGAGGTGCTCTTCATCGTGCCCAACCGCTCGGGCCTCTGGGCGCGCTCGGAGACCACGCCTTTCGGGCAGGGCCGCCCCTATTCGCTCAGCCAGCTCGACACGCAACTCCGGGCGCATGACTTCCTTCGCGTCTCCAACGCCTCGGTGCTCTACCAGCCGCCCTCGACGCGGCGGTTCTGGATGAAGACCGCCCCGGTCTGGGAGCGGATCGGCCGCACGGTGCCGGCGGTGATGGCCGGGGGGGGTGCTCATGGTGCGCGCCTCGAAGCGTTACCCGCCGCAGCGCAAGGGCATCGGCGAGAAGGTCCGCGTGCCCAACCCGCTGGAGGTCCTGAGCCCGGTTCCCAGCAAGGAGCCGAAACCGGTCTGAGGGCGGTTTGCGGCGAAAAAAGATTCGCGCAGGCGCGCTCAACCGTGCATATCTCCCTAAGATTGTGACCCGGTTGATACGTTTGCGCTAGCGTGACGCGTGATCAAAACCTGCGCCCTCGTGACGCATTATTTCCGCTGCTCACGAAAAAGCGAGACATTCCATAGCACTGTCTGCCGCAGTGCCGCGCGGCACCGATCAGAAGCCGGAAAACCCACGCTCCGCAGATGGTTAAATGGCCGTTAGCATGTTGCGAGGTCCCCATGGCTCTGATAGATCGACGGCGATTTCGACGCCCTGAGGGCATCAGGGCAGGGACAACGCCTCCGGACGCCGGATCATTTCCGTGCGTCGCGGGGGCCTCATATCGGAAGGGTGGACGTGTCTGAACCAGCTTCGATCTCCAGCGGCATCGCGGCGCGCTATGCCACGGCGGTCTTTGGGATCGCCAAAGAGGAAAAGGCGCTCGACAAGCTCGAGAGCGGTATCGACGATCTGTCCGCCGCACTCGACGAGAGCGCCGAGCTGAAGGATCTGATCTCTTCGCCGGTCTACACCCGCGAAGCGCAGGGCAAGGCCATCATGGCTGTCGCCGCGAAGATGGGCCTCGCGCCCGTGCTGACGAACACGCTGGGCCTGATGGCCTCCAAGCGTCGTCTCTTCGCGCTGCCGCAGTTGATCGCTCACCTGCGCGAGATGATCGCGGCAGAGAAGGGCGAGGTGACCGCCGAGGTGACCTCCGCCATCGAGCTGACCCCGGCTCAGGCCTCCGAGCTTGCCGCGACCCTCAAGTCGCAGATCGGCTCGGACGTGAAGATCAAATCGACCGTGGATGAGAGCCTCATCGGCGGTCTCGTTGTTAAGGTGGGCTCGAAGATGGTCGACACGTCGATCCGTTCGAAGCTCAACTCCCTCCAGAATGCAATGAAAGAGGTCGGATAAATGGGTATCCAAGCAGCCGAGATTTCTGCGATCCTAAAGGAGCAGATCAAGAACTTCGGTCAGGAGGCCGAAGTTGCAGAAGTTGGCCGCGTGCTCTCCGTCGGTGACGGTATCGCGCGTGTCCACGGTCTCGACAGCGTTAAAGCGGGCGAGATGGTCGAATTCCCGGGCGGCATCATGGGTATGGCGCTGAACCTGGAATCGGACAACGTCGGTGTGGTGATCTTCGGTTCCGACCGGGACATCAAGGAAGGCGACGTCGTCAAGCGCACCAACTCGATCGTGGACGTGCCCGCGGGCGAAGCGCTGCTCGGCCGCGTGGTCGACGGCCTCGGCAACCCGCTCGACGGCAAGGGCCCGATCGCGGCCTCCGAGCGTCGCATCGCAGACGTGAAGGCACCGGGCATCATCCCGCGTAAGTCGGTTCACGAGCCGATGGCAACCGGCCTCAAGTCGGTCGACGCAATGATCCCGATCGGCCGTGGCCAGCGCGAACTGATCATCGGCGACCGCCAGACCGGCAAGACCGCGATCGCGCTCGACACCATCCTGAACCAGAAGTCGTACAACGACGCCGCCGGCGATGACGACAGCAAGAAGCTGTACTGCGTCTACGTGGCCGTCGGCCAGAAGCGCTCGACCGTTGCGCAGTTGGTGAAGCGCCTCGAAGCAACCGGCGCGATCGACTACTCGATCGTCGTGGCCGCAACCGCGTCCGACCCGGCTCCGATGCAGTACCTCGCGCCCTACACCGCGACCGCGATGGCCGAGTACTTCCGCGACAACGGCAAGCACGCTCTCATCATCTATGATGACCTGTCCAAGCAGGCTGTGTCCTACCGCCAGATGTCGCTGCTGCTGCGCCGTCCGCCGGGCCGTGAAGCCTACCCGGGCGACGTGTTCTACCTCCACTCGCGCCTGCTCGAGCGTTCGGCAAAGCTGAACGAGGATCACGGCTCCGGCTCGCTGACCGCGCTGCCGATCATCGAGACCCAGGGCGGCGACGTGTCGGCCTTCATCCCGACCAACGTGATCTCGATCACCGACGGCCAGATCTTCCTCGAGACCGAACTGTTCTTCCAGGGCATCCGCCCGGCCGTGAACACCGGTCTGTCGGTGTCGCGCGTGGGTTCGTCCGCTCAGACCAAGGCGATGTCCTCGGTTGCCGGCCCGGTGAAACTGTCGCTCGCGCAGTACCGCGAGATGGCGGCCTTCGCCCAGTTCGGTTCGGACCTCGATGCCTCGACCCAGAAGCTGCTGAACCGCGGCGCGCGCCTGACCGAGCTGATGAAGCAGCCGCAGTACTCGCCGCTGACCAACGCCGAGATCGTCTGCATCATCTTCGCAGGCACCAACGGCTATCTGGACAACGTTCCGGTCAAGGAAGTCGGCAAGTACGAAGCTGCCCTGCTCGCGTTCCTGCGCGGCCAGCGCAAGGACATCCTCGAGTGGATCGAAAGCGAAGATCCGAAGATCAAGGGTGAACCCGCGGACAAGCTGAAGGCAGTGCTCGACGAATTCGCCGCGACCTACGCCTGAGCGCCCTGAAAGGACAGGATTATGCCTAGCCTCAAGGACCTCAAAAACCGCATCTCCTCGGTCAAATCGACCCGGAAGATCACCAAGGCCATGCAAATGGTGGCCGCCGCAAAACTGCGGCGGGCACAGGATGCGGCCGAGATGTCGCGGCCTTACACCGAGCGCTTCAACGCGCTGCTCGGTGGTCTGGCCGCGTCGGTGGGCGGTAGCGCGACTGCGCCGAAACTGCTCTCGGGCACCGGGAAGGACGACGTGCAGTTGCTCGTCGTCATGACCGCCGAGCGCGGCCTTTGCGGGGGCTTCAACAGCTCCATCGTGAAGAAGGCGCGGACTCATATCGAAACGCTCAAGGCCGCTGGTAAGACGGTGAAGATCCTCACCGTCGGCAAGAAGGGCCGTGAGCAGCTCAAGCGTGACTACGGCGATCTGTTCGTCGGTCACGTCGACCTGAGCGATGTGAAGAAGATCGGCTATGCCGACGCTCAGAACATCGCGAAGGACATCCTCGTTCGTTTCGACAACGAGGAATTCGACGTGGCGACCATCTTCTATTCGAAGTTCCAGTCGGTGATCTCTCAGGTTCCGACGGCGCAGCAGGTGATCCCGGCGCAGTTCGACGCGCCCGAGGGAGATGCTGGCGGGTCCACGCTCTACGAATACGAGCCCGGTGAGGAAGCCATCCTTGCCGATCTTCTGCCCCGTGGTGTCGCAACCCAGATCTTCTCGGCTCTGCTGGAGAACGCGGCTTCGGAACAGGGGGCTCGGATGAGCGCCATGGACAACGCCACGCGCAACGCGGGCGAGATGATCGACAAGCTGACGATTGAGTACAACCGCTCGCGTCAGGCGGTCATCACCAACGAACTGATCGAAATCATCTCGGGCGCCGAGGCGCTCTAAGAACCGGAGACGATAAATGGCAAACGCAAAAGGCAAAGTGACCCAGGTCATCGGCGCCGTGGTCGACGTGAAGTTCGACGACCACCTGCCCGAGATTCTGAACGCGCTGACCACCGAAAACGACGGCAAGAAACTGGTTCTTGAAGTCGCCCAGCACCTGGGTGAGAACACCGTTCGCACCATCGCGATGGACGCAACCGAAGGTCTCGTCCGCGGCCAGGCCGTGGAAGACACCGGCGGCCCGATCTCGGTGCCGGTCGGCAACGCGACCCTCGGCCGTATCCTGAACGTCGTCGGCGAGCCCGTCGACGAAAAGGGCCCGGTCATCGCGGAAGAAACCCGCGCCATCCACCAGCCGGCTCCGCAGTTCGACGAACAGTCGACCGAGTCGGAAATCCTGGTCACCGGCATCAAGGTCATCGACCTGCTGGCGCCCTACTCCAAGGGCGGCAAGATCGGCCTGTTCGGCGGCGCCGGCGTGGGCAAGACCGTTCTCATCATGGAACTGATCAACAACATCGCAAAGGTGCACTCGGGCTACTCCGTGTTCGCCGGTGTTGGCGAACGGACCCGTGAGGGCAACGACCTTTACCACGAGATGATCGAATCCAACGTCATCAAGCCCGACAACCTGTCGGAGTCGCAAGTGGCGCTGGTCTACGGTCAGATGAACGAACCGCCGGGAGCCCGTGCGCGCGTCGCCCTGACCGGCCTGACCCTGGCCGAGCAGTTCCGTGACCAGTCCGGCACCGACGTTCTGTTCTTCGTCGATAACATCTTCCGCTTCACGCAGGCAGGCTCCGAGGTGTCCGCACTTCTCGGCCGTATCCCCTCCGCTGTGGGCTACCAGCCGACGCTGGCAACCGACATGGGCGCGATGCAGGAACGCATCACCTCGACCAAGAACGGCTCGATCACCTCGATCCAGGCCGTCTACGTTCCCGCGGACGACCTTACCGACCCGGCACCGGCAACCACCTTCGCGCACCTCGACGCGACGACGGTTCTCAACCGTGCCATCTCGGAACTCGGCATCTACCCCGCCGTTGACCCGCTCGACAGCTCGTCGCGTCTGATGGACCCGGCCGTTGTCGGCCAGGAACACTACGACGTGGCCTTCGCCGTGCAGGGGATCCTCCAGCGCTACAAGTCGCTGCAGGACATCATCGCGATCCTCGGCATGGACGAACTGTCGGAAGAGGACAAGCTGACCGTGGCCCGCGCCCGGAAGATCCAGCGTTTCCTTTCGCAGCCGTTCGACGTGGCGAAGGTGTTCACCGGCTCCGACGGTGTGCAGGTTCCGCTCGAGGACACCATCTCGTCCTTCAAGGCCGTGGTGAACGGTGAGTACGACCACCTGCCGGAAGGCGCCTTCTACATGGTCGGCGGCATCGACGAGGTGCTCGCGAAGGCCGAGAAAATGGCGGCTGACGCAGCCTGAGACCAGAGGGGGGCCTCGCGCCCCCCCAATAACCGGAGGCCCAAATGGCTGAAACGATGCAATTCGACCTGGTGAGCCCCGAGCGCAACCTGATGTCGGCTGCCGTCAAGGCAGTGCAGATTCCGGGCACCGAGGGCGATCTGACGGCCATGCCCAACCATGCGCCGATGATCACCACGCTGCGTCCGGGCATCCTCAAGGTCGAGACCGAGACCGGCACACAAGAGTTCGTCGTCACCGGCGGCTTTGCCGAGATCGGTCAGTCGGTCAGCGTGCTGGCCGAAAAGGCCGTGCCGCATGGCGACATGGACCAGGCGACCTACGACGCGCTCGTGGAAGAAGCTGTCATGGCCTACAAGGCCGCGAAGGAAGCTGCTCCCGAGAACGAGCCGGGCCCCGTGGACGAGGCAGCCAAGCTGCTTCAGGACATGGTGGCGGTGGGCACGCACATCGGGCTCGACCCGAAAGCGGCCAACCTCAACTACTGAGCCTGGCGTTCGAGACATGCAAAGGCCCCGCGAATGCGGGGCCTTTTGCTTTGCGGCGGAGGAGGGGGCCCTGCTGCCCTGCTGCCAGTTCCTGACAGGGGCAGCGGCTATGGCAGGGCGCAGACAAGCCCAGGAGCCCCCCATGACACCCAACATGACACCCAACCTCGTCCTTTTCTACGTCGCCGATCCTGTCGTCAGCGCGGCTTTCTACGAGCGGTTGCTCGGCATCCGGCCCGAGGCGGTCTTTCCGACCTACGCGGCCTTCGCCTTCGGAAACGGCCTGTCTCTGGGGCTCTGGTCGGAAGGGGCGAAGGACTTCGTCTCGGGCGGCAGCGGCCACAGATCCGAACTGGCCTTCATGGTCCCGGACGATGCCGAGGTCGAGCTCCTGCACGAGCTCTGGCGCGCCATGGGGGTCACGATCGAGCAGGCCCCGTTGGACGCGGTCTTCGGTCGGACCTTTGTGGCCCGTGATCCCGATGGACACCGCATTCGCGTCTGCACGCCGGACAACTGACCGGCAACATCCTGCGCTCCATGGGAAATTTTCCGTTTCCTTCGGGCGCGTGTTGCTCAAGACTGCGCGGCACGAGATGGGGAAGGACCAGATGCGGAAATTGCGCGGCGCCTGGGTGGGCATCGATCAGGGCAACGAGGATCTTTTTTTCGGAATTCGAGAGCGGCGGCGACATGTGGACCGGCTCGGGTGATCGCGAGCGGCGGCGCTGGGTCGCCTTTTCCGAGCACTTCGCCAGCCCGCCGAACGTTCAGGTCGCGCTGTCGCTGTGGGATATCGACAATGGCGGGAACATCCGTGCCGACCTCGGGGCCGAGAATGTCTCGGAAGCCGGGTTCGACATGGTGTTCCGCACATGGTCCGACACGCGCGTGGCGCGCGTGCGTCTGTCTTGGATCGCTGTTGGAGAGGTGCGGGGCGACGATGACTGGCTCATCGACTAGCCTGCCGCGGGTCTTTCGGAGCCTAGGCCGCGGTCAGCGGCCGTAGGCAGCCTGCCAAGCGATGTCGCGGATGTTGGCGCGGTGAAAGCCGATGTCGGCCAGTTCGCGGTCGCTGAAGGCTTCGAGTTCATTGACGACGCGGTGGTATTCGGCGCGGCGCGAACGAGCGAGCTTGAAGCGGGCGAACATTCGGCTGACGCTGTTGTCGCCGGTTTTGGTCGGAAGACTGTGAATGTCGGTCGTTGCCATGGTGGCCTCCTGATATCGTGATGGCGCTCACATCGGGATTCCAGGGCGGACTCACAAGTCACGTGAGGAGAACCCCGCAATGCAGACTCTGCATGTCGGGAAAAAAAACGTTCTGCGGGGCTCAGATAGGCTTCTCGAAATAGACCCGGTCGAATCCCTTTTCAGACACCCGCCCGGTCTCTAGGTAGCCGAGCCGGGGGTAGAGCGCGAGATTCTCGGTCATCAGGACATGGGTGTAGAGGCGGATTCGGTCATGGCCCGCGGCGCGGGCCTCTGCCTCGGCGAAGTCCATAAGTGCCCGGCCAATCCCGAGGCCCTGCGCATGCGGCGAGACGGCGATGTTGTCGAGCAGCATCGCGTCCTCCTGCGGCAGCAGCACCAGCAGCGCCGCGATGGCGCCATCGAGCTCTGCCACGTGGACGCGCGCCGCGGCGATGAGCGTGGCGTAATCGTCGAGCATCGGGCCGGGCTTCTTCCCGATGCGCGGGATGTAGGGGGAATAAGCCGACTCGACGATGGCTTCGATCTGGCCGAGGTCGGTGGGGCGCGCCCGCCGGATCAGTGGCGGGCGCGAGGTCATCAGAGGATGCCTTCGTAGATCGGGCCGAGCACCTCGGTCTCGAACAGCGACGACACCGAGGTGCCGTTCCAGATGTTCAGGATCGCCTGTGCGAAGATCGGCGCGGTCGGCAGGATGCGGATGTTGGGCGCCCCGGCCACGGCATCGGTGGCGGCGATCGAGTCGGTGATCACCAGAGACTTCATCACCGACTTGGTGACGCGCTCGACGGCAGGACCGGAGAGCACGCCGTGGGTGATATAGGCATGCACCTCGGTGGCTCCGTGGTCCATCAGCACCTCGGCGGCCTTGCACAGCGTGCCGGCGGTGTCGCAGATGTCGTCGACGATGATGCACTTCTTGCCGGTGACATCACCGATCACGGTCATCTCGGCGATCTCGCCCGGCTTCTCGCGGCGTTTGTCGACGATGGCGAGCGGTGCGTTGATCCGCTTGGCCAGCTCGCGGGCCCGGGCCACGCCGCCGACGTCCGGCGAGATCACCATGACGTCCTGCAGCGAGTCCTTGAACTGGTGCTGGATGTCGAGCGCGAAGATCGGCGAGGCGTAGAGGTTGTCGACCGGAATGTCGAAGAAGCCTTGGATCTGCGCGGCGTGCAGGTCCATGGTCAGCACCCGCTCGACGCCTGCCTCGTGGATCATGTTGGCGACCAGCTTGGCGGTGATCGGGGTGCGCGCCTTGGTACGGCGGTCCTGGCGGGCATAGCCGAAGTAGGGGATCACGGCGGTGATGCGCGCAGCCGAGGAGCGGCGGAGCGCGTCGGCCATGATCAGCAGCTCCATCAGGTTGTCGTTCGCCGGGTTCGAGGTCGGCTGGAGGATGTACATGTCCTCGCCGCGGACGTTCTCGTAGACCTCGACGAAGATCTCCTGGTCGTTGAACCGCTCGACGCGGGCATCGACGAGCCCGACCGCGCCTCCGCGATAGAGCGACATGCGGCGGGCGATGGCGTTCGCCAGCGGCTTGTTGGCATTACCCGCGATGAGCTTGGGTTCGATGACGGTGGGCATTTGAGGAGGCTCCGGCGTTACGGAATGACAGATTCGTGACGTTGCGGTCGCCTTAACACGCAGTTAGCGTGGGGCAAAGATACACGGAAGGGCATGTGACCCCATGGCACAAATCCAGTACTATTTTTCAATGTTGTCGCCCTTTGCCTACCTCGCTGGGCCGCGGTTCGCAGAGGTCGCGGCGAAGCATGGCGCCGAGGTGGTCTACAAGCCCTTCGACATCATGGCGCTCTTTCCGCGCACCGGTGGCGCGCCGCTGGGCCAGCGCCATCCCTCGCGGATCGATTACCGCAACGTGGACCTGCCGCGGCAGGCGAAGAAGGCCGGGCTGCCGCTGAACCTCAAGCCGATGTTCTGGCCGACCAATGCCGCCCCTTCGTCCTATGCGATCATCGCGGCGGCGAAGGCCGGGGGCGGGAACGTCGGCGGGCTGATCCAGACGCTGCTGCGGAACTGCTGGGCCGAGGAAAAGGACATCGCCGAGGATGCGGTGATCAAGGCGGCGCTGGAGGAGAACGGTTTCGACGCGTCGCTGGCCGACAGCGGGCTTCTGGTCGGCGCCGAGACCTATGCCGCCAACCTTGAAGAGGCCGTGGGGGCCGGGGTCTTCGGCTCTCCGTTCTGGATCACCGCGGAAGGGGAGAAGTTCTGGGGGCAGGACCGGCTCGAGGACCTGGACCTGCATCTGAGCGGAAAGCTCTGAAAGAGGCGGCCCGGCTCAAAGCCGGGCCGCGCCAGCCGTGCTGGCGATCAGCCCTTCTGGCCGATCTTCGACTCGGTGCCCTTGCGGATGCGGTCGATGTTCTCGCGATGGCGCCAGAAGATCAGCACCGTCAGGACCAGCGTCAGCGCGGTCATTTCGATCTGCCCGAAAAGCACCATCCAGACGGTCGAGAGCAGCGCCGCGATCAGCGCGCCCATCGAGGAAATTCGCGACATCGCCGCGCCAGCGAGCCAGGTGGCGCAGGTGATCAACCCGACGGGCCAGTGCAGCGCGAGGATGAGGCCGATGAAGGTCGCCACGCCCTTGCCGCCCTTGAACTTGAGCCAGACCGGGAAGCAATGGCCGAGGAAGGCCGCGAGTCCGGCGAGTTGCGCGGCGTCTTCGCCCGCCAGCCAGCGCGCCAGCAGCACCGCCACCGCGCCCTTGCCGCCGTCGAGGATCAGCGTGCCCGCCGCCGCCGCCTTGTTGCCGGTGCGCAGCACGTTGGTCGCGCCGATGTTTCCCGAGCCTATGCTGCGCAGATCGCCGAGGTTCATCGCCCGGGTCAGCAACAGGCCGAAGGGGATCGAGCCGAGCAGGTAGCCCAGAACTGCCCAGAGGATCAGAACGGGGACCGAAGAGGTGATCTCGGGCAGCATTTCAGGCGCTCCAGACCGGGGTGCCGGCGACGAGGGTCTGCAGAACCTTGCCCTGCAGCCGTGCCCCGTCGAAGGGGGTGTTCTTGGATTTCGACTGCAGCTTGAAGCGATCGAGGACGAAAGGCTTGTCGGCGTCGAAGATCACAAGGTCGGCGGGCGCGCCCGCGCTCAGGCGGCCGCAGTCGAGGCCGAGCCGTTTGGCGGGGTTCAGCGACAACCCGCGGAACAGCACCGGCAGATCGACCTCGCCCGCGTGGTAAAGGCGCAGCAGCACCGGCAGCATGGTCTCGAGACCCACCGCGCCCGAAGCGGCCTCTTCGAAGGGCAGGCGCTTCGATTCCTCGTCCTGCGGCGTGTGGAACGAGCCAATGACGTCGATGAGCCCGGTGCGCAGCGCTTCCAGCACCGCCTGCCGGTCGTCCTCGGAGCGGAGCGGCGGCTTGACCTTGAAGAACGTGCGGTAGTCGGCCACGTCCATCTCGTTCAGCGTCAGGTGGTGCATGGAGATGCCCGCGGTCACATCGAAGCCGTTGTTCTTCGCCCGCTCAAGCGCCGGCAGGGCACGGGCGGTGGTGATCTGGTCGGCGTGGTAGCGCACCCCGGTCATCTCGACGAGCGCGATGTCGCGGTCGAGCCCCATGCGCTCGGCCATCGGCGAGACCGCCGGAAGGCCGCGCAGCGAGGCGAACTTGCCCGAGCTGGCGGCGGCGCCCTTCGACAGGATCGGCTCCTGCGGGTGGCTCATGACCAGCGCGCCGAGCGAGCGGGCGTAGCCCATCGCGCGGGACAGCACCTTGGTGTCGCTCACCACGCGGTCGCAATCGGTGAAGGCCACGGCGCCGGCGTCGAGCAGGAAGCCGAGCTCGGTCATCTCGCGCCCCTCCCGGCCCTTGGTCAGCGCGGCCATGGGCAGAACGTTCACCGGCGCGGTTTCATTGGCACGGCGGCGGATGAACTCCAGCACCTCGGGCGTGTCGATGGCCGGCGAGGTGTCGGGGCGGGTGACCATGGTGGTCACGCCCCCGGCGGCGGCGGCCATGCCGGCGGTCTTGAAGCTTTCCTTGTGGCGCTCGCCCGGCTCGCCCACCTTGACGCCGAGATCGACGATGCCCGGCGCCACATGCGCACCGTTCAGGTCCTGCGCGTCTGTCTGACCGGCAAGCGTCGCGATCTCGTCGGCCGAGGTGACCACGGCTTTGATCCGGCCGCCCGAGAGCAGAAGCGCGCCTTCCGTGACGGTCCCGGCCTCGGGGTCGATCAGCCGGGCGTTGTAGAGCAGCGTGTCTTTCATTCGATGCCTCCGGAGGGCGGGGTCAGGGTCAGGGCGGCGGGCGGGCGCATCAGGCGGCCCTGAAGACGATGGCGAGCACCAGCACCACCAGAATGCCGAGCCCGAGAAGGGCGAAGGTCAGCGCGCGGTTGCGCGGCTCGGTGCCGCCGGGGGCGGGGCGATCCATGCTGCCCCGGGCACCGGCACTGCGCAGCTTGCCGCCGCGCGGGCTCGCGCCCTCGGCTTCCTTGAAGGTGCCGATCCAGCGCAGCGGGGCCGAGATGGTCAGGTCCTGCGAGGTGTGATCGAAAGCCGGGCTCGGGAGGACCACCACGTGGCCCTTCAGCGCGTCGATCCGTGGCTTCATCTGGCGGAAGTCCTCGCCGCCGACCTGGTAGGCCTCGGCGAGATAGGACGAGAGCGACATCTCCCCCAGATCTCGGATCGAGACCACGTCTATCCGCGAAGGCCGGAGCTTGCGCGCGCCAAGCGCGTATTGCATCGGGAACTCCCCGGTGCCGGCCTGTGTGGTGAAGCGCTCGACCGCTTCCGCCGGCAGGTCGAGGTGGAAGAGGCGAACCTCGCCATCCACCGAGCCGTTGATGTGCATCCTGGTCATGCCGCGCCCCGATCAGACGGCCAGGTCGGTGGGGCGGGCGCGCAGGTTGCGGGCCAGAAGGTCCATGGCCGCCATGCGCACCGCGACGCCCATCTCGACCTGCTCCTGGATGACCGAGCGGTTGATGTCGTCGGCGATGGTGCCGTCGATCTCGACGCCGCGGTTCATCGGGCCGGGGTGCATGACGATGGCGTCGGGCTTGGCATGGGCCAGCTTCTCGGCGTCGAGCCCCCAGCGGTGGTAATACTCGCGCTCAGAGGGGATGAAGCCGCCGTCCATGCGCTCCTTCTGCAGGCGCAGCATCATCACCACGTCGACGTCCTTCAGCCCCTCGGCCATGTCGTCGTAAACCTCGGCGCCGAAGTCGGCGATGCCCGAGGGCATGAGCGTGGAGGGGCCGACGAGACGGATGCGGTTCTCCATCTTGTGCAGCAGCAGCAGGTTCGAGCGCGCAACGCGCGAATGGGCGATGTCGCCGCAGATCGCGATGTTGAGCCGGTGAAGGCGGCCCTTGGCGCGGCGGATGGTCAGCGCGTCGAGCAGCGCCTGCGTCGGGTGCTCGTGCTTGCCGTCGCCGGCGTTGATCACCGCGCAGTTCACCTTTTGCGCCAAGAGGTCCACCGCGCCGGAATGGGGGTGACGGACCACCAGCAGGTCGGGGTGCATGGCATTGAGCGTCAGCGCCGTGTCGATCAGCGTCTCGCCCTTCTTGATCGAGCTGGCCTGCATCGACATGTTCATCACATCCGCCCCGAGCCGCTTGCCCGCCAGCTCGAAGCTGGACTGGGTGCGGGTGGAGTTCTCGAAGAACATGTTGATCTGGGTCAGTCCGGCCAGCGCGGTGGCGTGTTTCTCGCGCTGGCGCGAGAGCGTCACGTAGCGATCTGCCAGATCGAGCAGCGTGGTGATTTCGTCGGGACGGAGGGGCTCGATGCCCAGAAGGTGGCGCTGGTCGAAACGCATGGAACGGCTCCCCTTGAGTTGTCGCGGTTATAGAAACGCAGGGCCCGCGCGACAAGTGGTTGCGAAATGGCGGCAAAGGCCCGCCTTCCACGTCACCATGCGATTTCGGAGCAGTTGTCCCGGGACGAAGGATCAGGGCGCTTCGAGCAGGGTGACCGTGGTGTCGCCGTAGCGGCGGCTGTCGAGCGGGGTGAAACCCTCGGGCGCGTCCTGCGGGCCGCTTTCCTCCCAGACGATCAGCGCCCCGGGGGCAAGCCAGCCCTGCGCGCGTGCGGCCTCCAGCGCCTTGGCGCCGAGGTTCAGCCCGTAGGGCGGATCGAGAAAGACTAGCGTCGCGGGCGCCTCGGCAGAAGGCAGGCGCGTGGCGTTGCACGACAGCGTCCGGGCGCGGTCTGCGCAGCCGAGCAGCCGGATGTTCTGCTTGATGAGTTTCTGCGCCACGCGGCCGTCATCCACGAAGGTCGCCGAGGTTGCCCCGCGCGACAGGGCCTCGAGCCCCAGCGCGCCGGTCCCGGCGAAGAGATCGAGCACCACCGCGCCCTCGAAGGGCTCGCCGAAGCGTCCGCCGCCGAGCATGTTGAACAGGCTCTCGCGCACCCGGTCGGTGGTGGGGCGCAGATGCGCGCCGGGATCGCCCTTGCCGACGGCGGTGAGCGCGCGTCCGCGCCAGTCTCCGGCGATGATCCTCATGGCTTCAGCAGCGCCTTGAGGTCGCTGCCCGCGTCTGCGACCACCTCGGGATCGGCACTCTTGCCCGCCTCGATCAGCCGCTTGCCGACCATGTAGGCGCGAGGATCGTTCATCGCGTCGAGCGCGATGAGCTGGCCCTCGCGGTAGTACCAGTGCGACACCGGCCCCGCGCTGCCGTCCCGCACCACGACCTTGTCGTAGCCGGCGTTCAGCCCGGCGATCTGCAACTTCACGTCGTACTGGTCGGACCAGAACCAGGGCTTGGGCTGGTAGGGAACCTCGGCCCCCAGGATGTTGTCGGCCACCGCCTCGGCCTGGTCGATGGCATTGCCGACGCTTTCCAGCCGC
The DNA here is from genome assembly GCF_002300555.2 of Alloyangia mangrovi. GTDB lineage: Bacteria > Pseudomonadota > Alphaproteobacteria > Rhodobacterales > Rhodobacteraceae > Salipiger > Salipiger mangrovi. The sequence continues at coordinate 16,738 of NZ_NTHN02000044.1, read as the reverse complement.
AGCTGTGCGCCGCCGAGCGGGAAGGAGGCGCAATCGCCCGCCGCCCAGACGTGCGGCACCGAGCAACGGCCGAAGGCGTCGGTGCGAATGCCGTTCTCGATCTCGATACCGGCGGCCTCGGCGACCGAGGTCTCGGGCAGGATGCCGACGCCGACAATGACGAAATCGACGGGCAGGCTGGTGCCGTCGGTCAGTTCCGCCGCGGTGACCTTGCCGTCTTCGCAGAGCAGCGTGCCGAGACCGACACCCTCGCGCAGATCGACGCCATGGCCCTTGTGCAGGGCGCGGAACCAATCCGAGGTCTCGGGGGCGGCGACACGCTGCAGGATGCGCTCGGCCATCTCGACCAGCGTCACCTTCAGGCCGAGCTTGCAGGCGACCGCCGCCGCCTCGAGCCCGATGTAACCGCCACCGACGATCAGAACGCGGGCGCCCGCCGCGAAGCGGGCGCGCATGGCGTCGACGTCGGACATGCCGCGCACCACGCAGACGCCGTCCAGATCGCCGCCGATCGCGGCGGGCAGGCCTCGCGGGGCGGAGCCGGTGCAGAAGACCAGATCGTCATAGGCGATCTCGCGCCCCCCCGGCGATGACATGCTGCGCCTCGGTGTCGACCGAGACGGCGGGTTCACCCAGCATCAGCGTGATGTTCTGCTCGTCGTAATAGGTACGAGGACGAAGGTAGAGCCGATCCTTCTCCATCTCGCCCAGCAGGTAGGCCTTGGAGAGCGGCGGGCGCTGGTAGGGTGGCTCGGCCTCGGCGCCGATCACGGTGATCTCGCCCTCGAACCCCTTGCCGCGCAGGCGCGCCACCAGCGAGGCCGCGGCCTGTCCCGCGCCGATCACAACAACATGCCCCATGGCTGCCCTCTTTTCCGCTTTCCCGTGATTTGCGCGAAACCTATATCTCGCCCTGTCGGAAACGCAAATGATGGAGAAAACGGCATGGCGCTATCCGCTGGAGACCGGCTGCCCGAGGCAGAGCTGTTGACACTGGGCGAGGCCGGCCCGGAACAGGTATCGCTTGGCGAGAAGCTGGCGGGCCGCAAGGTGGTGATCTTCGCATTGCCGGGAGCCTTCACCCCGACCTGTTCGGTCGCCCATGTGCCGAGCTTCATCCGCACCAAGGGTGGCTTTGACGAAAAGGGCGTGGACGAGATCATCTGCATCTCGGTGAACGATCCCTTCGTGATGAAGGCCTGGGGCGAGGCCACGGGCGCGACAGAGGCCGGGCTGACCCTGCTCGCCGATGCGGACTGTGCCTTCACCTCGGCGATCGGCATGGAGTTCACCGCCGAGCCCGCCGGGCTGATCCGCCGCTCGAAGCGCTACGCGATGTATGTCGAGGACGGCACGGTGAAAGTCTTCCACGAGGAGACCGGGCGCGGCACTTGCGAGGTGTCGGGCGGCGAGGCGCTGCTGTCGGCGATCTGAGCGAAACCGCATCCGGCGGCGCTTCTGCTGCCGCCGGATGTGCGTATTTGCAAAGGGAAGAAGCGCGACCTGACCTTCTTCTCTTTCCAAATACGCATGTTGCGACCTTCCCGCCGCGGTGCGGGGCGGAAGAGGCGCCGCGTGGGGCACCTCTGCCGCTTGGCTCAGAGCGAGTCGAGCTTGCGCGCGAGCTTGGCGTCGAGCGCGCTGAGACCGCCCACGTCATGGGTAGTGAGCTTGACCTCGACGGTCTTGTAGACGTTGCGCCAATCGGGGTGGTGGTTCCACTTCTCGGCCCAGAGGGCGGCGCGGGTCATCCAGCCGAAAGCCTCGGTGAAATCGGCGAATTCGAAGGTCTTGCAGAGCGTATCCTCTGCGGCGTTCATCTCCCATCCGTTCTCGAGCAGCGGGGCGAGCATGGTGGCGCGGCCGGTGTCTGAGAGTTTCTCTGTCATTGGGTGTCCTTCCCGTGGTCTTTCCGGAACGGCCCGTAGGCGGTGAGCACCTCGATGTCCTCATCCACGGCCCGCGCCTCGGCCTCCAGATAGTGCGCCACGGCGCGGGCAAACCCCTTGTCGGGGAACCAGTGCAGCGAATGGGTCTGGCTCGGCAGGTATCCGCGCGCCAGCTTGTGCTCGCCCTGCGCCCCGGCCTCGACGCGCGAGAGAACGTGGTCGATGGCGAAATCGATGGCCCGGTAGTAGCACGCCTCGAAGTGCAGGCAGGGGTGATCCTCGGTGCAGCCCCAATAGCGGCCGAAGAGCGCATCTCTCCCGATGAAGTTGAGCGCCCCCGCCACTGGCACGCCCTCGCGCTCGCAGATCACCAGCGCGACGTCGCCGCGCATCGTCGCGTGCACCTCGTCGAAGAAGGCGCGGGTCAGGTAGGGCGTGCCCCACTTGCGCCCGCCGGTGTCCTGGTAGAAGGCCCAGAAGGCGTCCCAGTGTTCGGGCTCGATCTCATCGCCAGTGAGCGTGCGGATCGTGCCGCCGAAGGCCTGCGCCCGGGCGCGCTCCTTGCGGATCGCCTTGCGCTTGCGCGAGCTGAGATCGGCGAGGAAGCCGTCGAAGTCGGCATAGCCCCGGTTCAGCCAGTGGAACTGCTGGGTGACGCGGCGCAGCAGCCCCATGCGCTCGCCGGCAATTGCCTCGCCTTCGGTGCAGAAGGTGACGTGCAGCGAGCTGAGATCGTTCTCGGCGGTGAGTTGCACTGCGCCCTGCACCAGCGCCATCATGCCCTCGGCCTCGTGGCCGGGGCGGGTGAGGAAGCGCCGCCCGGTGGCCGGGGTGAAGGGCACGGCGATCTGCAGCTTGGGATAGTAACGCCCGCCCGCCTGTTCGTAGGCATGGGCGAAGCTGTGGTCGAAGATGTACTCGCCCTGGCTGTGGCCTTTGGCGTAGAGCGGAGCGACGGCGATGATGCGTCCCGCCTTTTCCGCCACCAGGTAGCGCGGGTCCCATCCGGTGCCGCGCCCTACCGAGCCAGAGCGCTCCAGCGCGCGCAGGAACCGCCAGGTGGTGAAGGGATCGTCGGGGTGCCCGCCCTGCGCCGCCTCGGGGCAGGCGCAGGCATCCCAGTCGGTCTCGGCGATCTGGTCCAGCGAGGTCAGCACATTGACGGCGATGGTGTCGCCCGATGGCGGCTCGGAGGTCGGGCTGGGGCTCTGATCGGTCATGCGGTGATCTCGGCTCGGGTCATCTGCGGGAGTATCTGATCCCGGCGCGGCCGGGATCAAGACACGCTCACGCGAGATACTGTTCGAAGGTCACGTTCTGGGCCACCGCGCGGGCCCGTGCCTCCTGCTCGGGCGTGCGGATGGTCCAGCAGAGGATCGCGGCACCCTGCTTCTTCAGCTCGGCGACGCGCTGGGCGTCGAGGTCCTTCCAGCTGTGCGAGATGAAGCAGGCGCCGGTGCGGGCGTAGTCGGGAATGCCGCGCAGTTCCTCGAGTCGCGAGCCGGGGACGCCGGACCACTCCTCGGGGTCGAAGGCGTCGGTGGTCAGCCCGCGCGGCACCTGCGGCGCGAGCCGCGCCATCCGCGCCATGGAATGGGGGTTGAAGGACATCACCGCCACTGGCCCCTCGTAGCCGCGCAGTGCGTCGGCGGTGGCCTTCTCCAGCGTGCCGACATCCGGGCCGAGCGCGCCGTCCTGGTCCTTGATCTCGATGAGCAGGGGCACACGGCCGGCAACCAGCTCGAGCACCTCGGAGAGCGTCGGGATGCCCTCCTCGCCGCCCTTGAGCTTCAGCGAGGACAATTCGGCGGCATCGCGCGCGCCGAGCAGTCCGCGCGCGCCGGTCAGACGTTCCAGCCGCTCGTCGTGAAAGACCATGGCCACCCCGTCTGAGGAGAGCTGCAGGTCGATCTCGATGCCGTATCCCGCCGCGATGGCGGCGGAGATGGCGGCGCGGGAATTCTCGGGACGGCCCGTCGCAAGGTCGTGCAGGGCGCGGTGCGCGATGGGCCGCTCGAGAAAGGCAGCGGGCAGCCCGACCATCAGGCGAGCTCGAAGATCGCTTCGATCTCGACCGCCACCCCCATGGGCAGCGACGCGGCGGAGACCGCGGAACGGGCGTGCTTGCCGGCATCGCCGAAGACCGCGACCATCAGGTCCGAGGCTCCGTTGATCACCTTGGGCTGCTCGGTGAACTCGGGGGTGGAGTTGACGAAGCCGACCAGCTTGACCACGCGCTTGAGCTTCGACAGGTCGCCGCCGCAGGCCGCCTTGGCCTGGGCGATCAGCGCCAGGGCGCAGCGCTGCGCGGCCTTGGCGCCGGCCTCGACATCCAGCGTGTCGCCGAGTTTGCCGGTGATCAGGCCGTCCGCATCCATGCTGATCTGCCCCGAGACGTAGAGCATGGCTCCGCTCTGCACGTAGGGTACGTAGTTGGCGGCGGGGGCGGGGGCGTCGGGCAGGGTCAGGCCGAGCTCTTCAAGGCGGGCGGTGATGTCGGTCATGGGGGCCTCCTTTGGATTTGAGCGGACGCTAGACCCGGGCGGCGGCAAAGAAAAGGGGCCGCGATCCTGTTGGATGCGGCCCCTGATCAAAAGTCTTGTCGCAGGTTACTCGCGGAACGCCTTCGAGAAGTAATCGGTGAAGGGTTTCACCAGGTAGGCGATCGGCGTGCGGTCGGCGGTGCGCAGGAACGCCTCGACCGGCATGCCGGGGACCAGGGTCGTGCCCTCGGGCAGGCGCTCGATCTGGCCGTCGTCGAGCATGATCTCGGCGCGGTAGAAGGTGGACGAGGTGTTCTGGTCGGTGAAGGCATCGGCCGAAATCTGCGTCACCGTGCCGAAGGTCTCGGGCGTGCGGCGCTGGTCAAGCGCCGAGAAGCGCAAGGTCACCTGCTGGCCGACGTGAACCTGGTCGATGTGGATCGGCGGCACCTGGGCGGTGATCACCAGCGGCCGGTCCTGCGGGATCAGGTAGAGCACCGGATCGGCAGCCCGGATCACCGAGCGCGGCGCGAAGACCGTCAGCCCGTAGACCACGCCGCTGACCGGGGCGCGAATCTCCATCCGCTTGAGCTTCTCAAGCAGGGCCGAGCGCTGCTCGGCCAGCTCGCGCTCGCGGTACTGCATGTCGCGCAGCTGGGTGATCGCCTCTTCGCGGCGGGTGGTCGCGAGCTTGAGGATCTCGATGTCGATCTCGGTGGTCCGACCCTCGGCCTCGGCCTTCTGGGCGGTGAGATCACCCACTTCGCCGGCGAGACGGGCCTCTTCACGCTGGAGGGCCAGCACACGGCTGGCCTGTGCCAGACCGCGGTCGAGCAGCGACTTCTGGTCGCCCAGTTCCTGCTCGATCAGCGAAAGCTGGCTTTTCAACGCGGTCTGCTGGGCGTCGATGCCCTCGACCTGGTTGACGATCTGGTCGCGGCGCTTGGCCAGCTGATCGGATTCGCGCTGAAGCGACTCGAGCCTGGCGAAGAACAGGTTGCGCTGACCTTCGATCAGGTCCTCGACCTCGTCGTCATATTCGGCCACCTTGAGCAGCGTTTCGTCAAAGGCCAGCTCGTCGGAATTGTCGCGCTCGGCCTGCAGGCGGGCGCGGCGGGCGACGAGCTCGAAGTACTGGCCCTCGACGATGTTCAGCTCGGACTGCAGCAGGGTCGGGTCGAGCTTGACCAGAACCTGGCCTTCCTCGACGGTGTCACCCTCGTCGACGAGGATCTCCTGCACGACGCCGCCATCCGGGTGTTGCACGACCTGGCGGTTGCGCTCGACCTGGATCTGGCCGCCGGCGACGATGGCACCGGAAATGTTGGTGGTTGCCGCCCAGGTGCCAAAGCCTCCGACGAGGATGAGCAGGGCGCTAAGCCCCAGGATAAGCGGTTTCTTAAGCGGGAAGCGCTTGTCGGTTGTCTGCGACATCAGCGGACACCTCCGGGCCCGGCGTGCCGGGTGATCTGTTCGTGGTTCTTGACCTGCGCGCGGAGCACCTCGTCCTTGGGACCGAAGGCGACGCGGGCGCCGTGCTCGAGCATCAGCAGCTGGTCGCATTCGCGGATCGCGGCCGGGCGGTGCGCCATGATGAGCACCGACTTGCCCTCTTCCTTGAGGCGGCGGATCGCGGCGTTCACCGCCTCGCTGCCCTCGTTGTCGAGGTTCGAGTTGGGCTCGTCGAGCACGAGGATGACGGGATCGCCGTACATCGCACGGGCCAGGCCGATGCGCTGCATCTGACCTCCAGAGAGCCGCCCGCCGGTGGCGGTGACGCGGGTGTCATAGCCCTTGGGCAGCTTGAGGATCATCTCGTGGGCGTCGGCCTTCTTGGCCGCCTCGACGATCTTCTGCGGATCGGGGGCGTCGGCGAGCCGGGCGATGTTCTCGGCGATAGTGCCGTCGAACAGGCTGACCCGTTGCGGCAGGTAGCCGATGTGCTTGCCGAGATCCTCGTCGTACTGGTCGAGCGTCGCGCCATCGAGGCGGATGCGCCCGCCGGCGGGGCGCCAGACCCCGGTGATAGCCCGGGCCAGCGTCGACTTGCCGGCGCCCGAGGAGCCGATCACGCCGATGGCGTGGCCGGGTTTCAAGTCGAAGGAGACAAGGCGCAGCGAGGCCTGCTGTTCGCCCGGCGGGACGACGGTGAGCTGCTGCACCTCGAGCAGGGCGCGCGGCTTCGGCAGCGCGGTGCGGGTCGGCTCCTGCGGCATCTCTCCCAGCAGCTCAGACAGGTTGTCCCAGCCCTTGCGGGCGCGGGTGACCAGCGGCCATTGCCCGATGGCAAGCTCGATCGGGGCGAGCGCGCGGCCCATCAGGATCGAGCCGGCGATCATCGCACCGGCGGTGAGCTCGTTCTGCAGCACCAGATAGGCGCCAAGGCCAAGCATCCCCGATTGCAACAGCATGCGGAAGCTCTTGGTCATCGTGGTGAAGGTGCCGACGAGGTCGTTGGTCGAGATCTGGCCGCTCAGCGCCTCGGAGCGTGCCTTGTCCCAGCGGTTGAAGGCGGCGCCGCGCATGCCCATGGCCTGCACGGTTTCGGCATCGAGGCGGATCTGCTCGGAGGTCTGTTCGGCCAGCAGCACGGCGCGGTTCGACTTGAGGGTCGGATTGCGGCTCAGCGTGGTGTTGAGCAGGGTAATGACCACAAGGATCAGGCCGCCGATGATGGCAAGATAGCCGAGCCAGGCGTGGAAGACGAAGATGCCGGCAATGAACAGCGGGGTGAAGGGCAGATCGAAGAGCGCCATGAGAACCGGCGATCCGATGAACCGCTGCACCGCCTCGAGGTCCTTGAGACCGGTGGCGGCGAGCTCGTCGGACTTGACCGCCGAGCGCCGGATCACCGCATCAAACACGCGCATGTCGAGCGCGGCCTGGAAACGGGCGGCGACGCGGGCCATGACCCGGCCGCGGGCGTAATCGAGAATGCCCATCATGCCATAGAGGAAGACGACCAGCGCGGTGAGGGCGAGCAGCGTGGCTTCGGAACGCGACCCCAGCACACGGTCGTAGACCTGCAGCATGTAGAGCGGGCCTGTGAGCATCAAGAGATTGACAAAGAAACTGAATATGCCGACGAACCAATAGTAGGGTCGGCTTTGCTTGCGGACAGATGCGAGTTCGTCTGCCCCTGCGGCTTTCACTCTATTTTTCATGAGCGCTATTTCGCTCTCCAATTGTGAATATCCCGTCTGCGGAGCAGACTCGAAGAATTTTCATGTTACTTTCACGACACGAGGCCAGCAGGAAATACGAGGCCCCTTGGGGTCCGTCGCGATAGCAAGTAGGAAGATCTTGTACATCAAGATCGGATTTTTCCTAATGAGAATTCCCGGGCTGACCGGCCGTGCTCCTGGTTTTCGGGCTTTTGCGGCCTTGGTTCTTATCACGGGGCTCGCCGCATGCGCGACTCCCGGACCCGGCGAAACGCGCGACGGTGTCTTTGATCCGCAAGAACCCGCCAATCGCCGCGTACATGCTTTCAACAAGAGGGTTTATTCCCGCCTATCGGGCGACGGAGAGCCCGGATTCGTCGAATCCCTGCCAGATCCTGTCAAAAATGGGGTGGTGAATTTCTCCGATACGGTCGCCTTGCCGCAGACCGTGGTGAATCAGTTGCTGCAGGGACGGCTGCTGCGGGCCTCGCGCAACACGCTGCGGTTTTCGATCAACGCGACGCTCGGGATCGCCGGCCTGATGGACGTGGCGAGCCCCATGGGGCTGCCCGAGGACCGCAGCAACTTCGGCGAGACGCTCTATGTCTGGGGACTCCCCGAGGGCGGCTACATGGAGCTGCCTGTGCTTGGTCCCTCGACAGAGCGCGAAACGGTGGGGCTTTTCGTCGACTTCTTCACCGATCCCTTCGCCTATGTGCTGCCCTCGCCGCAGCGCTATGTCCGCTATGGCGCGCGGCTCGGCGAGCTGATGATCAAGCGCAGCGATTACGGCGACGCGATCGACGCGGTGATGGAAGGCAGCGCCGACAGCTACGCGCAGGCACGGGTGATCTGGCTCGAGAAGCGGCGGCACGAGCTGGGCGATGACAGTATCGAAGGCTCGGGGTTCATCGATCCCGAGGCCATGGACACGGAGGGTTTCTGATGAGGCATTTCACGAGCAGGCGCGGTTTTCTTGCCGGGGCGCTGAGCGCCACCGCGCTGGCGGGGCTGCCGGGCGTGACAAGCGCGGCGAGCGCGGCGCAGGCCGAGAAGCTGGTGCAGGGGCTGGTCGATGACGTCAATGCGGTGATCGCCTCGGGCGCGCCCGAATCCGCGATGATCGCCGAGTTCGAGCGCATTTTCGTGCGCTACGGCGACATGCCTTATATCGCCGCCTACGTGATGGGGGCCGACGGCCGCCGCGCCACGCCGGCGCAGAAGAAGGCCTTCACCGCCGCCTTCCAGGCCTATGCAGCGCGCAAGTACGGCAAGCAGTTCCGCAAGTTCATCGGCAGCGCGATAACCGTCTCCGGCACGCAGAAGGTGAAGAACGCCTACCAGGTCGCCACGGTTGCAAAGCTGCGCGGGCAGTCGCCCTTCGAGGTGAGCTTCTTCGTCGGCGAGAAATCGGGGCGCTTCTACAACATGTATGTGGAGGGCGTGAACATGCTGCTCACCGAGCGGACCGAGATCGGTGCCATGCTCGACCGTCGCCGCGGCGATATCGACGCAATGATCGACGACCTGCGGCAGGCGGGCTGATCCCGGGCCGCGCGGTCAAGGCCCGCGCTCCTGCCGGGTCGGCGCACCGGCCCGGCCCGTGGACCCGGCAAGCGGCAGCGTCCGGGAGAATGTTAGCCGGTGGGCGCCACCGCGAAAGTCCGCCATGCGCAAGAGCTGCCGGATCGCGGCGACGAGGGCGCGGCGCGGCTCAGTCGGGCCGGCGCTGAGCGCGACATGGAGCTGGCCGTTTCGGGCGACCAGCGACACCGCCCCGGGGTGCGGCCCCTCGATCCAGGGATCGAGCGCGGCGTCGCGGCGGGCACCGGCAGCGCCGATCGGCTGGAAATCGTCGAATTCGACGCGCTCGACGTGCATGGCTTGAATCCTTTTGCTGCTGGGCGCCAACTGGGCTGGACAAGTCTTGGATCAGGGTGCGGCAAAGAGATTAATTAGCAGTGTGCGACACGGCGTCGAGTTCGCGGCCAAGCCCCTGATGCGGCATTTTTTCACCCGCGATGTTCTTGAACCGTTCAGGGCCTGCGCCCATCTCTACCCCGAGGCCCGATACCTCCCCGTGCTGCCTGGCAGGCGGGGCACATCCAGACGGGCGCTTGTGGAAGGAGAGACAGCATGAACTTGGAGAAGTTCACCGAACGGTCGCGTGGGTTCATTCAGGCCGCGCAGACCATCGCAATGCGGGAAGGCCATCAGCGGCTGGTTCCCGAACACCTGCTGAAGGCTCTGATGGACGATGACCAGGGGCTCGCCAGCAACCTGATCACCCGGGCCGGCGGTGCGCCGCAGCGGGTGATGGAAGCCCTCGAACAGAAACTCGCGAAACAGCCGAAGGTCTCGGGCGACGCCGGTCAGGTGTATCTCGACTCGGCCACCGGGCGCGTGCTCGACGAGGCCGAGAAGATCGCGAAGAAGGCGGGCGACAGCTTCGTGCCCGTCGAGCGGGTTCTCATGGCCCTGGCCATCGAGCGTAGTGGCGCCAAGGAGGCGCTGGAGGCCGGTGCGGTCACACCGCAGAAGCTGAACGAGGCGATCAACGACATTCGCAAGGGCCGCACGGCTGATAGCGCCACCGCTGAAGAGGGTTATGACGCCCTCAAGAAGTACGCGCGCGACCTGACCGAGGCCGCCGAGCACGGCAAGATCGACCCGATCATTGGCCGTGACGATGAGATCCGCCGCTCGATGCAGGTGCTCTCGCGCCGGACCAAGAACAACCCGGTGCTGATCGGTGAGCCGGGCGTGGGTAAAACGGCGATCGCCGAGGGCCTCGCGCTGCGCATCGTCAACGGCGACGTGCCCGAGAGCCTGCGCAACAAGCGGCTGCTGGCGCTCGACATGGGCGCGCTCATCGCCGGGGCGAAATACCGCGGCGAGTTCGAGGAGCGCCTGAAGTCCATCCTTAAGGAGGTCGAAACCGCCGCCGGCGAGATCATCCTCTTCATCGACGAGATGCACACGCTGGTGGGCGCGGGCAAGGCGGACGGGGCGATGGATGCCTCGAACCTGCTGAAACCGGCACTGGCCCGCGGCGAGCTGCACTGCGTCGGCGCCACCACGCTCGACGAGTACCGCAAGCACGTCGAAAAGGACGCGGCGCTGGCCCGGCGTTTCCAGCCGGTGATGGTGCAGGAGCCGACGGTCGAGGACACGATCTCGATCCTGCGCGGCATCAAGGAGAAGTACGAGCTGCACCACGGCGTGCGGATCTCGGACTCTGCCCTTGTGGCTGCGGCGACGCTCTCGCACCGCTACATCACCGACCGGTTCCTGCCGGACAAGGCGATCGACCTTATGGACGAGGCCGCCTCGCGCCTGCGCATGGAAGTGGACAGCAAGCCCGAGGAACTCGACCAGATCGACCGCAACATCCTGCAGATGCAGATCGAGGTCGAGGCGCTGAAGCTCGAGGATGACGCGGCATCGAAGGACCGGCTCGAGAAACTCGAGAAGGAGCTGGCCGAGCAGGAAGAGCGCTCTGCCGAGATGACCGCCAAGTGGCAGGCCGAGCGCGACAAGCTGGCTTCGGCGCGGGACGTCAAGGAACAGCTCGACCGGATGCGCGCCGATCTCGAGATTGCCAAGCGCGAAGGCAACTTCGCCAAGGCCGGTGAGCTGCAGTACGGCAAGATCCCCGAACTCGAGAAGCAGCTCGAGCAGGCCGAGAGCGGCGAGAGCGACGTGATGGTCGAAGAGGCCGTGCGTCCCGAGCAGATCGCCGAGGTTGTTGAACGCTGGACGGGTATTCCGACCAGCAAGATGCTCGAAGGCGAGCGCGAGAAACTGCTGCGCATGGAAGATGGTCTGCACAAACGAGTTATCGGCCAGAACCAGGCCGTACGCGCCGTCGCCAACGCGGTGCGCCGGGCGCGGGCCGGGCTGAATGACGAGAACCGTCCGCTGGGCTCGTTCCTGTTCCTCGGGCCGACCGGGGTGGGCAAGACCGAGCTGACCAAGGCCGTGGCCGAGTTCCTCTTCGACGATGACAACGCGATGGTCCGCATCGACATGTCGGAGTTCATGGAGAAACACGCGGTCGCCCGTCTGATCGGCGCGCCTCCGGGCTACGTCGGCTATGACGAGGGCGGCGTGCTGACCGAGGCCGTGCGTCGGCGCCCCTACCAGGTGGTGCTGTTCGACGAGGTCGAGAAGGCACACCCGGACGTGTTCAACGTGCTCTTGCAGGTGCTCGACGATGGCGTGCTGACCGATGGCCAGGGCCGGACCGTGGACTTCAAGCAGACGCTGATCGTGCTGACCTCCAACCTCGGCTCGCAGGCGCTCAGCCAGCTGCCGGAAGGGGCTGACAGCGGCGCGGCCAAGCGCGACGTGATGGATGCGGTGCGGGCGCACTTCCGCCCCGAGTTCCTCAACCGTCTCGACGAAACGATCATCTTCGATCGGCTCAAGCGCGAGGACATGGACGGCATTGTCGAGATCCAGCTGGCGCGGCTGCTCAAGCGTCTGGCGAACCGCAAGGTCACGCTCACGCTCGATGCGGATGCGAAGAAGTGGCTGGCCGAGGAAGGCTACGATCCGGTCTTCGGGGCGCGTCCGCTCAAGCGGGTGATCCAGCGCGCACTGCAAGATCCGCTGGCCGAGATGATCCTTGGTGGAGACATCCACGACGGCGACACGGTGCCGGTCAGTGCCGGGGCCGATGGGCTGATCATCGGCGATCGCATCGGCGCCAGCAGCCGGCCCCGCCCGGACGACGCCGTGGTCCACTGAACCGCGTATATATATATAAAGTAAGAAAAGGCCCGCCGGTTCGGCGGGCCTTTTTGCTGCTGGAGGTGCATTGTCCCAACTACGAAAGAGGGGGCGCGGCGCTGGCTGCCGCGCCCCCTCGCTAATGCCGCAGGGCGCCGGCTGGGGATGAGTGGGTGCCGGCACCGCAAGGAGGATTACTGCGGCATCAGCACCCCGTCGATCACGTGGATCACCCCGTTCGAAGCCTCGATGTCGGGCTGGGTCACGTTGATCCCGTCGACGGTGACCCCGCCTTCGGTCATGATCTCGAGGCTGTCGCCCTGAACCGTTTCGGCCGTCATGTCGTTGCTCAGGTCGGTGGACATGATCTTGCCCGGCACCACGTGGTAGGTCAGCAGCGCGGTCAGCTGGTCCTTGTTCTCGGGCATCAGCAGCGTGTCGACCGTTCCCTCGGGGAGCGCAGCAAAGGCCGCGTCGGTCGGCGCGAAGACGGTGAACGGCCCTTCGCCGCGCAGCGTCTCGACCAGCCCGGCGGCCTCGGCCGCGGCGAGCAGGGTCGAAAAGCTTCCAGCCTCCTGCGCGGTTTCGACGATGGTCTTGCCCATGTGGTCGTCGGCCAGCGCGGGCGCGGCGGTCAGCAATGCTGCGGTCAGGGTCAGGGATGTCATGCGGATCATCGGTAACTCCTCCATGTGCCGTGGATGTACCGGGGATACGCGCCGGGTCGGCGGTTGGATCACCTTCGCGGTCATGAGGGCAGCCGGCGGGCCGTAGAAGCGGTTGGAGATTGAATACGCCAGGTGGCGTTTTTGCAGGCAAACGACCCTTCTGAGCAGGCATTCACAGGATGTTGCGCTAACAGTTTTCAAACAGCCCAAAATTAGGGCATTCGCGCCTTGCTGTCCCGGCAGGGCGTAGTAACCATGCCGCCGAACCCGCTTCGACAACCAACACGTTCTATAGACATCCGAGGAAATTATGGGCGCGGCAATGTACCTTCTGCAGATCCTGGCACTGGTCTTCCTGGTGGCCATCGGCTTTGCAGTGCTGGCAGTGGTACTCCTGTATCTGATCGACACCACCCAGACCGGCGACGCGATCCGCCGCAACTACCCGGTGATCGGCCGCTTCCGCGGTTGGTTTACCAAGCTCGGCGAATTCTTCCGCCAGTATTTCTTCGCCATGGACCGCGAAGAGATGCCCTTCAACCGTGCGCAGCGCGATTGGGTCTACCATGCCACCAAGGGCAAGGATAACACCGTCGCCTTCGGCTCGACCCGCAACCTCAATATCCCCGGCACACCGATCTTCGTGAACGCGGTCTTCCCGCCGCTCGACGACCAGTTCTCGGTGACCGAGCCCATGGTGATCGGGCCGACCGCGAAGCTCCCCTACGTGGCGCGCTCGATCTTCAACATCTCGGGTATGAGCTACGGCGCGATCTCGCGCCCGGCGGTCGAGGCGCTGAGCCGCGGTGCCGCCGAGGCGGGCATCTGGCTCAATACCGGCGAGGGCGGCCTTGCACCTTTCCACGAGCTCGGCGCCTGCGATCTGGTTTACCAGATCGGCACGGCCAAGTTCGGCATCCGCGATGATCAGGGCAACATCGACGACGCCAAGCTCGCCGCCATGGGCGCGCGCCCGCAGGTCAAGATGTTCGAGCTGAAGCTGGCGCAGGGTGCCAAGCCCGGCAAGGGTGGCATCCTGCCCGGCGAGAAGGTCAATGAAGAGATCGCGGCGATCCGTGGCCTCAAGGTCGGCCAGCCCGGCATCTCGCCGAACCGCCACCGCGAGATCGACAATTTCGAGGACCTGCTCGACATGATCGTCCACATCCGAGAGGTCTCGGGCCGTCCGGTCGGCTTCAAGACGGTGATCGGCTCGTCTGACGACTGGGAGCGGATGTTCCAGCTCATCGCCGAGCGCGGCTCCGAGAGCGCGCCCGACTTCATCACGATCGACGGCGGCGAGGGTGGCACCGGTGCCGCACCCATGCCGCTGATCGACCTCGTCGGCATGCCGATTCGTGAGGCGCTGCCGCGCATCGTCGACCTGCGCGACCGCTACGGGCTGAAAGAGCGTATCCGCATCGTCGCCGCCGGCAAGCTGGTGAACCCCGCCGATGTCGCCTGGGCGATCTGCCTCGGCGCCGATTTCGTCACCTCGGCGCGCGGTTTCATGTTCTCGATGGGCTGCATCCAGGCGCTGAAGTGCAACCGCAACACCTGCCCGACCGGCATCACCACCCACGATCCGCGCCTGCAGAAGGGCCTCGTGGTCGAGGACAAGTACAAGAAGGTCGCCAATTACGCCAAGGCGGTGATCAAGGAGGTCGAGACCATCGCCCATTCGGTCGGCGTCTCGGAGCCCCGGCAGATGCGCCGTCGCCACGTGCGTATCGTGCAGGCGGACGGCAGTTCGATCCCCTTCTCCAAGCTGCGCCCGAGTTACAGGGGAGACACCGCAACGTGAGATCGCTTGGTTTGGCGGATCGGCGGTTCTCCGCTAGTCTGCCCCGAACCCGTTTCGGGGCAGATGTGCAGGAGGACATCCCATGGCGTTCCGCTGGAAAGGCGATCTCAAGGACCATCACGTCACCGACGAGGTGCATTGGCTGAATCGCCGGCAGCTGATCGGCGGCGCCGCCGGGGTCGCGCTCGCCGGTCTGGCCGGGCGCGGCCGCGCCGAGGGGGAGGGCGCGCTCACGCCCAACAGCTGGGAAGAGATCACCAGCTACAATAACTACTATGAGTTCGGCACCGACAAGGAGGACCCCAAGGCCTATGCCGGTGCCCTCACCATCAAGCCCTGGACGGTGACCATCGACGGCATGGTCGACCGCCCTGGCGACTACGCGCTCGAGGACATCCTGTCGAAGATGACCATCGAGGAGCGCATCTACCGTTTCCGCTGTGTCGAGGCCTGGTCGATGGTCGTGCCCTGGAACGGCTTCGAGCTTGCCGACCTTTTGGAACTCGCGGGCGTCCAGTCCGGTGCGCGCTATGTCGCCTTCGAAACCCTCTACCGCCCCGAGGAGATGCGCGGCACCGCCTATCCGGTGCTCGATTGGCCCTATGTCGAGGGGCTGCGGCTCGACGAGGCGATGAATCCGCTGACCCTTCTGGCCACCGGCATCTACGGCAAGGACATCCCTAACCAGAATGGTGCGCCGCTGCGGCTGGTGGTGCCGTGGAAGTATGGTTTCAAGTCGATCAAGTCGATCGTCCGGGTAACGCTGACCGACAAGGAGCCGCCGACCTCCTGGAACAAGGCCAACCCGCGCGAATACGGCTTCTATTCCAACGTGAACCCGGAGGTGGACCACCCGCGCTGGTCGCAGGCCACCGAGCGACCCATCGGCGGCGGCTTCTTCGCCAAGCGCCAGCCGACGCTCATGTTCAATGGCTACGAGGAGGAGGTCGCGGCCCTGTATGACGGCATGGACCTCTCGAAGAACTTCTAGCCATGATTGACTGGATCAACAGCGCCAGTCGGCGCCTCCCGCCTTGGCTTTTCTACATGGTTGCGCCGCTTCCGGTCGCCTGGTTCCTCTACCTCGGCTTCACCGGAGGGCTCGGAGTCGAGCCGATCCGTGCGCTCGAACACAAGCTGGGTGAGCTGGGGCTGCAAATCCTCCTGCTGGTCCTGGCGATCACCCCGCTGCGCCGCTACGCCGGGCTGAACCTGCTGCGGTTCCGCCGGGCGCTGGGGCTGCTCGCCTTCTTCTATATCACCCTGCATCTGCTGGTCTGGCTGGCCCTCGACGTGCAGATCCTCGCACAGATCTGGGCCGACATCGTCAAGCGTCCCTATATCACCGTCGGCATGCTGGGGTTCGCGCTGATGATCCCGCTGGCGCTGACCTCGAACAATCTCTCGGTCAGGCGACTGGGCAAGCGCTGGCGCAAGCTCCACATGCTGACATACCCGGCGGTATTGCTCGGCGCTTTGCACTTCGTGCTACTGGCCAAGGGATTCCAGATCGAGCCGCTGCTCTACCTGGGCGCGGCCGTGCTGCTGCTCGCCCTGAGGCTGAAGAAGCGCAGCTTTGGCCGGCTGGGTACCGCCGGAAGGGCGAGAGGCTAGGGGCGGCGACGCTGCGCATGGTTCGCATCGCCTGTGCATCGGCCCGCTCTCGAGTCGACTCGCGTCGCTTTGGCGGGCCGAGTCGGGGCTGACTCGGAGCCAGATTTGCGCGGGCTTGTGGATAACCCTGTGAGTCGCGCAATATCTGGATCCGCGTAGGATCTCGGCGGCTTTGGCGGACGCTGGGGAAGGGGCGCGAAGATGCGGGAGCCCGCAAATATTTTGGCTCATAACCTCCTGTGTTCATGTTGTTTTTTAGAGATTTCCAAAAAACTTCCCTCGGCCTGGAAAAATCCGCTTGCAGGCCCCGGGGGCTATCCGTAAAAGGCCCCTCACCGGCGGCGCTGAGGCGCTCGACGGGACGCCAGACGGGGCGGCGGCG
>NZ_NTHN02000043.1 GCF_002300555.2 Alloyangia mangrovi | reverse complement strand
CTGCGCCCGGCGGTCGCGCTCGGCGCGCAGGCGGCTGCGGTGACCGTCAGCCGCGCGGGCGCCAACCCGCCTTGGGCACACGAGCTGGAGGCCAGCGCATGAGGGCGCTGATCCAGCGCGTCTCGGAAGCCAGCGTGACGGTCGAGGGCGCGGTGGTCGGCGAGATCGGCCCGGGCCTCCTGATCCTGATCTGCGCCATGCAGGGCGACACCGAGGCGCAGGCCGACAAGCTCGCAGCCAAGATCGCCAAGCTGCGCATTTTCCGCGACGCCGAGGGGCGGATGAACCGCTCGGTGCTCGACACCGGCGGCGCGGCGTTGGTGGTCAGCCAGTTCACCCTCGCCGCCGACACCCGCAGCGGCAACCGCCCCGGCTTTTCCACGGCCGCCGCCCCGGCGGAGGGCGAGCGGCTCTACGAATATTTCGCGGGGCGCGTGGCAGAGCAGGGCATCGCCACCGCCACCGGCCGTTTCGGAGCCGACATGAAGGTGGCGCTGCTCAACGACGGGCCGGTGACGATCTGGATGGACAGCGAGGGCTGAGCCCCCACCCGGTCACAACTCCGAGCCCGCGACCAACGTGCCGCGCAGGTAGGCCAGCCGCAGCTCGGCATGGGCCAGCGCAAACCTTAGGGTGATCTCTTCGTCCTGTGCCTGCAGCGCGCTCGAAAGCGGGCCGAGAAGCTGCGCCGCGGTCATCTGCCCAGCCCCCAACATCTGCTTGCCGCGGGCTGCCTGTGTCAGGGCCCAGCCCCGTGCCCTTTCAGCAGCGGCGAGGTCGCCACGCAGTGCCTCGCGCTCCTGAGCCGCCGTGCCAATCTCGAAATCGCCGGTGGACGAGGGTCCCTGCGACCAGCGCGGGGCCGCGTCGGGCGGAGCCCAGTCCCCCGCCTCGCTGCCCTCGCCGTCGTAGCCCGAAGCCTCCTCCAGCGCTGCCAGCTCCTCGGGCGAGCGGCGCGAGTCGAGCCCGTCGAGCAGCATGTGAAGCGCGCGGCGCTCCTGCGCCTCCGCCCCGGCGCGCAGGACACCGGCCCGCAGCTCGGAGAGCGGCGGCAGAGAGACCAGCTCGCGCAGCGTGCCGATGCCTTCGACCCCGCCCAACCGACTGTCGCCCATCGCGGCCAGCTCGAAATGGGCGCGCTGCGCCTCCGCCCCCGCGGAGACCCGCTCCGCGCGCATCAGCGCCACCTGAGCGCGCAACTCCTGCAGGCGCTCCGCGGGCACGAGGCCAGCCCCGACCGCCTGCGCAATCGGCCAATCCAGCGAGGCGAAATCGCGATAGGCAGCCTCGAGAAGCGCCGCGCGGGCGCGCGCTTCCTCGGCGGCGAGGTGCTGATCAATCGCCTCGAAGACAAGCGCGTTTGCCTCTTCGGCCAGTGCCAGCGCGGCATGGTCGATCTCGGCCAGTGCGAGGTCCCGCTCGGCCTGCTTGCGCGGAGTGTCGAAACGATCGGGCCCGGCCTGAGCGCTCTCGGACAGGCGCGCCAGCGCGGCCAAGGACAGCTCCGGCCCGAGGTCGGGCAGCCAGGCCAACTCTTCGGCCTCGCCGCGCAGCCAGGCCAGGCGCAGCTCGGAGGCCGTGCGGAAGCTGCCCCCCCTCCAGCACCGCGCGCGCGATGGCCGCATAGGGCGTTCCAGGCAGAATTGCCCCCGGTCGTTGCGCCAGGGTTCCGATCACCGTGCCACGGCCTTCGGCTCGCAGAAGCATGACCTGTGGCACAGCCGCGGTGCCCGGTTCGGATCCCGTGGTGCCATATCCCTGCATGCAACCAGGCAGCAGCGCGACCAGCGCAATGCCGCAGCCCAGACGGAAAGATGACTTGCTCATCCCCCCTCCCCTCTACTCAATCACTCGTTCAACACGCGGCATTGCGCCGCGGCACAGACCGGCAGAGTTGAGAAATCGCGTCGCCCGGCGCTACGTGCGCCGGCCGCCGGCAAGACGGATCCGCCCGCCCCCCTGGACGCGCCGAAACCCGCTCTTGTCGAAAATCGCACTGCTCTGCCTGGAACGGGCTGCTCTTGTAAGAGATCCGGCACCCTCGCCCCTGGATTTGGGTTACCTTATTTTCGCCATATTCCCCAGAGGCCACGCGATCACATGATGCACAATCGCGAAGCTGGCGTTGCTGGAATGCCGCATGGTCGCCCAGGCGACAGTTCAGCTCAGCAGCGCGGAGATGAGGGGAATCTTGTGCGGTGCATCGCAGAGAGTCAGCAGCAGTTCGGAAAGCTCCGGCTCGTCGACGCGCTTGGCGGCGGCTTTGGGGGTGAACCACTTGCGCCTGCGTTCCTTGCGCTCTTTCCAGTCGCGCGAGAGCGTGTCGACGATCATCGGGTAGACCCGCACCCGGCAGCGCAGCGCCGAGCCGCCATCGCGCTGCTTCGGATAGTGGTAGATGCCGATCTCTTTCTTGCCAATGTGGCCCTTGGCACCGGCTTCCTCGAGCGCCTCGATCTCGGCCGCCGCCCAGGGCTTCTTGCCGTCCATTTCCCAGCCCTTGGGCATCACCCAGCGCCCGGTATCGCGTGAGGTCACCATCAGCACCCGAAGCTTTCCGTTCTTGTCCCATCGCATGGGAAGTGCCGCGATCTGCTCACCGAGTGAGGTCATTCCGTCCGATACCTGTTGGGAAACCCGAGCCTGCTACGCGAGAAATGTAACCCCGATGTGACAACGGACAATATACACTGCGCTAAAACGGCAAGGGGCGGCCCGATACGGACCGCCCTCGAGCAGGCACGCTTGGCGAGGTCAGCTCTCGCGTTCGGCTTCCGCAACCATGCGCGCGTCGTCCCGCAGCTCCAGCCACATCGCGTTCATCACCGCGAAGAGCGCCGCCAGCGGCAGGCCGAGGATCCAGGCGAAATACCACATGTGTTCTCTCCTTTTCTCAGTAGGCGCTGTGCGAGCTGGTCACGTCGTCTTCGGTGACCTTGCCCCAGAGCACTTTGTAGACCCAGGCCGTGTAGGCGAGGATGATCGGCAGGAAGATCACCGTCGCCACCAGCATGACGAACAGCGTCAGGTGCGAGGACGAGCTGTCCCAGACGGTGAGCGAGCTGCGCGGATCGACTGTCGAGGGCAGGATGAAGGGAAACATGGTCAGCCCGACGCTTGAGATGACCCCGAGGATCGCCAGTTTCGACCAGAGGAAGGTCGAGACCTCGAACCCCTCGCGCAGCCCTCGCACCGCCATGAAGATGCCCGTGAAGCCGAGGATCGGCGCGATCAGGATCCACGGGCGCTCGGTATAGGCGATCAACCACGACCCCTCGTGCGCCACGTCCTTGAAGAGCGGGTTCGACGGGCCGTCCTTCACGATCTCCGAGGTGATGTGGAAGCCGTCGATGCCGAAGGCCAGCCACAGGCCGGCGAGCGCGTAGCCCGCCGCCGCGACCATCCCCGCCACGGTGCCGATGCGCTGCGCGCGGAAAGCGACCATGCCCTTGGTCTTCACCGACAGCCAGGCCGCGCCGTGCATGATCAGCATCGACAGCGAGACCACCCCGCAGAGCAGCGCGAAGGGGCGCAGCAGACCGAGGAACTTGCCGTAGAAGCTGCCGTCATACATCGGCATCAGATCCTCGGTCAGGTGGAAGGGCACGCCCAGCAGAACGTTGCCCACCGCCACGCCGAAGAGCAGCGCCGGGGCCGCGCCGCCGACGAAGAGCGCCCAGTCCCAACTGCTCCGCCACGTGGCGCTGTCGCGCTTGGAGCGGTACTTGAAGCCCACCGGGCGCAGGATGAGCGCCGCGAGGATGGCAAACATCGCGAGGTAGAAGCCCGAGAAGCTGACCGCGTAGAGCGGTGGCCAGGCGGCGAAGATCGCGCCGCCACCGAGGATGAACCAGACCTGGTTGCCTTCCCACACCGGGCCGATGGTGTTGATCACCACGCGGCGCTCGACATCGGTCTTGCCGACGAAGGGAAGCAGCGCGCCGACGCCCATGTCGAAGCCGTCGGTGAGCGCGAAGCCGATCAGCAGCACGCCGAGCAGCGCCCACCAGATCAGGCGGAGAACTTCGAAACTGATAAGATCATGCAGGATCATGAGGGTTACTCCGCAGGCGCATCGGCAAAGGGACCCTTGCCGTCATGGGTGCGCAGCCGGTGCTCGTGCCGCGCCATCCATTTCTCGGTTTTCTCCACATCCTCCTGCGGGCCCTTGCGGATGTACTTCAGCATGAGGCCCATCTCGACGATGAAGAGCACGGTGTAGAAGAGCGCGAAGCCCGCGAGGGTGAACAGAAGGTCGCCGACGCTCAGGTGCGAGGCCGAGAGCGCGGTGGGCAGGATGCCGTCCACCGTCCAGGGCTGGCGACCGTATTCGGCGACGATCCAGCCCATCTCGGCGGCGATCCACGGCAGCGGGATCCAGAGCACCGCCAGCCGCAGCGCCCAACGGGGATAGGCCCCGCGCCGGAAGTTGCTGAGCACGAAGAAGAGCCCGGTCAGCGCGATGAAGGAGAAGCCGAGGCCGACCATGATCCGGAACGACCAGAACAGCGGCGCGACGCCCGGCACAGTGTCGTCCGCGGCCATCTTGATCTGCTCTTCGGTCGCCTCGCGCGGGTCATCCACGTAGCGCTTCAGCAGCAGCGCGTAGCCAAGGTCTGCCGAGTGCTGCTCGAAGTTCGCGCGCACCTCCGCGGGGGTGGC
The DNA here is from genome assembly GCF_002300555.2 of Alloyangia mangrovi. GTDB lineage: Bacteria > Pseudomonadota > Alphaproteobacteria > Rhodobacterales > Rhodobacteraceae > Salipiger > Salipiger mangrovi. The sequence goes on along the minus strand of NZ_NTHN02000043.1, from coordinate 43,710 downwards.
ATCGCGCTCGGCACGGATGGTCATCAGCTCGTCATAGGCGATGATACCTGAGCGGATACGTTCCTCGGATTCCGCGACCAGCTCGTTGATGCCGGGGATTTCCTGCGTCAGTGAGCGCGTCCCGATCAAGCCCATGACCCAGGGGACATGCACCGCGTAATGGGTCTCGCGCGCTTCCTGGTCGGGGAAGCCGATCAGGGTGAAATGTGCGGGCGCGGGCTCGGTCTCCCACATCGCCTCGATGGCGGCGAGTTTCATCTTCTGGGTGTGGCTGGCCGAGTAGCCCGACTCATCCCCCAGCACGACAACCGAGAGCGAGGCGGCCAGGCCGAAGGAGGCGGCGACGGCGATCGACCGGCGCGCCAGCTCCAGGTGACGCCCCTTCAGCATGTACCAGGCCGAGACACCGAGCACGAAAATCGAGGCGGTGATGTACCCCGCCGAGACGGTATGCACGAACTTGGCTTGCGCCACCTCGTTGAAGACCACCTCGAAGAAGTTGGTCATCTCCATGCGCATGGTCTCGGGGTTGAACTCGGCGCCGACCGGATTGACCATCCAGCCGTTGGCGATGAGAATCCACAGCGCCGAGAAATTCGAGCCGATCGCCACCAGCCAGGCAACGATGCAATGCGCCACGCGCGAGAGCCGGTCCCAGCCGAAGAAGAACAGCCCGACGAAGGTCGCCTCGAGGAAGAAGGCCATCAGCCCCTCGACCGCCAGCGGCGCGCCGAAGATGTCGCCGACGTAGTGGCTGTAGTAGCTCCAGTTCATGCCGAACTGGAATTCCATGGTGATCCCCGTCGCCACGCCGAGAACGAAGTTGATCCCGAACAGCGTGCCCCAGAATTTCGTCATCTGTCGCCAGATCGGGCGGCCGGTCATCACATAGACCGTCTCCATGATCGCCACGAGGATCGACAGACCCAGCGTGAGCGGCACGAAGAGGAAGTGATAGAGGGCCGTCATCGCAAACTGCAAACGCGACAGCTCGACAATATCGAGCTCCATGTCAGTACTCCTCTGCGCATGTTGTCCAAAGGCAAGCACCGCCGAATGGCGACCCATAGACCCTTGGTCCACAAGTTAAAATTCGAGGTGGGCGGGTACTCTTTACCGAACGACACCTTTCAGATGCCCTGCTACACCCCACCATTGTGACAGCGGATTGATCTGCATCAAGTTCATCATGATTCTGGGATATAGCTTTTGAGATCGATCACCTGATCGGCGGCCTCCAGCTCCGCGGCGCGGTGCGAAGCTGTGATGATCGCCGCATCTGGCAGAAACTTTCTTGTTCCTGCAATGACTTGCCGAGCCATGTCCGTATCGAGGCCCTCGGTCGGCTCGTCCAGAAGAAGCAGCTTCGGGCGGCGTAGAAGCGCCCGTGCCAACACCAGTCGGCGGGCCTGACCACCCGAGAGCCCGGCCCCGCCCTCACCCAAAGGTGAACCGAGGCCGCCGCGCTCTGCGACCGTCTGTGCCAATTGCACGGCCTCCAGCGCCTCCAGCGCTTCGGCCTCGGTCAGACCGGGGCGGGCGAGCGCGAGATTCTCCAGCACCGTGCCCGACACCAGCGCCGCGCGCTGCGGCACGAGGGTCAGCACCTCGCGCAGTTCCCTGTCCGGCCAGGTTGCCAACGGGCGGTCCAGAAGAGTGATCTCTCCCGCCGTCACCGGCTCCAGCCCGGCGATGACGTCGAGCAGGGTGGATTTGCCAAGCCCCGAGGCGCCGCGGAGCGCGAGCGTTTCGCCGACCCGCAGGCCGAAGGACAGATCATGCAGCAGAAGCCGGGACCAGCCGGGCCGCGCCAGCGAGAGGTGCCGAAGGGTCAGGAGCATCTCCGCATGTGCCTCTGTGACGGCCGTTGCACGAGCCGGGGCCAAGGGGGCCTCTCCCGGCGGTTCAGCAAGCACCCGGCCCGCCGCGTCGCGCATCCGGCCAATCTCGGCCATGCCCCGGCGCAGCGGCAGGAGCGTCTCGCCAAGCGCGAGCGCCACGAAAACGCCGATGGCGGCACGTGCCGGGTCGAGGTCGCTCTCGGCCACCAGCCAGCCCGCCAGCGCGAAGACCCCCGCCGCGGCCAGCGTCACGATCGCCGAAAGCGCCTGCCCCGCGCCGGTGTCGATGCGGTCGAGCTGATCCATGGCATAGCGCGCCTCGTCCTCGACCCTGTCCAGACCTGCGCGCCAGCTCGGCAACACCCCCTGCAGGATCGCCTCGCGCCGCCCGCGGAACAGGCCGATGGCGCGGCGCCGCAGGTCCTGCGAGGCCTCCTCGGCCCGCGCCGAGAGGCCCAGCGTCGCCCGCGCCACCCGCCAGAGCACCACACCGCCGCCCATCATGTAGCCCGCCGCGACCGAGAGCGCGATCGCATGCGAGGTCAGGGCCCAAAGTCCGAAAAACACCGCCAAATGGGTCAGCAGCGCCGCGGCGACAGGCAGGGCCAGCCGCAGCACCACCCCATCGAGCGCGTCCACGTCGGCGGTGATCCTGGTCAGAGCCGAAGCCCCCCGCAAGCGCCGCAGGTCGGCCACGGGAAAGCGCTCGAGCCTCTCCAGCAGGGTGACCCGCAGCGCCGCGAGCGCGCGCAATGTGGCGTCATGAGTTAGCAGGCGCTCGCCGTAGCGTGCCGCCGCCCGGCCAAGCGCCAGCCCGCGCACCCCGGCACTGGGGCGGAAAACGTCGAAGGCGATACCCACCCCCGCGACACCCGCCATGCCCGTCGCGGTGATGAACCAGCCCGAGAGTCCGAGCAGCGCCGCCCCCATCAGCAGCACGAGCACCGCCAGAAGCGCCCCCCGCCACATCGCGAAGGGATGCGCACGCCACAGCAGGCGCAGGATCTGCCAGAGCTTCAGCATGGGGCGGGCTCCAGATCGATGGTGCGGCCCATGGCACCGGCCAGCGCCGGATCATGGGTGGCGACAATCACCGTGCGTCCCTCGGTGGAGAGCTCCTTGAGCACCTCGATGATCGCGGCGCCGGTGGTCGTGTCGAGATCGGCGGTGGGCTCATCGGCGAGGATCACATCGGCGCCGCGGATCAGCGCACGGGCCAGCAGCAGCCGCCGCGCCTCGCCGCCCGATACCCCCGCCCCGCTTTCGCCCAGCACCGTTTCCAGCCCCTCGGGCAGCGCGGCGACGATGCGTTCGGCCCGCGCGCGGCGCAGCGCCTCGGCCGGAACCTCGCCCTCTGCGTTGCCGGTCAGGAAGGCGCGCAGGCTCATGTCCGGGATGTGCACCTGCTGCGGCACATAGGCAATGCGCGCCCGCCAGGCGTCGGCGCTTGCGTGGTCGAGCGGCCGCCCGGCCACCCGCACCTCACCTAGGTCGGACACAAGCAGCCCCGCGATCAGCTCGAGCGCCGTGGACTTGCCGACCCCGCTCGGTCCGCGCAAGGCCAGCGACTCGCCCGGGGCCACTTCGATGTCCGGCAGCGCCACACGGTGCGCCCCCCCCGCGCCACCTGCACCCCGCTGAGCGCCACCGAGGCGGGTCCGGGCAGCGGCGCGGCCTCCACCCCCTGCCCCAGCACCGGGACCGCCTCAGAGGTGACGAGCACCGCGAGGTCCTCCGCCACCGCCTCGGCCGCCGCCTTGTCGTGCCAGGCCGCCGCGAGATCGCGCAGCGGCTGGAAGAAGTCCGGCGCCAGCAGCAGCAGGAACAGCCCTTGGAACAGCGTCAGCCCCGGCCCGAAGAGCCCCCAGGTGCCGATGGTGATCTCCCCCAGCAGCGAGAAGCCGACGTAGACCGCCACCATCGCCACCCCGAGCGCCGAGAAGAGCTCGAGCACCGTCGAGGAGAGGAAGGCCACCCGCAGCACCGCCATGGTCCGCTCGCGCAGCCCCTCGGCGCGCGCCGAGAACTCGGCCCGCGAGGCCTCGGTGGCGTTGAGCAGCAGCAGGTCCGGCAGCGCCGAGATGCGGTCGATCAGCAGCGTATTCATCGCGCCTACTTCGACCATCTGCTTGCGGCTCGCGTCCTGCGCCGCCATGCCGACCAGCGCCATGAAGAGCGGGATCAGCGGCCCGGCGACCAGCAACACCAGCCCCGCGGCCCAGGAAATCGGCAGGATCACCGCGAGAGAGAGCAAGGGCAGCAGCCGGGCGCGCGCCATTGCCGGGCGGAAGCGGGTGATCCAGGGGCCGAGCGCGGCCAGTTTCTCGGTCAGCAGCGCGGCCAGCGCCGCCGAGGATGCGCCGCCCGAGCGCAGTGACTCGCGGTCCAGCAGCGCCTGCCTCTGGACGTGCAGCGTTTCGTCGGCGGCACGGTAGGCGCGCCGTGCGGCTTGGCGCTCTGCCCAGCCGCGGAAGAGCCCGAGCAGCGCAAAGGCCAGCGCCATCCAAAGCGTACGTGCGAGCGGCGCCGCCTCGGCCCATCCGGCGATGCCCCAGGCCAGCGCAGCGGCCTGCGGCAGCCAGAGCGCGCCCGCGAACACCGAGAGGCGCGAAGCCTGGCGCAGTTGGCGCTGCGCCTCGGTGCCAAGCAGGCTCTCGGTGCGGGTCCGCTTCGGCTCGGAGGCTAAAGACATAACGGCTCCACGAGAAAATCTGTTTCTCCCTCAATGAGATAGATGAACGCCGAGGGTTTCAACCCCAAGCCGCCCCGCGCGTCATTCTGCCGCCACCCGCAAAGCCCGCTTCCCGGGCAGCGCGGAGAAAGCCGTGGCCGCCCGCCGCGCCGGAGATTGCGCCGCGCGACCGCCCGTGCGACGCTGAAAGCTCCAGCCCGACAGGAGATTTTCCAGATGCCCCAGCCCCCTAATTGCAAAGGAGCCCGGAGATGAGCGCGCTTGATGACGTCCTGTCCGAGATCGATTCCGCCAACGCGCAAGACCCCAACCGCGAAGACGGCCAGCCCGCCGCGCTGCTCTACGGCGAGCGCATGAGCGCGGAGCTGAGCCGGCTCTTTCCTGCGGCCTCGGAGGTGCTGCAGATCGCCGCGCGCGGCCAGCACGTCGAGCGCTGGCTGCTGCCGCGCGAGTCCTACCCCATGGACCGCCCCGGCTATTTTGCCTGGCGCAAGGAGCAGGGCCGCCGCCATGGCGCACGGCTCGCAGGGATGATGGCAAAGGCGGGCTTTGACGCCGAGGCTCAGGAGCGCGTGGGCGTGTTGCTGCGCAAGGAGGGGATCAAGCGCGACGCCGAGGTGCAGGCGCTGGAGGACGTGATCTGCTTCACCTTCCTCAAGTGGTACTTCTCGCCCTTTGCCGAGACCCGTGATGCCGAGGGGCTGCAGCGCATCGTCGAGAAGACGGCGCTGAAGATGTCCCCCGAGGGCCGCGCCCGGGTGCTGCAGGAGTTCGACCTGCCCGAAGCGTTTGCCGAAGCCTTCCGCGACTGAGACCCACGCGGGGTCCATCGAAGGAACTTGGAAGAGTTTTCGAAACCTCTTGCGGCGCTAGTTTGCGCGGCACGACTGACTATCGAGGCCTGAAGACATGACCCGATCCGCCCTCATCGTCGCCCATGGCAGCCCCTCAGATCCCGATCCGCAGGAAGCGGCGTTGAAGGACCTCGCGGCGCGAGTCGGCGCGCTGCTTCCCGGCTGGCGCATCGGCGGTGCCACGCTGGCCAAGGAGGGGGCCTTCGACGCAGCCGTGGCAAAGCTTGGTGGCCCCTGGATCTACCCCTATTTCATGGCGCGTGGCTATTTCACCAAGAAGGTGCTCGCCGAACGGGCCGAACCGCTGGGGCTGCGGGTGCTGGAGCCCTTCGGCACCGAGCCTGCGCTGGTGACCAGTGCCGCCCATGCGCTGCAGCGTGCACTCTGCGAGAAAGGCTGGCCGGCGCAGGATACAACCCTGCTGATCGCCGCCCATGGCAGCGCCGTGTCCCGCACCAGCGCGGAAAGCGCGCGCGACTTTGCCGCCGCGCTGAAGGCCGAGATGGGATTCGCCGAGGCACTTGCGGGCTACGTGGAAGAGCCGCCCTTCCTGAGCGAGTCGGCCCGGATTATCGGTCAGGCGATCTGCCTGCCGCAATTTGCGCTCAACGCGGGTCATATGCTGGAGGATGTGCCGGAGGCGCTGGCGGAGGCAGGGTTCGCAGGGCCGGTCCTTCCGGCCTTCATCGACTGGCCGGAAACCCCGGAGCTGATCGCGCAAAGCCTTGAAAGACAGGCCGCTTCCGCCTGATCCGGGGGCAGCGGAAACACAAAAAAGAAGGCCACCGCGTTGCGGTGGCCTTCTTTTTTTTGCCGTCCCCCGGTGGGGAGTGGCGGACCGAGGAGGATTCGAACCCCCGACCCCTTGATTCGTAGTCAAGTACTCTATCCAGCTGAGCTATCGGTCCGTGAGGGCGGGGTTTAGAGTTTGTTCGGAGGATGCGCAAGAGCGATTTCGAAAAAAACTTCCGATCTTACCCTAAGTCACCGGTAGGAAGGCGAATTTCGAAGCAGGTGCCGCCCTTGTCGGAGCGCAGGAGCTGCAGTTTCCCGCCGTGATTCCGCACCAGCTCGGCAACGATGGCCAAACCGAGTCCCGCCCCGCCCTTGCGCGCGCCGCCCTGGAAGGGCTGGAAGAGATGCTCGCGCGCCTTCGGCGGCAGCCCGGGGCCGGTATCGGTGACCTCGATCACCCAGGCGTCCTCCTCGGCCCGGCCGATACGGCGATCTCGCCCTCCACGCCGGAGCCGGTGATCGCCTGACGGGCGTTGCGCACGAGATTCCCGATGGCGCGATAAATCTGCTCGGGATCGCCGCGAATCTGCATCGAAGCGGGAATGTCCTCCGAGAGACTCACCTCGTGCTCGCCGATCGCCAGCCGCTCAGCCTCGAGCACCTCGTTCACCAGCTCGGCGAGGTTGAACTGGGTGAGCATCGGCGCGGGCTCCTCGGCCTTGCCGAAGGCCAGCGTCGTCTCGCAGAGCGACACGGCTCGGGTGATCGAGCTGACCAGCTTGGGCGCCATGCGCTTCACCGCCGGATCCTCGGACATCTCGATGCGGTCGGTGAAGAGCTGCGCCGAGCTGAGGATGTTGCGCAGGTCGTGGCTGACCCGCGCCACAGCGCCACCAAGCTGCGCCAGCCGCTCCTTCTGCCGCAGCGACTGCGAGAGCTGTGTCTCGAGGGATTTCAGCGCCTCCTCGGCCTCGCGAATCTCGCGCACGCTGGCGATGGGCTTGATGATCCGCCGCGCGTCCTCGGGATCCTCCGCGTAGCGCTGCATGTGGCCGACAACTCCCTTGATCGGCTTCACCAGCAGCACCCGCACCGCCAGGAAGAGCAGCAGCGCGGTGATCAGCGACAGCAGCGCCGAGACCAGCAACACCCCGAGACCGAAGTCGATCATCGCGGTGCGAAGCGGCAGGCTGTCCATGGTGACCTCGATCAGCTCGCCACCGTCGTCCTTGGGATAGCCGAGCACCCGGATCAGCCGGGGATTGGGGTCGATCAGCCGTTTCAGCGCGTCCTTCATCAGGATCAGCGGGCCTGCCTCGCGCAGATCGTAGGTCTCGTCCACCGAGCTCGGCATCGGCGACGACAGCGCCAGTTCGCGCCGTTCGTCGCGCTGCAGCACGACGTTGTAGACCCCGGCATTGTCGAGAAGTTCGGCCTCGAGCTCGGGCGCCAGCACGTCGTCGGCCAGCAGCGCCAGAGAGGCGATCTGCGCGCGCTCGAGGTGGTCGTTGAGAAAATCCTGCCGGAATCGCGCCACCGAGGGCACGAAGATCAGCACTTCGGCCAGCATCACGAAAACGGTCGTGAGGACAAGAAAGCGGCCTGAGAGCGAGTTGAACATGAAGGGCGGTCTTGAGCTTTCAGGGGAGCAGGCGTTGAACTGTTCGTGTAACAGCCTTGACCGTGCGGTTTTCAAACAATCTGGGTGTGAAATAGGATCCGGCAACCCGTTTGTTAAGCTCCCCCAACGTCGGATAGGGCGCGACCATGCCCGCGATCTGGCTGATCTTCACCTTTGCCGAGAGCGCCAGCGCCCATGTGGAGATGAGATCGCCGGCCTGCGCGCCGACGATCGTGGCCCCCACGGGCCGCCCCTTGTGCACCATGACCTTGGCCAGACCGGCGGTCTCGCGCTCGGCGATGGCGCGGTCGTTGTGTTGCAGCGCCTCGCGCAGCACCTCGAGCTTCTCGCCATAGCGCTGCCGCGCCTCCACCTCAGTGAGGCCGACATGGGCAAGCTCGGGCCGCGTGTAGGTGGCGCGGGGAATGTGGTGCGTCGCGACCTTGGCCGGCAGGCCGAAGAGCGCCGAACGGATCACGATGCCGGCGTGGTAGCCTGCCAGATGGGTGAACTGCAGCCCGCCCGCCGCGTCGCCGATGGCATAGACCCTGCGGTTTGTCGTGCGCAGACCTGCGTCGACCTTGATGCCCGTCTTGGTCGAATCGATCCCGGCCACCTCCAGCCCGAGCCCCGCGGTGTTCGGCCGGCGCCCCGCCGCGATCAGCAGGTGCGAGCCGGTGAGGGTCTTGCCGCTTTCCAACTGCAAATCGATGGCGCTGCCCTTCTGGCTGGCCGCCGTCACGGTTTCGCCTTCGAGAATCGTCACCCCCTCGCTGCGCAGGTGGTCGAGCACGATCGCCGCCATTTCCGGGTCTTCCCGTCCGAGCGCCCGCGCCCCCTCGACCACGGTGACCTGCGATCCGAATCTTCGGAAAGCCTGCGCCATCTCCATACCGATGGGGCCGCCGCCGAGAATCAGCAGCTGAGCGGGCAGCGTGTCCAGCCCCCAGAGGGTCTCATTGGTCAGATAGGGAACATCCGCGAGCCCCGGAACCGGCGGCACGGCGGGGGCCGACCCCGTGGCCAGCACGATGCGGCGCGCGGTGATGCGGTGGCGCCCCGCCTCGACCTCGCGGGCCGACACGAAGCGCGCCTGTTCGCGGATGACCCGCACGCCGAGCCCCTCGAAGCGCTCCTGCGAATCCACCGGAGCGATGCGGGCGATGATCTCCTGCACATGGGCGCGGACGCGGGGCCAATCGACGCGCGGCGCCTCCAGATCGACACCGAAGGCACCGGAGACCTCGGGGGCGTAGGCCTGCGCCGCAGCCGCAATAAGCGCCTTCGAGGGTACGCAGCCGTAGTTCAGGCAATCCCCGCCCATCTCGCCGCGCTCGACCAGCACCACGCTGGCCCCCATCTGCACCGCGCCCGCGGCGACCGAGAGCCCGCCCGAGCCGGCGCCGATGATCAGAAGGTCGGTCTTGATCGTTTCCATGGCACGCGTCTCCCTGACCTCAGATACCCTTGCGCGCTCGCCAAGAGCGCAGAATGATCGGCAGCGCCGCCAGCGCGGCGAGCCCCAGCAGCGGGCCGATGACCTGCGGCGCCCAGAGCAGGCTCAGGTCCGGCGTCTCGCCCCGGTCGAAGACAGAACCGACCCCCACCCCGATCGAGGTGAAGACCAGCGCCCCCGGAATGATGCCCAAGGCGGTCGTCCAGGCAAAGTTCCAGAGCCCGACGCCGACCAGCGCGGGCAGCAGGTTCGCCACGAAGAAGGGCACCGCCGGTACCAGCCGCAGCAGCAGCAGCACGCTCACCTCGTTCTGCCGCAGTCCGTCGCGCAGTGTCTTCAGCTTGCCCTCGGAGGCATCGAGCCTGGCCGCGAGCACCCGCCCCAGCCCGGCGCGTGCCGCGAGAAAGATGGCGACGGCACCAAGGCTGGCCGAGAGCACGTTCAGCGCCGTGCCCGGTCCGAGGCCGAAGAGGAAGCCTCCGGTCACCGAAGCGACCGCGGCCCCCGGCAGCGAGAAGGCGACGATGGCGACATAGGCCGCGACGAATCCCCCCGGCGAGCGCCAGGTAATTGCTGTCGCGCAGCGCCAGCAGCGCCGACCGATTCTCGCGCAGCGTGTCGAAACTGATGTAGTCGCGCAGCGTGAGCGCACCGATCACCGCAACCAGCGCGATCAGTGCCAGTGGCAGGTGCCGCAGGAGGCGGGCGCGGGAAGGCGGAGGAGTAGGGTCCTGATCTGTCATCCTCCTAGAATGGCGTGCGGAATCGCCCGCGCACAGCCCTATCACGCGGCCTTGATCACGACCCGTCCATGCGCGCCGTCTTGCGCCCCGAGCACCGAACCTGCAAGGGCGCAACACGCCCGGCTTCGGAAATCTTGCCCGCAGGTCCGGTTAGAGGTTTGACACGGGAGCCACTCCTGCCTATAGCACGGGCCTCGAATGACCCGGCCCGGCGAATCCGCTTAGGGCCTTCTGTGATGTAAGCTCTTGCTGCCAATCCACTGGCGCACCGGGCGGACGCCGCAGGCAGCAATGAGACCATGTAGACAGACCGGCCTCCCCCGAGGCCAGATCAGACGGAGAAGAGCGCGATGAAACGCACCTTTCAGCCTTCGAACCTCGTTCGCAAGCGCCGCCACGGCTTCCGTGCCCGGATGGCCACCAAAGGCGGCCGCGCGGTTCTGAATGCGCGCCGCGCACGCGGCCGCAAGAAGCTCAGCGCCTGAGCCGCGCGCTCTGCCCATGGCGGAGCGTGTGCACAAGACACCGGCCAAGGCCGCTTCGGGACAGACCGGGGCGGCCTTTGCGCTTGGCGTGCGTGCGGATGCGGAACTCAGCAACGCCCAAGGCGATGCCCTGATGGGGACGGATACCCCGAAGCTCGAGGTCCTGCGCAAGCGCAGCGATTTCCTTGCGGCGGCGCGTGCCCGGCGACAGCCGGTGCCGTCCTTCCTGCTTCAGGCGCGCTACCGCGATGACGGCTCCGACCTCATCCGCGTGGGCTTCACCTGCTCGAAGAAGGTCGGCAATGCCGTCGCCCGCAACCGCGCCAAGCGCCGGCTGCGCGAGATCGCGCGCCTCGGCCTGCCGGAGCTCGGCAAGCCGGGCTGGGATTACGTGCTGATCGGCCGCGCCGGTGCAACCGCCGAGCGCGAGTTCACCGCACTGCAGGGCGAGCTTGCGCAGGCGGTGCGGCAGATTCATGCGCCGCGGAAGCCCCGGAAGCCGCAGTCGTGAGCCCGCTCGCGCATATCGCTGCCCTGCCCGTCCGCGCCTATCGCCTGATCTTCTCGCCCTGGGTCGGCCATGGCTGCCGCTTCCAGCCGACCTGCTCCGCCTACGCGCTCGAGGCGCTCGAGAAGCATGGGGCGGTCAAGGGCTCCTACCTGACGATCCGCCGCATCCTGCGCTGCCACCCGCTCGGCGGGTCCGGCATCGACAACGTCCCCGATTGAGGCCGCCCATGTTCGACGACGACGCCGACGACATCCACCCGCTGTTCTACGGCGCCCCCAAGAGCACCGAGTTCAAGAAGCTGCGCAAGCGCATCGTGCAGAACACCCGCGAGGCGGTGGAGCAATACGGCATGATCGAACGCCGCGAGGATGGCTCCATGCCCAGATGGCTGGTCTGCCTCTCGGGTGGCAAGGATAGCTACACATTGCTCGCCGTGCTGCACGAGCTGAAGTGGCGTGGCCTGCTGCCGGTCGAGATCCTCGCCTGCAACCTCGACCAGGGCCAGCCGGGCTTTCCTGCGACGGTGCTGCCCGAGTTTCTCGAGAAGATGGGCGTGCCGCACCGGATCGAGTATCAGGACACCTATTCGATCGTCATGGACAAGGTCCCGCAGGGCCGCACCTACTGCGCGCTCTGCTCGCGCCTGCGCCGCGGCAACCTCTACCGCATCGCCCGCGAGGAGGGCTGTTCTGCGGTCGTGCTGGGCCACCACCGCGACGACATCCTCGAGACCTTCTTCATGAACCTCTTCCACGGCGGACGGCTTGCCACCATGCCGCCGAAGCTGGTCAACGAGGAGGGTGACCTCTTCGTCTACCGCCCGCTGGCGCATGTCTCCGAGGCGGATTGCGAGAAATTCGCCCGCTCGATGAACTACCCGATCATCCCCTGCGATCTCTGCGGCTCGCAGGACGGGCTGCAGCGGCAGCAGGTGAAGCAGATCCTCGATGGCTGGGAGAAGAACTCCCCCGGTCGGCGCCAGGTGATGTTCAAGGCGCTGACCAACATCCGTCCATCGCACATGATGGACCCCAAGCTCTTCGACTTTGCCGGGCTGATGCGCGACATGACAAAGCGCGCGCCCGATGCCGACGACGGGATTCCCGACCTGCGTTAAGCCTCGCCTTACCCCTTTGCGCTAGTTCTGGTGCCGTCTCTGACGACGCAGGGGGCGCACCATGCCGCCGGATCACGCATATAGGCCACCTCTCCACCACAGTGCGGCACGGACACGGGCGCTGCTGCACCGCTGGATGCTCGGGCCGCACATGCTGGCCTTTCTCCCCGCCATCTCCCTTGCCGGCTTCTGGCTTGGTGGGGAAGTGCTCCTTCTGGCGCTGGCGCTGACCATTCCGCTGATCTACGGGCTGCTGCTCACTGGCGACTCCCACGCTGCCCTCAGCAGCGCCCGCAGTGGACGCGACCTCGTCAGCATGGCCATGGCGCAGGAGCTTGCCGAAGACAGCTATGAGCGCGCCCGCGCCGCGGAAATGCACACCGCCTGCCTGCTCTTCGAAGCCGAGGGGCTGGACACCATCTCGCGCCGCATAGGCGAGGAGGTGGCGGAAACCCTGCGGGTGCTCTTCCTCCACCGCCTGCGCGAGCTGCTGCGCCCCGAAGACAGCGCGATGCGTATCGGCGACTCGCGCTTCATGGCGCTGATCGCCCCCGGACTCCGCCTCGATCTCGAGGCGCTGCTTGCCCTTGCCGACCGGCTTCAGCATGGGTTGGAAGAGCCCGCCGCCACTGACACGGGCGTGCATTACCTTTCAGTCGCCATCGGCTTCTGCGGCTCCTCGCGGCTTCGCAAGGGGGCCGAGGGCTCCGACATGCTCGACTGCGCCCAGGCCGCGCTGCGCGAGGCGATGGACAATGCCCCCTCCGCCATCCGTGCCTGGAGCGAGGGGATGCGCGCCGAGCGTCGGGCGCGCACCGCCCTGCTCTCCGAGGTCGAAACCGCTCTGGCGAAAGGGCAGATCCAGCCCTGGTACCAGCCGCAGCTCTGCACCTCGACCGGCGAGATCAGCGGGGTGGAGGCCCTGGTGCGCTGGATGCACCCGCAGCATGGCATCGTGCCCCCCCGCCCGGTTTCTCGAAGCGCTGCAGGATTCGGGCCGCATGGAACAGCTCAGCGACGCGGTGCTGCACCACAGCCTGACGGCGCTGCGCGGCTGGGATCAGGACGGGCTGCGCATCCCCCGCGTCAGCATCAACTTCTCCGAGGTCGAGCTGCGCAATCCGCGGCTCGTCGACCGCCTGAAATGGGATCTCGACCGCTTCGGCCTGCCCGCCAGCCGACTCGGGGTGGAAGTGCTCGAAACGGTGATCGCCGAAAGCCCCGACGGGATCATCGCCCGCAATATTTCAGCGCTGGCGCGGATCGGCTGCCGCATCGACCTCGATGATTTCGGCACTGGTCACGCCTCGATCGGCGCGCTGCGGCGGGTCACCGTACACCGGCTGAAAATCGACCGCAGCTTCGTCACCCGCATCGACCGCAGCGAGGACCAGCGGCGCATGCTCGCGGCAATCCTCGGGCTGGCGGACCGCCTGGGCCTGGAAACCGTGGCCGAGGGTGTCGAGAGCAGTGGCGAACACGCCCTGCTGGCACAGCTCGGCTGCGACCACGCGCAGGGATTCGGAATCGCCCGCCCCATGCCCGCACCGCAGCTCGCCGAATGGGCCCGCGCGCACGCGCTGAACATCGCCGCTGCGCAGAAACTCGGACGCAGCAACGGCTGACCCCCCGCACCTGCTCCAATCGGACCGCCGCTGGTCTCCCGCGCCATCGCAAGCCGGCCCCCATGCAGGCGCCCACGCCGGCCAGTCGTCAGCCTGCCTCCGTCGAAGTCGCGGAGAGGACATGCTGTTTGGCGTCCCCCAGGCCACGCATCCGGTGCGCCCTGGCCAGCTTGCGCCCTTGCCCACTCGGCGGAGCCGTCCGCGATCGCTCGGCCTGATCGAGCCTGCCCGCGCTGCCCCACCTCTCTGTAACGCCACGCTCCATGGCCTGAAACGCCGACAAACCCCCTTTTCGGTCATGATTCGGCTTGACCTTTGGGGGTCCGCCCTGTTGAACCCGGCCTTGACTTTCCAAGGACAGGTGGCGGTCTCTCGCATGGACAATCAGAACAAGAATCTGCTCATCGCCACGGCGCTGAGCTTCGTCGTGATCCTCGTCTGGTTCCTGCTTTTCCCGCCACCGGAAACGACGGTGGACGCGACGGCCCCGGCCGCGACCGAGCAGACGCTCGGAGACCGCGCCCGGCGTGACCGCGCCGAATGCGGCGACCGAGACGACCGAGGCCCCGGCCTCCACCGCGACCCCCGCGGCCACGCTCGAAACCGCGCGCGTCGACATCGCCGCGCCGAACCTGATCGGCTCCATCGCCCTCACCGGCGGCCGGATCGACGATCTCAAGCTGAGCCAGTACCACGAGACCAACGACGAGAGCTCGCCGATGGTGACGCTGCTCGAGCCCGTGGGCAGCGACAGCCCCTATTACGCCGTCTACGGCTGGGCCCCCGGCAACGGGCTGCAGGCCGGCGACGTGCCCGGTCCGAACACCGAGTGGAGCGTCGAAAGCGGCGAGACCCTCGATGTCGACAGCCCGGTCACCCTGCGCTGGGACAGCCCCGCCGGCCTGATCTTCCGCCGTACCTTCGCCGTCGACGAGAAGTTCATGTTCCGCGTCACCCAGTCGGTGGAGAACACCTCGGGCGCCGAAGTCTCCGCCGCACCCTACGGCATCCTTGCCCGCCACGGGGAGCCGGCGGATCTCAAGAACTTCTTCGTGCTGCACGAGGGCTCGGTCTCGATGACCGACGGCACCCTGGCCGAGAACAAGTACAAGAAAATCCGTGATTTCGACCCGGCAGCCGAAGCCGGAACCCGCGCCGAGACCTACCAGGTGTCGCAGAACGGCTGGATCGGCTTCACCGAACACTACTGGGAAACCGTGCTGATCCCCGATGGCGGCACCAGCTACCGCCAAGCGATCAAGTACAACGAGGCCCGCGACATCTATCAGGCAGAGATCGTTCTGCCGACGCAGACCATCGCCCCCGGTGCCACTGCCGAGGTCTCGACCCGCATGTTCTCGGGCGCCAAGGTCTGGGAAGTGATCAACGCCTATCAGGACCAGGGCGTCGACCGCTTCGTCGACAGCATCGACTGGGGCTGGTTCTTCTTCCTCACCAAGCCCATCTTCTGGCTGCTGCACCATCTGCACCAGTGGATCGGCAACATGGGTGTGTCGATCATCGCCCTGACCATCTTCCTCAAGGCACTGCTCTTCCCGCTGGCCTACAAGTCCTACGTCTCCATGGCGAAGATGAAGGAACTGCAGCCGCAGATGGAGGAGATGAAGAAGAAGGCCGGCGACGACCGCCAGAAGCTCCAGCAGGAGATGATGGCCCTCTACAAGCGCGAGAAGGTCAACCCGGCTTCGGGCTGCCTGCCGATCCTGCTGCAGATCCCGATCTTCTTCTCGCTCTACAAGGTGATCTTCGTGGCCTTCGAGCTGCGGCACGCGCCCTTCTTCGGCCCGTTCCAGGACCTCTCGGCACCTGATCCCACCTCACTCTACAACCTCTTTGGCCTGCTGCCCTGGGCGGCTCCCGAGGCGGGCACGACGCTGGCCATGATCTTCATAGGCATCCTGCCGATCCTGCTGGGCATCTCGATGTTCCTGCAGCAGAAGCTGAACCCGACCCCGGCAGATCCGGCGCAGGCGATGATCTTTGCCTGGATGCCCTGGGTGTTCATGTTCATGCTCGGCGGCTTCGCTTCGGGCCTGGTGCTCTACTGGATCACCAACAACACGATCACCTTCACCCAGCAGTACCTGATCATGCGCAGCCACGGGGCCAAGCCTGACGTGTTCGGCAACATCCGGTCGACCTTCAAGCGCAAGCCCAAGGACGCGAAGTCGGGCGGAAAATGAGCGGACGGGTCACCCAAATCTGGCGCCACCCGATCAAGGCCCATGGCCGCGAGGCGCTGGACCGGGTGACCCTTCATGCGCACCAGTGCCTGCCCTTCGACCGGGCCTGGGCGGTGGCGCACGAGCTCTCGGATGCGGACGGCTCCGAATGGGTCCGCTGCGGCAACTTCAGCCGGGGCGCCAAGGCGCCCCAGCTCATGGCGATCAGCGCCGAGATGGACGAGGCGGCGGGCACCATCACCCTGCACCACCCGGACCGCCCTGACCTGACCTTCGATCCCGATAGCGACAACGACGCCTTCCTCGACTGGGTGCGCCCGCTGATGCCCGAGGACCGGGCGCAATCGGCGCGGCTCGTCCGGGCGCAGGCGCGCGGCATGACCGATGCGCCCTTCGCCTCGATCACCCTGTGCAACATGGCCTCGCACCGTGCGGTCGAGGCGCAGATCGGCCAGCCGCTGTCGATCCACCGCTGGCGCGGCAATATCTGGCTGGACGGGCTGGCGCCCTGGGAAGAGTTCGATTGGGTCGGGCGCGAGATTCGCATCGGCGGCGCGACCTTCATCGTGCGCGAACGGACCGGCCGCTGCGCCGCCACCACTGCAAACCCCGAGACAGGCCAGCGCGATGCGGATACGCTGGGCGCGCTGCGTCACTGGGGACATACGGATTTCTCGGTGCAGGCCGAAGTGACAGAGGGCGGCGAGATCGCCCATGACGACGAGGTAACCCTGCTGTGACGACCCCCCTTCCCTTTCCCATCGCCGAAGAGCCCGATGACGCCACCCGCGAGGCGGCGCGCAAGGCCTTTGCCGGTGACGTGCAATTCCTCAAGGGCGTGGTCGCCATGGACGGGCTGCCGCCTGACGACCGCCCCGAGGTCTGCTTTGCCGGGCGCTCCAACGTCGGCAAGTCGAGCCTGATCAACGCCCTCACCGGGCGCAAGGGCCTTGCCCGCGCGTCGAACACGCCGGGCCGGACGCAGGAGATCAACTTCTTCACGCTGAACGAGAGCCACTATCTCGTCGACCTTCCGGGCTACGGCTTTGCCAATGCGCCCGTCGCGATCGTCGAGAAGTGGCAGCGGCTGCTCAAGCAGTATCTCTCGGGTCGGGTCTCGCTGCGCCGCGCCTTCGTGCTGATCGACGCCCGCCACGGGGTGAAGGCCGTGGACGAGGAGATCATGGAGTTGCTCGACAAGTCCGCCGTGACCTTCCAGGCGGTGCTGACCAAGACCGACAAGCTCAAGGCCAAGGACCTCGACAAGATCCTTGCGCAGGTGCGCGAGAAGCTCTCGAAGCACCCCGCGGCCTATCCGGAGATCGTGCTGACCAGTTCCGAGAAAGGGGACGGCATCCCGACCCTGAGGGCGATCATCACCGGGCTTTCCTGAATTTCCTCTTCGCAATCCCCGGCGTTGGATCTAGTTCTCCGGAACAGAGACCTTTCCCGCATCGAGGATGCACCCCAGATGAAGAAGCAGACGATGAACCGAGACTGGATCGCCACCGCCCGCACCCTGAACGAAGCCCTGCCCTACCTGCAGCGCTACACAGGCGCGATCGTGGTGGTCAAGTTCGGCGGCAATGCCATGGGCGACACCGACGCCATGGCGGAATTTGCCCGGGACATCGTGCTGATGCGTCAGGTCGGCGTGAACCCTGTCGTCGTGCATGGCGGCGGCCCGATGATCAACGACATGCTCGCCAAGCTGAACATCCAGTCCGAGTTCAAGCGCGGCAAGCGGGTCACCGATCAGGCCACCGTCGAGGTGGTCGAGATGGTGCTGACCGGCCTCGTCAACAAGCGGATCGTGCAGGCGATCATGGACGAGGGCGGCCGCGCCGTGGGCCTCTCGGGCAAGGATGACGATCTCATCGTCTGCGAGGCGGACGATCCGGAACTGGGCTTCGTCGGCCGCCCGGTGGAGTGCAACGTGCAGGTGCTGCACGATCTCTTCGCCGCCGGGATCATCCCCGTGGTGGCTCCCGTCGCCACCGGCATGGACTATCTAGAGACCTTCAACGTCAACGGCGACACCGCCGCCGGCGCGCTTGCCGCGGCGCTGAAGGCCGATCGCCTGCTGCTGCTGACCGACGTGTCGGGCGTAAAGAACAAGGCCGGCGACGTGGTCACCCAGATGACCCCCGAGGAAGTGCGCGCTATGATCGACGACGGCACCATCGCCGGCGGCATGATCCCCAAGACCGAGACTGCTCTGAAGGCGGTCGAGGAAGGCGTGCGTGCGGTGGTTATCCTCGACGGGCGCGTGCCCAACGCCTGCCTGCTCGAGCTCTTCACCGAGCATGGCGCGGGGTCGCTGATCCGCCGCGCCGATCTGGAACCTGCGCGCCCACGCAGCTGAAAGGCGGCGCGTGGCCCAAAAGGGAGAGGGCTATGAAACGGCTCATCCTCATGCGCCACGCGAAATCCGACTGGTCGGTCGGCATGCCCGACCACGCGCGGCCGCTCAACGCGCGCGGACGCAAGAGCGCCGAGGCGCTCGGGGACTGGCTCCGGGCGCAGGACATCCTGCCCGATCAAGTGCTCTGCTCCTCGGCCGCACGCACCCGCGAGACGCTGGATCTGCTGAACCTCGGAGAGGTCATGACCCGCTTCGAGGACCGGCTCTACCTCGCGGCCCCGGCAACGCTGCTGAAAGGCCTGCAGGGCGCGAGCGGCGAAACCGTCCTGATTCTCGCGCACAATCCGGGAATCGGTGATTTCGCGCAGGGGATCGTTGAGCGGGGGCCGGATCATCCGAAATTTGGCGCCTATCCCACCGGCGCCACGCTGGTCGCGGATTTCGAGACCGGCGACTGGTCCGACGTCCGCATGGGCAGCGCCCGCTGCCATGCGTTTGCCGTGCCGCGCGATCTGCTGACTTGAGAAACCCCTGCGAAACCGAAGTCCAAAAAAAAGTGACGCCCGCGATCCCCCTCCCAAAGGATCGCGAGCGCCGCTGCGCCGGTCACTAGGCGAAGGCCCTGACGTCACGTGGTCCGGGTCAGCCGCATCGTATCGCACATCCTCCCCTACGGCGATCCGATCTCGGCCGACACTCGGACGACCACACTACGCAAGTCCCTTCTCGAAAACCGGTACAGATTTCTCCGGCCGATGGCCGAAAAGCGTCAAAACTTAGACGCTTCGTAACGGACTGTAACACAAGTGACAAAAAAACGAGCCCCAATTTAATGGGGCTCGCTATTAATATTCATATTTTTTCTGTGGATTAGTGCCCGAGAATCTGGCTCAGGAAGAGTTTCGTCCGTTCGTGCTGCGGATTGTTAAAGAATTCTTCCGGCTCATTCTGTTCCACGATCTGTCCGGCATCCATGAAGATGACCCGATTCGCGACCTGACGGGCGAATCCCATTTCGTGGGTGACGCAAAGCATGGTCATCCCCTCTTCGGCAAGTTCGACCATCGTATCGAGCACTTCCTTGATCATCTCGGGGTCGAGCGCCGAGGTGGGTTCGTCGAAGAGCATGATCCGCGGCTTCATGCAGAGCGAACGGGCGATCGCCACGCGTTGCTGCTGGCCGCCCGAGAGCTGGCCGGGGTACTTGTTGGCCTGCTCGGGGATTTTCACCTTCTCGAGGAAGTGCATCGCCGTCTCTTCCGCCTGCTTCTTGGGGATCTTGCGAACCCAGATCGGCGCCAGCGTGCAATTCTCGAGAATTGTCAGATGCGGGAAGAGGTTGAAGTGCTGGAAGCACATGCCGACCTCGGAGCGGATCTTGTCGATGTTCTTCAGATCCGAGCTCAACTCGATGCCGTCGACGACGATACTGCCCGCCTGGTGTTCCTCCAGGCGGTTAATGCAGCGGATCATCGTCGACTTGCCCGAGCCCGAGGGCCCGGCGATGACGATCCGCTCGCCGCGGTAGACCGTCAGGTCGATGTCGCGCAGCACGTGGAAGGTCCCGTACCACTTGTTCATCTTCGTGATCTGGATGGCCACCTCGTCGGAGACCTTCATCTGGCTGCGATCGACTTCGCGTGTTGCAAGTTCAGACATAAAAGGTCTCCTTAGCGGTGCTCTCTACGGAGCTTTTTCTCGAGGAAGAGCGAATAGCGGCCCATGCTGAAGCAGAAAATGAAGAAGCACAGGCCGATAAAGACGAAGAGTTCCCAGTAAACGCCGTTCCAATCGGTGCTCGCACGGATCGAGCTGGAAAGGCCAATGGGATCGAGAAGGCCGATGAAAACGACCAGCGTGGTATCCTTGAACAGACCGATGAAAGTGTTCACGATCCCCGGGATCGAGATTTTCAGCGCCTGCGGCAGGATGATCAGCCGCATCGATTTCCAGTAGTCCAGCCCCAGCGCGTCGGCGGCCTCGTATTGCCCCTTCGGAAGTGCGGCAAGACCGCCCCGGACCACCTCGGCGATATAGGCCGCCGAGAAGAGCGTCACCATGATGATGACGCGCAGCATCAGGTCGAAGTTGGTGCCCGGCGGCAGGAAGTAGTTCAGCAGCAGGGACGCGGTGAACAGCCAGACGATCAGCGGCACGCCGCGGATGATCTCGATGAAGGCCACCGAGAACTTGTTGATGATGAACATGTCCGACTGCCGCCCCAGCGCCAGCAGGATGCCCAGCGGCAGCGACAGCACGATGCCCGACACGCCGATGATCGTGGCCAGCAAGAAGCCGCCCATCTTCTGCGTCGCCACGGTCTGCAGCGACAGCGGCACCACCGAGGCCAGCGCCCCGGCCAGCGGGCCGCAGACGAAGAGCCAGTAGAGCACCGGCACGATGATCGCCAGGATCACCGCCAGCAGCGCGCCGATCTTCGGCGCGGCATAGGTCATGATCGCCCAGCCGATGACGAAGCCGAGGATGGCTGCGATCGGCCCCCAGATCGAGCCGCCCCAGATCAGCCAGAACAGCGCGAAGGGCGCGAGGGCGGTCACCCAGAGCATCTTGCGCGGCACCGAGCTGAACAGCACCGGGGCAACCGCCGCGAGGAAGAGCAGAAAGGCGAGGATCGGCCGCCAGTAGAGCTCCTTGGGGAAGAAGCCGAAGATCAGCTGCGGCCAACGTTCCGCCAACACCGCCCAGCAGGCGACTGAGGCATCGGCGCCGTAACGCTCCGCCGCCAGTGCCCGACACTCGGACAGGTTGGAGGCGTCCCAGATGCCGCGCAGGGCCCAGGGCAGCAGGTGGCTCAGGGCCGCGTAAACGACCCAGAGCGAGAGCAGGGTGAGCAGGATGTTAAGCCAGCCCGAGAAGAGGTTTTCACGGATCCACTTCACCGCGCCAACCTGGTTCAGCGGCGGATCCTGCTGGTCGAGCATGGTGTCGCGGACATAGGCGACGGTCTGTGCGTGGGTGTCGCTCATGTCACCGCTCCTTCAGCTTCACGGAGGAGTTGTAGAGGTTCATCACGCCCGAGATCAGCAGGCTCAACACCAGGTAGAACAGGCCCAGAAGCAGCATGCCCTCGAGTTCGCGGCCGGTCTGGTTGATGGTGATGCCCCCGAGGGTCGAGCGCACGTCCATGTAGCCCACGGCGATGGCGAGCGAGCTGTTCTTGGTCAGGTTGAGGAACTGCGAGATCAGCGGCGGGATGATCACCCGGAGCGCCTGTGGCAGGATCACCAGGTTCATCGTCGTGCCCGGACGCAGACCCAACGCATAGGCCGCCTCGGTCTGCCCCTTGGAGATGGCAAGGATGCCGCCGCGCACGATCTCGGCGATGAAGGCGCCGGTATAGAGCGACAGCGCAAGCCACAGGGCGATCAGCGAGTTGCGCAGGTGCACGCCGCCGTCGAAGTTGAAGCCGCCGAGATGGGGCTTGTCGAGCGAAGCACCCAGCCCCACCAGCACCACGATCAGCGGCACGAGCACCGCGGCGATCTGCAGCGGAAGGGTCATCGGGCGCTTGCCCGTCGATTCCTGGATGTGCGCGGCGCGCGTGCCCAGAAGCTTGGCCCCGACGCCGCCCGCGATGAGCACCGCAAGGATCAGCAGCCAGTCCCAACCGGAGGAGGTCGGGATAACCTCGCCACCCTCTGCGGCACCGTCTCCCGCCTCACCACCTGCAGCCGCAGAGGTGCCGGACTGCCCGGTCTGCACGCCGGCGCCGCCGGTGGCGATGCGGCTTGCACCGTAGGTGCCGGCCATGTTGGTGGTGGCCGCCGCGGCAGCCGGAGCCTCGGGTTCGGGGGCGGCGACGTCGTTGCCGCCCAGCGAGCGGCTGAACACCACGTTGGGAATGTAGACGCCGCGGTTGGTGATCGCCACGCTCTCTCCGAGCAGCATCGACGAGCCATCCTCGCCGCGGAAGTCGCGCGGGGCTGGCATGGATTCGGTCATCAGCGCGAAGATCAGTACGATCCACAGCAGTAGCGGCACGTTGCGGAAGCCCTCGACGTAGACCGCGGTCAGCCGCGAGACGACCCAGTTGTTCGACAGCCGCAACACGCCCGCAATCACGCCGAGCACGGTGGCGAGGGCGCAGCCCAGCACCGCCACGAGCAGCGTGTTGAGGATGCCGACCAGGGCCGCCCGGCCGTGGGTCATCTGGTTGTTGTAGTCGATGAGCTGCTGGTTGATGTCATAGCCCGCGGGCTGCGACAGGAACCCGAAGTTGAAGTCCTTGCCCAGTGCCTCGAGGTTATGGATCGTGTTGGAAATCAGCCACGACAGCAGCAGCCCTATCAGGACCATCGCAACGACCTGGATGGTCATCGAACGGTAGCGCGTGTCGAAAATAAGCTGACTCAGCCGGAAGCCACGCTCCGGCGGATCCGAGATGGTCGCCATTTAGTTCTCCCCGGACGCTTCCGTCACCGAAGGATACCGCGGTGGTTTCTCCACCGTCTGCCCTGCCGGAAGCGCGCTTTCGTTTTATGAAGGCGAAATCGTCTAGATGAGGTGGAAAGGGGCGCAGGTTGTCCCTGCGCCCCTCGCCAAGTCCGGTATCAGCGGAAGGGCGGGCTGTAGAGCAGGCCACCTTCGGTCCACTGCGCGTTCAGGCCGCGCGACAGGCCGATCGGGGTGGCTTCGCCGATGTTCTTCTCGAAGATCTCGCCGTAGTTGCCGCCCGCCATGATGGCGCGCTTGGCCCATTCTGCGTCGAGGCCGAGCATCGCACCCAGTTCACCCTCGGTGCCGAGCAGACGGTTGATCTCGGGGTTGTTCGTCGGGGCCGAGGACAGCTCCGCGATGTTGGCCGAGGTCACGCCGTATTCTTCGGCCGCGATCAGCGCGTTGAGGGTCCAGCGGGCAATGTCGCCCCACTCGTTGTCGCCGTGGCGGACGAGCGGACCGAGCGGCTCTTTCGAGATGATCTCCGGCAGGATCACGTGATCCGACGGGTTCTCGAAGGTGGCGCGGGTGGCCGCGAGGCCCGAAGCGTCGGTGGTGTAGACGTCACAGGCGCCGGCCAGATACTGCTGCTGCGCTTCGGCGTTGGTCTCGATCGGAACCGGCTCGTAGCTGATGTTGTTGGCGCGGAAGAAGTCCGCGAGGTTCAGCTCAGTGGTGGTGCCGGTCTGGATGCAGACAGTGGCGCCATCGAGCTCCTTGGCCGAGGCCACGCCCAGCGACTTCGGTGCAATGAAGCCCTGACCGTCGTAGTAGTTCACGCCGATGAATTCGAACTTCAGGTCGACATCGCGCGAGAAGGTCCAGGTGGTGTTGCGGGCCAGCACGTCGATCTCGCCGGACGCCAGCGCGGTGAAGCGGGTCTGGCCGGTGGTCTGGGTGAAGGCGACCTTCATCGGATCGCCGAGGACCGCTGCGGCGAGCGCACGGCAATATGCCACGTCGAAGCCCTGCCACACGTTGTTTGCGTCGGGGGCCGAGAAACCGGCGAGACCCGTGGACACACCGCACTTCAGCTCCCCGCGCGCTTTCACGTCGTCCAGGGTCGCGGCGCCGGCTGCACCGGCCGCGAGTGCGGCGACGGTCAGAGCGCCGAGAGTTACGGTCTTTTTCATGTTAACCTCTTCCTGTTGTCCGGCCCTCTTGAGCCGGTTCCTTGATCCTTGCTGGATCGGCTTATTAGCCAGGGGCTCCCTCCCTGTGCTGAGGGGAGTTTGGGAGGAAAGTTTTGGCGAGGTCAAGCCGGTCCGACGCGAAAAAAGGCATGCAAATGCCCAGATCTTACGCAAGGATCTTGCGAGAGGTTTGAGATTAGGCAGCTTGGCAGAGGGCGAAAAACCGGTGTGCGTGCAGGAAGGCCTGGCGTTTGATTTCCGCCGCTTCCCGAGCCTCTTCGTCCTCGCCCCAGAGTTCTTCCTGGAAGGTTTCGTCGAGCCGCGACAGCGCCCAGAGGTCCTCGGCGTCGTGCTCACTCTGCGTGGCGGCAAAGCCCAGCACCAGCGAGCCAGTCAGCGCCACGAGGTCATGAAAGGCCGCCAGCTCGAACGGGCTGAACGCATGGGTGCGCTCCGCAAGAAAACGCAGCGGCGCCTCGGGCTGTGAGGCGTGCATGATCCCGGCGCGCGGTTCGAGCCGGGCGCCCATCTCGCGCGCCGCCCAGTCGAGCAGCGGATCCCAGCGCGCGGCCTGCCGCGCGACCAGTTCGGCCGGGCTCTCGGCACGGTAGCACAGCAAGTCGCTGTCGCCGTATTCCGCCAGCATGTCGGCCACCTCGGGGTGCTGCGGCGCGACCTTGTCGATGGCGCTGTTTGCGGTGCGGGTGAAGGGCATGGTGCGCGGGTCGATCTTTTCGTCCTGCGCGCGCCATTCCTCGGCCATGGCCTCGGCGATCGCACGGCTGGGCACCACAAGCGGCGCCTTGCCCGGGGTGCGCAGCGGGCGCCCGTCGAGGTGGACGATGTAACCACCCTCGGCCTTTTCGACCGTGGCGTCCTTGTAGAAGCGGCGGGGCGCCCATTCGCTCATGCGGCTTGGCTCCAGAGTTGCTCCAGCAGCGCCGGAAGCGTGCGGATGTCGTCGATGATGGTACGCGCGGAGGCAAGCCGCGCGCGGTCGTGATAGCCCCAACTGACGCCGATGCCATGAACCCCGGCGTCGCGCGCCATGTCCATGTCGAAGCTCGTATCGCCTAGCATGACGGCCTGATGCGCCTCGACCCCGGCCTCGGCCAGCGCCGCCTCGATCATCGCCGGATGCGGCTTGGAGGGGTGGTCGTCTGCGCATTGCTGGGTGACGAAGAGACTGCGGATGCCGTGGCCGTCGACCAGCCGGTCAAGCCCGCGGCGCGACTTGCCGGTGGCGATGCCGAGCAGCCACTCGGGCCTTGCGTGAAGCTGATCCAGAACCTCCCGCACGTGCGGGTAGAGCGGCGAGCTGGCCTCGGTGCCGTTCTCGATGCGCAGGCGCATGTAGGAGGCTTTGTAGCCCTCGACCATGACCTCGATCGTGGCGGCATCGACACCCGGCGCGAGCCGCGCCACGGCCAGCGGCAGCGACAGGCCGACGATGCCGAGGATCTCCTCGCGGCTCGGGGCCTCCATGCCGACCTCGGCAAAGGCGCCGCGCATCGAGGCGAGAATATCCGCCTGGCTGTCGACCAGCGTGCCGTCGACGTCGAAGATGATCAGTTTCAGGTCCATGCGCTCAGTGCAGCTCTTCGAAGGGATCGTCCGCGGCGAGGTCCTCGGTCCAGCCGAAGGTCTCCCAGCTCTGCGCCATGTGCTCGGGCAGCGGCGCGGTGACGGTCATCGGCTTCTTGGTCACCGGGTGCAGGAAGGTCATCGAACGCGCATGCAGGTGCAGCTTCTTCGAGATGATGCCGCCGAGCTGCGCGCCCCAGCCGTCGCCGAGGTTCTCCTGTCCCGAGCCGCCGTACTTTCCGTCGCCGATGATCGGATGGCCGATCTCGGCCATATGGGCGCGAAGCTGGTGGGTGCGGCCGGTCACCGGCTCCATCGCCACCCAGCTCGCCCGGCCCGCGACGCGGTAGAGCGTGGCATAGAGCGTGTGGGCGCGCTTGGCGCCGGGGGTGCTGTCGATGTCGCGCGGATGGATGGCGCGCATCTTCTCGCCCTCGCCCGAGGCACCGTGGCCGCCGGCCTTGACCAGCCCGTACTTGATCTCGCCGAGGTAGGGCGTCGGCACGCCGGCCACCAGACCCCAGTAGATCTTGCGGGTCTCCTTGTGGCGGATGGCAGCGGTCAGCGCCTGCGCCATCTCGCGGGTGCGCGCCAGCAGCAGCACGCCCGAGGTGTCCTTGTCGAGCCGGTGCACGAGGCGCGGCTTCTCGTCGTAGCCGAATTTCAGCACCTCCGACAGCATGTCGACGTGGCGGGTCTGCTTGGAGCCGCCCTGCGTCGGCATGCCCGGCGGCTTGTTGAGGGCGATGATGTGATCGTCCTTCCACAGCACGCAAGACTGGATCAGCTTGGTGTCGGCGTCCGAGACCTTGGACTTCGGCGTCGCCGCGAGCTTGGCCATCTCCTCGGGCTCCGGCAGCGGCGGAACGCGCACCTGGTTTCCCACGGCAAGGCGGGTCGAGGCCTTCACCCGACCGCCGTCAACGCGGATCTCGCCCTTGCGGCACATCTTCTCGATGCGGCCCTGCGGGACGTGCGGGAAATGGCGCTTCATCCAGCGGTCGAGACGCTGATCGCCGTCGCCCGGCCCCACGGTGACTGTCTGAACGCGGCTCATGCGAAGAAACTCCGAGTGACCAGCAGCCCCGCGAAGAGTGCCGCCAGCGAGACGGCCACCGAGACCGCCACGTAAAGGCCCGCCTGCGCGACATCGCCGCGCTCGTAAAGCGTGGCGAAATCCAGCGAGAAGGCCGAGAAGGTTGTGAAACCGCCCAGCACGCCGGTCATCAGGAACGGCGCGAAGCGGTTGGAGGTATTGGCGAGGATCACCACGATGGCGCCCATGGCAAAGGAGCCGAGGATGTTCACCGTCAGCGTCCCCCAAGGGAATCCCTTTCCGAGCAGCCGCGTCATGGCGAGGCCGGTCAGATAGCGCCCGCTGGCGCCGAGCGCTCCACCGAGCGCGACTTGTAAAACCGTGAGGATCATCCGCGGGACATGTGCGAGGGGGCGCGGAATGTCAAGATTTTCGGGGGTTCGGAGCCAGTGCCGCGGCGCATGGCCGCCATGTGCGCGCGCCCGGCACACGCCGTGCCGGGAAGGGGGCTCCGCCCCCGCCGCGGCTGCGCCGCGACTCCCCAGGGATATTTCCACCTAGAAGAAGGTCAGGCGTTCCGATCTCGCCGGAGCTTGGCGAAATAGTCGAGGCGCTTCTTCAGTTCGCGTTCGAAACCGCGCTCGACCGGGGTGTAATAGCTGCTCCGGCCGATTTCCTCCGGGAAGTAGTCCTGGCCGGAAAAGCCGTCCTCGGCGTCGTGGTCATAGGCATAGCCGCTGCCGTAGCCCTGCTCTTTCATCAGCTTGGTCGGGGCGTTGAGGATATGCTTGGGCGGCGGCAGCGAGCCGGTCTTCTTCGCCGCGGCGCGCGCGGCCTTGTAGGCGACGTAGGTGGCGTTCGATTTCGGGGCCAGCGCGAGGTAGACCAGCGCCTGCGCCAGCGCCAGCTCCCCTTCGGGCGAGCCGAGGCGCTCGTAGGTCTGCCAGGCCTGCAGGCAGACCGCCTGCGCCTGCGGATCGGCGAGGCCGATGTCCTCGACCGACATGCGGGTGATGCGGCGGGCGAGAAAGCGCGGATCCTCGCCGGCCTCGAGCATCCGGGCGAACCAGTAGAGGGTGGCATCGGGATCCGAGCCGCGCACCGATTTGTGCAGCGCCGAGATCAGGTTGTAGTGCCCGTCACCGGACTTGTCGTATTGCGCGGCGCGGCGCATGAGCCGGGAAGAGAGCGCTTCAGTGGAGAGCGCGCCCTCGACGCGCCAGGCCATGACCTGTTCGATAAAGTTGAGCAGCGCCCGGCCGTCGCCGTCGGCCATTTCCAGCAGCGCGGCGCGGCCGGCCGCGTCCAGCGGCAGGCTCCGGCCAAGCTCGTGCTCGGCGCGCTGCGCGAGGCGTTCAAGATCGTCGCCGGTGAGCCGCTCCAGCACCAGCACCTGCGCGCGCGACAGCAGCGCCGCGTTGAGCTCGAAGCTGGGGTTCTCGGTGGTGGCGCCGACAAGGAGGATCGTCCCGTCTTCCATATGCGGCAGGAAACCGTCCTGCTGCGCCTTGTTGAAGCGGTGGATCTCGTCGACGAAGAGCAAGGTGCCCTGCCCGTTGCGGTGGCGGATCTTCGCGGCCTCGAAGACCTTTCGCAGTTCCGGCACGCCGCTGAAGATGGCGCTGATCTGGACGAAATGCAGGTCGGTGGCATCCGCCAGCAGCCGCGCGATCGTGGTCTTGCCGACCCCGGGCGGGCCCCAGAAGATCAGGCTCGACAGCGCCCCTGCGGAGAGCATCACCCCGAGCGGCGCCTCGGGGCCGAGCACCTGCTGCTGGCCGATCACCTCGCCGAGCGCTGTCGGCCGCAGCCGGTCCGCCAGCGGGCGGGGACCGCTGCGCTCGGGTTCGGGGCTGCGGCCCGCGGGATCGTCGAAAAGATCGGACAAGCCGTCGCCCCCTCAGACCCGGAAGCGCAGGGAGATACGACCGTTGCCGCGCTCCGCATCGATCTGGATGCGCGGCGCGGCGCTCTTCAGCAAATCGTCAACGTCGCCCGGAAGCTCGATGTCCCGGCCATTGACCGCGCGCAGGAGATCCCCCCGCTGCAGGCCGATCCGCGCGCCCCAGGGGCCGGGATCGACCACCACCACGCCCTCGCCCCCCCGCCAGCGGCAGGCCGAGCTCGGTTTGTACCGCCGGATTGAGCCGCGCCAGCGTCAGCCCGGGCAGCACCGCGCGCTCGTCCAGCGTGACGCGCTGCTGTGGCGGATCGTCGGGGGCGGCGATCATCGCGACCTTGGCCTGTTGCTGCGCGCCGTCGTGCAGGTAGGTGATCTGCGCCTCGTGGCCGAGGCCGGTGACCGACATGCGGTAGAGCATCTCGGCAGGCGTGTTCACCCTCTGCCCGTCCACCGCCAGAACCACGTCGCCGACATCCATCCCGGCCTGCGCGAAGGGGCTAGCCTCGTGCAGCTCTGACACCAGCACGCCGCCCGGAAGCCCCATCCCGAGGCTTTCCGACAGTTCCGCATCGACGCTCTGCCCGGTCATCCCCGCCCATGGGCGCTCGAAGGAGGTCTTGCCCGCCTCGGCCTGCTCGACGAACTGCTTCACCAGCGCCGAGGGGATGGCGAAGCCGATGCCGTTGGAGCCGCCGGAGCGGGTAAGGATAGAGGTATTCACACCAATGAGCTGGCCCTTCACGTCGATCAGCGCGCCGCCGGAGTTGCCCGGGTTGATCGGCGCGTCGGTCTGTATGAAGTAGCCGCGGGCGTTGCCGGTCGCGGTGCCCGAGCGCGCCAGACCCGAGACGATCCCCGAGCTGACGGTCTGGCCGACGCCGAAAGGGTTACCGATGGCCAGCGCCAGCTCGCCCACCTCGACCGTGTCGCTGTCGCGCAGCGGCAGGAAGGGCATGCCCTTGGCGCCGTCGAGCTTGAGGATGGCGAGATCGGCCTCCTCGTCCGCCAGCAGCACCTCGGCGTCGTATTCGGCGCCGTTGTTGAGCACCACGCGGATGTCGGTGGCCTGGCCGACCACGTGGTAGTTCGACACCACGATGCCATCCTCCGACAGGATCACTCCCGAGCCGAGCGAGTTCTGCACCCGGGGGCGGCCCCGGAAATCCTGGAAGAGGTTGCCGAAGAGCGGATCGCCGGCAAAGGGGCTGCGGGCCTCGACCACGCGGCTGGCGTAGATGTTCACCACGGCGGGCGTCGCCTGTTTCACCAAGGGCACGAAAGAGAGGGAGATTTCCGCCTGGCTCTGCGGCACCTGCGTCTCGGCAAGGGCCGGGACTGCGGTGAGCGTGAGGGCAAGGGCGGGCACGATCAGGATGTTTCGGAGCATTATGCGGTCCTCCAGTCCCTTTCGATATGTCGGGGCAAACCCGCGATTGCAAGTCACGCCCCGGTGCGCTTCGCGTGCGCTTTTCGTGCACTGCACCCTGCCCCGCCCTGCTGCGGAGACTGGAAAAGCCGCGCGCGCCGTGCCAGAAGCCGCCGCGTCAGACATTGGAGTGCCCCTCATGCAGATCGTCTCGCTCATCGCCCGCCCCGGCACATTGGACACCGCGCTGGTCGAGAGCCTGCGCAACGCCTTCGGCGGCGGTCCGGTCACCGTGCTCTCGGACGGCGAGGCGGCGGAATTCCCTGTCGAGACGGCGCCCGGCAACTTCGAGGAGGTGCGCAGCTCGCTCGCAGCGCAGGCCGATCTCAACATCCTGCCCGCCGAGGGGCGCCGAAAGAAGATGCTGCTCGCCGACATGGACAGCACGATGATCCAGCAGGAGTGCATCGACGAGCTGGCCGAGGAAGCCGGGGTCGGCGCGCATGTGAAGGGGATCACCGCCCGCGCGATGAACGGTGAGCTCGATTTCGAAGGCGCACTGACCGAGCGCGTGGCGCTGCTCAAGGGACTGCCCGAAAGCGTCATTGGCAGGGTGCTCGAGACCCGCATCACGCTGATGCCCGGCGGCCCGGAGCTGGTCGCGACGATGAAGGCGAACGGCGCCTATGCCGCGCTGGTGTCGGGCGGTTTCACCGCCTTCACCGCGCGTGTCGCCGAGAGAATCGGCTTCGACGAGAACCGTGCCAACACGCTGCTGGTGGAAGACGGCAAGCTGACCGGCGTTCCGGCCCGGCCGATCCTCGGGCGCGAGGCCAAGGTGCAGGCGCTGGAGGAGATCAGCGCGCGGCTCGGCATCCTCGAAGAGGACGTGCTGGCGGTGGGCGACGGGGCCAACGACCTGGGCATGCTCGGCCGCGCCGGATTTGGCGTGGCGCTGCACGCGAAACCCTCTGTGCAGGCGCAATGCGATCTGCGGGTGAACCTCGGGGACCTGACGGCGCTGCTGTTCCTGCAAGGCTATGCCCGCGGCGAGTTCGCGGGCTGAGGCCGCGGATCCGGGGGCGCTGCCCCCGCCCGCCTGCGGCGGACTCCCCCGGGATACTTGGGCCTAGAAGAAAGGCCGCTGGAAAGGGACCGGGGATCGGTCCCTTTCGGGTTTTCGGGCGGTTGTACGGGCTCAGGCGGCGAAGAGCGTGTCGAGCGGGCGGACCTCGCCGGTCACCAGCCCATCGAAGTTGCACACCTCGGGATTGAGGAAGCGGTGCACATCGGGATGCGCCGGGTCCGCGACGCCAAGCCGCACCAGCAGCGAGGCCATGACGCATTCCGCCGCGCGGGTCGCGCCGTCGAGAATCTTCACCGCGACGCCGAGGCCGCGCTGCGGCAGGATGGCGACGAAGTAGCCCTCGGCCCCGGTCTTGATCGCGATCGGCTCGAGCGCGGCGCGCATCAGCAGGGTGCAGGCGCGGCCCTCGCCGGCCACGAGCTCGGGATAGGCGTACATCGCGTCGACCAGCTCGGCGCCGGCGCGGCTGAGTGCATCGTAGCGAAGATGCGCGCCAGCGAACCAGGCCATCGCCCGCGCCATGCCGTGCATGCTGGTGGCGAGATTGGGCGCCGAGCAGCCGTCGATGCCATAGCAGGGGCTGACCTCGCCGGTGACGGTCTCGAAGGCGTCGCGCACGGCAAGTTGCACCGGGTGTTCGGGCAGAACGTAGTCGGGTCCGCCGCCGAGATACTGGCTCAGGGTCAGGAAGCCCGCGTGCTTGCCCGAGCAGTTGTTGTGCACACGGCAGGGCCCCTTGCCCTCGCGGATCATCTGCAGTTTCAGCGCCTTGTCCCGGCTCGGCTGCGGGCCGCAGCGCAGGTCGTCGTCGGAGAGCTCGAGGTCGGCGAGCCAGGCCTCGACCGCCCCGACGTGCATCGGCGCGCCCTGGTGCGAGGCGCAGGCCAGCGCCAGCTGCGGCGGGGTCAGGTGCCAGGCCTCGGCGGCGCCGGAGGCGACCAGCGGCAGGGCCTGGATCATCTTCGACGAGGAGCGCGGGTAGACCACGGCCCGCGGGTCGCCCCAGGCCTCGACGATGCCGCCGGAGGTGTCACAGATGACCGCATGGCCAAGGTGCAGGCTCTCGGTCAGCGGGCCGCGGCGGACCTCGACGAGGGGCACGGCGGCGGTGACGGTGTCTTGGGGCATGTGGGTCCTCACAAACGAGCGATATTCTGCCATCGGGGCTTTCTCGCCCCGCGTGTTTCGGTCTATTGTCCCGCCGTCGAGCACGAATGGTCGCGCCGGTCAAGAGACCGACAGATGTCTGGAACAGAGCTGTCAGAGGTCGGGGCGCGAGCGGGCAACAAGAGGCAAGCACGGCTGGAGGCTGCAGGTATGAAGTCAATTCTCGGTGGGGTTCTGGGCGCGGCGCTCGCGCTTGGCGCAACGGTTGCGGGCGCGCAGGAAGAAAGCACCAACCGGGTGAACGCGATCACCGACTGGTCGGTCTTCGAGGGGCAGAGCCCGCGCGAATGCTGGGCGGTGACCACCTACAAGGAAAGCGTCAACACCAAGGATGGCCGCGTCGTGTCGGTGAAGCGCGGCGACATCCTGCTGATGGTCTTCTACCGTCCCGAGGCGAATGTCATGGGCCAGGTGGCCTTTACCGGCGGCTATCCCTTCGCCGGCGGCTCGACCGTGGGCGTGGACATCTCGGGCGAGAAGTTCGACCTCTACACCGAGGGCGAATGGGCCTGGCCGGCCACCCCGCAGGACGATGCCAAGATCATCGCGGCGATGAAGCGCGGCTCCGATGCGGTGCTGAGCGCGGGCTCGGCGCGTGGCACCAAGACCAAAGACACTTTCTCGCTGCTTGGCTTTACCGCCGCGGTGGAAGACGCGCAGAAGCGCTGCGGCGGCTGAGCCGCAGCCACGCTGCCCTCCGGGCCGAATGGTCGCAGGTCTGTTGAATTTTCCGGGGCCGTCCATAGATGAGCCCCTTCGAGGGAACGCGCCTGCGCGTTCCCTTTGACTTATTGCAGCCGAATCCTGTATGGAGAGGCCTTCTTTTTCCGAGGATGACGTGATGACTGCCAGCGCGCCGATCACCCAGGACGTGGTGACGATCCCCCGCAAGCTGCCGGAAAGCGGCAAGGTGAACCTGATCGGTCTCACCCGTGACGCCCTGCGCGCCGCGTTGATCGAGGCCGGCACGCCCGAGAAGCAGGCGAAGATGCGCGTGGGTCAGATCTGGCAGTGGGTCTATCACTGGGGGGGTGCGCGACTTTGCCGAGATGACCAATCTCGCCAAGGACTACCGCGCGCTGCTGGCCGAGACATTCATCATCGAGCTGCCCGAGATCGTCTCGAAGCAGGTCTCGGCCGATGGCACCCGCAAGTATCTCGTGCGCATCGCCGGCGGTCACGAGGTCGAGGTGGTCTACATCCCCGAGGAAGACCGCGGTACTCTCTGCATTTCCTCGCAAGTGGGCTGCACGCTGACCTGTTCCTTCTGCCACACCGGCACGCAGAAACTGGTGCGCAACCTGACCGCGGGCGAGATCATCGGCCAGGTCATGCTCGCGCGCGACGACCTCGGCGAGTGGCCCGAGCCCGGCACCGGCACCGGCGAGAGCGGGCCGCGCCTGCTGTCGAACATCGTGCTGATGGGCATGGGCGAGCCGCTCTACAACTTCGACAACGTGCGTGACGCGATGAAGATCGCCATGGACGGCGAGGGCATCGCTCTCTCGCGCCGACGCATCACGCTCTCGACCTCTGGCGTGGTGCCGGAGATCGCGAAATGTGCCGAAGAGATCGGTTGCCTGCTGGCGGTGAGCTTCCACGCCACCACCGACGAGACCCGCAACACGCTGGTGCCGATCAACAAGCGCTGGAACATCGAGGAGCTGCTGAACGCGCTTCGCGAGTACCCGCGCCTGTCGAACTCCGAGCGCATCACCTTCGAATACGTGATGCTCAAGGACGTGAACGACACGGATGCCGACGCACGCCGCTTGGTGAAGCTGATCCAGGGCATCCCCGCCAAGATCAACCTCATCCCGTTCAACGAATGGCCAGGTGCGCCCTACCAGCGCTCGGATTGGCCGCGGATCAAGCAGTTCGCCGACATCATCTATAAGGCCGGCTACGCCTCGCCGATCCGTACCCCGCGCGGCGAGGACATCATGGCTGCCTGTGGTCAGCTGAAATCGGCCACCGAACGTGCGCGCAAATCGCGCAAGCAGATCGAGGCCGAGACCGGCCTCGGCGGCGCGGCTTGACTTACCTGATTTAAACAATCAGGATTACCTCACCTAGCCAGTTCCGTCTCCGGGACAGCCCGGATCGACAGCCCTTCAGGGGCGACTGGCTGGGAGAGGTTCCATGCGACATGAACGGTTCGACCGGGTCGATCTGCGCCCCGCGGAAGCGCGGGCGGTGCGGCTTCTGCGGCTCTGGCGCGCGGGTGACGAAGCCACCGCGCAGCTCGAGCTGCGCGACGTGCTCGGCTTCACCCGCGCCCGCGCCTGCCTGCGGGCCTTCGGCGACTTCGCCGATATCCTCACACGACATGGCTGGCACGGACCGCTGATCCTGCCGCTCGACGCGCAGGGCATCTCGGATGACGAGCGTGCCATTGCCCGTTTCGTGCTGACCGCCACCGAGCAGGACCGCGAATTGGCGCTTGCTGAGGCCACCATGCTCGTCCTTCCCGCGCATATCCTGACGCTCACCAATGCCGCCGAACGGGTCGGCCTGCCCCTGCTGTGCGAGGAGTGCCGCGCGCGCCTCGACTGCCCGCTGAACTGAGACTGATCACCGGACCGGGCCAAGTGACAAAGGGCCCCTTGACCTTCCAGTGACTGGAACCTCTATGTAAGGGACCGACCAGGATTGGAAGGAGTCGCATCATGGCCGACGGAGACCTGCGCTTCGAAGTGACGAAGATGACCTGCGGCGGTTGCGCCGGTCGGGCGCAGAAGGCGCTTGCCGGGGTCGAGGGGGTGACCGACGCCTCTGTGAACCTCGCGACGAAGATGGCGCATGTCAAAGGCAGCGCGGGCCTGCCTGCCCTCCGCGCCGCGCTCGACAAGGCGGGGTATCCCGCGCTCGAATCGAGCATGCGTCTCGGCATCGAGGGCATGACCTGCGCCTCTTGCGCGGGCCGGGTCGAGCGCGCCCTGGCGGATGTACCGGGTGTGCTCTCGGCCAGCGTGAACCTCGCCAGCGAGACTGCCGACGTGAAGCTGCTTGCCGGTTCCGCCGAGGCCCCCGCGCTGATCCGTGCGGTCGAGGGAGCGGGCTACAAGGCCAGCCTTGCCAGCGACGACAGCGCCGAACAGGAGGCGCGCAAGAGCGCCGAGCAGGCGGCGCTGAGGCGTGACCTGATCATCGCCGCCGCGCTGACCGCGCCGGTCTTCCTGATGGAGATGGGCGGGCATTTCATCCCCGGCGTGCATCATCTGATCGCCTCGACCATCGGCACGACCACCTCCTGGCTGCTCCAGTTCGTGCTGGTGACGGCCGTCCTGCTCTGGCCGGGGCGGCGCTTCTACCAGGTCGGCTTGCCATTGCTGCTCAAAGGCGCCCCGGACATGAACTCTCTGGTGGCACTCGGCACGTTGGCGGCCTGGCTCTATTCCACGGTCGCGCTCTTCCTGCCCGGGCTCCTGCCCGAGGGCACACGCGCGGTCTATTTCGAGGCCGCGGCGGTCATCGTCACGCTTATCCTGCTTGGCCGCTTCCTCGAGGCGCGGGCCAAGGGCCGCACCGGCGCCGCGATCAAGCGGCTTGTGGGTCTGAAGCCCTCGACCGCGCGGGTCGAGCGCGGTGGCGAGATCACCGAGCTGCCGATTGCCGAGGTCGTGGCGGGCGACGTGCTGCACGTCCGCCCCGGCGAGCGCATCGCCGTCGATGGCGAAGTGCTCACCGGCCGCTCCTACGTCGACGAAAGCATGATCACCGGCGAGCCGGTACCGGTGGAGAAATCGACAGGCGCCACGGTGGTCGGCGGCACGGTCAACGGCGCGGGCGCACTCAGCTTCCGGGCGACGGCGGTCGGCGCCGACACCATGCTGGCGCGGATCATCGCCATGGTCGAGGAGGCGCAGGGCGCCAAGCTGCCGATCCAGGCGCTGGCCGACAAGGTGGTGATCTGGTTTGTCCCCGCCGTCATCGCCGCCGCCACGCTTACCTTCCTTGCATGGCTGATCTTTGGCCCCTCCCCCGCCCTCACCTACGCGCTGGTCGCCGGGGTCTCGGTGCTGATCGTCGCCTGCCCCTGCGCCATGGGGCTCGCCACGCCGACATCGATCATGGTCGGTACCGGGCGCGCCGCCGAGCTGGGTGTGCTCTTCCGCAAGGGCGACGCGCTGCAGCGGCTTGAAAGCGTCGGCATTGTCGCCTTCGACAAGACCGGCACGCTGACCGAGGGCCGCCCCGAGCTGGTTCGCACGACCGCCGCCCCGGGTTTCGACGAAGGTGAAGTGCTGCGCCTCGCCGCCAGCGCCGAGCAGAGCTCGGAGCACCCGATCGCCAGGGCACTGGAGCGCGCCGCCGAGGGCGCCCTGCCGCAGGCGGAAGAGGTCGAAGCCATCGCCGGGCACGGCCTCAGTGCGCGCGTGGAGGGCCGCCGCGTGCTGGTCGGCGCCGCCCGACTGATGGCCCGCGAGGGGATCGACCTCGGCCCGCTGAGCGCCGCGCATGACGAGATTGCTGCGGCCGGTCAGACACCGGTTCTGATTGCCGTGGATGGGCATATCGCTGGGGCACTGGCCGTGGCGGATAAGGTCAAGCTGGGCGCCAGGGCGGCAATAGCCAAGCTGCACGCGATGGGGCTGAAGACCGCGATGATCACCGGTGACACGCGCGCCACCGCCCAGGCCATCGCCGCCGAGCTCGGCATCGACCACGTCGAGGCCGAGGTGCTGCCCGAGGGCAAGCGCGATGCGGTGCGGGCGCTGCGCGACGCGCATGGCGCCGTGGGTTTTGTCGGCGACGGCATCAACGATGCCCCGGCGCTGGCCGAGGCCGAGGTGGGGCTCGCCATGGGCACTGGCACTGATGTCGCCATCGAGAGCGCCGACGTGGTGCTGGTCTCGGGCGATACGAAAGGCGTTGTCGAGGCGGTGCACCTGAGCCGCGCGGTGCTGCGCAACATCCGGCAGAACCTCTTCTGGGCGTTCGGCTACAACGTGGCGCTGATCCCGGTGGCGGCGGGGGTCTTCTACCCGGCCTTCGGGACGCTGCTCTCGCCGATGCTGGCGGCGGGGGCGATGGCGCTGTCGTCGGTCTTCGTGCTGAGCAACGCGCTGCGGCTGCGCCGGCTCGCCCCGGCCATGACGCCAGAACGCGGCGCACACGCCGTCCAAACCCCTGCAGCTCGGGAGGTCAAGGCATGAATATCGGAGACGTCGCGACCCGCGCCGGGCTGCCGCCCAAGACCATCCGCTACTACGAGGACATTGGCCTTTTGACCCCGCATCGGGGCGCCAACGGCTACCGCGCCTTCACCGAGCAGGACGTGCACAAGCTGGCCTTCCTTGCCCGCGCCCGCGCCCTCGGGTTCACCATCGAGGATTGCCGCGCGCTCCTCGCCCTCTACGAGGACGAAAGCCGCGCCAGTGCCGAGGTGAAGCACATCGCCGAGGAGCATCTCGCGCAGATCGACGAAAAGCTGGCCCAGCTTCAGCAGATGCGCGACACGCTGGCGCATCTTGTCCACGCCTGCCACGGCGACGACCGCCCGGATTGCCCGATCCTCACGGATCTGGCCGGCCCCGAGAGCTGAGCCTCAGTCCTGCAGCTCCAGCCCCAGCAGCGCCTTGCGCGTGGCGCGCCAGACCGGGAGCACCATGTCGAGGCTGTCCGGCGGCAGCGGCGCCCCTGCGCGCGCCCTGTCCTCCTGCAGGCGGAGCGCCCGGTGCAGCGCACTGGCACCGAAGACGGCGGCGGAGCCGGCGATGCGATGCACCTTTTCGGCGTAGCGCGCTGGCGCGATCCCTTCGCCCAGTTCCTCGGCCAGCCCGGCAAGCCCGGTCTCGGTCTCAGCCAGGAAACGGTCGCGCAGCGTCGCGAAGAGCTCTGGCCCGAGCGAGTCTGCCGCAGCCCCGAGCGCGACGTCGTCGAGCACGTCCACCGGCACCTCTGAAGGCTCATCCGCCGCCTCTTCGGAGCGGGCCGTTCCGCTGTCCGAGCTCGGCGCGAGACCGGAAATCACCTCGGCCAGCGCGCGCCAGGTGATCGGCTTGGTCAGCGTGGCGCACATGCCCGCATCGCGGAAGCGCGCCATGTCGGCGGGCAGCGCATGGGCGGTGAGCGCGACAATGGGCGTCTCGACGTTGGCGCCGCCGCCAATGCGGATCCGGCGCGTCGTCTCGACCCCATCCAGACCCGGCATGGAGATGTCCATCAGCACGATGTCGAAAGGGTCAGCCGCAGCGATGCGCAGCCCCTCTGCGCCGTCATGCGCCTCGGTCACTGCGTGGCCCATCTTGCGCAGCATGGCGGTGGCAACGAGGCGGTTCACCGGGTTGTCCTCGACCACGAGGATGCGCGACGGCGCCATTTCGGGAATGGACTCGACCGGCTGCGCCAGCACCGTCTTCTTGGGCGCGCGCTCGGCGGGCAGCGCGACATGGAACCGCGTTCCCTTGCCCGGGTCGCTCTCGACCGAAACCTCGCCGCCCATGGCCTGCACCAGCCGCCGCACGATGCCGAGCCCGAGCCCGGTGCCCTCGGCGGCGCGCATGTAGGAGGAATCGAGCGTGACGAAATCCTCGAAGATGCGTTCGAGCTGGTCCTCGGGGATGCCGATGCCGTTGTCATCGACCTCGAAGGTTAGCGTGCCGTCCGGCGACAGGGCGATGAGCGAGAGCTGGATCTCGCCATTCTCGGTGAATTTGATCGCATTGCCGACGAGGTTCACCAGCACCTGCCGAAGCCGCGTCCGGTCGCCCATCAGCAGCGGCACGGGCAGCTCGGGCAGCCGCACCTGCAGCATGTTGCCCCGCGCCGCCGCGGTGGGGCGCAGCACGTCGACCACCTCGCGCGCCAGCTCGACCGGGCAGTAGGGCGCGCGGGCGAAGCTGAAACGCCCGGTCTCGAGCCGAGAGTGGTCGAGAACGTCGTTCACATGCTGCAGCAGCACGTCGCCGGCGCGGCGCAGGATTTGCACATATTCGCGCTGGTCGCGACCCAGCTCGGTCTCGGTCAGCAGCTCGAGCGCGCCGATCATCCCGTTCAGCGGGGTGCGCATCTCGTGGCTCATGATGGCGATGAAGCGGGCCTTGGCCTGCTCACCTTCGACGGCGCGGTCGCGCGCCTCGACCAGCTCTTCCTCGGCGCTGATGTCGCGGGTGATGTCACGGAAGTAAATCGCCCGCAGCAGCTCGCCCTCGTGCTCGGTCTCGGTCACCGAGAGCTCCATCGGGTAGCGGGAGCCATCGGCGCGAAGTCCCTCGCAGCGCACACGGCCCCGCCCCGCATGGCAGGCCATCCCCGGATCGCCGGCCTCTTCGGTGTCATCCGGAAACAGCAAGTCCGAGACGCGCCGCCCCAGCACCAGCCGGCTGTCATATCCCGAGATGCGGCTCGCCGCGTCGTTGAACTGCAGGATTGCGCCGCTCCGGTCGGTGACCACGATCCCGTCGAGCGCGGTGGAGACCACGGCCTCGAGCCGGTGGTTGGCCCTTGCACGTCGTTGCGCCTGGTCACGCGCCACATGCATCAGCTGCCACAGCGCGACAACGCCGAGCGCCAGTGCCAGCACCAGGATCAGCGCCATCCCCGAGAGCCGCACCAGCGAGTTCATCACCTTGCGCCGCTGCGTGTCCGAAGCCGCCGAGAAGGCCCGCACGCCCGAGAGCGAGACCTCCCGCACCGCGAGCCGCACCTCCTCGGCCTCGGTGCGCAGCTCGGGCAGCGCTGCCACGAGCCCGCTGTCGGGGCCATCGAGATACGGCACGGCCGTGTCGAGGAAGGATCTGACGGTCTCCATCGGTTGCTGCGCGCGCGGTGTATTGACGATGTTGGCGTAAAGCGCGCCGCGCGAAATGGTCTGGTAGCGGCTGTAGAAAATGTCGAAGGTCAGCCGCAATTCTTCGGGCTGCAGATATTCCACGGGCCGGTCCAACTCGCTTTGCAGGCGGCCGAATTCCACCTCCATTTGCGCGAGGGACCATTGGCCATTGTCGGAATTGGCGGTGGCGAGCCCCTGAATCTGCCGCGCGGCATCAACCGTCAGCAGCACCAGCGCCGCGAGACACAGAACAATGAAAGGCGCGCTCAGCGCGGCCCAGCGTTTGCGCGTCGGCAGGCTGCTGCCCTCATCGGAGGAGGATGCGGCGCTCACGGTTCGATGACGATCCGGCTGAGCTGCCAGATGCTGCGCGCGAAGATGATCTCGCTTCGGAACTCGGGATGCTCGTCAAAGGGATAGACGATCCAGAGCGGCCCCTTGTCCCGCACGCTCATCAGCGAGCCGTTGCGGGCCCAGGCGATGATCGGCCCCTCCGGCACCGCGTCCTCGATCGGGATCTCTGCGGAATACTCGTTGATCGCCACCGCCCGCAGCGTGCCCTCGGTGACCTGCAGCGCATGAACCAGATCGTGTAGCGACACCCCGGTGAAGCGCTGCGGCCCCTCGGTCCAGATTGTGGCCGTGGTGAAGGTCGTGGTTCCGATGGCTTCGAGCATGTGCAGATCAAACACCGCGCCTTCGGGAGCATTGGTCACGGGCACCGCGCCGGTCACCGTCAGGAGAACCGGCCCCTGCGGCGCCTCAAGCGGAATGGCAAGCGCCGGAACGGTTTGAAGAAGGAAAAACGCACAGCAAGCTACCCAACGGAACATGACGTTCAACCTCCTTGCGAACCTTATTGCTGCTCAATATCATACGACCCAGTTACCCAAGCGCAAAGAACTACCATATTGCGAGTGACCGAACCAGTTAGTGAAACCATCCGGTAATATTTTTGCGCCAGAAATCGCTTGCGGCATAGGTCGCACCAGGAGGACATATGCGTATTCTGGTCGCCGATGACCACGATCTCGTCCGAGAGACGATTGCCGCTTTCCTGCGATCGGAAGGTATCGATGACGTGGACACCGCCGCAACGCTGGACGAGGCAATCGCGCTTGTCGACCGGGGTATTTCCTTCGACCTGATCCTGCTCGATTACAACATGCCAGGCATGTCCGGTCTCACCGGCCTCGACCGCATGCGCGAGGCCAGCGCGGGCGTGCCCGTGGCGCTGCTTTCGGGTACAGCGACCGCCGACATCGCGCAGGCGGCGATTCGCTCCGGCGCGGCCGGGTTCATCCCCAAGACCCTGCCTTCCAAGACCATTGTCAGCGCCGCGCAGGTGATGGCCGCGGGCGAGGTCTTTGCTCCCTACAGCTTCATGACCCAGGTCCCCGACGGCAAGGCCGCCGAGCTGACCCCGCGCGAGCGCGAAGTGCTCCGCGGCCTCTGTGCCGGCAAGTCCAACAAGGAGATCGCCCGCGATCTCGACCTGCAGGAAGTGACAATCAAGCTGCACGTGAAGACCCTCAGCCGCAAGCTCGAGGCGCGCAACCGCACCCATGCCGCGATGATCGCCAAGGAGCTGAACCTGGCCTGACCCCTGCCGGGATCCGCGCCGGAAGCGCGGGCCGCCTCAGATCCAGCGCATCTTGCGCAGGATCAGAAGCTGTAGCCCCACGACGATCAGCAGCCCGCCGCAGAAAAGCCAGAAGGCCACCGGCTCGCTTGCCCCCGGCATCCCCGCCACATTGATCCCGAAGAGGCCGGTCAGGAAGCCGAGCGGCAGGAAAAGCGCCGAGAGCACCGACAGCATGTACATGTTGCGGTTGAGCCGGTCCGAGAGCTGCCCGGCCAGTTCGTCGCGCACCAGCGCCATGCGCTCACGCATCGCGTCGGCATCTTCCACCACCCGCTCCAGCGCATCCAGCTCCTCCTCGAGCTGGCGCAGGTCGTCCGCCTCCAGCCAGGCCGGATGGCTGCCCTGCAGGGCCCTCAGGGCGTCGCGCTGCGGCAGCAGGTAGCGCCGGAGAATGATCGCCCGGCGCCGCAGCTCGACCAGTTGCTGGCGCATCGCGTCATGCCCTTCCTCGAGCACCTCCTCCTCGAGCCGGTCCGCCTGGTCCTCGATGCCGCTCCAGAACTCCTCGATGCGGTAGGTCAGGCGCTCGACC
This sequence comes from Alloyangia mangrovi, assembly GCF_002300555.2. Lineage (GTDB taxonomy): Bacteria > Pseudomonadota > Alphaproteobacteria > Rhodobacterales > Rhodobacteraceae > Salipiger > Salipiger mangrovi. The sequence continues at coordinate 1,773 of NZ_NTHN02000043.1, read as the reverse complement.
AGTAGCGACAGGAAGCCCGCGCAATCCTCGGGACCGCTGCCCATGTCGAGCGCCCGTGCGATGTCCTCCACCGCCCGCACTTTCCGGCGCGACAGGCTGACGATACGTTTCTCGTCGATCCAAAGGCGGATCGACACCATGTCCTCGGGATCCTCTCCCTCGATCGTGTTGATGCCGCGCAGGATGACGATGAGCCCGTCGCCGATGCGGGTGATGCGCGGCCGGGTTTCCTCGGCCACCAGCGCATCGATGATCGTCGGATCGAGGTAGGAGAGATTGTCAACGATCCAGGCTGGCGCGTCGGCATGCGCAGCGCGCAGATGCACCCAGCCTAGCGTGTCGCTACGCAGCACTTCCGGCGCCTCGGCGGGCAGCAGGCGCCTCCCGCCCTCCGGCCCCGAGAGCACGAATCCGGTTTCGATCAGGTCTTCGGGGTTTGGGACGAGCTCCTGCATGGCCCAGAAGGTACACCGGATCGCGCAAAGGACAAGCGCTCTCGCCAGGGGAAAATTCGACGCCAATTCAAGGACTCCGCCAGTCGGGCCAAGGGCTTCGGTGCGGTCTGTTCAAAAACGCACAGCGACTGGTGATTTTTTGGAAACCCATACGTTTCCCAAGTCTCGATCACGGAAAACCTGCGGTAAAAACTGAACTTGCCAGTTCATTTCCTCAGAAAATCTTCGAGTTCAGACCCCATGGGAAGCCGGATGCTCACTTTCAAGCCCACGATTTCGAGAGCCGGCGTGATCGATCTGGTGATTTGCTAAACAGCCGTAGAATAACGATTTACTCGTCATCCCCGACGCAAGAAGGGACGCGGCGACGCCTTACGCCACCGCAGACAATCGCAAGAAAAGGAACGCCGCCATGAAAACTTTCATCGCATCCGCACTTATCGCCACAGCAGCCTTGACAGGCGCAGCCTCGGCAGCACCCCAGACCTCCGCTTCCGCACAGAAGGAAATCCGGACGCTGATCCCGAACGCACAACTGCAGGGTCTGACCCCCGCCGAAATCGTCTCGGTCGCCCAGGCGATGGACCGCGTCGACGGCGCCGCACAGAAGATCGGCACCGGCGAGGCCCTGATCAAGTCGCTGAAGTGAGCGCCAGCGCGCGCTGATCGGCGCGCGCCCTTGCTCCACCGTCACGCGACAGTTCGCGTGACGCACCCGGCGGACCGTCCACGCTGAACGGCCCCCCTCCTCCCCCGGGGCAACAGACCCCAGCGCCTCGGCGCATCCCCCAATGGCATCGCAGAATGCCGCTCAAGACCTTACGGAAGGATCATCCAATGAAAACCCTTATCACCTCCGCCCTAATCGCCACCGCAGCCCTGACCGGCGCCGCATCCGCAGCCACCACCACCGCTGCAAACGCGACCAGCATCATCAAGAGCACGTTGCCGGGTACCGATCTCTCGGCACTGAGCACCGAGCAGCTGGTGGCCGTCGCCGGCACCCTGCAGAACACCGACGGTGGTGCGGCCAAGAAAGCCGGCGTGACTCGCGCGCTGATCAAGTCGCTGCAGTTCAAGGCAGAGCAGTAAACCAATCCGGGCTGCGCTCCCCGCAGCCGGCGATGCACCGCTCGCGGCGCAAGGGCCGGTCCGTTCTCGGGCCGGCCTTTTCATGTGCGGAGCTGTCAATTTCCAGGGCCGTGCCGCAGGATACCGCGCAGGGATGTCCGGGCGGCGAGAGCCGATGCACGCGGCATCCCCGCAACGAAAAGGGGCCGCCCAATGGGCGGCCCCTTCCCTATGCCGGCCCGGTCCG
>NZ_NTHN02000042.1 GCF_002300555.2 Alloyangia mangrovi | reverse complement strand
TCTTCGGCCTCGGCGGCATCGGGCTCAACGTGATCCAGGGCCTGCGCATGGCCGGGGCCGACATGATCATCGGCGTCGATCTCAACGACTCCAAGGCCGAGATGGCCAAGAAGTTCGGCATGACCCACTTCGTGAACCCCTCGAAGATCGAGGGCACCGTGGTGCAGGAGATCGTCAACCTCACCAAGCGCGGCGCGGACCAGATCGGCGGGGTGGATTACTCCTTCGACGCCACCGGCAACGTCAAGGTGATGCGCGACGCGCTCGAGTGCTCGCACCGCGGCTGGGGCGTTTCGGTGATCATCGGCGTGGCGCCGGCGGGGGCCGAGATCTCGACCCGGCCGTTCCAGCTGGTCACCGGGCGGGTGTGGAAGGGCACCGCCTTCGGCGGCGCCAAGGGCCGCACCGATGTGCCGAAATTCGTCGACTGGTACATGGACGGCAAGATCGAGATCGACCCGATGATCACCCACAAGCTGAAACTGGAAGAGATCAACCACGGCTTCGACCTGATGCACGAGGGCAAGTCGATCCGCGCGGTGGTCGAGTTCTGAGCCGCTCCGGGCCACCGGCATGAAATTTCTCCCGGCAGGCGCTTGGCTTGCCGGGAGTCCCGCGCCACCCTATAGGATCGAAGAACCGGAATGGGGACGGCGGACATGGGCCTGCGCGACAAGCTGAGGGAACTCTACGAGGGCGACAGCGACGAGGCGCATCGCTTCCGCTACGCGCTGCTCGGCTTCGACATCTTCACCGTGCTCTTCGTCATCGCCACCTCATTCACCTCGCATGGCCGGGTGGTCGAGATCATCGATGTCGCCTTTGGCGTGGTGATCCTCGCGGATTTCCTCGCCCGTCTCTGGATCGCGCCCAAGAAGAGCAGCTTCCTGTTCAGCCCGGCCACCCTGGCCGACCTGGTGTCGATGATCTCTTTCCTGGCGCCGCTGGCGGGCGAGGGACTGGGCTTCCTGCGGGTGCTGCGCACGCTTCGGCTTTTGCACACCTACCAGCTCAGCAAGCGCCTGCGCGAGGACTTCAGGTTCTTCCGGCAGAACGAGGACGTGCTGATCGCGGTGGTGAACCTGATGGTCTTCCTCTTCGTGATGACCGGGCTGGTCTACGCCACGCAGTACCGGACCAACCCGGACATCAACAACTACGCTGACGCGCTCTATTTCACCGTCACCACGCTCACCACCACTGGCTACGGCGACATCACGCTAGACGGCTCCTGGGGGCGGATCATCTCGGTGCTGGTGATGATCTGCGGCGTGACCCTCTTCCTGCGTCTGGCGCAGGTGCTGTTCCGTCCGATCAAGGTGAAGAAGACCTGCGAGACCTGCGGGCTTCGCCTGCATGACGCCGACGCCATACATTGCAAACATTGCGGAGAGATCATCCGCATCGAGACCGAAGGACAGGGCTGATGAGCGAGACACTGGAACTGCGCGCCTATGCGCCCGCAGACTCCGAGGCGCTGTGGCAGATGCTCGAGCCGGTGTTCCGTGCCGGCGACACATATGCCATAGACGCGGACATCTCGCGCGAGGCGGCGATCGCCTATTGGACCGGTCCGGAACGCCACGTCTTCGTCGTGAGTGACGGCGCGCGCCTGCTCGGCACTTATTACATCGTACGCAACCAGAAGGGCGGCGGCTCGCATGTGTGCAACTGCGGCTATGTCACCGCAGCCGAGGCGCGCGGCCGCGGCGTGGCGCGGCAGATGCTCGCGCATTCCCTGGAGATCGCGCCGCAGCTCGGTTTCCGCGCCATGCAGTTCAACTTCGTGGTTTCGACCAATACCCGGGCCGTCGACACCTGGCTGCGCGCCGGTTTCGAGATCGTCGGCCGCCTTCCTGGCGCCTTCCATCACCCGACACAGGGCGACGTGGACGCGCTGGTCCTGTACAAGACACTTGCGGGCAGCTGACGCTGAGCCCGCAGAGGAGTATCCCATGCGAGACGACACCCGCCTGTTGGCGGTCCTGATCGACGCCGACAACACGTCCCCCAAGTACGCCAAGGCGATCTTCGACGAGCTGGCCAGCCTCGGCGAGGCCAGCGTGCGCCGCTGCTACGGCGATTTCTCCAGCCAGCAAATGGCGGGCTGGTCGAAGATCGCCGCCGAGTTCGGGCTCGTGCCGCACCACCAACCGGCCAATACCGTGGGCAAGAACGCCAGCGACATCGCGCTGGTGATCGATGCCATGGACCTGATGCATTCGGGCCGTTTCGATGGCTTCGTGCTGGTCAGCTCGGACAGCGATTTCACCCGGCTCGCAAGCCGTATCCGCGAGCAGGGGCTCGACGTCTTCGGCATGGGCATGCAAAAGACTCCCGACGCCTTCCGGAAGGCCTGCAAGCGCTTCATCTTCCTCGAGAACCTCGACAGCGCCCCGGAAAAGGCGGCGGGCATCAAGCCGCAGAAAAGCGGCAGCATCGAGGATGCGCGCAACCTCATCTTCACCGCCATGGATGCGATCGACCAGGAAGACGACTGGTACACGCTCGGCCAGCTCGGCCAGTTCATCACCGCGGCCAATCCCGATTTCGACACCCGCAGCTACGGAAAGCGCAAGCTTTCGGAGCTGGTCGACGAGCTGAAGGTCTTCGAGACCAAGCGCGGCCCGGGCAACCAGATGCTGGTGCGGCGGCTGGACTGACCGGCGCTCAGGCGCCGTATCGGGCGAGGAAGGTTGCCACCGCACCGTCGACGGTGCGGGCGATCTCGGCCTCGCCCGGCGCCTCGGCCACGCCAAAGACGCAGCGCGTCCAGAGGCTGGCCTTGCAGAGCTCGGTGAACTGGTCGGCGGCGAGCTCGAGGTCCTCCACATCGACCTCGCCGCGCTCCCGGGCGGTGGCGAGGTAATTGACCAGCTTGCCGCGCATGGTCATCGGCCCGCTCTGGTAGAATTGCCGCCCGAGGTCGGGAAAGCGGTCGGCCTCGGCGATGCAGATTCGAAAGATCCGCTGGCCCATCTCCGAGAGCACGAACTTCAGGAAGCTGCGCGCCACCAGCGGCAGCACCTCGGCCGGCGGGCGGCTGGGGTCGATCTTCAGCATCGCCTCGTCGGCCTGCAGCGCGCATTGCCGGCTGGCCATCTCCATGAAGAGCAGCCGCTTGTCGGGGAAATAGCTGTAGAGCGTCGCCTTGGAGACCCCGGCCGCGCGGGCGATGTCGTCAACGTTGGCCCCTTCGAACCCGTCGCGCAGGAAGATGGTGCGCGCGCCTTCCAGCACCTGTTCGAACTTGCGCCCGCGGCGCACACCAGCCGTCTCGGTCCCCATCAGGCAGCTCCTTTGTCCCGGCAACTGTAAACCGCACGGTTCAGTTCAGGCAAGCAACATGCCGCGAGCGAAGGACATTCTGCCGTCTTGCACCTGCCGCAAAGCGCTTTAGATTGGAATCATTCTAAAGTGAGTGCAGGCCGGAGTTCCCCATGCGATTCTTCACCCAGCGGCGCCATTTCCGCGATCTGAGCGAGCAGGAGGTGCTTGCCCTGGCAATCTCCTCAGAGGAGGACGACGCGCGGATCTACCGCTCCTACGCCGAGCGGCTGCGCGCCGAGTACCCCGATACCGCCGCCGTCTTCGACGGCATGGCCGAGGAGGAGGACGGCCACCGCCGTGCACTGATCAGCCTGCACCGCATGCGCTTCGGCGAGGTGATCCCGCTGATCCGCCGCGAGCATGTGGCGGGCTTCTACGCCCGCCGCCCGGTCTGGCTGGTGCAGAACCTGCCGCTGGAGCGCATCCGCGACGAGGCCGAGGCAATGGAGCGCGAGGCCGAGCGCTTCTACCACGAGGCGGCCAAGCGCAGCAGCGATGCCGCGACGCGCAAGCTGCTTGGCGATCTCGCCGCCGCCGAGGCGGGCCACGAGGAGCGCGCCGGGGAACTGGTTGAGAAACACCTGGACGGCGCGGCGCGCGATTCCGAGGACCGCATGGCGCACCGGCAGTTCGTGCTGACCTGGGTGCAGCCGGGGCTGGCGGGCTTGATGGATGGTTCGGTCTCCACCCTGGCCCCGATCTTCGCCACCGCCTTTGCCACGCAGGACACCTGGACCACCTTCCTCGTCGGTCTCGCCGCCTCGGTCGGTGCGGGCATCTCCATGGGCTTCACCGAGGCCGCCTCGGACGACGGCGAGCTCTCGGGCCGTGGCTCGCCGCTGAAGCGGGGCATTGCTTCGGGGGTGATGACCGCAGTCGGCGGGCTCGGTCACGCGCTGCCCTATCTCATCCCGCATTTCTGGACCGCGACGATCATTGCATGGATCGTGGTCTTCTTCGAGCTCTGGGCCATCGCCTGGATCCAGAAGCGCTACATGGAGACCCCTTTCCTGCGTGCCGCGCTGCAGGTGGTCCTGGGCGGCGCGCTGGTGCTCGCGGCTGGGGTGCTGATCGGTAGCGGCTGAGCGGCACGTTTCCCCGGCGGAGCGCCGCGGGCGCCGTTCGGCCTGCCTCCGGCGGGGATATTTGGACCTAGAAGAAAGGCAGGCGCCGCCCCCCCCGGACTTCTTCTAGGCGAAAATATCCCGGGGGAGGCGCGCGCAGCGCGGCGGGGGCAGAGCCCCCTCCTGCCCGATTTGCTGCCGAGCCGAGGACCGTGCCCTGTGCCTGCCTCGTGATCCCCTCTGGCACCCCGCGCCCGCCCATGGCAAACCCTTGCAAAAGCGCGAGGCCAAGGAGACGCCACCATGACCCAGTTCGGCAAGGGCTGCCACCTGCATCTGATCGACGGATCGGCCTTCATCTTCCGCGCCTACCACGCGCTGCCGCCGCTCACCCGCAAGTCCGACGGGCTGCCCATCGGCGCGGTCAGCGGCTTTTGTAACATGCTGCAGAAATACGTCGAGGAGAGCTCCGGTCCCGACGCGCCGACCCACGTGGCGGTGATCTTCGACAAGGGCAGCCACACGTTCCGCAATGATCTCTACGATCTCTACAAGGCCAATCGCGAGGCCATGCCCGAGGACCTGCGCCCGCAGATCCCGCTGACCCGCACCGCCACCATCGCCTTCAACATCGCCTGCAAGGAGCTCGAGGGCTTCGAGGCCGACGACATCATCGCCACGCTCTCGTGCCAGGCGCGCGAAGCGGGCGGGCGCGTGACGATCATCTCCTCGGACAAGGACCTGATGCAACTGGTCGGTGACGGGGTCGAGATGCTCGACGCGATGAAGAACCGCCGGATCGACCGCGACGGGGTGATCGAGAAGTTCGGCGTCGGGCCGGAGCGTGTGGTCGACGTGCAGGCGCTGGCCGGCGACTCGGTCGACAACGTGCCGGGCGCGCCGGGCATCGGCATCAAGACCGCGGCGCTGCTGATCAACGAGTATGGCTCGCTCGAGGAGCTTCTGGACCGCGCCGAGGAGATCAAGCAGCCCAAGCGCCGACAGACGCTGGTTGAGAACCGCGCGCAGATCGAGCTGTCGAAGAAACTGGTGCAGCTCGACTGCGAAACCCCGCTCGACTTCACGCTCGACGATCTCGAGGTGAAGGAGCCGGACCCCGAGAAGCTGCTCGCCTTCCTCGCCGAGATGGAGTTCTCGACCCTCACCAAGCGAATCGCAAATGCGCTCGGGGCCGAGGCGCCGGTGATCACCGAGGCCAACGCGCCGGCAGCCGATACGCCCGCCGCTGCGGACGCCCCCGAGATGCCGCCCATCGACCCTGCCGCCTACACCTGGGTGAAGAGCGCCGCCGATCTCGCGCCGTGGATCGCGCAGGCGCGGCAGCGCGGCTGGGTGGCGGTGGACACCGAGACCACCGGCCTCAACGAGATGACCTGCGATCTCGTCGGCATCTCGCTGGCCGTCGAGCCGGGGCAGGCCTGCTACATCCCGCTGGCGCATCGCGCGGCCGGGGGCGAGGCGGATCTTTTCGGCTCGGACGATCTGGCCGAGGGCCAGATGCCGATGAACGATGCGCTCAACCTGTTGCAGCCGCTGCTCGAAGACCCGGCGGTGATGAAGATCGGCCAGAACATGAAATACGATGCCAAGGTGTTCTCGCGCTACGGCATCGGCGTCGCGCCGATCGACGACACCATGCTGATCTCCTACGCGCTCAACGCCGGGCTGCACAATCACGGCATGGACGCGCTGTCGGAGCGCTATCTCGGCCACGTGCCGATCCCGATCAAGGATCTGCTCGGCTCGGGCAAGAAGATGATCACCTTCGACCGGGTGCCGATCGAGGACGCGGTGAAATATGCCGCCGAGGATGCCGACATCACCCTGCGCCTGTGGAAGCTGCTGAAGCCGCGGCTGCACCTCTCGCGGGTCACCCGCGTCTACGAGGGCACCGAGCGCCCGCTGGTGCCGGTGCTGGCCGAGATGGAGCTGGCGGGGGTGCAGGTGGACCGGGGCACGCTGTCGCGCATGTCCACCGCCTTTGCCCAGAAGATGGCGGGGCTCGAGGCCGAGCTGCACGAGCTGGCAGGCCATCCGTTCAACGTCAACTCCCCGGCGCAGGTCGGCGAGATCCTCTTTGCCGAGATGGGGCTGGAGGGTGGCAAGAAGACCAAGACCGGCGCTTGGTCCACGCCCGCCGAGGTACTGGAGGACCTCGCCACCGAGCATGACTTCGCCGCCCGCGTTCTGGACTACCGCCAGCTGCAGAAGCTGAAGTCTACCTACACCGACGCCCTGCAGGAGCACATCAACCCCGAGACCGGGCGCGTCCATACCTCTTATTCCATCGCCGGGGCCAACACCGGCCGCCTCGCCTCGACCGAGCCCAACCTGCAGAACATCCCGGTGCGCTCGGAAGAGGGGCGGCGCATCCGCGAGGCCTTCGTCGCGCCCGAGGGCAAACTCATCGTCTCGCTCGACTACAGCCAGATCGAGTTGCGCATCCTTGCGCATATGGCCGATATCGCCGCGCTCAAGCAGGCCTTCCGCGACGGGCAGGACATCCACGCGATGACCGCGTCCGAGATGTTCGGCGTGCCGATGGAAGAGATGACCCCGGACATCCGCCGCCGCGCCAAGGCGATCAACTTCGGGGTGATTTACGGGATCTCGGGCTTCGGCCTCGCCCGCAACCTGCGCATCCCGCGCGGCGAGGCGCAGGCCTTCATCGACCGCTATTTCGAGCGTTTCCCGGGCATCAAGACCTACATGGACGACACTATTGCCTTCGCCAAGGAGCACGACCGGGTCGAGACGCTGTTCGGCCGGGTGATCCACACGCCCGAGATCAACGCCAAGGGGCCGCACGCCGGTTTCGCCCGTCGCGCGGCGATCAACGCACCGATCCAGGGCACCGCGGCGGACATCATCCGCCGGGCGATGATCCGCATGCCCGCCGCGATCGAGGGACTGCCGGCCAAGATGCTGCTGCAGGTGCACGACGAACTGATCTTCGAGGTCGCCGAGGAGGGCGTCGACAAGCTGATCGCCACCGCCCGCGAGGTCATGGAAGGCGCGGCCGAGCCGGTGGTGAAGCTCGACGTGCCGCTGGTGGTCGACGCCGGGCAGGGCAAGAACTGGGCCGAGGCGCACTGAGCCTTCCCCATCGAGGAAAAGAAAAACGGCGTCCCCGCGGGGGCGCCGTTTCCTGTTTCGGGGTCAGTTTCCTGGGGCAGAAGCCTTCAGAGCAGCCCGGCCTCGCGGAACAGCTCGGGCAGGCTTGCCTCGGGGCGCGGCCCCATGTGGGTGATCACCTCGGTCGCCGCCACGGTGCCCATGCGGCCCGCGGTCTGCATGTCGGTGCCCGTCGCCAGCCCGTAGAGGAAGCCGGCGGCGAACTGATCCCCGGCGCCGGTGGCATCGACTGGGACGATCCTGGTCACCGGCACATCCGTCCGGACGCCGTCCTTGAGGATGGTCACCCCATCGCCGGAGCGGGTGCAGATCACCAGCGGGCAGATCGCCGCGACGCGCTCCAGGTCGGCCTCCAGCGAATTGTCCTGGTAGAGCGAGCGGATCTCGGCCTCGTTGCCGATCACGTAGTCCATTTCGTGCTCGATGAGTTGCAGGAAGTCCGCGCGGTGGCGCTCGACGCAAAAGGGGTCGGAAATGGCGATCCCGGCCTTGCCCCCCGCCGCGCGGCAGGCGCGGGCAAGACGGATGAAGGCTTCCTTGCCCTTGTCCTTGTCGAAGAGATAGCCCTCGAGGAAGACGATCTCGGCCTCGGCGGCCACTGCTTCGTCGACGTCATCCGGCCCCAGCTCGGCGGAGATGCCGAGGTAGGTGTTCATCGAGCGCTCGCCATCCGGCGAGACGAAGATCATCGAGCGCGAGGTCGGCAGCTCGCCCCCCGGCACCGGCGGGTTGACGAAGGCGGTGCCGTCCTTCTCCATCGCCTCGGCGTAGAAGCGCCCCAGCGCATCGTCATGCACCCGGCCGATGAAGGCGGTGCGCAGCCCGAGATTGCCGAGGCCCGCCAGCGTATTGGCGACCGAACCGCCGGGGGCCTGCACGCGCCCGTCCATGGCGCCGTAAAGCAGCTCGGCGCGCTCGCGCTCGATCAGCTGCATGATGCCCTTGGTGATGCCCATGTGCTCGAGAAACGAGTCATCGGCCCGGGTCAGCACGTCGACGATGGCGTTGCCGATGCCGACAACCTGGTACTTTTTCATAGGGTCTTTTCCTCGAACTGGCAGAGGTCGCGGATCAGGCAGGCCCCGCATTTGGGCTTGCGCGCGACGCAGGTGTAGCGCCCGTGCAGGATCATCCAGTGATGCGCGTGCTGCTGGAAATCCACGGGGATGTTATCTTCGATGGCGCGCTCGACGGCGACCACGTCCTTGCCGGGGCAAACCCCCGAGCGGTTGCCGAAGCGGAAGATGTGGGTGTCCACCGCCTGCGCCGGATAGTGCCACCACATGTTCAGCACCACGTTGGCGGTCTTGCGTCCGACGCCCGGCAGGCTCTCCAGCGCCGCGCGCGAGCAGGGCACCTCGCCGCCGTATTCCTCGACGAGGATCTTCGACAGCTTCATGACGTTCTTGGCCTTGTTGCGATAAAGCCCGATGGTCTTGATGTGCTCGATCAGGACCTCTTCGCCGAGGGCGAGCATCTTCTCGGGCGTGTCCGCGATCTTGAACAGCGCGTGCGTGGCGCGGTTGACACCGACGTCGGTCGCCTGCGCCGAGAGCGCCACCGCCACCACGAGCGTGTAGGCGTTGACGTGGTCGAGCTCCCCTTTCGGCTCCGGTTCGGAGGCGTGGAAGCGGGTGAAGATCTCGCGGATCGTGTGATAATCGAGCTGCTTGGCCATGACGGATGCTATGCAACGCCGGGCCTTTTCCCGCAAGTCCGGCTTCTTCTCTTTCCAAATACGCAAATCCCGCCCGCGCCGCTTGCGCAACATTCGGGTCGCGCGATGCGCCCGTTTGCCGCTATGCCAGAAGTGAGAGCACAGGAGGCCGCGATGGGCGAGCTTGCACAGCAGGGTTACCACTTCAACGTCATGCGCCGGGCGATCGAGCTTATCGACGCTGGCGGCACGCAGATGACCCTGGAGCGGCTGGCCGACGAGATGGACATGAGCCCGGCGCATTTCCAGCGCCTCTTCTCGCGCTGGGCGGGGGTCTCGCCGAAGCGTTTCCAGCAGTATCTCGCGCTCGGCCATGCCAAGGCGCTGCTGTCGGAGCGCTTCTCGACGCTGGAAACGGCGCATGCGACGGGGCTCTCGGGCGGCGGGCGGCTGCATGACCTCTTCCTGCGCTGGGAGGCGATGAGCCCGGGCGAGTTCGCCAAGGGCGGGGCGGGGCTGACGATCTTCTGGGGCTGGTTCGAGAGCCCCTTCGGTCCGGCGCTGGTCATGGGCACCGAGAAGGGCATCTGCGGCATGGGCTTCGCCGCCGAGGCGGGAGAGGAGGAGACCTTCCGCGACCTGCTCTCGCGCTGGCCCAACGCGGAGTTCACCGAGGACCCGATGTTCCTCCGCCCCTGGGCGCAAACCGCCTTCGGGGTGCAGCAGGAGGGCGAGGTGCCCATCTATCTGATCGGCGCGCCATTCCAGATCAAGGTCTGGGAGGCGCTGATGCGCATCCCCTCGGGTCATGTGACCAGCTATTCCGAGATCGCCGAAGCCATCGGCAGCCCGCGCGCTGTGCGCGCCGTGGGCACGGCGGTGGGGCGAAACCCGGTCTCCTGGCTGATCCCCTGTCACCGGGCGCTGCGCAAGTCGGGCGGGCTCGGCGGGTATCACTGGGGGCTGCCGGTCAAGCGCGCGATCCTCGCCTGGGAAGCAGCGCGGCTCGAGGCAGAAGAGCTCGCGCTCTGAGCACGGGATGTTGCAGCCATGGGCGGAGACTTGCCAACATTGTGCACGGACGGCCATTGGCGAAGCGGCGCGTCGCACTATAACTGGAGCACACCCAGTTTGGGCAAACGACACGAGGCATTACATGTTCCGGGCAAAGACCACAGTTTTCACGACGCTTGCAGCAGCCATGGCGCTGACCGCCTGCACTGACGTCAACGACCCCAACCGTCAGGCGAAGAACGGCGTTATGATCGGTGCGCTCGGCGGCGCCGTCGCGGGCCGCGCCATTGGCGGCAACAACGATGACGCGGTGAAGAACGCGCTGGCCGGCGCGGCTGCGGGCGCCATCGCCGGCGGCCTGATCGGCAACAATCTCGACAAGCAGGAAGCGGCGCTGCGCCAGCAACTGGGCAACAACGTCGGCATCACCAACACCGGTGACCGCCTGATCGTGACCATGCCGCAGGACATCCTCTTTGCCACCGACAGCGCCTCGCTGCGCCCCGACCTGCAGGGCGATATCGCCACCGTCGGCCGCAGCCTGCTCGAGTATCCGAACACCACCGTGCAGGTGATCGGCCACACCGACAGCGACGGCGCCGCTGCCTACAACCAGTCGCTGTCGCAGCGCCGCGCGTCCTCTGTGGCCTCGCTGCTGATGCAGCAGGGCGTGCCGTCCTACCGCGTGCAGGCCATCGGCCGCGGCGAAGACCAGCCCATCGCGTCGAACCTGACCGCGGAGGGCAAGCAGCAAAACCGCCGCGTCGAGATCGTGATCCTGCCGAACGCCTGATCGGCGCGGTACAGGTCGCAGACAGGAAAGGCGCTCCGGGAGACCGGGGCGCCTTTTTTTTTCGCCCGCCGCAACGAAGAAGCCCGCGCCGGAGCGCGGGCCTTTGCAGATATCGCCGGGCGGCGGCTCAGCAGCCGGTGCCGATCCAGACCACCTTGGCCGTACGCAGCAGCAGCTTGAGGTCGGTGACCAGCGACATATCCCGCAGGTAGTCGGTGTCGAAGCGGGCACGCTCGGTGAAGCTCGCCTCGTTGCGCACCGAGGTCTGCCAGAAGCCGGTGATGCCGGGGCGCAGCGCGTAATAGGCGGTGCCGGGGTAGATCGCGCGCTGCTCGACCATCATCGGACGCGGGCCGACAAGCGACATGTCGCCGCGCAGCACGTTCCAGAGCTGCGGTAGCTCGTCGATCGAGCTCTTGCGGATGATCCGGCCGATCGGGGTGATCCGGGGGTCGTTACGCAGCTTCTGGGCGAACTCCCATTCCATGCGGGCCTGCGCGTCCGAGCGCAGGTGCGCCTCGAGAAGCTGGTCGGCATCGGCGACCATCGAGCGGAGCTTCCACATGTGGAAGATGCTGCCGTTCCGGCCCACGCGCTTCTGCAGGTAGATCGGCGAGTGGCCGTCACGCGCGATGAGGGCGGCGCAGACCAGCACCACGAGCAACGCGGGCAGGGCGAGGAGGAGAACGAGCGTCACGTCGAGCAGCCGCTTGAACAGCGCGCGATAGGCGATGTGGCGCGGCGCGCCGAACAGCGTCTCGTCAATCAGCGTTTCGAGTTCGAGCACCGGGTTGTGCGGCAGAGATACATGCGTCGTCAATTCGACCTCCTCGAGGGTCATCGACGGAAGCGCTGCAAGGCGGTGGGTCTCTTCGGCAGGGGCTCGGCATGCACGGACCCGGCGCATTGCCGGGCGGCAACGCGAGATACAGGTTTCCGATCATGTCCGAGTGTCAGTCCCGAAAGAACTTCAGCAAACTCGCAAACACTCCCAAAAGTGGAAGCACCAACCCCCAGTGCCGACATGTGGCCGAAATAAGGCGTTCGACCGACAGGCTTGGTTATGCATCTGCCTGCCGTAGGCGTCAACGGAACCTTTAGAGTGCAACTCGGGGACGAATGGGTAGGTACCGGGCGCGGATGGGGAGCGCGATGGCGCGCAGGGTGATAGCCCGCGCAGGGCGCGCTGCGACGGGCGGGCTGCGGGCTTTGTTGGGATCGGTTTGTCTTTCCAGCTTCGGAAACAATCTCTCTGGCAGGGCGCGGGTAGCACTGCCGGCATGGTGGTCAATCGACGCATTCTTTCCCGGCTGTTGCGAGGGCCGGCAAAACCCCCTCGCTCGGCGCCCTGGCGGGCGGTTCTCTAATGGAAACAGTGCTGGATAGGTTGTCACACCGCGTTCAGCGGTGTTCAGACGGATCATTCCTTGGTTGGGCGGTGAGCCGAGCGCGTCGAGGCGACACGCAGGAGGTGAGTGGAGTCGCTCACGAAATGTTACAATCGTATGCTTTACGAGAGATTTAGGTCCGAATCACACCGCCGTCACGTCGAAAAACTGCCCCAAATCGTCTGGTTGATGTCATAATTTTCGAGGCGGGGCGGCGAAATGTGGCGGTCCTGCCTTGGCGCGCGCGGTTGCATGGCGCCCGGCTCGGGCCTATGTGCGGGCGTGCGGGTGAGTTGCAAGCGAAAGGGCCGTCATGGCGAACCATCTTTATCAGGGGGACCTGCCGGACGGGCTCGATCTTGGTCCGGTCGTGGCCATCGACTGCGAGACCATGGGTCTCAACCCGCAGCGGGACCGGCTCTGCGTGGTGCAGCTCTCGGGCGGCGACGGCGAGGCGCACCTGGTGCAAGTCGCCCGTGGCCAGACCGCGGCGCCGAACCTCTGCCGGCTGCTCGAGGATCCGCAGGTGCTGAAGCTCTTCCACTTCGGCCGCTTCGACATTGCCGCCATGTACCATGCCTTCGGGGCCTTGGCCGCCCCGGTCTATTGCACAAAGATCGCCAGCCGGCTGGTGCGCACCTATACCGACCGCCACGGGCTTAAGAACCTCACCCACGAGCTGCTCGGCGTCGACATCTCGAAGCAGCAGCAGTCCAGCGACTGGGGCGCCGCCGAGCTGAAGCCGGCGCAGCTCGATTACGCCGCCTCGGACGTGCTGCATCTGCACCGCCTGCGCGAGGTTCTGGACGCCATGCTCGAGCGCGAGGGGCGTCTCGAGATCGCCCAGGCCTGTTTCATGTTCCTGCCGACCCGCGCGAAACTTGACCTCGCCGGCTGGCCGGACACCGACATCTTTGCCCATGTCTGACCGATGGTGCAGCGCGGGGACACATATTCACGGCTGATCGCTTGGCTGAAGCTGCTGCTGCCGCTGGTGGCGCTTGTGTCGCTTTCGACGCTGTTCCTTCTGTCGCGCGGCTCGCAGACCTCGCAGGATCTGCCCTTTGCCGAGGGAAGCGTGCCAGATTCCGAGGTGGTGATGGCGCCGCAATATGCCGGGACCACGGCGCGCGGCGATGCGATCACCATGACCGCACAGCGCCTGCGCCCCACCGGCGAACGCGAGGGTGAACTCGAGGCGGACGGCTTCTCCGCCACCATGGACATGACCGATGGCAGCCATCTGACGCTCGATGCCGACCTCGCGACGATTCGCGAGGAGGAGAAGGGCGCGCTGCTGCAGAAGAGCGTGCGGATCACCAGCTCCGCTGGCTACGAGATGGTCACCGAGAAGATGCGCACGGCGCTCGACCGGATCGAGGCAGAGACGCTGGCCCCGGTCAGCGGAGAAGGGCCGGCGGGCCGTTTCACCGCCGGGCGGCTCAAAATCACCTCTTCCGGCGAAGCCGATGACGTGCAACTGCTTTTCACCGATGGCGTGAAGCTGATATACGATCCGAAAAAGAAGTGAGATCCCGATGGTCCGCAGTGTCGCCCTGATGATTGCTCTCTTCGCCTGGGGCGGCCCTGCCGCCGCCCAGGGCACGCAGGTGGCCTTTGGCGGCATGACGCAGGACACCAGTGCCCCGGTCGAGGTGACCGCCGATCAGCTTGAAGTCAACCAGACCGACGGCACCGCGCTCTATACCGGCAACGTGGTGATCGGCCAGGGCGAGATGCGCCTGGCCGCGCCCCGCGTGCTGGTGGTCTATGCCGAGGGGCAGGACGGTGGCCAGGGCCGGATCCAACGCATGGAGGCCACCGGCGGCGTCACGCTGGTCAGCGGCGAAGAAGCCGCAGAGGCCGAGCGCGCCGATTACGATATCGACGCCGGCACCGTGGTGATGACCGGCAATGTCCTGCTGACGCAGGGCGGCAACGCGCTGACCTCCGAGCGCATGGTTGTGAACCTGACGAGCGGCACGGCGCAGATGGCCGGGCGGGTGAAGACGGTGATCAACCAGGACGGCAGCGGGCAGGGACAGAACTGATGGCCCGCCCGACGCTCACCGTCACCGAAGGCAGTCACGGCCTGCGGATCGATCACCTGCGCAAGAGCTACCGCAAGCGCACGGTTATCCGCGACGTGTCTCTGAAACTCGATCGCGGCGAGGTCGTCGCGCTGCTTGGGCCGAACGGCTGCGGCAAGACCACCACCTTCTATTCCATCGCCGGACTGGTGAACCCCGAGGGCGGGCAGGTCACCATCGACGGGCGCGACGTGACCTACCTGCCGATGTACCGTCGCGCGCGGCTCGGCATCGGCTACCTGCCGCAGGAGAAGTCGATCTTTCGCGGCCTGTCGGTCGAGGACAATATCGCGGCGGTGCTCGACATCGCCGAGAGCGACCGCCACCGCCGCCGCGAGCGGCTCGAGGAACTGCTTGGCAGCTTCTCGATAGAGCACCTGCGCCGCGCCCCCTCTTTGGCGCTGTCCGGTGGCGAGCGGCGCCGGGTGGAAATTGCCCGCTGCCTTGCGGCCAACCCCAAGTACCTGCTGCTCGACGAGCCTTTCGCCGGGGTCGACCCGATCAGCGTCGGCGATATCCGCCACCTCGTCGCCGATCTGAAGAAACGCGGCATCGGCGTGCTGATCACCGACCATAACGTTCGCGAGACGCTCGAGATCGTCGACCGTGCCTATATCCTGCACGACGGGCAGGTGCTCATGTCGGGCACCCCGGCCGAGGTGGTTCAAAACGAAAACGTGCGCCGTGTTTACCTTGGTGAGAATTTCCGCATCAGCTGAAGCGATTCTCCGAGAGAATCCGCCTATGATGAGCTCACCCGTTTGCGACAGATCATTGACAAATCGGGCGCTGCTGACCTCAAATGAGGGTATGACGCACCGTTATTCTGCAGCTCCGGAACTCGCGTCCCCTGAGGAGAGGGACCCCCGGATCCATTCTGCAGCGGGCTTGCGTCACCCCTGATCCGCACCACATCTGAGGCAGCCCTAGGGCTGGATGCGAACGGATCCAAAGAGAGAAGGAACAAAGATGCGCTATCAGATCACGGGTAAGCAGATCGATATCGGCGACGCGCTCCAAACCCATGTCAAACAAGAGCTTGGCACGGTGTTCGGCAAGTACTCCGGGCGTCCGACCGATGCGAGTATCACCTTTTCCAAGAGTGCGCATGAATACGTCTGCGAGGTCACGGTTCACCTCTCCACCGGGCTGACCACCTCGGCCAAGGACAAGGCGACCGAGATCTACGCTGCCTTCGACGGCTGCGGCGAAAAGATCGACAAGCAGCTGCGCCGCTACAAGCGCCGGCTGAAGGACCATCACAAGGATCGCGCGGAGCCCGTTGAACTCCACAACGCGGCCTCGTATATCCTCGCCCGCGAAGAGGACTCGCAGGACTACGCCGAGCCCGACACGCTGCAGCCGATCATCGTGGCTGAGATGGAAACCAAGATTCCTTCTCTGACCGTCGGCGAAGCCGTTATGCAGATGGAACTGGCCGGAGCCCCCGTGCTGGTCTTTCGCAATGAGAAGAAGGATGGCGTGAACGTCGTTTATCGGCGTGAAGACGGCAATATCGGCTGGATCGATCCGTAACGGGCGGTGCAGTCGGTGGATCGGCGCCTTCGAGCAGACAGTAAAGGGCGGTCAATGACCTTTCTTGAACTCCTGAAACCGCAGGCCGTGAAGGTCGTGGGAGCGGCAAGCAGCAAGAAGCGGCTGATGCATGACATCGCCGAGCTGGCCGAATCCGCCTATGGCATTCACGCGGCCTCGGCCGTGGAGGCTCTGATGGAGCGCGAAAGCCTCGGTCCCACCGGTGTGGGCCATGGCGTGGCGCTGCCGCATGCCCGGATCACCGGTATCGACCAGGTGCACGGCGTGTTTATCCTGTTGGAGAAACCCGTCGAATTCGAGGCGGTGGACCGGCAGCCGGTGGATATCGTCTTTGCCCTCTTCGCGCCGGAAGACGCGGGCGTGGAGCACCTGAAGGCGCTGGCGCTGGTGTCACGCTCGCTGCGCGATGCGGCGCTCTGTACCAAGCTGCGGGCAAACCCCGATCCGTCGACGCTTTATGCGGTGCTGACCGAGGACCGTTCTTCGCAGGCGGCCTGAGCCGGACAGTCCAGACATTCCGGAGGAGCGGGCCGAAAGGCCCGCTCCTTTTGTGTTTGCGTCCTTGGCTCGGGATGGGCCCGGTTCAGCCCCAGTCGCCGAAGCCGAACATCAGGTAATCGCGCTGGTAGGCCTCTCGGGCGAGCGCCTCCAGAGCGGCGTCGTAGATGTCCGCCAGCGCATAGGGCGCGGGATCCTGATGTGGCTCGGCCTTGGGCTCAGGCGGCGCGGCATGGCCGACCTGCATCGCCAGAGCGGGCAGGTAGACGGCCATCTCCTCCTCGCGGACGATCATGTCGGGCAAGGTGAATTCGGCCATCCCTTGCAGGCAGTGCGCCTGCGAGGCCCAATGGCCATCGACCCGCACCGCGGTCTGACCGGCGAGGTTGGCCTTCAGGAAGATCAGGAAGGCGGCAAAGGCGTCGCGGTGCTGGGCCAGGCTGTAGTCGGGTCCGGGCGCGCCCTCGGGCAGGGGCAGGCCATGGACGCGGCGCAGGGTCTTGCGGATGCGGCCGAAGCTTCCGGGGCCGGTGGACAGGATGCGGCTGCAGAAGGCCTCGTGGGCGCGGGCGAGCGGATGGCGGATCACGGTGAAGCTGCGGTGCCCGGGACGCGCGCGTTTCCACTGGCGCAGGGACTTCTGGCTGAAGTCGCCGGTGAGCTTTCCGTCATCGACGCCATCGAGGGCGCACAGCCAGCGCTGCACGGCACCGGTCGGGCCGGAGTTTATCGGCATATAGAGCAACGGCGTCTCGGCGGCGGCAAGATAGCCCGGCACCACGGGACCGCGGCGCGGCTCGAAATTGGGGGTGCGGGACAGGTTGAACCGGTCGAGCCGGGACAACGCGCATTCCATCTCCGCGGCATTGGCCACCTTCTCGGCCACCGGCTCGGGGTTCTGCCGCTTGAGCTTGCCATCGAGCGATCCCAGTCGCGCCGGGACTCCGAGCCACTTGGCCAGTCCGTTCATCACATCGAGACTCTGGAGGTCCTCGTAGGCGACGTAGAAGGCCGTCTGGCCGCTTACCTGCAGCGCGCTCATCAGCGTGACCTGGAAGTCCTGCAGCCGCGCCAGATGCGCCTCGAACTCCGCACCGTCGAAGGCGGCCTGGGCGTCCTTGCGCTTGCTGACGTTGGTCAGTTTCCACTGGCCGGTGGCCTGGGCGATCTTCCAGCTGACGTAGCTCTCGACAGGATTGCGGGTCAGCACGATTTTGGCGACGCGCGCGTCATTCAGCAGCGGCTGCAGCACCCGCGGGTCGTGGTCGTGGAAAAAGCGGAAGCCGCCCAGGCCCGGCGTGTCGTCCCGGATAACCTGGAGGAGGTGCAGCGGATCGGCCTCGCGCTCGGGCTGGGTGACGCCGAGGATGTCGCTCGCATTGGGATAGCCGATGAAATGCGGGTTGAAGGCCTCGCCGTGGCAGGTGACGCCTTCGAGGGCATTGAGGTTGGCCTCGAGGAAATTCGAGCCGGTGCGCATCTCGGCGAAGACGACGAAACTGTCGAAACGGTCGGACATGAAAACTCAGTTCTTTACGAGGTAGGGCTTGCGCGTGGGCGCGCTGCTGGGGCCCGGGGCCGGCTCGACCGGGAAGTCGCCCATGAGGTAGGGGTGCATCCCCTGGTTCTTGAGGTTTTGCAGGAAGCGACCGAAGCCTGTGAGGTCTTGCATCACCGGCGCCTCGGCAAGGCGGCGCGGCTCTTTCTGGCCGATCTCGTCGAGGATGAGCTGCAGCGGCTCCATCGGCGCCTCGATGAATTCGGCCATGGTCCAGATTCGGATGCGCGCCTTGGCCTCGGGCGAGCGCAGCTCGTCGAGCAGCAGGTGCTCGGCCTTTTGCAGGGCGGCGGCCTCGGCGCGGAGCGTGCTGAAATCGCCGCCCGCGCGGAACAGCGGCACGGCCCAGGCGCCCGAGATGACGCTGATCTGCGCATTGGGGTCGCGGGCGAGATCCCACATGACCTCGGGCGCGTCGTGCGGCCCGAACTGGAAGCACTGCCGGGTGCCGCGGGTGTTCCAGATGAGGTTGGTCAGGAAGGCCCGGTGGTTCCAGTCGCGCAGCGCGGCATTGTCCGAAAGGGCGCCGTTCAGCACGGGCTGCCCTTCGGCGAACTCTGCCCGCTCGGGGGCGAAAAGGTGGCCATGCACCTGGGCCCCGGTGGCGCGGGCGAGCCAGGGCTCGAACTCCTCGAAGAGCTCTGAGAAGCCCTGGAACACAGAGTAGCGCCCGGCGGTCACGCCGTTTTCCCAGCTGAAGTTGGGGAAGCGCGACTGCATGTAGAGACCGGCACGGCCCCGGGTCCGTCGGTCCACCGCCCTGGCAAAGACGCGGTCGATCTTGCCGGGATTCGGCTCTTGCCGGTTCGCGGCGCTTTCCGGGTGGTTGAGGAAGGCCTCGTAAAGCCGCCCGGCATGCGGCCAGATCTTGCGCGCGACGAAGCAGTCAGAGCGGCGCAGCAGCTGCAGGTGGTCGTCGTAGAAGATGTGCGGTTTGCCCTGGAAGTCGAACTTCGACAGCGTCAGCGACCGGCTCTCGATGTTGCGCGAATGCAGTCGTGCGAGGGACTGGAAGTAGCTCTCGTCAGGGATCCAGACGCGGCGGAAATAGCGCTCGTGCGGGCGGCGCTCCGGCGAGGAGAGGATCGCCGACAGCGTGTGCCGGGTGAGGCACCACCATTGGCTGCCCATGTGTGGCACCACGCCCTTGGGGATGCGGCGGGATATACGCAGGAGGCGCTGCACCTCGACCAGCCGGTCGAAGAGATAGCGGTTCCGGCGCCAGGAGAACGGGAAGAAGAGGGTGAAGCGCTCACGATCAAGCCCGCCCACGGTCCAGGGTACATCGGCTGTCGTGGCACTTTCGATGAAGTCGGTCTGCGGTCGCGCGTCGAGGTAGTCGATCAGCTCCTCGACCGGGCGCAGCGGCAGGCAGGAGCCCGAGGTGAGGTAGACATGGCGCACGTCCATGAAACGCTCGAGCATCAGCTCGGCGGCATCCTGGCTGGCGGCGACCAGCCCCCATGTGCCCCAGTCGCAGCGGTGACGGCGCGAGAACAGCACCTGCGGCAGGTCAGACAGCGCCTCGGCGAAGGCGCCGTAGGTCTTGGGCGACACCTTCTCGTCGACATGGATCACCACCGGGCAGCCCGCTCTGGCCCAGTGCCGCGCCACCTGTTCGGCGCGGTCGAAGGCGGTGTGCACCAGCATGATGATTCCGACGGTCACGCCCAGTTCCCCTTCGACATGAGGCCGAGGATCTCGAGCTGGCGCCAGTTGATGTATTTTTCGGACCACTTGCACCAGAGGTCCGGGTTGTCGCGGACCCCCTCGGCATAGGCGATGTATTCGGTTGAGCCGGCATAGTGCTGCTTGCGCGCTAGCTCCTCTTCGGCCTTGGCGTTAAACGTGTCGAGGAACTTGGTGTGCAGCAGCAGGCCCGAGGCCTTCTCGCCCCCCCCATTCGTCGTAGACGAGGTTGAGCCCTCGCGGCAGCAGCATGTGGGTGGAGCTGACGTAGGTGTAGCGCCGGTCCCATTTCACCAGCGGCACCTTGTTCAGCGCGGGGGCGCGCTCGGGCTGGTCGGGGAAGAACATGCGCGCCCGTGGCCCGCCCTGG
Organism: Alloyangia mangrovi; assembly: GCF_002300555.2. Taxonomy (GTDB): domain Bacteria; phylum Pseudomonadota; class Alphaproteobacteria; order Rhodobacterales; family Rhodobacteraceae; genus Salipiger; species Salipiger mangrovi. Next base: position 28,903 of record NZ_NTHN02000042.1, on the reverse strand, counting down.
ATCCACAGGTTGCCGAAGCGCTTGTTGCGTTTCACCGAGTAGTTGCCCGCGTCGAACCATGATGCGATCTCCAGCGGGTCCTGCCCGGCGGTATAGGGCTGCGCGTCGAGCCGGCCCTTGGGGTACATGTCAAGCAGCATGGCCGAGAAGCTCTTGATCGACGAGGCGTCGAGCCAGTCGGTCAGCGCCCGCAGCGGGCGGGTGTCGCAGAAGGGGTAGAGGAAAAGCTCGTCGGGATCGACCACCAGCACCCAGTGCCCGTCGCCGTACTTGCGCAGCAGCCAGTTGATCCAATCCATGCCGAAGCGTGAGCGCTTGTAGCTGCCGCGCGTGTGCCAGACCGAGACGTCCTCCTGCCGGGCAAGATAGTCGAGCGAGCCGTCGGTGCTGTCGTTGTCGACCATGACGAAATGGTTCACGCCCATGTCGCGATAGTACTTGAGGAACCACGGCAGGCGCACACCTTCGTTTCGGGCAGTGCAGAAGACGATGAGATCGGAGGGGCGGATGCGGTCGGTGCGGTCAGCGACGCAGCGCAGCTCACGCCGCTTGCGCAATGCCCGGACCAGCCACCGCTTGCGCTGCAGCCGGAGCCTGTATGACTGCCATGCACCCACAACACTTCCCTCGTTCGGGGCAATGCCCCGGAGCCGACCCGGGGGCCAGATATCAGATCAGGGTTAACACGGCTTTGAAATGGGCGTCCCACGTCGGCGGGAGATACCCTGCCTGCGTGTTTTCCGCCTCGTCCGGTTGTGCCCGATACCCTTTGGCCATTTGCCTTATTCTTGAGGCCCAAAGATATCGGTCCGATTCGTCTGCGTAAATGGGTATATCGCCAAGCACTTCGCGCAGGACAGGAAGTGGCGCGGCGAGCACGGGCACGTCGAGCGCGGCGGCCTCGACCGGGGGCAGGCCGTACCCCTCGGCGTAGCTGGGGAAGAGGAGCCCGGCGCTCCTCGCGAGTAGCGCGGCGATCTGCGCATCGTCGAGGCCGGGCAACTCGTGCACGTTCGGGATGCCCGCGTCGAGCGCGGCGAAGACCTCGGCATTGTTCCAGCCACGTGCGCCGCAGATCAGCAGGTGCGCGGCAGGTGTCAGCTCGCGCCAGATGTCCAGAAGCAGCGCATGGTTCTTGCGTGGCTCGATGGTGCCGAGGGTGACGAAGTAGGGGGCTTTGGTCCATGGGCCTTCGGGCGCCGTGCCCGGGGCAGGGGGCGTGATGCCCAGATGCGCGACGACCGTCTCGGGCAGAGCGTCCGCGCCAAGGTGCCGGGCCATGTCTGCGCGGGTCACTTCGGAATTGCAGATGACCAGGTCGGCGTGTTTACCGACGCGTCTCAGGAAGCCGGCAAAACGCTGGGCGCTGCCCGCGCGCTGGTACTGCGGCCAGTCAAGCGGGATGGTATCGTGGAGAAGGACGGCGATGCGGCTGCCCTCCACCCGACGGAGCGCGGTGATGACCTGCTCCGAGAAGTTCGAGTGGCCGGTGTTGAGGTAGACCGTTCCGGCGGGCAGGTGGCGGCGCAGCATCGGGCCGAGCAATGCCGGGATGGCGCGGGCAAGGGCATTGGCGCGAAGCGCGGTCTCTGTCCCGGCCCTGTGTGGATCGCGGCGGCGGGCGAGGCGGCCCAGCAGGTCTGCTTCCGGCCAGTCCTGCGCATCCATCTGTGCCTTCAACGCGGCGCAGCCGGTACCGTCAAGAAGGAGGTAGCCCAGCGAGGTTCTCACCAGCCCGAAAAGCGGAACCGGCTCCTGCAGGAGCCGGTCCAGATAGGCGTATTCCACGCGGTCGACCCCGGTCCTCACCCGGCCCGCGCGGCTCACCAGCCGGGTCAGGTCGAGCAGCCGGGCAGGGGCCGTGATCTCAGTGATCGTAATGCCCATTCAGATGCCAGTTCCAGGCATCGGCGATCATCTGTGGCATGGTCGAGCGCGACGGCTCCCAGCCCAGCTCGGCCAGCGCACGGGTCGAGCCCGAGACCAGCTTCGTCGCATCGCCCGCGCGGCGCGGTCCCTCGGAATGCGGCACCTCGCGGTTGGTCACCGCGCGCGAGGCATCGATCACCTCGCGCACCGAAAAGCCCTTGCCGGTGCCGAGGTTGAACACCGACGACGGCTTGCCCGCCTCGAGCCATTTCAGCCCGAGCACATGCGCGTCCACGAGGTCCATGACGTGCACGTAGTCGCGGATGCAGGTGCCGTCCGGCGTGTCGTAATCGGTGCCATGAATGGTGAGCGCCGGGCGCTTGCCATCGATCGCTTCCAGCATGACCGGGATCAGGTGGGTCTCGGGGCGGTGATGCTCGCCCACCTCGCCCTCGGGGTCTGCGCCCGCGACGTTGAAGTAGCGGAAGATCACGTGGTTCAGCCCGTCCGAAGCGGCGAAGTCGCGCAGGATGTTCTCGACCGCGCGCTTCGAGGCGCCATAGGCATTGAGCGGGATCTGCGGCGTCTCTTCGTCGAGCACCACGTTGTCATGCTCGCCGTAGGTTGCGCAGGTCGAGGAGAAGACGAAGTTCTTGCAGCCCGCGGCGCAGGCGGCCTCGATCAGCGTCAGAGAGCCCTCGACGTTGTTGCGCCAGTAGAGCCCGGGCTGGGACATAGCTTCGCCGACCTGACTGAGCGCGGCGAAATGCATCACCGCGACCGGCTGGTACTTGGCGAAGACCTCGTCGAGCCGCGTGCGATCCGACAGGCTGCCCTTTTCGAAGGGGCCGAATTTCACCGCCTGTTCCCAGCCGGTGACGAGATTGTCGTAGGTGACGGGCGTGTAGCCCGCCGCCTTAAGTGACTTGCAGGCGTGCGAGCCGATGTAGCCCGCGCCGCCGGTAACCAGTACGTTTGTCATGAAGTTCTCAGGCGTGCCTTACTGTGCGGCTTTGCGCGAGGACATGACCTCGTGCAGGTAGCCCTCGAGATCGTCCCGCAGTTCGTCGCGGCTGAGGCCGAAGGAGACCGTGGCCTGCAGGAAGCCGGCCTTGGAGCCGCAGTCGAAGCGCTGGCCGTTGAAGCGGAAGCCGTAGACACCCTCGTCGGAGCCAATCTGCTTGGCGATGGCATCGGTGAGCTGGATCTCGCCGCCGGCGCCGACCTGCTTGTCCTCGAGGTTCTGCAGGACCTGCGGCGACAGGATGTAGCGGCCGATCACCGCGAGGTTCGACGGCGCTGTGCCGGGCGCGGGCTTTTCGACCATGCCCTTGACCGAGACCAGCGAGCCCATGTCTTCCTGCACGTCGAGGACGCCATAGGACGAGGCCTTGTCGGCGGGCACTTCCATCGCGGCGACCATGTTGCCGCCCACTTCTTCGTAGGCTTCGACCATCTGCTGCAGGCAGGGCTTGTCCGCGGCGATCACGTCATCGGGCAGCATCACCGCGAAGGGCTCGTCGCCGATCAGCCGGCGGGCACACCAGATCGCGTGGCCGAGACCGAGCGCCTTGTGCTGGCGGATGTAGGCGATCTCGCCCGAGTCCATGTTGGTATCCTGCAGGACCTTCAGCAGCTTGTCCTTGCCCTTGGCTTCAAGCTCGCGCTCGAGCTGCGGGGCATGGTCGAAATAATCCTCGAGCGCGCCCTTGCCGCGCGAGGTGACGAAGATGAATTCCTTGATGCCGGCGGCGCGCGCCTCGTCGATCGCGTACTGGACGAGCGGGCGGTCGACCAGGGTCATAATTTCCTTGGGCACCGACTTGGTTGCAGGAAGAAAACGGGTGCCGAGACCGGCGACGGGGAAAATGGCTTTGGTAACCTTGCGGGACATGGGAGGCGCTCCTGGTACTTTCTCCGGGCCTCAGGCCCTGGAGTGAATCAATTAATCAACAGCATATTGCTGCGATAGCGTAAAAGTAAATCTAGCGTCTATGGAAGAGCAAAGACCCGATTGACCCACGCACTTTCTCGGTGCGCGAGATTTCTTTGCTCGTACGGGTCTGAAAGCTGTGGAAACGGAATAGCTTTCCGGTTCTTTCACTACGTCCGAACAGCCCGCCGGCCTGTTCCCAGAACCCGCCGGGATGGAAGTGCAGTTGGTGGAAAAGCGCCGTTCGCGAGAACCGGTAGACTGTGACAATCTGCTGCTCTTCCGCGCATTGTTTTGCCTTTTTCCGCAAGGTCTCGCGCTGGGCGACCCCGCCCGTCAGTGCGATGCGCGGCGCGGCGGGGCGTCCGGGGTAGCGCAGATATGGCGAAACCGGGGCAGAGAGGGGCTCAAGCCTTTTGCTTGGGCGGCGTTCGGCGCCATCCTGCCAACCGCGCTCGAGTCCCCGCAACAGCCGCGCCACGTCGTCCGCACCGAGCGGGCCGCGCTGCATGAAGCGCAGCAGCCGCGCGCGCTGCGCCTCGCGGAGCCGGGCCCAGGCGGCCTCGCGCCCGGCGTCCGGGCAATGCCGATCGAGAAAGCAGCGGATCGAGGCGCCGATCTCGGTCAGGTCGCGCGGGCTCCGGTCAGCGCCCCGGCGGGCGCTCTCGGCGTAGCCGTGATGCACCTCGGCCAGCGGAGCTATGGCGACCCGGTGGCCCGCCGCCGCGTGGCGCAGGTCGAGGTCGGTCTCGTCGAGGTAGAAGCGGAAGGCCGGGTCGAAGCCGCCCATCCCGGCGAGTAGCGCGCGCCGGTGCGCCATGTTGGTGCCCTGCAGCTTCACCGTCTCGCCCGGCGGTAGCTCGGGCAGGTGCGGGCCGGGGACGTCCAGCCCGAGGTCGCGCTCGCGAAGGTCCGGCGTCACGGAGCGGGCCCGCCACTGGAAGGAGATGCCGTTGCGCCCGCGCACGAAGCCACCGCAGGCGGCGATCTGCGGATCGGTGAAGGGGGCGCAGAGGTGATGCAGCCAGAGCGGCTCGGGCACCGCGTCGTCATCGAGGAAGGCGACGATCTCTCCCGCCGCCTGTGCGATGCCGAGATTGCGCGCGGCGGAGATGTTGGGCTCATCAAACTGCACCAGCTTGATGTGCGGCCGGTCGGCCCGGGCCGCAACGGCGGCGGCCCCGGCGGGGCAGGCGACCACCACGACCTCGAAGGCGGGGTGGTCGAGCTGCGAAACGCCGGTCAGGCAGAGATCGAGCGCGCGGGACGTCCGCGGCTGACGATGACCACGCTGACCGGCAGGGCGGTCATGGCCGTCTCAGCCCTCTTTCAACGCGACGTCGGGCGAATAGGCGATGAAGAACGGGTTGGCGAAGCCGGGCTTGCCGTAGGCCAGCGGGGTGTGATCGTCGAAACGCACCACGCGGCCGCCCGCACCCTGCAGCACGGCCTGGCCCGCGGCGGTGTCCCATTCCATCGTCCGACCGAGGCGCGGGTAGATGTCCGCCTCACCGGTCGCCACGAGGCAGAACTTCAGCGAGGAGCCGGCGCTCTTCATGTCGGCGGTGCTGTACTTGTTGATGTAATCGTCGGTGGCCTGGTCGCGGTGCGACTTCGAGGCGACGACCAGCAGCGCCGAGTTGTCGGGGGTCGAGACCTTGATCGGCTTGGTCTCGCCGGGGGTTTCCTTGTCGAAGGGGCCCATTTCCTCGACCGAGTTGCCGACGCTGTCGGTGTAGAACATGCGCTCCTTGGCCGGGGCATAGACCACGCCGAAGGTTGGCACGCCGTCCTCGACCAGCGCGATGTTCACGGTGAAATCGCCGCGCCGGTTGACGAATTCCTTGGTGCCGTCCAGCGGGTCGACGATGAGGAAGGTCATCGCCTCGACGTCGTGGCTGTCGGCCTGTTCTTCGGTGACCAGCGCCACGTCGGGGAAGGCGTCGCGAAGGCCGGCCGAGATCAGCGCGTCGGCGGCTTCGTCGGCTTCGGTCACCGGGCTGGCGTCGGACTTGGACTTCACTTCGAACTCGTCGGAGTTGTAAATCTCCATGATCTTGTCCCCCGCTTCGAGCGCGAGACGACGGATCACGGAAACAAGATTTTCGTAATTCAAAGAGCTACTCCTTTCCGCCGCGCGGATTTATTGATTTGAAAGCCTGCGACTCTTATGCTGCGCTGCGTGAAGATGGGCAAGCCGACCCGTCTGTTTGAGCCCGTACCGGAGCCGAGTTGCCATGTTTCAGACCACCAAGCCGCGCTCTCGGCTGGGTTCCGCCCTCTACATTTGCGAGCTGATCTACCACAATTCGGTGCGCGCCGTGCGCAAGAGCCATGGCAATGCGTTCATGGCGATCTTCATGAACATGCTGCAGACGGTGATCTTCGTGCTCGCCTTCTACTTCATGTTCCATGTTCTCGGGATGCGCGGCACGGCGATCCGTGGCGACTTCATGATCTACATCATGACCGGGGTCTTTCTCTACATGACCCATTCCAAGACCTTGGGGGCGGTCGCCGGGTCCGAGGGACCGGCGAGCCCGATGATGCAGCACGCGCCGATGAACACGGCGATCGCCATCGCCTCGGCCATGCTCTCGACGCTCTACATCCAGGTGCTGTCGCTCTTCGCGATCCTTTTCGTCTACGACGTGGCCTTCAATCCCTTCGTCATGAGCGAAATCCACGATCCCATTGGGGCCATGGCGATGCTGCTGTTGTCGTGGTTCTCGGGGGCGGCGATCGGCATGGTTTTCCTGGCGGCGAAGCCCTGGTTCCCGACGCCGGTGTCGATCGCCACCACGGTCTACCAACGTGCCAACATGATCGCCTCGGGCAAGATGTTCGTCGCCAACTCGCTGACTCCGGGGATGCTGGCGATCTTTGACTGGAACCCGCTATTTCACACCATCGACCAGTCGCGCGGCTATGCCTTCGCCAACTACTTTCCGCGCAACTCGAGCTGGGAATACGCGCTGTGGGTGTCGATCGTGCTGCTGATGATCGGGCTGATGGGCGAGTTCTACACCCGCAAGCACGCCTCGGCCTCCTGGTCGGCGCGGCGATAGGCGGCTTTCTCCTTCGGCGCTGGACGCGAGGCGTCTCTCTGCCCCATGATCGAGCATGACGGACCCGAGGAGGAGCCCTTCATGCGCCATGTTTTCACGCTCACCGCCGTATTGCTCGCAACATCTGCCGCGGCCCAGGACCTGCCCGCCTTCTACGCGGTGACCGGCGTTACCCTGGATGACGTGCTGAACATCCGCGCGGCGCCCGATCCCTCGGCGGCGGTGCTCGGCACCCTTGCGCCCACCGCAATCGCCGTGCAGGTCAGCGCGCTGAACGAGGCGGGCACCTGGGGGCGGATCACCTCGGGGGAAGGCGTGGGCTGGGTGTCGATGGAGTTCCTCGCGCCCGAGGAAAACGGCAGCCTGCCGCAGGTCGAGGGGCTGCGCTGCTTCGGCACCGAACCTTTCTGGAGCTACGAGGTCCGGCAGGGCGAGGCGGCAACCTGGACAACCCCCGACGACCCCGAGGAGGTGCTGCTGTCCGGGGCTTTCGAGACCGCCAGCGGCCAGCGCTGGCCGTACACCTCGGTCGCCGGAGCGGATCAACTGCAGGCGGTGCTGGTCAGCAGTCCGGCGGCGCAATGCAGCGATGGCATGTCCGACCAGCTTTACGGGCTTTCCGCGACGCTGGTTCTGACCGGCCGCGTCAGCCGCACGCTCTCGGGCTGCTGCGAGCTGATGCGCTGAGCCTCAGGTGACCACCCGCAGGGTGAGGTTGATCCGCCCGCCCTGCGGCAGCAGCGTCGAAGAGCCGAAGCGGATGCGGTCGACCCCATGGTGCTTCAGACGCGCCGCGCCGCCCATCACCACCACATCGCCGGACTTCAGCCAGACCGACTCGGTCCTGCCGCCACGCTCTTCATGGCCCATGCGAAAGAGCCCCTCGTCGCCGAGCGAGACCGAGACCACCGGGCAGGAGAAATCCGCCTCGTCCTTGTCCTGGTGCAGCCCCATGCGGGCGCCTTCGCCGTACCAGTTGATCAGGCAGCATTCGGGCTCGCGCGTGACGCCCGAGACCGCGCGCCAGATCGCCAGCACCTCCTCGGGAATCGGCGGCCAGTCCATGCCGCCGGGGTGATGGGGCTCGTAGCGGTAGCCGCGGCGGTCGGTGACCCAGCCGAAACGGCCCGCCGCGCTCATCCGTACCGACATCTTCTGGCCGCGCGGCGTAACCGGCTGATAGAGCGGCGCGACGCGCAGCAGCCCGCGCAAAACCGCAACCAGCGCGTCCTGCGCCGGGCGGTCGAGGAAGCCCGGGAAGAGCTGGAAACCGCGGATGTCGAGAGGGGCCGTCATGGCCTTCTTGTCGGGCATTCCGTGGCGACGTGCAAAGAAAATCCCGGCAAATGCAGGCAAAGCCCCGCCAAGGCCGCTTGCAGGGCTCAAACCCCCTCCTTATATACCCTTCGAACGCCGCGAGGCCCCCGCCGGACGGCTTCTTCAACAAGCGGGGCTGGATGCCGTAACGGGTCCGTATGCCTCGCGTCATCGCCTTGAATTGGAAAAGGGATCGAATCATGGGCAAAGTGATCGGTATCGACCTCGGCACCACGAACTCCTGCGTCGCCATCATGGACGGCAGCCAGGCTCGCGTGATTGAAAACGCCGAAGGCGCACGTACCACCCCGTCGATCGTCGCCTTCACCGACGACGAACGCCTCGTCGGCCAGCCCGCCAAGCGGCAGGCCGTGACCAACCCGGAAGCCACCATCTTCGCCGTGAAGCGTCTGATTGGCCGCCGCACCACCGATGCGGAAGTGACCAAGGACCAGAACATCGTCCCCTACAAGATCGTGGACGGCGGCAATGGCGACGCCTGGGTTGAAGCCAAGGGTGAGAAATACTCCCCGTCGCAAATCTCTGCCTTCATCCTCGGCAAGATGAAGGAAACCGCCGAGAGCTACCTCGGCGAGGAAGTGACCCAGGCCGTCATCACGGTCCCGGCCTACTTCAACGACGCCCAGCGTCAGGCCACCAAGGACGCCGGCAAGATCGCCGGCCTCGAAGTGCTGCGCATCATCAACGAGCCGACCGCGGCTGCGCTGGCCTACGGCCTCGACAAGAAAGAATCGAAGACCATCGCGGTCTATGACCTCGGCGGCGGCACCTTCGACGTGACCATCCTCGAGATCGACGACGGTCTCTTCGAAGTGAAATCCACCAACGGCGACACGTTCCTCGGCGGTGAAGACTTCGACATGCGGATCGTCAACTACCTGGCGGACGAGTTCCGGAAAGAGCACTCGGTCGACCTGACCAAGGACAAGATGGCCCTGCAGCGTCTCAAGGAAGCTGCCGAGAAGGCCAAGATCGAGCTGTCGAGCTCGAGCCAGACCGAGATCAACCAGCCGTTCATCTCGATGGGTTCGAACGGTCAGCCGCTGCACATGGTCATGAAACTGACCCGCGCCAAGCTGGAAAGCCTCGTAGGCGACCTGATCAAGGCCTCGCTGAAGCCCTGCGCGGCCGCTCTCAAGGACGCCGGCATCTCGAAGGAAGAGATCGACGAGGTCGTCCTCGTTGGTGGTCAGACCCGCATGCCGAAGGTTATTGAAGAGGTAACCAAGTTCTTCGGCAAGGAGCCGCACAAGGGCGTGAACCCGGACGAAGTGGTTGCCATGGGCGCCGCCATCCAGGCCGGCGTGCTGCAGGGTGACGTGAAGGACGTGGTCCTTCTCGACGTGACTCCGCTGAGCCTCGGCATTGAGACGCTGGGCGGCGTGTTCACCCGCCTGATCGACCGCAACACCACGATCCCGACCAAGAAGTCGCAGATTTTCTCCACCGCCGAGGACAACCAGTCGGCCGTGACGATCCGCGTCTTCCAGGGTGAGCGCGAGATGGCGGCCGACAACAAGCTGCTCGGCCAGTTCAACCTCGAGAACATCCCGCCGGCACCGCGCGGCATGCCGCAGATCGAGGTGACCTTCGACATCGATGCCAACGGCATCGTCTCCGTGTCGGCCAAGGACAAGGGCACCGGCAAGGAACAGAAGATCACCATCCAGGCTTCGGGTGGCCTCACCGACGAGGACATCGAGCGCATGGTCAAGGACGCCGAGGAGAATGCCGAGGCGGATGGCAAGCGCAAGGAGCTGGTCGAGGCCCGCAACCAGGCCGAGAGCCTCATCCACTCGACCGAGAAATCGATCGAGGAGCATGGCGACAAGGTCGACCCGTCGACCATCGAAGCCATCGAGCTGGCGATTGCCGCGCTCAAGGATGACCTCGAGAAGAGCGACATCACCGGCGAGAAGCTCAAGTCCGGCATCCAGAACGTGACCGAAGTGGCCATGCGTCTGGGCGAGGCGATCTACAAGGCACAGGCCGAGGCGGGCGACTCCGCTCCCGAAGCCGATGTCGACGACACCGGCGACAAGTCGGGCCCGTCGGATGACGACAACATCGTGGACGCGGACTTCGAAGACCTCGACGACCGCAAGCGCAGCTAAGCCATAGCGGAACCAGACGGGGGCCGGTCCGGATGCCGGACCGGCCCTTTTCTGTTCCGGGCCAAGGAGGGCATGTATGTCCAAGCGTGACTATTACGAGCTGCTCGGCGTCGCCAAAGGGGCCTCCGCGGACGAGATCAAGAAGGGCTATCGCAAGAAAGCGAAGGAACTTCACCCCGACCGGAACGCGGACAACCCTGACGCGGAAGCTCAGTTCAAGGAAATCAATGAGGCCTACGAGGTTCTCAAGGACGCCGACAAGAAGGCAGCCTATGACCGCTACGGCCATGCGGCCTTTGAGGGTGGCATGGGCGGCGGACGTCCCGGCGGTGGCTTCGGCCAGCAGGGCGATTTCGCCTCGGCCTTCTCCGACGTCTTCGACGATCTCTTCGGCGACTTCATGGGCGGCGGCCGCGGTGGCGGCGGACGCCAGCGCGCGGCGCGCGGCGCAGACCTGCGCTACAACCTTCGCGTGACGCTCGAGGACGCCTACGGCGGCCTGCAGAAGACGATCAACGTGCCGACCTCGGTGCAATGCGGCGAATGCCATGGTTCGGGTGCCGAAGGTGGCGCCGAGCCGGTGACCTGTCCGACCTGTTCGGGCATGGGCAAGGTCCGTGCGACACAGGGCTTCTTCACCGTCGAGCGCACCTGTCCGACCTGCTCGGGTCTCGGGCAGATCATCAAGAACCCCTGCGCGTCCTGTGGCGGCCTGGGCCGTGTGCAGAAGGAGCGCTCGCTGTCGGTGAACATCCCGGCGGGGGTCGAGACTGGCACCCGCATCCGTCTTGCCGGCGAAGGCGAGGCGGGTATGCGCGGCGGGCCTCCGGGGGATCTCTACATCTTCATAGAGGTGAAGAAGCACGGGATCTTCGAGCGCGAGGGCACCGAGCTGCATTGCCGCGTGCCGGTGTCGATGACCACCGCCGCGCTTGGCGGCGACATCGAGGTGCCGACCATCGACGGCGGCCGCAGCCGCGTGAAGATCCCCTCGGGCAGCCAGTCCGGTCGCCAGATGCGCCTGCGTGGCAAGGGCATGCCCGCCCTGCGCGGCGGCGCGGCCGGGGACATGTTCATCGAGCTGGCGGTCGAGACGCCGGTGAACCTCACCTCGCGCCAGAAGGAGCTTCTGCGCGAGTTCGAGGACCAGTCCGAGGACAACAACCCGGAATCGAAGAGCTTCTTCTCTTCGGTGAAAGGGTTCTGGGACTCGATGAAGGGCTGATCGGCCTTTTCGCAGGAATCGGAAGCGGCGCGGAAATTTCCGCGCCGCTTTCATTTGCGGAGAGGCTGCGGGGTGTGTGGCGGCCAGCGCCTCGCGCGCGTGGATTAACGCTTTTCTAACCGTGCTGGCGCCACCCTGGGCGCATGAGCCCACCGCGCCATTTCTCCGACAGCCAGCCCTCGCTCTTTGCACGCGACGAGGTGCCGCTGCGCCCCGCGCACGGCGGGCGGGCACTTCCGTCCTACATTCGCGACCACAGAAGGCGCCTGAGGGATCGGTTCCTCACCGGGGGGGGCTGATGCCGTGCCCGACTACGAGCTGCTGGAGCTGCTGCTGTTCCGCGCCATCCCCCGACAGGACATGAAACCGCTCGCCCGCCGCCTGATCGAGCATTTCGGCGATTTCAACGCGGTGGTTTCGGCTCCGCCCGCCCGGTTGCGCGACGTCGACGGGGTGGGCGATGCCGTGGTGACCGAGCTGAAGATCGTCGAGGCGGCGGCGCACCGGCTCGCCCGCAGTCGGGTGTTGCAGCGGCAGGTGGTCAGCTCGTGGGAGGCGCTGCTGGACTATTGCCAGACCGCCATGGCGCACCGCGACACCGAGCAGTTCCGCGTGCTCTTCCTCGACCGCAAGAACGTGCTGATTGCCGACGAACCGCAGGCGCGCGGCACGGTGGACCACGTGCCGGTCTACCCGCGCGAGGTGGTGAAACGCGCGCTGGAACTGAACGCCAGCGCGCTCATCCTCGTCCACAACCACCCCTCGGGCGATCCCACTCCCAGCGATGCAGACGTACAGATGACCGAGCAGATCCGCATCGCGGCGGAGGCTCTGGGCATCACCCTGCACGACCACCTGGTGATCGGCCGCTCGCGCGAGCTGAGCTTCCGCGCCGAGGGGCTGCTCTGAGCCTTAGCGCAGCCAGACCTCGACGCGGCGGTTCACCTGCCGGCCCCAGACCGTGTCGTCGCAGGCCATGGGCATGGCTTCGCCAAAGGCGTCGGTCTCCAGCGTGATGCCGGCAAGGTCGCTGGCCTCGGCGGCAGCGATGACCGCGTCGCGGACCGAGGCGGCGCGCTCTCCGGCGATCTGCAGATTGCCCTCGCTCGGCCCCTGTCCGTCGGAGAAGCCGATGAAGACCAGCGTGCGGCCGTCGTACTCGCCCACCTCCAGCGCCCGGGCGAGCTGCTGGACGTTCGAGCGGGACTGCGCATCGAGCCCCGCGGAGCCTGCCTCGAAGCGGAAGGAGGTGGTCAGCCGCCGCATCGGCTCGAGCGTGTCGACCAGCCGCTTCAGTTCGGTCAGCCCGACCTCGCCCTCGGCAACCGCGATGGCGTTGGCAAGCCGGTCGCCCTGCGCGTCAAGCGGCAGCTCTTCGGGGGTCTGGTCGACGAACCCCGCGCGGCGGATGACGATCTGCGCGGGGGCGGAGCGGGTGAACTCGAGAAATTCGCGGGCCAGCTTGGGCAGGCGGCGGGCGGGCATGTAGACGAAGACCGGCATGGTCAGCGGGTAATCCTCGGTCTTGATCGCCTGCCGGGTGCCGCGCAGGTGGAATCCGCAGCTGCCGGTCAGCACGATAGGACGGCTGTTGCCGACCTCGGCCGCGCTGACGAATCCGAGGCCTAGCGCATCCTCGGAGACCGCCGCCGCGAGGTCCGCCGCGTTCTGGTGGCGGACGGTCTCGGCGCTGCGCAGGGTCAGCGCGGGCGGCTGCAGGAGCTGGTCCTCAAGCGCCTGCACCAGCCCCGACCCCTCGCGCGGGAGGTGCAGGACGATCGGCGCGTCCGGCCCGCCGAGGGTCTGCCAGTTGTCGATTTGGCCTGAGAGCACACCCGCGAGATGCGGCAGCGAGACCTCGGTGACCGGGTTGTCGGGCGCAACCACCGGCACCAGCGCGTCGAGAGCCAGCACGCGGCTGCGGTTGGGCTGCGTCAGATCGCCGAGCCCGGCCTGCCGGGCAAGCTCTTGCTCGGCGGGGCGCACCTCGCGCAGGGCGACGACGATATCGGCCTCGTCGGCGAGCAGGTCGGCAAAGCCCTCGTCCGTGCTCGAGGGGGCGATGTCGAACCGGCCTATCTCGCGGTCGCCATCGGTAAAGGAATAGCGTGTCCCGCCTTCGGCCAGCGTGCCCGGCTCGGCGCCGTATCCATTGCGCTGCGCGAAGCTCTCGATCAGCGCGGGCATGAGAAGCGCGCCCATGGTGGCGGCGCCGGAGATGCGCAACTCGGCGACGAAATCGGTCAGCGATGGGCAGCCGACGCCCTCGCAGAGCACGCCCGAGCTGTCGACGGTCAGCTCGCCGTAGCGGCTGTCGATGCGGTAGAACTCGCCGTCAAAGCCGAGCATGGTGCCGCTCAGCTCGATGCCGCCGTCCCGCGAGCGCAGGGTGACGTCCTGAGCGGCGGCTTGTGTCGGGAAAACGAGGCCCGATAGGGCGCCCGGAATGAAAAGTGCGGCGATGATCGCCGCACGGACCTGTCGCATCGGGGCCTCTTGACCGCTCGTTCTAGTTGGCGGCGATCTTCAGGTCTTCGAGCAGGTTTTTCAACACCAGAAAGTCACCGGCGGCGCTGCAATCGGGCATGGAAAGCGTAAGATCGCGGGCGCGCAGGCTGCCGCCCAGGCGATGCTCAAGTGTCTGTGCCTCGAGCCCACGACCGCAATTGGTCGCGGTGATCTCGGCCTCGATGGTGAGCGTGACGGCGCCGGCGGTTTTCGCGGCGGCAGCGGGGAAAGTATAGACCTCGGCCATGCGCGCCTCGGGGCTGGCGGCATCGCCTAGCCGGGTCATAAAGCCGCCCTCGCCGCGCGCGGTGCGGGTGAGATCGCCGGCGGCGGCGGCCCAGACATGGCCCGCCTCGTCCCCCGCCGCGCCGAATTCATTGGCGTGCAGGGACAGCCCGCTCTCGCCGCGCCATTGCAGCGCGACACGGTCGTAGAAGGGCAGGGCGGGGACCTCGGCCATGGCGGTCGCCCCGGCGCCATTGGCGAAGGAGGCGATGAAGAGCGCGCGCTCGGACAGCGCGGGCACCTCGACACGCAGCGTGCCGTCGGGCTGGGTCACCTCGGTGAACATCAACCCGTTGTGGTGGATCGTCACCCGCTCCGAGGCGAAGCAGGGCGCCACGATGTCGAGCGAGACCATGGCTCCCGCGCCGGTGCGCGCGGACATGGCGACCGAGCAATCGGCTGCGGTGATCTCGGTCTCTTCGGGAAGGGTCGCCGGGGTGGCCTCTGGCTCGGCCACGGCAGCGGCGCGCACCGTCTGAGGTGCGGGCAGGCTGGCCTCGGCGGCGCGATCAGAGGGGAGATCCGGCAGTCGGGCCGAGGAAGTGTCCTCGATCTGCGCGATCTGCATCGCGCCGGCGCTTCGGCTGCGGGCGTCGTGCTGCTGCATCACGAAACCGATGCTGACGGCTGCGCTGAGGGTTACAACTGCAAGCCTGTAGGTCTTGATCCGTCCCATGATCGTCCCCGACAACTGAACTCGTACGGGAAACAATCTGGCCTTCAAAAGAGGCATGGTTGCGGCGATGGGGAGGAGTCATCGGGGCGGGCCTGGGGCATTTTTGCCCCGGACCCACCCCGGAAAGTCGGTCTGCGATGTCAGCGCTGCCCGGTCAGGCGAGGCTGCCGTGGCAATGCTTGAACTTCTTGCCCGAGCCACAGGGGCAGGGGTCGTTGCGGCTCGGGTTGCCCCATGTTGCCGGCTCGTTCTCGTCAAACCCGTCGACCAGCGGCTCGTGCGACTCCGGCACGCCGGCGTTCTCGCTCGGGCCGACCGCATGGGCCTGCTCGGTGAGCTTTTGTTGCTGGGCCTGCTGTTCGGCCATCTGCTGCAGCATCTTCTGCTGCTCTTCCTGGGTCATCGGGCGCACCCGGCCAAGCTGCTCGGTCACGCGCTCGCGCAGCGACTCGAGCATCGTCTCGAAGAGCTGGAAGGCCTCGGTCTTGTACTCGTTGAGCGGGTCGCGCTGCGCGTAGCCTCGGAAGCCCACCACCGAGCGCAGGTGCTCGAGCGTCAGAAGATGCTCGCGCCACTTTGTGTCGATGGTCTGCAGCAGCACCTGCTTCTCGATCTGGCGCATGGTCTCGGGACCGAAGGCTTCGGCTTTCTCGGCCATCTGCTTGTCGGTTGCCTCTTCGATGCGTTCGCGGATGGCTTCCGCGTCGACACCCTCTTCCTCGCCCCAGGCGATGACCGGCAGGTCGATGCCCAGCTTCTCGATGCAGGCGGCGTAGAGGCCCTGCATGTCCCACTGGTCGGCATAGGCCTTGGCGGGGGCATGGGTCTCGACCAGCTCGTCGATGACCTCGTGGCGCATGTCTTCGACGATCTCCGAGAGATCTTTGGCTTCCATGATCTCCAGACGCTGCCCGAAGATCACCTTGCGCTGGTCGTTCATCACGTCGTCGAACTTCAGCAGCTGCTTGCGGATGTCGAAGTTCCGGCCCTCGACCTTCGCCTGCGCGCGCTCGAGCGACTTGTTCACCCAGGGGTGGATGATCGCCTCGCCTTCCTTCATGCCGAGCTTGGTCAGCACGCGGTCGAGCCGCTCGGAGCCGAAGATGCGCATCAAGTCATCTTCGAGCGACAGGTAGAAGGAGCTGCGGCCCGGGTCGCCCTGACGGCCCGACCGGCCGCGCAGCTGGTTGTCGATGCGGCGGCTCTCGTGGCGCTCGGTGGCGAGGACGAAGAGACCACCGGCCTCCTTCACCTCGGCCTCGGCCTTGGCATGCTCGGTCTCTATGCGGGCGCGGATCTCTTCGGGGTCGGCCTCGGGGTCGGCGGCGATGGCTTCCATCACGAGGAACTCGAAGTTGCCGCCCAGCTTGATGTCGGTGCCGCGACCGGCCATGTTCGTCGCGATGGTGACCGCGCCCAGCTTGCCGGCGTCGGCGACGATCTGCGCCTCCTGCTCGTGCTGGCGGGCGTTGAGCACGTTGTGGGTCAGCCCGGCGCTGGTCAGCAGCTGCGAGAGCATCTCGGATTTCTCGATCGAGGTGGTGCCGACGAGGACCGGCTGGCCCTTCTCGTGCGCCTTCTTGATCTCTTCGGTGATCGCCACGTATTTCTCGGCGGTGGTGCGGTAGACCTTGTCGTCGTCGTCGATCCGCGCGATCGGCCGGTTGGTCGGAACCTCGACCACGCCGAGCTTGTAGATCTCGGCGAATTCCTCGGCCTCGGTGAGCGCGGTGCCGGTCATGCCGCCCAGCTTGTCGTAGAGGCGGAAGTAGTTCTGGAAGGTCACGCTGGCGAGTGTGACGTTCTCGGGCTGGATCTGGCAGCCTTCCTTGGCCTCGATTGCCTGGTGTAGGCCATCCGAGAGGCGGCGGCCGGCCATCATCCGGCCGGTGAATTCGTCGATCAGCACAACCTGACCGTCGCGGACGATGTAATCCTTGTCCTTGGTATAGAGCTTGTGCGCGCGCAGGCCCTGGTTCACGTGGTGCACCACGGTGGTGCTTTCCGGATCATAGAGCGTCTGGCCCTCGGGCAGGATGCCGCGGCGGTGCAGCATGTCCTCGAGCGCCTCGTTGCCCTCGTCGGTGAAGGTCACGTTGCGGGTCTTCTCGTCGAGCGTGTAGCCCTCGTCGGGCAGCTCGGGGATCAGCCGGTCGATGGCGACATAGAGGTCCGAGCGGTCCTGCGAGGGGCCGGAGATGATCAGCGGGGTGCGGGCCTCGTCGATCAGGATCGAGTCCACCTCGTCGACCACGGCGAAGCCATGGCCGCGCTGCATCATCTGGTCCAGCTCGGACTTCATGTTGTCGCGCAGGTAGTCGAAGCCCAGCTCGTTGTTGGTCGCATAGGTGATGTCGCAGGCGTAGGCCCGTTTCTTCTCATCCTCGGGCTGCTGCGGGTAGACCACGCCGGTGGTCATGCCGAGCGCGGCAAAGACCTTGGACATCCATTCGGCGTCGCGGCGGGCGAGGTAGTCGTTCACCGTCACCACGTGCACGCTCTTGCCGGAAAGGGCATTGAGATAGGACGGGAAGGTCGCGACCAGCGTCTTGCCCTCGCCGGTCTTCATCTCGGAGATGTTACCCTGATGCAGGAAGACGCCGCCCATAAGCTGCACGTCGAAGGCGCGCAGGCCGAGCGCCCGCTTGGCGGCCTCGCGGCAGTTGGCAAAGGCCTCGGGCAGCAGCGCGTCGAGGCTTTCGCCCTCGGCAAAGCGCTTGCGGAACTCCTCGGTCTTGGCGATCAGCCCGGCGTCGTCGAGGGCCTCGTACTCGGGTTCCAGAGCGTTGATCTGTGCGATCAGCGGTCGGGTGGCCTTGATCTTGCGGTCGTTCGGGGTGCCGAACACCTTCCGCGCGAGTTTTCCCATTCCGAGCATTTGGCCTGCCTGTGCTGTCTGACAAAGTCGTGTTCTGCGTGAGGCATCCGCTTGCCCGCCTCGCACTCAACCCATATGACACAGGGGAACGACCGGCCTTGCAGAGCCTTCAGGCGATGTAAGCGGCAGGTCGGTAAGTGTCAACGCCGCCCGGTGGCGGGCGGCCAACTGGAAGGACGCCTAGATGCCCAAAACCCTCACCACACTGGGGGCGGCCGCGCTCGCCCTGACCCTCGCGCTGCCCCTTCACGCCCAGGATCAGGCCGCGGAGCAGACCGAGGCGCTGAGCGCCGACACCGTCGTGGCAACGGTGAACGGCACGGACATCACCCTCGGCGAGATGCTGGTCGTGCGCGCCAGCCTGCCCGAGCAGTACCAGCAGCTTGGCGATGACGTGCTCTGGGACGGCATCCTCGACCAACTGGTGCAGCAGGAAGTGCTGGCGCAGGACGAGAAGGCGGTCGAGACCAAGCGCGTGGACCTGTCGCTGAAGACCGAGCGCCGTACGCTGCTCGCCGCCGAGACCGTGTCGGCCGTGGCCGATGCCGCGGTGACCGACGAGGCGCTGCAGGCCGCCTATGACGCACAGTTCGCAGATGCCGATCAGGGGCAGGAGTACAACGCCTCGCACATCCTCGTGGAAAGCGAAGACGAGGCCAAGGCGATCATCGAGGAACTGAACGGCGGCGCCGATTTCGCCACCGTGGCCAAGGAGAAGTCCACCGGCCCCTCGGGCCCGAACGGCGGCGAGCTCGGCTGGTTCAGCAAGGGCATGATGGTCGAGCCCTTCGAAACGGCGGTCGCGGGCATGGAGCCGGGCGCGATCTCGGACGCACCGGTGCAGACCCAGTTCGGCTGGCACGTGATCAAGCTCAACGAGACCCGCGCCAAGGAAGCGCCGAAGCTCGACGAGGTGCGTGATCAGCTCTCGCAGCAGGTGCAGCAGGAAGCCGTGGCGGCCTATATGGACGAAGCCGAGGCCGGCGCGGAGATCACCCGCAAGTCCTCGGGGGATGTCGATCCCTCGATCCTGTCCAACCTCGAGCTGCTGGAGGACTGAGTGGCCAAGACCCTCGCCGTTTCCCCGCTGGCCCCTGCGGCCTTTCCCGACCTGCCGGTGATCGAGGGGGTGCGTTTCGCCTCCGTCGCGGCGGGGGTGCGCTACGCGGGGCGCACCGACGTCATGCTGGCCCTGCTCGACGCAGGCAGCACCATGGCGGGGGTCTTCACCCGCTCGGCGACGCGCTCGGCCCCCGTGCTCGACTGCCAGGCCAAGATTGGCGCCGCCTCTGACGAGGGTGCGGCGATCATCGTGAACTCGGGCAATTCCAACGCCTTCACCGGCCGCAACGGCATCGAGTCCACCCGCGCGGTGACCTCGGCCGTGGCCGCGGCGACGGGCCTGCCCGAGGCGCGCGTCTTCTCCTCCTCGACCGGGGTGATCGGCGAGCCGCTGCCGCACGAGCGCATCACCGCCAAGGTGGAGGAGCTGGTTTCCTCGCTCGACGCGACCGGCATCTCCGGCGCGGCCAAGGCGATCATGACCACCGACACCTTCCCCAAGGGCTCGACCGTCACGGTCGAGCTGCCGGGCGGGCCGGTGAAGATCGCCGGCATCGCCAAGGGCTCGGGCATGATCGCGCCCGACATGGCGACCATGCTGGTCTACATCTTCACCGACGCGAAGGTTGAGCAGCCGCTGCTGCAGAAACTGGTCAGCCAGATCAACGACCGCAGCTTCAACTGCATCACCGTCGACAGCGACACGTCGACCTCGGACACGTTGCTCATGGGCGCCACCGGCGCTTCGGGCGTCGAGGTGACCGAGGCGGACAGCGGCTTTGCCGAGGCGCTCGAGACTGTCTTCCTCGACCTCGCTCACCAGGTGGTGAAGGACGGCGAGGGCGCGACCAAGTTCGTCACCGTCGAGGTGACCGGCGCGGCCAGCGATGCCGATGCGCGCACCCACGCCATGGCGATCGCCAACTCGCCGCTGGTCAAGACCGCCATCGCCGGCGAGGACCCGAACTGGGGCCGCATCGTCATGGCGATCGGCAAATCCGGCGCCGCCGCCGACCGCGACCTGCTCACCATCCGCTTCGGTGACGTGCTGGTGGCCGAAAAGGGTTGGCGCTCGCCGGACTACCGCGAGGAAGATGGTGCACGGCTCATGAAGGCACCGGAGATCACCATCTCGGTCGATCTCGGCCTCGGGCGGGGCAGCGCCACCGTCTGGACCTGCGACCTGACCCACGGCTACATCAGCATCAACGCCGATTACCGGTCGTAACGGGGTTGCCCCTTCTTCTAGGGGCAAATATCCCGGGGAGCGCGAGGGGCAGAGCCCCTCGCCTTTTTGCATCCACCAAAGGCCCCTCGCCATGAAAAAGATCGTCCTCGTCTCCGCCGTTGCCCTCATCGACGTCGAGGGGCGCGTGCTGCTGGCGCAGCGGCCCGAGGGCAAGTCCATGGCCGGGCTGTGGGAATTCCCGGGCGGCAAGGTCGAGCCGGGCGAGACTCCCGAGGCGGCGCTTGTCCGCGAACTGCACGAGGAGCTGGGGATCGAGACCTGGAACAGCTGCCTGGCGCCGTTGACCTTCGCCTCGCATGCCTATGACGATTTCCACCTGCTGATGCCGCTTTTTGCCTGCCGCAGGTGGCACGGCGTGCCGCAGGCGCGCGAGGGCCAGGTGCTGAAATGGGCCCGGGCGCGGGAGCTCACCGATTACCCGATGCCGCCCGCTGACGTGCCTCTTATTCCGATTCTCAGGGATTTGCTCTGATCAAGGATTTTTTAACTTATCTGTGCCTATGATCAGAAATTCAGCGCAAAAACAGGCGGTTTTGCCCATTATTGAAACAGTTTTGTGCAAGATTTGTGTAGTTTTGTGGCCCTCGGTGGGGTAATAATAATTCGCACAGAGTTTTAGTTGAGGACACAACATGTTGCGCACCATCATTATGGGCAGCTGCATTTCGGTCCAGGGCTTTCTTGAGAAGACCCTCCCTGATGGACGTCTCGTCGTCCGCGTCGGGCAGCAGGTTTTCACCGGGCGCCCGGTCTGATTGTACGCCCCTTAGAAGTCAACGACATGCGGTCGCCTGATAAGGCGGCTCGTTTTTTTCTTGTCCCGGCACAGGTCAGCTTGCGCAAAGGTCACCGTGTGCTCAGGGCGGCGAGGCCAAAGGTGCCGGGCTGCTGCACTTCCCAGGACAAGAAAAAGGGCCGGCGAATGAAATCGCCGGCCCTTCTGGATTCGGATGCCCTGAATGGGGCAGGGGAGATCAGAGCGAGCGCTCGACTTCCTCGCGCTCGAAGATCTCGATGACGTCGCCGGGGCGGATATCGTCGTAGTTCTCGAAGGCCATGCCGCATTCCTGGCCGGACTGCACCTCGGCAACCTCGTCCTTGAAGCGCTTGAGGGTTTTCAGAGTGCCTTCGTGGATCACCACGTTGTCGCGCAGCAGGCGGACACCTGCGGAGCGGCGGGCGACGCCCTCGGTGACCAGGCAGCCAGCGACCTTGCCGACGTTGGACACCTTGAAGACTTCCTTGATCGCCGCGTAGCCGATGAAGTTCTCGCGGATTTCGTTCGACAGCAGGCCCGAGGCCGCCGCTTTCACATCGTCCACGAGGTCGTAGATCACCGAGTAGTAGCGGATCTCCACACCCTTCTGGTTGGCCGCGTTGCGGGCCGGAGCGTTGGCACGGACGTTGAAGCCGATGACCGGGCAGCCCGAGGCTTCGGCGAGGCCGATGTCGGTCTCGGTGATCGCGCCCACACCGGAGTGGATGACGCGCACGCGGACCTCGTCGTTGCCGACCTTCTCGAGCGCCTGGACGATCGCTTCGGTCGAGCCCTGCACGTCCGCTTTCACGATGACGGGCAGTTCCGAGACGTTCTCGTCGTCCTTGGCCTTCTGCATCAGCTGTTCCAAGGTCGTCGCGGCACCTGCTGCGGCGCGCTTGTCCTTGGTGACCTGTGCACGGTACTCGGCGATCTCGCGGGCCTGCGCCTCGGTCTCGGTGACGTTGAGAACGTCGCCGGCCTCGGGCGTGCCGTTGAGACCCAGCACCTCGACCGGAACCGACGGGCCGGCTTCGGAGACGCGCTCACCCTTGTCGTTGATCAGCGCGCGGACCTTGCCGTACTGCTCGCCCACGACGAAGATGTCGCCCTGCTTGAGCGTGCCGTTCTGCACGAGCACCGTCGCAACCGGGCCGCGGCCCACGTCGAGCTGTGCTTCGATCACGGCACCCTGTGCGGCACGGTGCGGGTTGGCCTTGAGTTCAAGGATTTCCGCCTGCAGCGCGATGGCTTCGAGCAGCGAGTCGAGACCCAGGCCGGTCTTGGCCGAAACCTCGACGTCCTGCACTTCGCCCGACATCTCTTCGACGACGACTTCGTGCTGCAGCAGGTCGGTGCGCACCTTGGTCGGGTTCGCCGAGGGCTTGTCGACCTTGTTGATCGCCACGATCATCGGCACCTTGGCCGCTTTCGCGTGGCTGATCGCCTCGACCGTCTGCGGCATCACGGCGTCATCCGCGGCAACCACCAGCACCACGATGTCCGTCACCTGTGCGCCACGCGAGCGCATCGAGGTGAAGGCGGCGTGACCGGGCGTGTCGAGGAAGGACAGCACGTCGCCGTTCTTCGTCGTCACCTGGTAGGCGCCGATGTGCTGGGTGATGCCGCCGGCTTCGCCGGAGGTCACGCTGGTGTTGCGGATCGCGTCGAGCAGCGAGGTCTTGCCGTGGTCTACGTGGCCCATGATCGTGATGACCGGCGGACGCGGCAGGAGGTCTTCCGGCTTGTCGTCCACGGTCTTGATCACGTCCTCGACGTCGGCATCGGACACGCGGGTCACGCGGTGGCCGAATTCCTCGATGATCAGTTCCGCAGTGTCGGCGTCGATGGTCTGGTTCTGCGTCGCCATGATGCCGCTCTGCATGAGCGACTTCACCACGTCAGCCACGCGCTCGGCCATACGGTTGGCGAGTTCCGCCACCGTGATCGCCTCGGGCAGCTGAACGTCGCGCACGACCTTCTCGCGCGACTGCGCACCGCCCATGGCTTTCTGACGCGCCCGCTCTTGCTTGCGCTTCATCGCGGCCATGGATTTCTGCCGGCCACCTTCGCCGCCCAGAGCCTGGTTCAGCGTCAGCTTGCCGGAGCGGCGGTTGCCATCGTCGCGGGCACGGGCAGACCGACCGCGCTCTTCGCGCTCGCGCTCTGCCTTGCGTTGCGGCTGGACCGCAGGCTTGGCCGCGGGCGCACCACCTGCACGGGCCGGAGCCGCGGCATCGTCGTCCTTGGCCGCTGCAGCGGCTTTCTTGGGCGCGGCTTCTGCCTTCTTGGCCGCTTCCGCGGCCGCAGCAGCTTCGCGGGCCTTGCGCTCTTCTTCCTCGGCTTTCGCCTTGGCACGCTCTTCGGCCTCGCGCTGCTCGCGCTCTTTCTGTTCCTTTTCGGCGCGCATGCGCTCACGCTCCTCGGCGCGGGCCTTTTCCTCGGCCTCGCGCTGAGCAGTCTCTTCGGCTTCGCGCGCCTTGGCGGCCTGCAGCGCGCGCAGCCGGCGTTCCATCTCCGAGTCGGAAATGCCCGCCGGGCGCTTGCCCGAACCACCATGCGATCCGCCGCCCGAACCCTTTGCACCGCCTGCGGCGCCCGCTTTCGGGACCACGACGCGTTTGCGCTTGGTTTCTACCACGACGTTCTTTGTGCGGCCGTGGCTGAAGCTCTGCTTCACGTTCCCGGAATGGGACCCGCCGCGCAAACCCAAAGTCTTCTTGCCGTCGTTATCGCTCATTAAGATTCTCTTATCCTTTCCGGCGGCCCTTGCCGCCCGCGGCAGCCCCTGCTGCCGTTTTCGCGTCTGCCGATGCGACGCGCAGGCCCTTCAAACGTTGGGCCTCCTCTACAACACGTTTGGTGAGTCCACCAGCGCCAAGCGCGGCATGTATCACCTTTTCGCGTCCGAAGGCCAGCCCTAGCTCGTCTGCGGTGAGCCAGCCGATGTAGTTCCCCCCCGTAGGGAGTACTCAATTTCGTCTTTCCACGGGCCGATCCGTCCTCGGCCTGGATCAGGACGCGGGCTTCCTCTTTCGAGAGCCAGTCCTTCACCTTCTCGTAACCCGAGACGGCGCCGCCGCCCTTGCGGGCGAGGCTGATCAGCTCGACCACCCGCCGGGCAAGCATGCCCTCGATGAGATCCGGCAACCCTTCGGGAACCGTTACCGGCGCCTTGGCCGCGCGGGCAAAGAGACCCTTGCCCGCCGCCTTTTCCAATGCCTTGCGATCGGCCGAGACCCAGATGCCCCGACCGGGCAGCTTGCCCGCGAGGTCAGGAACGACCTGACCCTCGGGCCCGACCACGAACCGGATCAGACCGCCCTTGGGCTCCACGTCGCCAGTGGCGATGCAGCGCCGTTCGGGCCCGTCTGCCCTGTCCTTATCCTGACCTCCACGGCTCATCTGGGACTCAGGCCTCCGCCTCGTCGGACTCGCCATCCTCGGCGTCGAGCTCATCGCTCTCTGCCGCGCCGGACACGAGTTCCTCGGGGTCGACCCAGCCCAGCATCACGCGGGCGGTCATGATCAGGTTCTGCGCCTCTTCGAGGTCCACGCCGAATTTCTCGAGCAGGCCGTCGTCTTTCTGGCGCTGGCCATCGACCGTGGTCCAGCCACCGGCCAGTTCCCAGTCGGCGCAGGTGGCGAAGTCTTCGAGCGACTTGATGTCGTCCTGCGCCAGCGCCTCTACCATCTGGGGAGTGAGGCCCTCGAATTCAATGAGGCTCTCCTCGACACCCAGCTCGCGCGCCTTCTCGAGCGCCTTGCGGGCCTGCTCTTCGATGAACTCGCGGGCACGGGTCTGCAGCTCCTCGGCGGTGCCTTCGTCGACGCCGTCGATCACCAGCAGCTCGTCGAGCTCGACGTAGGCCACTTCCTCGAGGTTGGTGAAGCCCTCGGCAACCAGCAACTGCGCGAAGAACTCGTCGACATCCAGCGTTTCCATGAACAGCTTGGTGCGCTCTTCGAACTCGGCCTGGCGGCGCTTGGACTCTTCTTCCTCGGTCATGATGTCGATGTCGAGGCCGGTCAACTGCGAGGCGAGGCGCACGTTCTGGCCGCGGCGGCCGATAGCCAGCGACAGCTGCTCGTCGGGCACGACGACCTCGATGCGCTCGGCATCCTCGTCGAGAACCACTTTCGACACTTCCGCCGGCTGCAGCGCATTGACGAGGAACGTGGGCATGTCCTCGTTCCACGGGATGATGTCGATCTTCTCGCCCTGGAGCTCGTTCACCACGGCCTGCACGCGCGAGCCGCGCATGCCGACGCAGGCGCCGACAGGGTCGATCGAGCCATCGTAGGAAACGACGCCGATCTTGGCGCGCGAGCCCGGGTCACGGGCGACAGCCTTGATCTCGATGATGCCGTCGTAGATTTCCGGCACTTCCATCTTGAACAGCTCCGCCATGAATTCCGGCGCGGTCCGCGACAGGAAGATCTGCGGGCCGCGGGCCTCGCGGCGCACGTCCTTGACGTAGCAGCGGATGCGGTCGCCGGGGCGATAGCTCTCGCGGCCGATCTTCTCGTTGCGGCGCAGGATGGCTTCGCCACGGCCCACGTCGACGATGACGTTGCCGTATTCCTCGCGCTTGACCTGACCGTTGATGATCGTGCCCTGGCGGTCCTTGAACTCTTCGTACTGGCGGTCGCGCTCGGCTTCGCGCACCTTCTGCAGGATCACCTGCTTGGCGCTCTGCGCGGCGATACGGCCGAGGTCGACCGGCGGGACTTCCTCGACATAGGTGTCACCGACCTTGGGCTCGGCCATGTACTGCTTGGCCTGCTGGACGGTCATCTCGGCCTGGTAGTTCTCGAGGAGGTCATCCTCGACCACGGTGCGCACGCGAGTGAAGGTGGCGCGACCGGTCTTGCGGTCGATCTTCACGCGGATGTCCATCTCCGAGCCGTAGCGGCTCTTGGCGGCGCGGGCGAGGCTCTCCTCCATCGCTTCGATCACCAGCGAGGGGTCGATCATCTTCTCGCGGGCGACGGCTTCGGCGGTCTGCAGAAGCTCGAGCTGGTTGGCAGAGGTGATTGCCATGGTCTTAGTCCTCCTGAGCGGCCGCGTCGTCGGCCTCGATGTCGTCGAATTTGGTTTCGTCCACTTCCTGCGCCTTGCGGGCGCGGAGCATGTCTCGGATCAGATCGTCGGTGAGCACCAGCTTGGCGTCCGACAGCCAGTCGAATTGCAGGCCGATCGTCTGCTCTTCGCCGCCCTCCTCGATGTTGAGGAGCACTTCGTCACCCTCGACCCCGGCGACCACGCCGCGCCAGCGCTTGCGGCCGTCGATCATCTCGGCGGTCTCGATCTTCACCTCGTAGCCCTCGAAGGTCTCGAAGTCCTTGAGGCGGGTGAGCGGGCGGTCGATGCCGGGCGAGGAGACCTCGAGCGTGTACGCGTCGATGATCGGGTCCTCGACGTCGAGCACGGCGGAAACCGCGGTAGAGATGTCGGCGCATTCATCGACTTCGATGCCGCCCTCGGGGCGTTCGGCCATGATCTGCAGGGTGGCGGTCTTGCCCCCCATGAGACGGATGCGCACAAGTTCGAACCCCATGTCTTCGATGACGGGGCCGACGATCTCGGCGAGGCGCTTGTCGAGCGATGATTTGGCGATGAGGTCGGTCATGTTTCTCCGACTCCTTCGGAAACAAAAATACGGGCGCGCGGCCCGTCGGTGTTTCCCGGTGGAGCTTCGGTGCCAGGACCGACGCGCCGCTGTTGAAGGGGCATATACGTGCCTGCAGCGGATTTCGCAAGGGTGATTCACCCAAGGGCGGCGGCGGGGACGTGCGCTCCGCCGCCGGGGGAGGGCGCCGGCGTCCTCCGCCCGTCACGCAATTCTCTTCCCATGCGCCGCCCGATAACGCTTGATTGGCGCATGGGAACGCTTGGTCGCCCTGCGAAGTTACCGACCCGTGTCCCGCCCATGAGGATCCCAGATGCAAATCTTCCGCTGCCCCGCCTGCTCGAGCCCGGTTTACTTCCACAACCTCGCCTGCGGTTGCGGGCAGGAGGTCAGTTTCGATCCCGACGCGCAGACCATGGTCGCGGGCGCGCCTCATTGCGCCAATCGCGACGAAATCGCCTGCAACTGGGTGGCCGAGCAGGGCGGCCTCTGCCGCTCCTGCGCAATGACCGAGACGGTGCCCGACCTGCGCGCCGAACAGAATCTTCCGCTCTGGGCCGACAGCGAGCTGGCCAAGCGGCGGATGCTCGCCGAACTGGCGCGCTGGGGCTGGTTCACCCCCGCCGACCCGGGCGCCCGCCCGGTGTTCCGCATGCTCTCGGAGGAGACACTTCACGGCGAGGCTGACGTGATCATGGGGCATGCGAACGGGATCATCACGATCAACGTCACCGAGGCAAGCGACGCGGTTCTGGCGCACCGGCAAGAGCAGTTCGACGAGCTCTACCGTACCATGCTGGGGCACATGCGGCACGAGATGGCGCATTTCCTCTTCCTGCGGCTGGCCGAGGATCCGGCCTTTCTCGACGATTTCCGGGCGCGCTTCGGGGATGAGCGGGCCGATTACACGGCGGCGCTGCAGCAGCACTACGACGCGCCGAAGGAGCGCGGACCGGAGTACATCACCACCTATGCCACCGCCCACCCGCACGAGGACTGGGCCGAGACGCT
Source organism: Alloyangia mangrovi (assembly GCF_002300555.2). GTDB lineage: Bacteria > Pseudomonadota > Alphaproteobacteria > Rhodobacterales > Rhodobacteraceae > Salipiger > Salipiger mangrovi. Next base: position 1,297 of record NZ_NTHN02000042.1, on the reverse strand, counting down.
CGCGCATCTGCAGCACCTCGTGTCGATGCTCGACAGCGGTCTGGCCAGCGGGTTGCGGCTGCCGGATTTTCCGGCGGAGGGCTACGATGCCTTCCTCGAGGCCGACACCGAGGCGCTGATCACCCGCGCCGTGCACCTGTCGATCGCGGTGAACCACGTGAACCGGGCGCTTGACCTGCCCGATCTCTATCCCTTCGTGCTGACCCAGCCGGTGCGCGAGAAGATGGCCCTCGCGCACCGCTGGCTGCGGCGCGTCTGAGGCAGATCAGCCGGCCAGAGAGGCGGCGCTGCGTGCCGCGTGGCGGAAAATCTCGGCATCCGCCCCGACGGCGCGGCGGGCAAGGCGGCTGAGCGCCCCTTCGGCACGGGCGGGGGTTTCGCGGATGCGTTCGAGCCGGGCCAGCGCCGCTTTCAGCGCGCGGCGCTCTGTGGGGGGGCGTGTCGGGGCTTGCGAGGATTTCATGTGCCCGCATGGTCGCATGGCCGAGGTCGAGCAACGCCAGCCCGCTGTCCAACGCGTGGCGCTGCGCGCGGGCGGAGCGTTCGGTCAGCCGGAACAGCCGCAGCATCCGATGATAGAGCCGCGCGCGCCAGACCGCGCGGTGGCGCAACGCGTCGGCGTCGCCGGCCAGCGCCGCCACGTCGTGCAGCATCATCCTCGCCAGCGTGACCTGCTTGCGGCGCAGTGTGGGCGGGTAGACCGTGCGGTATGCCACCAACGCCGTGAGTGGCGCTGCGACGACGGCAAGGGCCATTAGCGCCGAGGTGCCAAAATCGCCGGTGAGCGGCAGCGCAGGGTGCAGCAGAAGCAGCATCACCATGTTGAAATCGAAGCTGACCTTCATACCCCGGTCGTGCCCTGCCAGTAGCGCGCCCGCGAAGATGAAGGGTAGTACCATCGCCACCAAGTGCCAGTCTGCCCCGGCATGCGGCCAGATCAGACAGCGGATCACCAGCGCCATACCCGCGCCAAGGAGCTGCCCGAAGAAGACCGAGGGCAGCATGGCGATCGGGTTCTCGAAGGTGGTGAAGATCGAGATCATGATCGACATGCCGAGCAGCAGGAACGCCCCGGCGGCAAAGCCGGTGACCTGCCAGAGCGCGCCGAAGAGCAGCAGGGCGCCGCTGGCGCGGATCGCGGCCTCGCGCGCACCGATCCAGTCTCTGTGCAGCACGACCGGCAGCATGTCTTCGGTGCCGGGGACCGAGCGGTTCTCGGGCGCGCGCCAGCGGGCGAGGGCGTGGGCCAGCGGTCGCAGCGTCTCGGCAAGCCCGGGCAGGGCGGCGGCGCGCTCGA
>NZ_NTHN02000041.1 GCF_002300555.2 Alloyangia mangrovi | reverse complement strand
CGCCGGCTGGGCAGGTGTCGCGCCAACTCTTCGGCACGACCCTCTGGGCCATAGATATGGGCGTAGATGGTCTCGTGGCTGACGGTCACGGGCAGACCTTCGAAGCGCATCCGGCCGGCGATCTGCTCCGGTGACCAGCCAGCCTTGAGACCATGCTCGACGGCAGCTTTGAGCTCAGGGTGCTGAATCATCTTGCGGTGAAGGGCGCGGCGCTTCTCGCTCATGGTCTGGGCATTCAGCGCGTAGTATCCCGCGAACTCGGGCAGGTCGCCGCCGTCGAAGTGATTGCGCTTCAGATCGCGGTAAATGGTCGAGGGGGCGCGGCTCAGTCGATCCGCGATCTCTGGGATCGGCATCTTGGCCTCACGCCACTTGGCAATCTTGATCCGTCCCTCGAAACTCAGCTGAAGGTAACACCGACCCATCCCACATCCTCCATGCAAACTTCTGTTTTGATACAGAATTTGCACTTCGTTTGTGAATCCACCCCGCTACACACGCAGAAGCGTATAATGCGATTTATGATCAAAATTCTCCCTCAGATATGTTCAAGAGCTCAGTTCGCAGATGCGCCTGCAGCACTCACGAAATTATCTATTCTAGCAGTGCATCGAATGTGCGAGGTCACACTAGCATTACATTCTTGATGCACAGCAGTGCAGATCATCGGTGAATGACGGTCGACCAAATCTACTCAGGGTAGATTTGTCTTGTAAGGAAAGGCTTCGAGAGACGACCTAAGACTACGCTCAAAAGATGAGCAGCTAGTTCGAAGTCATCCCATGTTGGTGCGCTGGGAAAAGCTGCATCGATCCTTCTGAGAACTAGGCAAGTTCCTAACACATAAAGGTCTTCCATATTTGAGAAAACCGTGCATTTACAAACACAAGCACCTCAATGCAAAGACATCTCACAAGTGGCTGGCGCAAATGAACTATGCACCGAAACCCCCACGACTGACGCGAAACAGCCGACCGGCACATCGGGTTAGACCTTGCCGTCAATCGTGTTAAAGGAGACTCACTTTTCCCGGGAGCCGTCGGGCTCAAGACTTGGAGTGACACGTTGAGCGACATGAAACGTATTGAGCTGAGCCAGCGCGCGGCATCTGTTTCTCAAGACGAGGATGTCATCGATCTTGGAGCTCTGCTCGGGTCGCTGTGGCGGGGCAAAGTTATCATCATCTTGGCTTTCGTCGCAGCGGTGCTGCTCGGGGGCCTCTACGCCTATGTGCTAGCCACGCCAATGTACCGCGCCACCGCTGTGGTGATGCTCAACAACCGCGAAGAGCAGGTCGTCGACCTGGGCAGCGTCATGAGTGGCCTCGGGTCGGACACCACAGTGATCAACACCGAGGTCGAGGTGCTTAAGAGCCGGGTTCTGCTTGGCAAGGTTGTCGACAAACTCGAACTGACTACCGATCCCGAATTCAACGCCTCGCTCAAGGCGCCGAGTACGATTGATCAGCTGAAAGGCTTCTTGAGCTCCTTGGTGGCCCCAGCCGGGGAAACCGAAAGCAGCGGAGACGCGAGGCAGCGTGAAGCCACGATCGATGCGCTTCTGACAAGCATGACGATCAAGAACGTGTCCCAAAGTCTTGTCTTCCAAGTGACCGTCGAAACCACCGATGCGGCGAAATCGGCCAAAATCGCTGATGCTCTGGTGGATCTCTACATCCTCAACCAACTCGAGGTGAAATTCGAGGCGACCGAGCAGGCGACGACCTGGCTGACCGAGCGGGTCACCGATCTGCAGGTTGCGCTTGAGGAGGCTGAAGGCAAGGTCAAGGACTTCCGCGCAAGCACACCTCTGGTCAGCCCCGAGGCGCTGGAAGGGCTCGAAATCCAAGTCAAGGACACGCGCGAGCGGATCACCAGCATGGAGACCGCCCAGGATGCCGCCCGGGCCCGGGTCGCCGCGCTCGAGGCTGCACAGACGCCGCAGCAGCAGGCGGATGCCACCAAGGATCTGCAGCTTCAGCGCATGCTGCCGCGGGTTGACGAGCCGGCGATCGCCGAGAGTTTCAGGACGCGCTTCGAGCAGCTTTCTGCCCGCGCCCAAGCCGAGCTGACGCGCAACACCAGCCAGCTCGCGGCGCTTCAGAACTCTCTTGCGGAGCTCGAGCGGCAGACCGAGCAGCAGAGCCAGGATCTCATCACCTTGCAGCAGCTCTCCCGCGAGGCCGAGGCCAGCCGACTGCTCTATGAATACTTCCTGTCGCGTCTCAAGGAGACCTCGGCTCAGCAGGGCGTTCAGCAGGCGGACAGCCGGATCATCTCGCCGGCAGTGGAGCCGGTGCAGGCCTCAGCGCCGCGCAAACCGCTCATCCTGGCGATGTCGGGCATTCTCGGCCTGATGCTGGGCGCCGCCTTCGTGCTGATCCGTGAAGCCCGCAACCGCGCCTTCCGCACCGCCGAGCAACTTGAGGGCACCACCGGCTACGCCACCATCGGCCAACTGCCGATGATCAAGGCCAGCCGCCGGAAAGATGCCATCGCCTATCTCAAAGAGCGTCCCTCCTCGGCGGCGGCGGAGGCGGTGCGCAACCTGCGCACCTCGGTCATGCTTTCCAACGTCGACACGCCGCCCAAGGTCATCATGACCTGCTCGGCGCTGCCCGGCGAAGGCAAGACCACGGTCGCAATGTCGCTGACGCTGAACTTCGCTTCGATGGGCAAGAAGGTGCTGCTGATCGAGGGCGACATTCGCCGCCGAGTCTTTGGCCAGTATCTGACCACCGAGCAGACCGACGGCGTCGTCTCGGTGCTGACCGGGGCGAAAACCTTCGACGAGGTGGTCACCCATGACGATCTGGTCGGCGCCGACGTGCTGCTCGGTGACAAGGGCCAGTCCAACGCCGCGGACATCTTCTCCTCGGTGCGCTTCGCCGAACTCCTGAAAGAGCTGCGCAGCCGCTACGACATCATCATCGTCGACACGCCGCCGGTGCTGGTTGTGCCGGATGCGCGGGTGATCGCCCAGCACGTCGATGCCACGGTCTTCGTGGTGAAATGGGACCAGACCCAGCGCGAGCAGGTGATCGGCGCGCTGCGCGAGTTCGAAAGCGTCGGCAAGCCCGTGAGCGGCCTCGTTCTGAACCAGATCAGCCCGCGCGGCATGAAGCGTTACGGTTATGGCAACAACTACGGGCCCTATTCCGCTTATGGGGCTAAGTACTACCTGAACTGAACCGCACTGGAACCATCCGGTGAAGACTCCACCGCAAGGCGTAGCCAAGAACAAGATTTCCTTGGCGCGCCGAAGTATAAAGCCACGGATCGAAAACTTTACAAATTTCCAAGACCCGTGGCGCAAAAAAATAGGGAGAAGTCTATAATTACCACTCCATACTTCCCTCTCTAATGGACAGGCGGCTTCTCTGAAATCAACATCTTGCGAACAATTTATGAAATCAGATTATCAAAGTAAATTACGTAATTTTTTAAATAAAATCATCACCTATTTAGGAAATATAAACCGACTCCAGATATAAATGTGATTTTGATTGACAAGTCACAAAATTAATTAACACAGACAATCTCCACTCATCCACCTCAACTCCGTGGAGCTTGAAACACATTCTTTGCCTGACCCAGCCCAATCGGATAATCTCCGACATTCCTCCTTCCATCTTGAATTTTTGCGTTCCCACCTTGGCGCATCGCGCATCGTCGGGAAGGGGGGCGCCGCATCAAGCTCTTGTGATACGACCATAATCCAGGCGGTTTTGAGCTCACCATCAACAGCACATCCATTTCTTCATTCATTTGAAGTGAGATCATTACGCAATAATATCATCCACCATACCCGTCGCGCCTGCATTTTATGCAAATCCTGCGAGCTATGGATGCCTGTTGATGAGAAATTGGTCACATCCATGCTGCACGTGGATCGGTAAAAATTGAGAGCCATCCGTTAATTATTTCATCAAGTCAAGCACGGCGCGGAGCGTCAATGGTCTTTGTTCTCGGCCAAGGAGGAAAAAGGGGAGGATATGCTCTTGGACACTGGGGTACAGCATGTCATAAGGGTAGACGCTGAAATTTTTGTCCTGAGAGTCTGACTGAAGGAAGTAGATAGTGGTTTTCCTCGCTTTGAGCCTCCTGTGTTTCGCGGTTTTTCTGTATCCCTTTCTGATTTACCCATTCCTGCTCGCACGCCTTCCCAAGCAGCCGCTCTGTACGCCGCGGGAGAACGCTGTTACCAGTTTCACGCTGGTTTTTTTGCGCATACAACGAGGAGAATGCGCTTCCGGAAAAGCTCGGTAATATTCGAGAGCTGAAGGCTCGCTATCCGGGACTTGAGGTCTTGGGGTATTCCGACGTGTCGGAGGACAGGACGCTGGAGATGTTGCAAGCCGCCGAGGCTGAAGGGCTGTTGACGGCGGTGCCCGCCACCGAACGACTTGGCAAGGCTTGGGGTATGCGGCAACTCGTGGCTCGCGCGACGGGAGATGTCGTAATTTTCACTGACGCCAATGTCACTCTGGACCTGGATGCGATTGATCATCTCAGCATCTATTTTTCGGATCCACAGATCGGTACCGTGGCAGGGCACCTACACTACCTCAACCAGTCAGACAGTGCGACGGCCGATGTCGGCAACCGTTATTGGACGCTTGAAGAACGCATTAAGGCGTTGGAAAGCCAGACGGGATCAACTATGGGGGCCGACGGGGCAATTTTTGCGCGACGCCGGGCCGATTATCCCGAGGTCCCTCCACATCTTCTAGACGATCTCACCGCGTCGATCAGCCCTCTATTCGATGGTTATCGCGTGATTTCAGCGCCTGACGTGGTCGCCTATGAACGTTTGACTACTGACAGCCGTGACGAATACCGTCGCAAACGCCGTATTGCCTGCCGTGCCTTCAACACGCATCGTTATCTCGCGCCACGGTTGCGGGAGATGTCGGGCATGGATCGTTTCAAGTATACCTCCCACAAGCTGTTGCGTTGGTTCAGCCCAATGTTCCTCGCTATGTCGGGTGGTTGCGCAATACTCGGGCTGTTTGATGTCATGGGGATTGCCGGACTGGTGCCACTTCTGACCGGTAGCCTTGTAGCCTACGTGCTGTGGAAGCGCGGCGACGCCAGGGCGCAAAAAGCCGGAGAAATCATTCTCGCGCTCTTAGCGACGGCGCATGGCATATTCGAATCCCTGCAGGGAAAAGCATATCAGACATGGGCTCCGGCGCAGAGCCGGAACATATGATGGGAAGAAGGGGGAAGCTGGTCATCAAGACAACGCCCTGCAGCTGCTTGTAACGAGCATGACCACACCGCCCGTCGCGCTTGACCAAAGCGCAACCTTGTGTTGCGTGTCCTTTTGATACTCTACAACCTCCGCCAGTTCAACGAGGGAATAATGAAGCGATATATCGTCGCGATAGGCGCGCGATACGGAGCTCTCGCGATCCAGTTCATACTCGTGCTTCTGGTCGCGAGGTCTTTGCCGCAGGCTCAGGCCGGACAGTATTTCGTCTCCTTCGGGCTAGTCGCTACGGTTTTCTGTTTGGCTGGTGTTGGACTCCCGGACGGTTTGGTGAAAAGTGTCGGCGAGGATCTATCGCGCCAGCGGGCAGATCGGGTCCACGATGCCATCGTGAAGAGCGGAATCATCAGCGCAATCACCGCACTGACGGCCTGCGCCTTGGGCAGCCTCGTTTTCCTCGCGACAGGCGCGCAGGGCGACTATGTCCTTCTGACCGCCGTCTGGTGCTTCCTTTACGGCATGATCTTCTATGCGGCGCAGGCCCTAGTCGCCCTACGTTCCGCCGGACTCGGAGCTTTCTTCTTTTATAGTTCGACCAATATGTACCTGCTGATGACATCGGTGCCTTATCTGCTGTTCTGGCGCGATCCGACGCTGACGGGGCTCATGTTCTGCACGATCACAGCGGCCACCTTGTCGCTGGTCACCGCTCTCGTCTTCTTGTCCAGGGCGCTTTCGCCCCATACCGGGCGTGCAAAGGCCGATCTCGGACCAGCTTTCCGGACCGGGAGCGTCATAGCGGTGTCGCGCATGTTGCAGGCGATGATCTACTGGATCCCCGTATGGGTCTGCGGCGCCCTTCTGGGGGCCGCAGATGCTTCGGTCATTGCGACCGCCGGGCGGCTTCTGATCGCAGTCTCCGCCGTGATCGCAGCCCTGCGCTTTTCCGTCCGCCCCGTAATCGTGGCAGCCGCCGCGGAAGGCGACTGGCCCGCCATCGAGCGCACTGGGCGTAAGATTGCCCTTTTCACGACTCTTCTGACGCTGCTGGCCATGCTGCTCATGGCCCTGATCGGCAAGCCGGTTCTGCTATTTCTCCTCGGTGAGGAATACGCGGCCGCGTGGGGGGTTCTGTTCGTCCTGATTTTCGGTGCGCTGGGGGAAGCCTTCGGTGGACCGGTCGACGAGGTACTAAAAATGACGGGCCACACCACCGCCGTCTTACTCGGGCTGTTGGTAACGGTTGTTCTGGAAACAGCGCTGGCCATATTCCTGAGCCCGCATGGCACCCTGGCCATAGCCACTGCGCAGGCGACTGCATTTTGTGCCATGTACATGTATCAAGTCCTCTACCTACAACGCAAAAGAGGGATCCTCATCATGCCTCTGAGCGGCAATGCCTTTCGGAAAGCGTGACAAGGCGGAGCTGGCCTCCAAGGGTCCCCATGCGCATATCCGCACAGATCAACGGAGAATTAGTCTTTCATGAAGGTTCTGATCATTGCCAAGGCCTACCCCCCGGATGTCGGCGGAGTGCAAAGCTATAGCGAGTTCGTGGCACGGGCCTACCTTAAGGCCGGCGTCATCCCTGTCGTGGTCACCTCTTGGGAGGGCCGCCGGGGCTGGCACGAACGGAACTACCCCGAGGGAACCATCAGCGTCCTGAACTTGGGCATGGCCTCGCAGCCCATTGTTTTTGCCCGCATGTTGATCTCTTGCGGCAAACTCTGCCGAAAGGAAAATTTCGATTTCTTTCACTCTACCACATGGCGGCCTGCCCTGGCGATCCTCCCTTGGAAGGGCAAAACTCCGGTCGTACTGACCGTCCACGGACGAGAAGTTCTAAATTATCCCGCAATTATGAAGACAGCGATGTCTCACGTCCTCCGAACTACTGATCTTCTGGTAACCGTTTCGAACGCAAGCATGGAAATGGCGGAAAGCGCTCTGTCCGGCGCGCAGCCAAGAGGCGAATGGGAGGTAGATTTTAACGGACTTTCCTACATCAAGGAAGCCACCGACTTCATGCGCCCGAGCCGAAACCCAGAGGATCTCGTTCGAATTTTGTCATTCGCCCGCTTGGTGGAACGCAAGAACGTGCAGGGTTGCCTGCGGGCCTTGGCCATTCTTCGTGATCGCGGCATAACGAACTTTCACTATACCGTCGCTGGCACTGGACCCATGCGGGAAATGCTAACGGCGCTGATTGACGAGTTAAACTTGCATTCCTTTGTTACGATGTCAGGATATGTCAAAGACGAAGACATCCCGAAGCTATATCGCGGAGCAGATATCTTCCTGCACCCTCAGACAGCGCCAAGTGGTGGTCTGGACCTGGAAGGCTTCGGCCTGGTGATCGCCGATGCAATGTCCTTCGGAGCAGCTGCAATCGCTGGGGTGGCAGGCGGCCCGAAGGACTTTGTCAAGCATGGGGTAAGAGGTCTTATTGTGAACGGCGAGAATACCGAAGAGATTGCCGCCGCCTTGGAATCCCTGTTGACCAATTCGGAAAAATTGGATCGTCTCGCCGGTGATGGGCGAACGTGGGCCCTGAAGACCCTATCTTGGGATCGGCACGTCACCCAAATCTTGAATAATCTTCGTCGCCGCGTATTGATCAGCGCAACCTAGGCCCCATGCTCGCAGAGCGAGCTGACTGGGGCAACAGCCTCTCCCGCAGCATTCTCTATTTAAGGGTTGCGCCGGATGGCCCGGTGCCGAGCCTCAGGAATGGAGGAGAGACCAGATGCAGGATGGCATGTTCATAGGGCTGGATGTCCACAAAACGACAATTTCAGTGGCCGTCGCGGCAAGGTCCGCAATCACGGAGTTCTAGTAACTAGACAACTATGAGGATGTTTTGACCCGGCAGAATTTGCTCAGGTTAAGTTGATAATCTGAATGCCTCGGTGGGTGGACCATGGCAAGTGCCTGATGAGAGCGGCGGTTGTTGTAGAATGCGATCCAGTCACCGATGGCTGAAGGGCTATCGGAGCGATGCCGACGCACGCATTGTTCCTTTAGTACCCTGACAAAGCGCTCGACCATGCCGTTCTGCTGCGGGCAGTGAGGAGTGATGAATTCCTGCTTCAGGCCGTAATTGCAGACGATGATCGTGAAGTGGTGGCTAGTGAAGGCGAGCCCATAGTACATCGGGAACCGACACTGCCGACAGGTGGTTATGGGCACGCACGCAGCTCACCACACAGCAGGGCTGTGTGGTCATGACCGAGCCACGTGTCAACAGTGGTTTTGAACAACCACACCGCTGAGGAGGCCGGCTATGCCCCCCTTCCACTCTACTCCGGCGACCTTGCTGGTCGCCTGTGTGGGGTGAATCGCGGCTCACAGGTCAGCCGCAGAAGGGCATACGGCCTTACAAAATGTGCAGCGCACGATAAGTGGATTCTAAAATAGATTAACATATCCCATATCAACTAGGGCAGTTAGGAGAATTGTGATAAACGCGAACATAATCCACAAGCATTTCATCGCTCATCAAAGATTTTGCAATGTCTTTCTGTGGAAGATACTCGACACTAAATATTAGATATTGTTCGACGTCGCTAACGGGGCCATAGATTTCTGAAGTCACCCGGCCATCTATATAAAATATGTATCCATCCGGCGCCCAAAGCATACCGAAAGTATGCCAAGTACCTGGCCTCAAATTTGGGCGGACGCGTTTATGTATCTCCTTGTGGTGTTTCCCATATCCATCCCAGTGGATGGCGTGGTTCGTCCAATCCGAAAGAATGGGATTGGATCGGGCTATGAATTCAAAGACATCGATCTCGACACCACTCTCAACGGGATTTCCAATTTCTCTCCCAACGGTAGGCGTTTGCAACCAAAATGCAGACCTCACATAAGGTGATGATGTAAGCTTCACTCGTGTTTCAAAGTAACCGTATTTCGTGAGGAATTTCTCTCCGGTACCTACCATTCCTATGTGAACCTGCCCACTTCGACGTTCCGCCTTCAGCACCAGATATCCGACCCCATCGACAAACGCCTGTTTCTCGGATACGAACGCTCCTTTTCTGGGGCCAAGAGCTCTATGAGCCCAATATTCTCCATTGAGATCAAGCCCGTTGAATTCATCGGACCAAGCAAGCTCGCACCCACCTTGCCGGGGAAGGCCGAGAGAAACTTCCCCGAAAACAACTGAAGCAGATTGGAGCGTACACAGCGTCACTAAAGCGGAGAGGGTCAGAATGCCCGGCCACCAACGTTCTCGGCGGGATTGTCCGTCTATGAGAATAGCCCTTCGAACAGCATGGGTTGCTCTTACTACACTTGAGCGCCGCGCACACTTTGCCTGACGCGCGAGTGTCACTTGGACTTCGCCGCTATAACGTTTATAGTACAAGATGTTCACGGCCACACTCCAGCATGAGCTACAGAAAAATTATGGCCAATATGCCATCAACTTGGAGCCGAATCCAAGTTCTGAACGAAAACTCACGGAATGAACGTCTCGGCAAGTCCGTTGACGCAGAAGTTATGAGCTCCCAGCTAGGCTATCTCAGCTGGACATCTCTCACCTTCATCGGCGTCATGTTACTCTCGACATTGAAAGCTGTCGGAGCAGAAACTTTAGCGGACGCTCTTCTAGCAGTTTCCAGCATATTGATGGCTGGTTCTGTGATTTACAATCAAGGCCTGCGAAAATCTCTCGGCGCAACTGGATTCTTCTTTATACTGCTAACTTCGATATATTTAACTTGGACAATAATTTCTCCATCAGTCATTGGGGTAAAAAATACAATTGGAGTACTTATTAGCGCCGCAGTATTCTTTTATTTTGTCAGCAAGGCAAATGATGCGGTGCGCTCCTCAAACGTTCCTACGTTTCTAATTGGGGGGGGCGTTAGTAGTAACCGCCGCGGGACATATTTCACAGGGCGTAGCAAAAAAACACGCTTAGTGGCCTAGTAGCATATCCCATTCTAGCGGCTGGCGCCATCTTAGTTTCTCGAAACCCGAAGAGAGCAAACTTGATAAGTACTTGCATTTTTATGAGCGTGACTCTGATTGCATTTAGCTTAGACCACAGAGCGCTTGCTGGGCTGGGCGCTGTTGGAATCGTCACATACTACTTATGTCAATTTGCACCATCCTCTATAGTCAAGTATGGAATTTTGATCACCCTAGCCGCATCAATTTTCGGACTGATCGCTCTTTATACTGGAATTCTTGGATTTGATATTAGTGTTTTCAATGAAATTTTTGTAAACTATACTGGCAGAAATGCGGTAAGTGGACGGCAGATCATTTGGCCAATTATCATTTCGTACGTATCTCAATCCCCTTGGTTCGGATTGGGCTCAGGCGCAACTTTCTCTCAGCTTTACGCATCTGAATGGAGTGCGCATAGCTACTATATTCAAGTCTACATGCAGACTGGAATATTTGGCCTCTCAGTCCTCATAGCACTCATGGTGAGCATTTGGAAATCTATCGGAAAGATAAGAAGGAGAGACCCGCTCAGTTGCTACGCGACTTCTGTCTTTGCATTACTTTTGATCCACATGTCACTCGAGGTATTCCTAATGCAAACAAACCTGATGATAGGATTTGGCGCCTGGATGGCTGTTGGACTCTGCGTTGGGCTCCTTCGTATTCCCGACCGTAAACTCAAGCGACGCCTGAGAATTAAGATTTAGTGCTGCACCTAGAAGCAACGCCTCAGAGGCTTCCGACATAATGTTACGCCCTTTCTTCATTTGAATACATGCAACGCGATCAATCTCTGGTATACTTTTGATGGGGGCTGGCAGGTTAAGAGGCATGAAAGAATGTACCGGCCTCGCCAATATGGCGAGCAGCACTTATTATAAGTGCCACTCACTGATTGCCGCTGAAAATTAGAAACCCCTTCCGGCTTTGCAGCCGGAAGGGGTTTGCTTTTGGAGAAGCTCTGAACTTTGAAGGTCAGTTCAGCTGCGCCGCGGTCGAGGTGATCAGCGACGGGGTGATCTGCGTCACCACGCGGCTCCAGCGGGTCACCGGCTGCTCTGCCACGAAGACCACGTCATTGGGGCGCAGCTCGAAACGCGTCGCCAGCAGGAAGTTGGCGGCGTTGCGCCCGTCGAGATGCCAGGCGGTCAGCGCGCCGAACTCGCGAGGGTCGGGCGAGCCGCGCAGCACGTAGATCTCCGCCACGTTGCCGGTGCGGGTCGGCACGCCGTCGTTGGAATAGAGCGCGTCGGCCAGCGTCGCGGTGCGGCCGAAGGGCAGCGGGTAGCGCGCCTGCTTGTTCACTTCGCCGGTCAGGTAGACGTAGTCGCGATCGACGGAGTCGAGCTCGAGCCGGGTCATGTAGTTCTCGCGCTCTTCGGCCAGCGCGCCGCGGCGGATGTTCACCTCGGCGTTCAGCTCGTTGAGCGCGGCGATGCGCGCGTCCTGGCGGAACTCGGCGAGGCGGATACGCTCCTCGAAGTAAGCCTGGGCCCGGTCGAGCGTGTATTCGGTGTCAACGAAGACCGCGTCACCGTTGGTCAGCTGCACTCGTGACAGGCGGCTGCTCGAGTAGAGCTCGCGCAGCGGGATTTGGTAGATCGTGCCGTCGCGGTAGATGCGTACCGAGGCGTAATCCAGATCCTCGGCGGTGATCCCGCCCGCCGCCGCCAGCGCCTCGTCGAGGTAGAGCGGAGTGAGAGTGATCGGCGCCACCGCAGGCTGCGCCACGGCGCCACCGATCGAGACCTTCTTGGAGTTGAACTCGGCAACCTCGAGGCTGAAGGTCGGGTCGATCTGGTTCTCCACCAGGCGCTGGAACAGGCGGTTCTCGGCTTCCTCGAGGGTGGTGCCAGCAACCTGCACGCGGCCGACGTTGGGGATCGCGATCGCCCCGTCATCCTGTACGGTGTAGCCTTGCCGGGAGTTCGAGGCAGCCAGCAGCCCGGTCAACTGCTCGACCGTCGAGCCGGTCTGCGGCGTGGCCAGCAGCAGCACGTCGCCGATGCCGATCGTATAGGGCGCGTCGGGCACCGCCGGCGGCACCCGGGTCTCGAGCATGTCAGGGCGCGGCTGGTAATCCACCACAGGGTCGGGCACCGCCCCGGCGCCGCGCTGGGTGCTGCCGCCGCCGGCATTGGCGAAGAAGACCGCCGGCAGCTCCTTGGGGCTGTAGCCCGAGCGGTTCGCCGCCAGCACGGTTTCCGGGGTGATCGCCAGCACCCGCACCTTCGAGGCGCTGGCGCTCATCGGGTTCACCGATGGCGATTGGTAGGCGACGCCGCAGCCGCCCAGCATCAGAAGGCCGGTCACGGCCAGGCTGCTCAAGGCCTTTTTGCCCATGTTCTTCCTCGTGAAGATTGTGTTCTGGCGGGGTCAGGCCCCTTGCGCGCAGATTAGATGGATTTGCCCCGACAGGCCATGCGGGAACCCATGAAAAAGGCGGACCCTGCAAAGGTCCGCCCGATTTCGTCTCAACCTGTGGCGGAATTGACGACCCGCCGCTCAGGCGCCTCAGTTCGTGCCCGAGGTTCCGGTCGTGGTCGTGGTGCCGGGCTTACCCTTGCCCTTGTCACCGCCGGAGGCAATGGAGGCGATCCCGCCCACGGCCAGCGTGCCGAGGCCCGCGGCCAGGAGAGTGCCCGAGATACCGGCAAAGCCCGCGGCGCCCAGGCCGGCAAGCCCGACGCCACCGCCAATGCCCGCCCCGACGCCAGCCCCGGCACCCACGCCGGCCCCTACGCCACCGCCGACACCTGCGCCCGCACCCGCGCCACCACCGGCACCGCCGCCGCCAAGACCCGCGGTCTGCGTGTTACCGACAGCACCACCGCCTTGCGCAGCCGCACCGCCAGCGCCGATGCCCTGAGCACTCGCAAACGAAGTGAACGCGAGAAAGCAGGCCGCTGAAAGCCCCGTCATGGTCTTCATGGTCATAGCTCTTCTCCTAAAGAAACTTACGGTCCCAAAGAAACTTACTGGCAGCGTTAGCAAATTCGTTTTGCCGAGGCAATTTCAATGACGCGGGGCAAGGTGAATTGTCATCCCGCCGCCATCTTCCGTGCCTGGGGATCAGTAATCTGCCCAATTACTCAGCCGCTCGTAGGTCAGATGGCCAACCGCCGGGCCGACCCATTGTTCCGAGCGCACGATGTCGCCGGAAGCGGCGATCCAGTAGCGATTCTCGAAATTCTCCTGCGGGCCGGTGCAGCGCTCGTCCACCCGGGTGACCTCGAGCTGGCCGAAATAGGCCGCGGCGACGTCCGGCGCGCGGCTGTAGTCGCAGATATAGGCATGCACCACGAGGTGGTTCTCGCCATCGAGATAGCGATGGATGCGCTCGGCCGGCCCCGGCGCCCCGGCCAGCGCCGCGCGCACATCGCGCACATCCGCCGAGATAAGGTCTCCCCCGGCCGCGCGCGTGGCGATCAGAACGCCGTCCTGCAACACGATCGCCTCGTTCGAGGGCGAGAGCCAGGAGGTGCTGTCGCCGTTCCGCGTGTCCTCAACGAAGACCACTTGGGTGCCGCGCTGCGGCAGGGTGGCGAAAAGCACCGGTCGGCCCGCCGCCGCCACCATCTGCGGGGTGATCTGCCCGCGGATGTCCTGTTGAGGCTTGCCAAGGTCCGAGACGGCCGTGCCGAGGTCGGCAAGATAGCGGACCATGTTCAGATCGCTGCCGCAACCGGCGAGCAGCGCGAGGGCAAGCCCGGTGAAAAGCGCGCGCATCTTCATCGCCAGAACCGTCCCCATTGTGACTGCAGCTCGGGCTGCTGATACTGGCGTACCTGCTCATAGAGTCGGGTGCCGACGTTGAGCCGCGCGCCGCCGTCGCGCAGCACCGGGCGCAGCGCCCGCGAGATCGTCACGTTCGAGCGCTCGCCGGTGATCGCCGAGAACGGCACGTAGAAGCGGATACCCTTGTCGAAGGAGCCCTCGCCGAAATCGTCGAAGGAGACATCGGTGAAAGTGGCGAAAGCGCCGATGGTGATGCCGTTGTCGAACTCCCGATCGACGCCGAAGGTGGCGCCCCAGTCCTTGGCGAGGTAGCGCCCCGCGTCGACCTGGTAATGGAAGTTGTTCGGCGCCTTGTAATAGGCCGAGGCATGACCGGTCACCACACCGTAATCCATGAAGCCGAAGCCTTGGTCGTATTCGCGCTGCTGCGCGTAGTTCACCTCGAGCCCGAGGCCGAGGCGGCTGTCCACCGGCTTCCAGAGGACCTCGCCCGAGATGCCGCCGTACATCGGCTCGAAATAGCCGGCGGTGACGCGCGCGAAGACATCCTGCCCGGGGCGGAAATACTGCGTCGCCGTCAGGTAGTTGAGCGTCGGATCGTCGGTCTCCTGGTAAAGCGTGTTGTCGGTGCGCACATGCGGCAGGATCGAATTGGAGGGCCGGACGCCGGCGCTGTTGGAGGTCAGCTTCTGGCGCACGGCGCCTTCCAGAACCAGGCCGGGCACCGGCTCGATGCTGCCGCGCAGTTGCGCGCCGAGGGTCAGGGTGATCGGCTGGCGCGGGTCGAAATAGGAGGAGGTGAGGTAGGGCGCCAGGGACCATTCGTATTTCGGGAAGGCGCCTTGCGGGACGATCTGCCCGGCGTGTTCGGGCAGGGCATCCTCGACCTCGGCGCGCGCGTAGCTCTGCCAGGCGCCATCGGGGGCGTATTCGAGCTCCTCGAGATCGCTGCGGTTCAGCTTGATCCGGCTCACCGGCAGGCCGGTGCCGGTGACGAGGGTGATCTCGAAGCGCTCCACCGAGGCGGGCATGAGTTGGCTCATAATCCGCGCGACCCGGCCCACCGCCTGCGCCTCGGACTGCTGCGCGCCGGTGCGCACCTCCGCCCGCGCCACATGCGCCTCGACGCCGAAGCGCTCGAGCTCCATGTCGTCGGCCTCGAGCAGGCCCTTGAGGGTAGTCCGCAGGATCTCCGGAGCGTCCGGCTGCTGCGTCCAGCCAAGATCCACCGCGCTCTGCGGCGGGCGCAGGAAGACGGGCTTGGGTGCGGGGCCAACGCCACCGGGATAGCGGGTCGGGGTCTTGGGGTTGAACGTGTAGCTGAGCTGGGCGGCGAGAGTAGAGCCGTAGAGATAGGCGGCGCTCAGGTCGAGCCCGTCGGTGAGGCGGTAGCTGAAGCCGAGGTTGATAGGCGAGTTATGCTCGAAGCCCATCCTTTCGGATTCGGAAACATAGGCGTCAGAAGAGTACTCGGCCGAGAGGAGCAGCCTATCGTTGACCGCATATTGCAGACCGCCAAAAAGGGCCGCATCACCCCGGAACCATTGCCCGAAGTCGACCCGGCCTGTCTGCTCGACGCCTGTGGCACCCTCCGGTCGTGTCTCGAACCGATCACTCAGGATGCCCAGCGGATTGCTGAAACCGTTGTAGCTTCCGAACCGTCCCCACCCGATGCCTCCTGTCGCCCTCAGGCGACCGAAGGTTTTGGTCGCGACAAGGTATTCCCCCGCATAGATGCCGGTGCCACCGAAATCCTGCAGACCCAAAGTCACGGCAGGTGAATAGCGCCCTTCCTCCGCAAGCAAGAACCGCAGGTCGAAACTGCGGTCGTAATAGTCTTTATTGTTATACCCATCCAAACTCACATACCGGAACACCCCCGACAGCCGCGGTGTGATCTGGAAGTGCAGCGTGCCGCGAATGGTGTCCTTGAAGGTCCCGACCGACATGCTCAGGTCCGCGTCCCGCATCGGGTGCGCGGTCGGCATGTCGACGATCCCAGGCACGCCCATGTAGTTGAGCGTCGGGCGCGACCAGGGGTCTTCCTGCGGGATCGCCGGGCCCGCGGTGAGGGCAAGCCCCAGCCCCGCGCACAGCCCCATGGTCAGCGGCACCGCGCCCCTGGGTGTCCGGCTGCGTCGCAACCCATGTGTCGGAACTGGCATTCCGGAACTCCGCCTCTGTCAGAACGTCCCCGGCCCTGTGCCCGGGAGGGGGCACGCGGCCGCTGCCCGAAGATCCGGGGCGCTCCATTCTTGTGTTGCGCGCACCATCGCCGCGTTGGGCGGAAAGTTCAAACACTCAGCCCCGGCGCGCGCCCCCTCCCCGCGAATGACCGTGTCCGGAATCCCACAAGGCACCGGCGAAGGGACACGGCCTGCATGGAATTTCCGCAACGCCGCGCGGACCCGGCGATTTTTCGCCTGAACACCCGCTCCCGACACAGGGCTGACACGCGCCGCCCGCCGGTCAGCCCCTGCCCCGCTCACCCCAGCCAGACCGCGCTTGCCAGCATCCGCCGCACCACCCCGGGCTGGCCGCTCACCCCCATCCGCGCGAAGAGCTGCTTGGAGCAGCTGCGCGCGGTCTCCTGCGTCCAGCCGAGCTCCGTCGCCGCCTCCGAAAGGCTCAGCCCGTCGCAGAGGCAGGCGGCGAGCCGCGCCTCGCTGCGGCTGAGGCCGAAGGCGGTAGTGAGCCGGGCCAGGGGCAACGCCCGGGCCGAGAGGGCGTGGCGCAGCCGGCCGACCAGCAGCGGCTCGCCCGCCGGGGCCTCGCGCCGGAGCATCAACTCGACCCGCGGCGCGCGCGACAGCAGCACCGGCACCGGCAGGGACGCCCCCTCCCCGGCCTTCGCCAGCGCCAAGCGCAGCGCCACGGCCTCGGGCTCGGGAAGGGGCAGCCGCCCGTCGGCGCGCAGCGGCAGGCCCATTGCCTCGAGCCGCTCCGCCAGCCCCTCGGCCAGGGCGGTCACCTGCCCGGCCGGGGAGAAGAGCAGCCAGCCCGCACCGAGATCGCCGGCCAGCCCGCGGTCGAGCGCCGCCCGGGCGCGCGCCTGCTGCAGCTGCCGCCAACCGCCCAGGGCGAGGCCCGAGATAGGGGGTGAGATTGGCCAGGCTGCAGGCCGTCGACGGCGCGGAAATCCTCGCCGCGGCGGCGCAGGCCAGCAGGACGCGGGCACCCGGGATACCACCAGCCCCGCCGCGGCCGATGCGCCAGCGCAGGGCGCGCAGGGGCAGCGCCTCGCCCTGCCCCGCCGGCCCCGGGTCCGGCAGGTCGACCTGCGAATAGACCCGGCCGCTGCGCATGCGCTCGACCACGCTCTCGGGCGGGCCCTCCCAGGCCGGGCCGATGTGCCAGCCCGACACCGGGCTGCCGGGCCAGAAGAGCCGCAGCAGTGCGCTCTCGGCCTGCGTGGCGGCAGAGAGTTGGGCGAGGAAATTCTGCCAGAGGCTCTCTTCACTCTCCGTGGCCTCGCCCCCAGACGTGCCCATGGATGCGGCAAAGAGCGCCGCGAGGATCTCACTTTCGCCCGACATGTCCCGCCTTCTCGCCAGATACCCCCCCATATGGGAGGTTTTTCGCATCCGCAGCAAGGGTAGATGAGGCCTTCAGTACAGTTCCGACCAGAGGCCCCCCCCGATGGACACCAAGACCCTCACCCACCTGCAGCGCCTGGAAGCCGAAAGCATTCACATCCTGCGCGAGGTCGTCGCCGAGGCCGAGAACCCGGTCATGCTCTACAGCGTCGGCAAGGACAGCGCCGTCATGCTGCACCTGGCGAAAAAGGCCTTCTACCCCAGCCCGCCGCCCTTCCCGCTGCTGCACGTGGACACCACCTGGAAGTTCCAGGACATGTACAAGCTGCGCGACAAGGCCGCCAAGGATGCCGGCATGGAGCTGCTGGTCTACCAGAACCCCGAAGCCAAGGAGCGCGGCATCAACCCCTTCGACCACGGCGGTCTGCACACCGACATGTGGAAAACGGAAGGGCTGAAGCAGGCGCTCGACAAATACGGCTTCGACGTGGCCTTCGGCGGCGCCCGCCGCGACGAGGAGAAATCCCGCGCCAAGGAGCGCGTCTTCTCCTTCCGCTCGGCCAACCACCGCTGGGATCCGAAGAACCAGCGCCCGGAACTCTGGCGGCTCTACAACGCCCGCAAGACCAAGGGCGAGAGCGTGCGGGTCTTCCCGATCTCCAACTGGACCGAACTCGACATCTGGCAGTACATCCACCTCGAGAACATCGAGATCGTGCCGCTGTATTTCTCGCAGCCGCGCCCGACGGTGGAACGCGACGGGCTGCTGCTGATGGTCGACGACGAGCGCTTCCCGCTGAAGGACGGCGAAGAGCCGGTGATGCGCTCGATCCGCTTCCGCACGCTCGGCTGCTACCCGCTGACCGGCGCCGTGGAGAGCGAGGCGCAGACCCTGCCCGAGGTCATCCAGGAGATGCTGCTGACCACCACCTCGGAACGCCAGGGCCGGGCGATCGACCACGATCAGGCCGCCTCGATGGAGAAGAAGAAGCAGGAAGGCTATTTCTGAGCGCCGCGACAGCGCCGCGCCAACCTCCCCTTCCAGCCCCAGTTTTCAGGGACACGCCATGACCACCCAGGACCCCATCTACAAGACCGACGCGCTGATCGCCGAGGACATCGACGCCTATCTCGAGGCGCACCAGCACAAGACCATGCTGCGCTTCATCACCTGCGGCTCCGTCGATGACGGCAAGTCGACGCTGATCGGCCGGCTGCTCTACGACAGCAAGATGATCTTCGAGGACCAGCTCGCCGCGCTGGAATCCGACTCCAAGCGCTCGGGCACGCAAGGTGAAGAGATCGACTTCGCGCTGCTCGTCGACGGGCTTGCCGCCGAGCGCGAGCAGGGCATCACCATCGACGTCGCCTACCGCTTCTTCGCCACCGAGAAGCGCAAGTTCATCGTCGCCGACACCCCGGGCCACGAGCAGTACACCCGCAACATGGTGACCGGCGCCTCGACCGCCGATCTCGCGGTGATCCTGATCGACGCGCGCAAGGGCGTGCTGACCCAGACCCGCCGCCACAGCTACCTGGTGAAGCTCCTGGGCATCCGCCACGTGGTGCTGGCGGTCAACAAGATGGACCTCGTCGGCTACGAGCAGGAGACCTTCGAGCGCATCGTCGCCGACTACCGCGCCTTTGCCGAGAGCATCGGCATCGAGAGCTTCACCGCCATGCCGATCTCGGGCTTCAAGGGTGACAACATCACCGGCCCGAGCGAGAACACCCCCTGGTACGACGGCCCGGCGCTGCTGCCGCTGCTGGAAGAGGTCGAGGTCGAGGACACCCGCGACCAGGCCGGCCCGTTCCGCATGCAGGTGCAATGGGTGAACCGCCCCAACCTCGACTTCCGCGGCTTTGCCGGGATGATCGCCTCGGGCCAGCTGCGCCCGGGCGACGCGGTGCGGGTGCTGCCCTCGGGCAAGACCTCGAGTGTGGCGCGCATCGTCAGCTTCGACGGCGACAAGGATCTCGCCGTCGCCGGCGAGTCGGTGACCATCACCCTCGCCGACGAGATCGACTGCTCGCGCGGCCAGGTGATCGTCGCGGCGCAGGCGCCGCTCGAGGTCGCCGACCAGTTCGAGAGCACGCTGGTCTGGATGGACGAGAACGAGCTGGTGCCGGGCCGCGCCTACTGGCTGAAGATCGGCACCCAGACCGTCTCGGCCACCGTCGCCGAGCCGAAGTACGAGGTGAACGTCAACACCCAGGAGCACCTCGCGAGCAAGACGCTCGATCTCAACGCCATCGGTGTCGCCAACATCACCACCGACCGCGAGATCCCCTTTGCTCCCTACGCCGAGAACCGTGACCTCGGCGGCTTCATCCTGATCGACAAGCTGACCAATCACACGGTCGCCGCCGGCCTGCTGCATTTCGCGCTGCGCCGGGCGCAGAACGTGCATTGGCAGGCCACCGACATCGGCCGCGAGCACCACGCCTCGATGAAGCACCAGAAGCCCGCCGTGCTCTGGCTCACCGGCCTGTCGGGCTCGGGCAAGTCGACCATCGCCAATATCGTCGAGAAGAAGCTGGCGCGGATGAACCGCCACACCTTCCTTCTCGATGGTGACAACGTCCGCCACGGGCTCAACAAGGACCTCGGCTTTACCGAGGCCGACCGCGTCGAGAACATCCGCCGCGTCGGCGAGGTGGCCAAGCTGATGACCGACGCCGGTCTCATCGTGATCACCGCCTTCATCTCGCCGTTCCGCTCGGAGCGCGACATGGTGCGCGGCATGATGCAGCCGGGCGAATTCGTCGAGGTCTTCGTCGACACGCCGCTGGAAGTGGCCGAGAGCCGCGACGTGAAGGGGCTCTACGCCAAGGCCCGCTCGGGCCAGCTGAAGAACTTCACCGGCATCGACAGCCCCTACGAGCACCCCGAGGCCCCCGAGCTGCGCATCGACACCACCGAAATGACGCCCGAGGAAGCCGCGGACCTGATCATCGCGCGGCTGATCCCGTAAGGGAGAGGCTTTCGACAAACACCGGCCCCGGCGTGCAGACGCCGGGGCTTTTTTCGGGTGGTCCTGTGTACAGTTACACACACACATCAGACAGCACGTGCAACCATATTGTAGTGAAGACCATCACCTTCTCAAAGAATCGAGTTTCCCAGGTCGATTGCGCAGCCTTCACCAAAGCGTTTGGCGATCCTGCTGATCGCAGCCGAGTTCTGGAACAATTCTAGCGCCAACGGCACGCGGAGCCAGAGGAACTCTCTCGTTAGCAACCAATCAGGTATCTGGAACGGCGCCCAAGTAGCTTTCGCAATATTGAAATGAGCAATGTAGATATCAAGAGCACGAGAATGAAGATGAGCGCAGCTCCCCAGAAACCATGCTCCATCCTCTCGAAATACATAGACTTCACTGCCGAAAGAACCAGCGTATGAATGAAGAAAAGCCCAAAGCTTATTTCAGCAAAAAAAACGCAGCACAGGTATGCTGAACCTCTCTATATTCAGGAATAAGCCAAGCATCGCTGGAATAGATACAAGCTTCAAGGGGACCATGAGATCGATCCCTTGCCAAGCCCAAGGCGTCATCTTGTGAGAATTGCCAATCTGCCCGAGGTACGCCGTCAAAGCCGCACACACCACAGCAATAACACACCAAAATATAGTCGTGCTCTTTAGAAATTCCTCCAAGGAAATTCGATATTCACTAAACAAAATACCAATCATATAGAAGCCCATCAAGTATAGAACACTGTGGGCTGGATTTAGGTTCAACGTCGGCCTATGAACGAAAAGAGCCATAAGGAGGCAGAAGGCCGTTAGAGCCAGCTTTATCGACAGCCTCAAGCTAATGAACCAAATAAATAGTGGAGACATTGCAAAAACCAGCATTATGAAAGGTACATACCAGTACGCCGTCCAGCTACGACCCGTAAAAACATTCGCAACATAAGATATCGCATTATTTAAAAATTGATCTTCAGAAAAAACTATCGGGAACGGAATTTCTCCGTACGCAAAAATAAACCCCGCCGCACTAACAGTTGTCAAGACAAGATATGGAAGCGCAACATTTCTGAATTTCGCATACATGAAATTTCTGTAGTTAAATCTTTTATAAAACGCGAAGTGAAAGAAGAAGCCAGATATAAATACAAAAATGGCCGTTGCGCCAGTTATGAAGTTAGCCACCGAAACCTCAAGAAATCCGGCGGGACGCCAATTATTGTAACAGTGTCCAGCGACAACAAATAATATTGTTACCCCTCTAAAGTAATCAAAGTACTGAAGGCGCCCCAGATTTCTGGAATTAATTCCACCCACAGATAGCTCACTAGGAGCTTTTCCGATCACATACGAAGCTTCACTCACATCTAGTCTCCTGAAAGTTCTAAATTTTACAGGTGTTGTGGGTACTTTGGGAAATTCAGCGCGATCATTTTTACATTTCAACCTTCACTCAAGGCAACAGGGATGATTAGCGTCCGTTATCGGACTATTTGTCAGCGCCAACCTACCAGACCCACCCGTTATCTACACCAACCAGAACTTTGATTTGTGGCAACTATGCGTGAATCGACGTTCCTTGTAGAAAAATTCATCGAGCCCGCGCACGAGTTGACCTTTGCCGACACAGATTTCTCTTTCTGCGAAGCGGCGGCGCAAACACCTTCCTCAAACATCAGAAGGAGCTTGGTTTCAAGTTCTTAGCGAAAAGAAGGCAAGAAAACTCCACCCCAGTACGTTGCTGCCAATCGTGCGGCGCAATGAGCAGCTACAAACGGTCATACCTCAGGCTGTACCAAGCCAATGGTGCAGACTTCGGGGCCGCTCTGACGCACTGGCGAGCTAAGCTTCGTGCAGGCGGTCTCCGCTCACTACCGCGACAAGCGCAGCCATTTCCCGGGATCGACATGTCGGGGCCGAGCCGGCTGGTGCTGTAAATCCGTTCAGACCACCGACGCCCCGCGTCTCGTCTCAAGGCCTCCCCCTCCTCCCCTGCCGGGCCCTGCTCTCGGCGCGTTCACGTCTCTGTGCATGGGCCGAGGGAAACTTTCCCGACCGCCCCCCCCGTGTCTCCTCCGGTGCGACCACTGATGAGAGAGGAGATCACCAATGGCCCACCTTGCGTCTTCCTACCGGTCTTTCGAGACCTTCCTGTCCCAGGCTGATGCCTTCTGGACCGTCGATTTCACCGCCCTGAACAGCTCCGGCGTCAAGGCCACCGCGGTCCTTGCGATGACCACCGAGGAGGATGGCAGCGCTTATCTCAACGTGGCCATAGCGGCCAGCGGGATGACCCCGTCGCAGACCCATGCGCAGCATATCCACGGGCTCTTCGACGACGCGGGCAACCCGATCGACTCGACCGCCCCCACGCTCGCCGATGACGCCGACGCCGACGGCATGGTCGAGGTGCTCGAGGGGCTCGGCCAATATGGCGACGTGCTGCTGCCGCTGGTCTCGGCCGCGGACGGCGCCATGCCCATGGCCGACAGCACCGGCATGCTGGCCTTCGTCCAGAGCTACGAGCTGGGCGATGACAGCAATTTCTTCAGCCCGGTGTCGATGACCGATTACACCGCCGAGGATCTCATGCCGCTGACCCTGCGCGAGATCGTGCTGCACGGGGTGCAGGTGCCTGACGGCATCGGCGAAGGCACCGGCGGCGAGGTCGACGGCGGCAGCAACGGCTATACCGGCATCCTGCCCGCCGCCGCCGGCGACATCGAGAGCGCCAGCTTTGAGGAGGCCATGGCCCTCTTCGCCGCGCAGCGCGCCATGGCTTCGGGACGGGTCACCCTGACCGAGGGCGACGACAGTTTCAACGCCGGCCCCGGCGATGACTTCATCGACGCCCGCGGCGGGAATGACAGCATCGCCGCCGGCGCCGACAATGACACGATCTCCGGCGGCTCGGGCCGCGACGTGCTGCATGGCGGCGCGGGGGAGGACCTCGTTGACGCCTCGGAGGAGGACGACAACTTGGCCGATGCCGCCGATGGCGGCGCCGCGGGCAGCCTGATGCTGTCGGATTACGACAACGGCCTCGCCGGGGGCGCGGGCAATGACGTGATCCGCGGCCGCGCCGGGGACGACATCCTCACCGGGGATGACGACAGCCGCGTCGCCGACGCGCTTGGACTGACCTTCGATGCCTCCGCCGACGGCTCCGACACGATCTACGGTGGCGCCGGCAACGACGAGATCCACACCGGCAGCTGGGCCGACGGCGACCAGGGCCTGGCCAATGCCTCGACCGGCATGATGGCCGACTGGGCCTCGGGCGGCATGGGCAACGACATCCTGCGCGGCGCGGGCGGGGATGACACGCTCTACGGCGACCAGGGGGCGGACAATATCGGCGGCGGCGGCGGCGATGACATGATCTACGGCGATTTCGCCACCACGGGCAGCGCCGAGGTGGAAAGCGGCCAGGTCATCCGGCTCTACCAGGCCGCCTTCGACCGCGCGCCCGACGCGGGGGGCTTCTACAACTGGACCGAGCGGCTGGAGACCGGCGAGCTCTCGCTCGGGCAGGTCGCCGCGGGCTTCACCGGCAGTGCCGAGTTCGCCCGCGACTACGGCGGGCTGGGCAACGAGGCCTATGTGGACGCGCTCTACATGAACGTGCTCGACCGCGGCGCCGACGCCCGGGGGCTGGCCAATTGGACCGCCCGTCTCGACGGCGGCATGAGCCGGGCCGAGGTGCTGCTCGGCTTCTCCGAAAGCCCCGAGTTCCGCAAGTCGATGGCCGATGACATCACCGACTGGGTGATGGAGCAGGGCACCGACGACGTGCTGATGGGCGATGGCGGGGCGAACACGCTCTCGGGCGGGCTGCTTTCGGACCGCTTCGTCTTTGCCGCCGAGGCCGGCAGCAGCCATGATGTGACCGATCTCGAGAGCTGGGACATGCTCGACTTCAGCGCCTTCGGCTACGGCAGCGCGGGCGCGGCCATGGACCAGATGACCGAGGTCGGCGACGACCTGGTGTTCATCGACCAGGACGTCACGGTCACGCTGCACGACACGGCGATGGCCGATCTGAACGCCGGGATGGTGCTGGTCTGAGGCGACGGGCCCTCCGGCCCTGCCCCCTCCAAGGGATCGCGGCCCCGCCGCGATCCCTTTTTCATGCCCGGGCTAGTGTAAAGCAGCAGATAGTTCTGCCCCTTTTGTCAGAGGCGTTGCCTCTGGCCGGGCTACCCATGGAGACGCGGCCCATCGCTGCCGCTGGCGCGAGTGTCCACAGTGCGGAAAAGCAGGCTTTTGCTGCGGCTGCGCCAATGGCGGCGTTCAGCTTTCCAGCGCGTCGATCATTTTAACTCGCACCGTATGTCGACCACCTTCGAAGCTCGCGTTCATGAACGCATCGACTATTTCCAGTGCCAAGCCTTCTCCAACCACGCGCGCACCCAAAGAGAGCATATTGGCATCGTTGTGTTGGCGGATCATACGGGCCGAAAATACGTCAGCGCAGACACCACACCGGATACCCTTCACTTTGTTCGCGGCCATCATGATACCTTGGCCTGTGCCACATAAGACGATGCCAAGCTGACAGTCGTCAGACTTGACAAGCCTCGCTGCCGCTTCGCCATGTTTCGGATAGTCAGTGCTCTCAGGCTCCGTCGGCCCGATGTCGACTACGTCAAAACCTTGGTCCGCAAGATGACGGGCGATTGCCTGACGAAGTTCGATAGCAGCATGGTCGCTGGACAGGGCGATACGAATGCTCATAGGCGAGTCCTACACAAATATCCTCGGTGAGCACCCGATAGCAGACCTCCAAACGCCTTGCAGCAAAATGCAAAATGGGCTCGGAAGGGTCGTTCGCCGCGCCCTGCGCGAACGGCAGCTTGGCGGGCCTAGCGAGCGGCGCGCGGCCCACGAAAGGCAGACCTTTGTGACCTCTGCCACCTAGGCTAGTGGCGCCCGAACCGCCGCCTGGCCTCTTCGTAGATCACCCGGTCGAGCCGCGTCAGGTGGTCGAGCTCGGCGTCGATCTCCGGGGTGATCTCCTCGCGGTCGACCTCTTCCATGTCCGGATGGCGGGCGCGCTCCTGCGACGACAGCGCCCAGGGCATCTCCCTGGGCATGGCGATCCCGAGCCGCGAGGTCACCTGGCGGAACAGAGCCGGCATGTCCTCGGTGAAGCCGACGATGTCGAACTCCCCGAGCCGCTCCAGGGCCAGGGGCAGCGCCTCCTCGTCGCTCAGCCGCATCTCGCCGCGCGGGCCGACCCAATGCCGGCCGATCAGGCTGCGGGCGTAGTAGTTGTCAGTGTCCGAGGGCAAGCCCTCGGTGCGATGGCGCAGGAACTCCAGCAGCCCCAGGTCCTTGGCCAGCCGCGGCCCCTTCAACTTGCGTTCCTCGATCACCCGCCAGGAATGCGCCCGCCAGAAATAGTAGAGCGACAGGACCCGCGCCTTGGGCTCGCGCAGCACGGTGATCGCGCAATGCGGACCGGGGATGAGCTGGAACCGCTCGTAATCCATGTGGGCGGAGACATAGCGATAGCCCGCGAGCTGCTCCGCGTCGAACCGGTCGAGGTTGCGCAGCCGCTCGGGGCAGATCGTCTCGCGCGGAAAATGCGGCAGCAGGAAGCGGTGCAGCGAGGTGCCGCCGGTCTTCGGGAAGTGGAACAGCACCACCCGCTCGCGGATCGGCTGCGGCGGGCGCGGCGCCCCCCTGCCCCGGCCGAGCAGCCGTCCGGCCTTGTTTCGCAGCGAAACAATTCTGTCGAAGGTCAGCATCTCTTCACCTTCACCGTTGCGCCTTCACCCAGCCGAGGAAGGCGGCGTCGGCATTGCCGAGGCGCGGCCGGCCGGTCTCCTCCCACCAGCCCCGCCAGCGGGCGGCAAGGGCGTGGACGTCGGCGCCGGGGCGCAGCGCGCGGGCGGCCTCGAAGGCATCGTCCGACAGATGCGGTCCGGTGGTAGTGGTCGCCGCGGGTGGCGCGCAGGCGCTCGATGACGATGAGATCGCCCGGCAGCTCGCGCAGCGCGTAGTCCGGCAGCGTCGCCTCGGCGATCATCTTGCGCAGCGCGGCGCGGAACACCCGCAGCGGCGCCGCGGAGCCGGACTTCTTGTGCAGCGTGCCAACCGAGACCTGCCAGCTCGCCTGCTTGCCGCAATGCTTGCGCGCCAGCTCGTAGAGGCGCCGCTCGAGCGGCTTGCGCAGGCGGAAGTAGTCGCGGCTGAGGGTCAGCACCGATTTTGCCAGCACCGCGCGGAACAGCCATTCCGAGAGGGTCACGGTCACCGAGATCATCCGCCCGCCGCGCGAGCGGCGGACGATCTCCCAGCTTTCGATGAGGCCGAAGCCGCGGGTGGTCTCGAGGCCGCCGGTGGTCATGTTGGTGGTGATGCGGGTGCCGGCGAGCCGCTCGAAGGCGTCCTTGAGCCGGGTGTAGCCGTCGCCCGAGGTGTCGCGGTTGGTGGCGACCAGCAGGTCATGCGCCTTGAGCTGTAGCGTGCGCGAGACCTCGCGGCCGGCGTTCAGCGCCGCCATCAGCTGGCTGACGCAGTAGATCAGGATATCTTTGTCGTGGATCGTGGCGCGGCCCTTGACCGAGGGGATGACGTCGATCTGCGTGCCGTTGTGCTCGTAGCTCAGCAGCCGCCGGTCGGGCCGGGTCGAGAGCGAGAATATCGGGTGCTCCATCGAGCCGAGATCATCCTTGGGCGCGGCATCGAAGATGTCGCAGACGAAGAAGTCGGCGGTCGGATGACGGTCAGGCAGCAGCCCGCTGTCGGAGTGTCCCGCCCCCTGCCCGGGCGGCTGTGTCGCTGCGCTCATCGTCTCGTCCTGCCTGCCCTGCCCCCGGTTTTTCGCGGCGGATCTGCGCCCGCCCGCTTTCGGGGTTTCAGTGACGCTCAGCCTAGTTTTATCCACAGTCCCCGTCCAGCCCGACTTCGGGGGATCGGAGTCGCTTCGCCGTGGGTTCAGAGTCGGGCGAACGTGGGTTCAGAGTCGGAGCAGCTCGCAACGATGCATTTTTGCCATTGAATATCAGATGCTTGGGAAAGTACTTCCCAGACCGTAACGAATAAACTAACAAAAAATAACAACCCCGCAGAAAGGGGCTGCCCTGGATCGCAGCGATCCGCCCTCTCCCAAAGCCGCGAATTTGCTGAGAAAATACGTAGATGTGCAGCTTTTGCTTCCATGTGCGCAGTTTTTTCGCTATCCTGCAAAAAAACGCCACACATAAAGGCCGAGCAGGGACATGAAAGCCGAGATCAAGACCGAGCTCCCCCCCCTATTTCAACATCGATCCCGATGCCGCGCTGAGCGCCCTCGGCGGGCCCTTCGAGACCTCCGGGTTCTCCGCCATCGCCCAGGCCTGCGAGGCGGGCCGGGGCGATCTTGCCGGGCGCGGGCTGGAGGAAAACGGCGGCCGCAGCCTGCGGCTCTTCTCGACCTGGGAGATCACCCGCTATCTCATCCCCGTCGCCATGGGGCATTTCCGCCGGGTGCTGAAGCAGAACCCCGAGCTGCCGCAGGGCCGCTCCGAGACCGAGGGCGGCGCCAAGTGGTTCACCTTCGAGGAGGTGCTGCGGCTGCGGGCGCATTTCGCCGCCGGCGGGTCGAAGACCAAGAACTACCTGCCCTGGCGCCCCGAGGGGCTGCCCGCCAAGATGGTCGCCGTGGCGAACTTCAAGGGCGGCGTCGGCAAGACCTCGACCTGCGCGCATCTGGCGATGTCGGCCGCGCTCGATGGCTACAAGGTGCTGGTGATCGACCTCGACAGCCAGGGCTCGATGACCTCGATCTTCGGCGGCAAGGTCGAGGACGAATGGCAGACGGTCTTCCCGCTGCTGGCGCGCCACTACGGCCGCCACCTGCGGAGCGAGAACCAGCGCCGGCTCGACCGCGGCGAGGCCCCCGTCCCGCTCGACGACACGTTGACCGAGGCGCTGGAGGTCAAGGCCCCGGACCTCGTGCAGAAGACCCATTGGCTGAACATCGATCTCATCGGCGCGCAGCTCAACCTCTACTGGGCCGAGTTCCAGATCCCGGTCTGGCGCATGCAGGGCCGCGGTTGGAAACTCTGGGACGCGCTGACCGAAAGCCTCGAGGAGGATGGCATCCTCGACCAGTACGACGTGATCTTCCTCGATACGCCCCCGGCGCTCGGCTACCTGACGATCAACGGGCTCGCCGCCGCCGACATCCTGCTGGTGCCGCTCGGCGCCTCCTTCCTCGAGTTCGACTCGACGGGGCGGTTCTTCGACATGCTGCATTCGACCTTCTCCTCGATCGAGGAGGCCGAGAACATGGCTGCCCGGGCCCTGGGCCGCGACGGGCTGTCCTTCCAATGGGACGCGGTGCGCGCGGTGATCACCCGCTACGACGGCACCCAGCAGGCCGAGCTCGCGGCGCTGATGCAGGCCTACCTCGGCCCGGTGCTCTCGCCGCACCGGCAGGATTTCACCGCGCTCATCGGCCAGGCCGGCGAGCAGGTGCGCGGCATCTACGAGGCCGACTACCGCGACTTCAATCGCGAGACCTATGCCCGCGGCCGCGAGACCTTCGACGCCACCTACGCGGCGTTGAAGCAGTTGTTGCTCGGCAGTTGGCGGCGCGATGAACAGGCTCTGAAGGCGGCCGAATGAGACTCTGTTTCGCTGCGAAACAATTTTCTGCGCGACGGGCTTACCCCGTCTTAACCAAGTTCGGGCGGGCTTGTGCCTGGACCCTTTCCTGACAGGAGCAGACGGATGGCCAAGCGCAAGAGACTGACCCCGCTCGAGACCGGCCCGCACATCGGCCTGGACACCGGCGAGCCCGCGGCGGGGCTCGAGACCAAATCCATGTTCACCGCCCCGCGGCGGGCCGCGCCGATCGCCGACGTGGCGGCGGGAGCTGCGGCCAGCGCCGCGCTCGAGGAGCTTTCAGAGCGCTGGGAGGCCGCCCGGCGCGAGGGCAAGCTGGTGCTGGAGATCCCCCTCGAGCAGATCGAGATGACCCACCTGGTGCGCGACCGCATCGCCGAGGATCCCGAGGAGGCGCAGGCGCTGCGCGACAGCCTGCGGGCGCGCGGCCAGCAGACGCCGATCGAGGTGGTCGCCCTGCCCGGCCGCGCCGCCTACGGGCTGCTCTCGGGCTGGCGCCGCTGCCGGGCGCTGGCGGCGCTGCGGGAGGAAACCGGCGAGGCGCGCTTCGGCACGGTGCAGGCGCTGCTGCGCCGCCCCGAGGACGGCCACGCGGCCTATGTCGCGATGATCGAGGAGAACGAGATCCGCGCCAACCTCAGCCATTACGAGCGCGCGCGGATCGTGGTGAAAGCCGCCGAGCGCGGCGTCTTCGCCTCGGAGAAATCCGCTCTGGCGACACTCTTTGCCTCGGTGCCGCGGGCGCGGCGCTCGAAGATCAATTCCTTCATCGCCATCGTGAAGAGCCTCGACCGGGCGCTGCGCTTCCCCGAGGCGTTGAGCGAGCGGGCCGGGCTGGAGCTGGCGCAGCAGCTGCGCGACCGTCCGGGGATCGCGCAGGAGATCGCGCAGGCACTGAAGGCCGCGCCCCCCCGCCGATGCCGCGGCGGAGCGCGAGATCCTGACCCGCTGCATGGCGGCGAAGCCGGTCTCCGAGCCCGCGCCGATCCAGAGCCAAATCCCCGACGTAGAGCCGAAGCCCGCCCCCGAGACCCTGGCGCAATGGCCGGGGCTCACCCTGCGCCGCCGCGGCTCACGGCTCGAGATCGACGGGCCAGGCGCGGATGCCGAGTTGGGCGCGGATCTCGCCGCCTGGCTCTCGGCCCGTTTCGACAAGGGATGACCATGACAGGCCCTGTTCCGGCATTTGTTTCGCTGCGAAACATTTTCGCGCGGCACCGGGCGGGGCCTGTGACAAGACGGTTTGCCCTGTAAGCGGGCCGGAAGACTGAAGGAGACGACGCGTGCTGCTGGGCCGGATCTACCGCATCTTCGAGCGCTATGCCGAGATGAACATCGCGCGGGATCTCCCGGGCACCTCGCTCACCGATGAAGGCGGCGCCGCCTACGGCGAGATCACCCGCATCGCGCTGCGCCGGAACCGCATCCACGTGGAGGGCTGGGCCGAGGCCGAGCGGATCGGGCTCGCGGTGAACCGCACCCGCGCCTGGACGGTGCCCGACCTGGTGCAGGGCGGCAGCGTGCGGCGCGGCTTTGCGCTCGACATCCCCTGCGAGACCGGGCCGATCGACCTGATCGCCGAGCGCGGAGAGGGTCTGCCCAAGGCGGGCCAGAGCCTGCCCGGCTTCTCCCAGGCCACGCTTATGCGGGCACGGCTGCCCATGGCGCTGCGCTTCGTGGCGACGCTGGCGGCGCTGGCGCCGGTGATCTACCGCTGGAAATGGCAGGGCGATCTCGGCGCGCGCGAGGTGGTCAAGGAGCGGCTCGGGCTGGTGCCGCGCTCGGAGGCGGTGGAGATGATCTCGGCGCTGCTGCCGGAGGCGCCGCCGCCTGTCCCGCCCGAGCGCGCCGCGACGCTGATCCTGCCGGTCTACAATGCCTTCCACCTGCTGCCCGAGGCGCTGGAGCGGATCGCGACGCATTCCGGCACGGCCTGGCGACTGCTGCTGATTGACGATGCCTCGCCCGACCCCGAGGTGCTGCCTTTCCTGCGCACCTGGGCCGAGGGCCGGCCCGAGGTCACCCTGCTGGAGAACCCCGAGAACCTCGGCTTCATCGGCACGGTCAACCGCGGCTTCACCGAGGCGCTGGCGCGCTGGCCCGAGGACCCGGTGGTGCTGGTCAATTCCGACGCCATGGTGCCCGCAGGCTGGCTGCCGCGGCTGCTGGCGCCGCTGGCGGAGCCCGATGTCGCCTCGGTCACGCCGATGTCCAACGATGCCGAGATCTTCACCGTGCCGGTGATCTGCCAGCGCAACGACCTGGCGCCCGGCGACGTCGATGCGCTCGACCGCGTGGCGGCGGGGTTCGACCCGCGGGCCGGGCTCGCCGAGGCACCCACCGGGGTCGGCTTCTGCATGGCGCTGGCGCCGCGCTTCCTTGCCCGCGTGCCGCAGTTCGACACGATCTTCGGCCGTGGCTACGGCGAGGAGAACGACTGGTGCCGGAAGGTGGCCGAGCTTGGCGGGCGGCATCTCTGCGCGCCCAACCTCTTCGTCGAGCACCGCGGCGGGCAGTCTTTCGGCAGCGCCGACAAGCAGCGGCTGCTCGAGCGCAACCTGCGGGTGCTCGCCGGGCGCTACCCGGGCTATGACGCCGAGGTGCAGGAGTTCATCCGCCGCGACCCGCTCAACACCCCGCGGCTGGCGCTGGGGCTGGTGCTGGCGGCGCGTCGGCAGGCCGCGCTGCAGGCGGGGCCCGTGCCGGTCTACCATCGCCCATGCGCTCGGCGGCGGCGCCGAGAACTACCTGCAGGGACGCATCGCGCAGGAGGTGGCCGCGGGCGGCGCGGCGCTGGTGCTGCGGGTCGGGCAGGGCCATCGCTGGAAGCTCGAGCTCTACGGGGCGACGGGGCTCACCCAGGGTCTGACCAACGATTTTGCCCTTGTCGAGAGACTGGTGGCGCTGCTGCCGGAGCGGCGCATCGTCTATTCCTGCGGCGTGCATGAACGCGATGCGTCCGAGCTGCCGGACCGGCTGCTGCGGCTGGCAGAGCGGGAAGACGGGCAGGGCAGGCACCCGGTCGAGATCCTGCTGCACGACTTCTTCCCGGTGAGCCCCTCCTACACGCTACTGGGCAAGGATGGCCTCTACCGCGGCGTGCCGGTGGCGGGCGGCCCGCTCGAGGCCGACCCGGCGCATGTCTACGAGCGGCCCGGCGGCAAGCTCGCCTCGCTGCGCGACTGGCAGGAGGCCTGGGGCCGGCTGATGCAGGCCGCCGAGCGGGTGGTGGTCTTCTCCGGCTCGAGCCGGGACATCCTATGCGCGGCCTATCCGCAGATCGCGGGGAGTATCGCCGTGGTGCCGCATGTGCTGCCCGCCACTCCGCCGCGCATCGCGCCGGGGGCCGGGGCCGACGGCGCGCCGGTGATCGGCGTCCTGGGCAATATCGGCGAGCAGAAGGGCGTGGCGCTGTTGCAGGAACTGAGCCGCGATCTGGCGCGCTCGGGTGCCGCGCGACTGGTGGTGCTGGGCCATATCGATCCGTCCTACAAGCTCGCCGCACCGAGCCTCGTGCATGGCAGCTACGAGTTGCGCGACCTGCCGGGGCTGGTGGCGCGCTACGGGATCTCGGGCTGGCTGATGCCCTCGATCTGGCCCGAGACCTTCTCCTTCACCACCCACGAGATGCTGGCCACCGGCCTGCCGGTGGTGAGCTTCGATCTCGGCGCCCAGGGCGAGGCGGTGGCCCGGGCCCTGGCGCAGGGCGCGCCCGGGGCGCTCTTGCCGGTGCCGCAGGGGACGCGTATGGATCCCGCCGATCTGCTGGCGGCGCTCGCCGAGGCGCGGTTGGTCTCTACGCCAGGGCTTCGGCTTCGGAGCTGACGGCAAACAGGGGCTCGTTGCGTCCGAGGAAGCGGCGGGAAATCTGGCGGTTCTTGTTGCGATAGAGCGCTTCGATGACCTGCAGCATCTCGTCCGAAAGCAGCTGGTGGCGGTAGAAGGCTGGTGCGCGGTGCCGCTCGATGATGGCGGTGCGCTCGGCCTTGAGCCGCTCGGGGTCGCCGGTGAGTCGGCGGTTGGCCTCGAGCATGGCCTGCAGGCCTTCGCGCGTCAGCCCGGAGTTGAGCGATGCCTGACGTATGGTAAATCCGTCGGAGAGATCGATGCCGAGGCGGTCGGCCATGTCGGAGATGATGTCGCCGTTTTTCATGTGGCTCTTCTGATAGAGCCGGACCTCGATGGCTTCGGTGCCGAGCCCATGGGCGGCCACGTTCAGGTAGTTCTGGTAGTCGAGCCGCGGGGCGACCTGGGCGATGAACTCGAGAATGTCGCGTTTCTCGCCCACCGATTTGACATGGTGGTTGTAGAGCGAGGCGATCATCTCCGCCTGCGGCCGCAGGTAGCAGATCAGCCGGACATCGTAGCCTTCGAAGATCTTGGAAATCAGCTTGAAGGCTGCGGGCCCGGGCAGGCTGGCGAAGGGCAGAAGCGAAAGCTCTTCGGAGGAGACCACCACGTTCGGCAGCCCGGCGTCATCGGCTTCCTTGCGCAGAGCCTGCCACATCTCGATTCCTTGGGGCCGATGGCGCAGGGCATAGGCCAGCTCGTGGTGCCCCCAGTTCACCGGCTTCGGGGAAAGGCCCGTGTGGGGATAGAGAAACCCCTGGCGTTCAAGCGCGGCGCGATTGTCGAAGAAGGCCTTCTGCAGGCTGGTGGTGCCGGTCTTGTGCAGACCGACATGGAGGAAAAGCGTGGGCATGTGGTTCCGGATGGATGAAGTATAGGACAGGGGAGAAGGCCAGGGGGAGGAGAATAGGCTCAGCGGTTCAGGATCTCGGCGTGGTAGCGCCGGAGCAGCAGCAGACCGAGGGCCAGGCTGATCAGCGCGATGGAGAGCACGTAGACCGGCGAGGCGTAGTTGGCGTCATAGGTCGGGTAGAACCCCTTGCGCATGATGCCGATGATATGCACCAGCGGGTTGTACCACAGGTAGCTCTGGTAGGGATGGGGGATGGTCTCGTAGAGGTAGAAGATGCCAGAGACCAGGAACAGCGGCTTGGTGACGATGCCCCAGGCCTGCTGCGCCAGTGGAAAGCGGGTGAAGACGAAACAGGTGAGCGTGCCGAGCCCCAGCCCGAGCAGCCCCGCCAGGGCGAAGGCCTCGAAGATATGCAGGAAGTCCAGGGTCACCCGGGTCTCGTAGATCAGCATGATGCCGCCGAAGATGATGTAGCTGACCAGCAGCTTGGTCATCACCGACAGGATGAAGCGCCCGGCGATGGCATCGACGAAGGTCACCGTCGGATAGGCCAGCAGTGGTTTCGAGAAGTTCAACGAGCTGGCGATCTTGCCCTGCAGCTCGGTGTACATGACGAAGGGCAGCATGCCGGTGGCGTAGAACATCGGGAAGCTGATCCCGAGGCTGGGGTGGCGCAGGAAGGCCGAAAAGGCCAGCGACAGCATCACGATGCCGCCGATCGGCTCGAGGATGGCCCAGATGTAGCCGCCCGGCGAGCGGCCGTAGCTGGTGGCCATCTCGCGCAGGATCAGCGCTGCCACCGCGCGCGCGCCGGGAAAGGAGCGCCGGCCGGAAACCGTGGCCGGGGCAGGCGTCTGGGGGGGGCGGCGCAAAACCTTCGGTGCTCATGCGGGGGGTCTTCCGGAAACTGGTATCTTGTGCGTCTGAGGTGTATTAGCATCGCCTTGAGGTAAATGACATTCCCATGGGGCTCGTTTGACACAACCCGCCAAGGACAAGGCTGCCAAGCAGGCGCAGCCGCAGCAGGGGGGGCAGGCCAAGCCCGGTTCCGCCCAGCCCAGCAGCCCCGCCGAGCAGAAGGCCGCACCCGGATTGCCGCGCCCGGCGGTCGTGCCGGCCCCGGGCCAGCCGCGGAAACAGGGTCCGAAGGCGGTGCCCCAGGCTCCGGCCCGCCCGCCGGCGGGCGCGGCGAAGCCGCGGCGCCGGCACAAGCTGATGCTGCTGAGTTTCTTCTGCGGCGTCGTGCTGCCGGGCATTCTCACCGCGCTCTACCTGTGGCTGGTTGCGGCGGATCAATACGCCTCGAAGGTCGGCTTCACCGTGCGCCAGGAGGATGCCGCCTCGGCGGTCGATCTGCTGGGCGGGCTGACGAACCTCTCGAGCTCGAGCTCCTCGGACACCGACATCCTCTACGAGTTCATCCAGAGCCAGAAGCTGGTCTCGGACATCGACAAGAAGATCGACCTTCATGCAATCTGGTCGCCGCCGGGCTGGGATCCTGTGTTCAAGCTGCCGCAGGACGCCTCGATCGAGCAGCTGCTGGCCTATTGGGGCGACATGGTCCGCATCTCCTACAGCGCCGGGCTGATCGAGGTCGAGGTCCGCGCCTTCCGTCCCGAGGATGCGACGCTGATCTCCCAGACCCTGCTCGACGAGAGCGCGGACGTGATCAACGAGCTCAGCGCCGTGGCCCGGGCCGATGCGATCAGCTACTCGCGCGACGAGCTCGACGAGGCGGTGGAGCGGCTCAAGGTCGCGCGCGAGACGGTCACCCGCTTCCGCAACGAGACCCAGATCATCGACCCGCAGATCGACCTGCAGAGCCAGGCCGGGCTGCTCAGCAACCTGCAGGCCCAGGAAGCCGAGCAGATCATCGAGCTTGACCTCCTGCGCGAGACCTCGCAGCAGAACGATCCGCGCGTCGGCCAGGCCGAGCGTCGGCTCGACGTGATCCGTGCGCGCATTTCAGCCGAGCGCCAGAAGCTCGGCTTCGAGGGTTCGGGGGCGAACGGCCAGGTTTTTGCCGATCTGGTCGGCGACTATGAGCGGCTCTCGGTTGACCGCGAGTTCGCCGAGCGCGCCTACCTGTCGGCGCTGACCGCCTATGACAGCGCGCTGGCCGAGGCCAAGCGCAAGAGCCGCTACCTCGCCGCCTACATGAAGCCGACCAGCGCCGAGACCGCGGAATACCCGAGCCGCCTCACGCTGCTGATGGTGGTGTCGCTCTTCCTCTTCCTGCTCTGGTCGACCGCCGTGCTGCTGGCCTATTCGGTCAAGGACCGCCGCTGAGGGCGCGCCGGAGATGATCCGCTTCGAGAACGTCAGCAAGACCTTCGTCATGGAGGGCAAGCGCAAGACCATCATGGAGAATGTTTCCATGACCTTCCCCAGCGGCCGCTCGGTGGGGCTGCTGGGGCGCAATGGCGCGGGCAAGTCGACGCTGCTGAAGATGATCGCCGGCACCGAGCCGCCGACTTCGGGCAAGATCAGCTCCTCGGGCTCGATCTCCTGGCCGGTGGGCTTTGCCGGCTCCTTTCACCCCGAGCTGAGCGGCGCGCAGAACTGTCGCTTCATCGGTCGGATCTACGGCGTCGACACCGATGAGCTCATCGCCTTCGTCGAGGACTTCGCCGGGCTCGGGGTGCATTTCCACCTGCCGCTGAAGACCTATTCCTCGGGGATGAAGTCGCGCCTGGCCTTCGGCACCTCCATGGGCATCGCCTTTGACACCTACCTCGTGGACGAGATCACCGCGGTGGGCGACGCCTCCTTCAAGGCGCGCAGCGACGCGCTCTTCAAGGAGCGCATGCGCAACGCCGGAGCGGTGGTGGTGAGCCATTCCATGAGACAGATCAGCCAGCTTTGCGACGCGGTGGTGGTGCTGGAAGACGGTCATCTGACCTTCTACGACGACGTCGACCAGGGCATCCGCGACCATGAGGACAACATGAAGCGCCGCGCCTGAGGGGGTGGATTTCCCCTCGTTAGAGCCTGTTTCGCCTCAGACCCGCCCAAGCGCTGCGGCGAGGTAGAGGCTCGCCGTGGTCAGCCGGGTCTGCCGGTGCAGGCCGAGCTGGCGGAAGGTCAGCAGCCGCGACAGCCCCGGACGCGGCGGCTCCGCGCGCAGGCGGGCGATCAGCGCCCGGTTTTCCGGGGTGAGCAGCTCCGAGACCCGCTCCAGCGCCGCAAGATTGGCGCCGATCCAGCCCGCGTAGGTCCGCCCGAGCACCTGCCGCGCCCGCACCAGCCGCGCCGACAGCCCCTGGTGCGCGCCCATCGCGTTGCTGACGTGCTGGCGATAATAGAGCACCTTGGCCGGGTCGATGACGATCTCGCCGCCGGCGCCGCTCACCAGCTGGTAGAGCCACCAGTCGTGGTAGGGGATGCCTTCGGGCACGCCGGCGCGGCGCACCAGCTCGAGCGCCCCGGCGCTGAGCGTGGCGCTGTGCCCGCTTACCACGTTCTGGGTCAGCGCATTGCCGAAACAGGGCCGTCCGCGCGGCGGGCGCGAGCCGCCGATGCGGCGCAGCGCCTGGTCGGTGTGGATGCTCTGCGCGCCGTAGAGCGCCACCGGCCCGGCGTTCTTCAGCGCCGAGAGCGCCAGCGCCAGCTTGCCGGGCAGCCAGACGTCGTCCTGGTCCGAGAGCGCCACCGGCCCGGCGGGCAGCTCGGGGTGGCACAGCAGCGACAGGAAGTTGGCGGCATGGCCGCGCCGCGGCCCGGCGACGATGCGCACCTCGCGGCGAGGGCTCTCGGCGGCGCGGAAGGCCTCGAGGATCTCCCGCGTGGCATCGCTGGAGCCGTCGTCGCTGACCCAGAGGTCCCAGGCCTCATGGGTCTGCGCCAGGTACGACTCGAGCTGTTCCTGCAGGTGCGTCGCGCCGTTCCACGTGGCCAGGAGGATGGTGATCCGGGTCTGCACCGAAGGGGGCTGGGGCGCGCGCATGGTCGGTCTCTCTGCCGGGGCTCTTGCCCTAGGTCATGCCGGAGCGCGGCGGGGCGCGCAACCGCGCGCGGCAGTTCTCGACAATGCGAGACATTTTGCGCGGATTTCAGGGCACGGCGTTAACCACGTGGCGAGGGCGGCGGGGGCATAGCTGGAGGCCACGCCGGGCAGGACGCGGGACGCGAGATGGGGCAGCTCAGCCATGTGACGACGCAGTTTGCCGGGGCCGACCTGGGCCCCGCGGGCGCGGCGCAGATGATGGGGCTCTCGGCGCTGCTGGCCTGGCCTGCGGAGGAAAGTGGGGAGGGCGGCCTGCGGATCTACAGCGCCGGAACCGGGCTTCTGGGCTGGAGCGCGGACCTGGGGATCACCACGGTGCAGGGCTATGCAGGCTCTAATCCCGGGCTCTCCGCGCCGCGCCGGCTGCTGGTCGCCGAGATCGGCGGGGCGGATCTGCTGCTGGTGCCGGGCGGCGCCGGCGCGGGGATCGAGGGCTGGCGGATCGGCGCGGATGGCGCGCTCGCGGAGCGGGTCTCGCTGCGTTACGGCGATGGCGCGGCGCGGGCGCTGGCGGATCTGGTCGTGCTGCCGGGGCAGGGTGGCGGGGCGGATCTTCTGGTCAGCGCGGCGCGGCAGGGTCCGGGGATCGAGGTCTGGCAGGTCGGATCAGACGGGATCCTGCGCGTGGGGACCTCGGCCCGCGAGATCGGCGCGGTCTCGGCGCTGGCGGTGGCGGAGCTTGGCACGCAGAGCGGGGTTCTGGCGCTCTCACCCGGGGAAAACAGTCTCTATTCATGGGAAATCGCACCTTCCGGCGGGCTGAGCGATATGCGCCAGCTCCGGGTGTACGACGGGCTGTTTCTCGACACGCCGACCCGGCTCGAGCTGGTGACGCTGGCCGGGCAGAGCTACGCGCTGATCGGCGCGGGCTCGGGGCATCTGGCGGTGGTGGCGCTGGCGGCGGATGGCGGCATGCGGGTGACCGACCTTGTCGGCGATGATCTGGACACGCGCTTCGCCGGGGTCACCGCGCTGGCCAGCCTCGTGGTGGACGGGCAGCTCTACCTGGTGGCGGGCGGCAGCGACGACGGCATCAGCCTGCTGACCCTGCTGCCCGGCGGGCGGCTGCTGCACCTGGCAACGCTGGCCGATGACGCGGGCATGGCGTTGAGCGATCCCGCCGCGCTGGCGCTGGCGCGCAGCGGCAGCGGGGCAGGGACGACGCTGGAGATCTACGTGGCTGGCGGCTGGCCCGAGGGGCCGCCCGGCTCGGGCGGCGGGATCAGCCTGCTGCGTGCCGAGCTGGGGCAGATCGGCGCAAGGCTGCAGCTCGGCGCCGGGGCGGACAGCTGGCAGGGCGGCGCGGGCAACGACCAGGTCGCGGGCGGGCAGGCGACGACACGCTGCGCGGCGGCGCCGGGGACGACGTGCTGATCGACGGGCCGGGGCGGGACCGGCTGCACGGCGGCGCCGGGGCGGATGTCTTCGTGATCGACGGCGACGGGGAGCTTGACCGGATCGACGATTTCGAGCCGGGGGTGGATCGCATCGACCTCTCGGCCATGGGGCGGTTCTACACGGTGGCGGCGCTGACGATCACCCCCAGTTCGACCGGCGCGCGGATCAAGATCGGCGCGGATGTGCTGCAGGTGCGCAGCGCCGCGGGCAGCCCGCTCTCGGCGGCGGATTTCGACATCGGGGATCTGCGCGACCTGTGGCACCTGGACACCAGCCCGATCCCCGAGCCGCAGCCGGTGGAGGAGGTGCCGGACGAAGAAGAGCCCGGATCAGAGCCTGAACCGCCGGAGGAGACGCCCGGCGAACCGCCGGGAGAAACTCCGGGCGAAACGCCGACCGCCGCAGGCAGCCTGCTGCTCGGCGGGCCGGGGGACGATGTGCTGAGCGGCGCGGAGGCCGACCCCGGCTTCGATCCGGTCGCGGGATCGGTCTACCGGCTCTACCGCGCCACGCTCGACCGCGCGCCCGATGCCGCGGGCCTGTGGAACTGGAGCGCGCGGCTGCTCTCGGGCGAGCGCGACCTCGTCTCGGTGGCGGCGGGCTTTACCGGCGCGCCGGAGTTCCGCCAGGCCTATGGCGCCCCCGATGACGCCGGTTTCGTGACGCTGCTCTACCGCAACGTGCTGGACCGGGAGCCCGAGCCGCAGGGGCTGGCCAACTGGACCGCGCGGCTCGAGGCGGGGATGAGCCGCGAGCGGGTGGTCCTGGGGTTTTCCGAAAGCGCCGAGTTCATCGCCGCCAGCGCCGCCGGGGCGGCCGGGCACAGCCGCGAGGCGCTGCAGCAGGGCTGGGCGGACGATGTCTTCCGGCTCTACCAGGCGGTGCTGGACCGCGCCCCCGACCTGCCGGGCCTGCTGAACTGGAGCGCCCGGCTGGCGCAGGGACGGCCGTTTCCCGAGGTGGTCGAGGGGTTCACCGCCAGCGCCGAGTTCCGCCAGAGCTACGGCGCGCTCGACGCGGCGGGCTTCGTCGCGCAGCTCTACCGCAACGTGCTGGGCCGCGAGGGCGACGCGGCGGGGCAGGCCAACTGGACCGCCCGGCTCGAGGCGGGGATGAGCCGCGCCGAGGTGGTGCGCGGCTTTTCCCAGAGCGCCGAGTTCACCGCCCGCAGCGCCCCGGACCTGCTGGCCTTCCTGCGCGGGACCGGCGAGGACGACCTGCTCGACGGCGGCGGCGGGACCAACCTGCTGGTCGGCGGCATGCTCTCGGACCGCTTCGTCTTCCGCGCCGAGGCGCGGGGCACCCATGTGGTGGCCGATCTCGAGCGCTGGGACCTGCTGGTCTTCGAGGGCTTTGGTTTCGGCTCGGCGGCGGAGATCCGGGCGCATCTGGAGCAGGGGGAACAGGGGGTGGTGTTTTCCGCCCAAGGCAGCAGCATCACCCTGCAGGGGGTGCTTCAATCTGACATTCACGATGAC
Organism: Alloyangia mangrovi; assembly: GCF_002300555.2. Taxonomy (GTDB): domain Bacteria; phylum Pseudomonadota; class Alphaproteobacteria; order Rhodobacterales; family Rhodobacteraceae; genus Salipiger; species Salipiger mangrovi. The sequence goes on along the minus strand of NZ_NTHN02000041.1, from coordinate 8,912 downwards.
ATGTTGCTGTTCTAGGGCCGGCCCGCGGCAGGCCAGAGCCGGGCCAGCGCCGGTCCTCGCCAAGCCTATAGCCGATGAGGGGGGGGAGTGGGTTACTTTTGGCCGGTTAGACCTACCTGTAAGCCCCGCTTCCAGAGTTTTCAGAGTTTCAGAAGTTCGGAATTTCCCAAGCACCAGAGTAGAAACACGAAGGATATCATGTCGACCCAGACCCCCACCGCCTTCGAACAGCAGATGCTGGAATACATCAACCGCGCCCGCCTCGACCCGACGGGGGAGTTCGATGCGCTGATCTCGGATGCCGCCAGCGGCACCGGCGCGCAGGCCAACATCACCCAGGCGCTGGACTACTTCGGCGTCGACCTCGATCTCTTCAAGCAGCAGCTCGCCGCCTATGACCCGGTGGCGCCGCTGGCCTGGAACAGCGCCCTGGCCGATGCCGCCGACGACCACACCCAGCTGATGATCGACACCAAGACCCAGGCCCACCAGATCGACGACGAGCCGGTGCTGCGCGACCGGGTCGTGGCGGCGGGCTACACCGGCTGGACCCGGCTCAACGAGAACGTCTTTGCCTATGCCGAGGATCCGCTGCACAGCCACGCCGCCTTCTACATCGACTGGGGCGTGGGCACCGGCGGCATGCAGAGCCCGGCCGGGCACCGCAACGCCATCCTCTCCTCGGGGGTGACCGAGGTCGGCATCGGCGTCGCCGCCGCCTCGGGCGGCATCGGCCCCTATGCGATGACGCAGGACTTCGGCACCCGCGCCGATTACCAGGCGCAGCTCCTGGGGGTGGTGATCGACGATGCCGACGGCGATGATTTCTACGACATCGGCGAGGGGCTGGGCGGCATCACCGTCATCGCCACCGGCGCCGCGGGCACCTATACCACCACGAGCTGGGCCTCGGGCGGCTACCAGTTGGTGCTGCCGGAGGGGGTCTACGAGGTCAGCTTCTCGGGCGCGGGAATCTCCGGCGAGTTGAGCTACAGCGTCGCCATGGGAGACGAGAACCTCAAGCTCGACGCCATCGCGGGCGAGGCGGTGGCGGGCGATCTCATCTCCTCGGCGGCGCTGCTCCAGGGCACGCCGGCGGACGAGCTGCTGCAGGGCCTCGGCGAGGTCGACCAGACCCTGATCGGCGGCGGCGGGTCGGACACGCTGCTCGGCGGCGGCGGCGACGACCTGCTCTTCGGCGATCAGGCTTTCGAGGGCCCGGCCGAGGGTGACACGGTCTACCGGCTCTACCTCGCGACGCTGGACCGCGCCCCCAACCTCGAGGGTTACGGCAACTGGTCGGCGCGGCTCGAGAGCGGCGCGAAGACGCTGGAGGAGGTCGCGAGCGGCTTCACCGGCAGCGCCGAGTTCCAGAAAACCTACGGCGCGCTGGACAACGAAGGCTTCGTCACCCTGCTCTACAACAACGTGCTGGACCGCGATCCCGATGCCACCGGGCTGGCCAACTGGACCGCGCGGCTCGACGGGGGTTCCTGGAGCCGCCCCGAGGTGGTGCTCGGCTTCTCGCAGAGCGCCGAGTTCATCGCCAAGACCGCGGCGGATGCGGCGGCCTACGGCATCCACCACGCCCTGTCCGAGGGCGGCGCGGCCTCCTGGGGTGACGATGTCTTCCGGCTCTACCAGGCGACGCTGGACCGCGCACCGGATGTCACCGGCTTCGATAACTGGAGCGGCCGGCTCGCCGACGGGCGGGCCTATCTCGAGGTGGTCGACGGCTTCGTGCAGAGCGCCGAGTTCCAGAAAACCTACGGCGCGCTCGACAACGGCGCTTTCGTCGACCTGCTCTACAACAACGTGCTGGGCCGGGATGCGGATGCCACCGGGCTCGCCAACTGGACGGCGCGGCTGGACGGCGGGATGAGCCGGTCCGAGGTGGTGCAGGGCTTTGCCCAGAGCGCCGAGTTCATCGCCGGCACCGAGGCCGATTACGAGGCCTGGATGCGGGGTCAGGGCATCGATGACGTGCTCGACGGCGGCACCGGCGACGACATCCTGGTCGGCGGCGCCCATGCGGATCTCTTCCTCTTCGCCAGCGGCGGCAGCGCCACGATCGCTGATTTCGAGGCCTGGGACACGCTGCGGCTCGAGGGCTTCGGCTTTGCCGACACCGCCGCGGCGCGGGCGGCCTTCGTGCAGGACGGCGACGACCTGCTGCTGACCGCGGGCGGATCGGACCTGGTGCTGCTGGGCACCGATCTCGACCTGATGACCGGGGCGCGGCTCGAGCTGGCCTGAGGGCCTGAGCCGAAAACAGTCTCTGATCCGGGCGGTTTCGCCCGGATCGACCCTCTCTCGAGGCATCTCCAAGCGGCGCCCGGGCCGTTGCGCTTCGCGCGCGCGGCGGTGCAGGATCCGCTTAGGGGCGCTGCGCCTACCCTGCCTGCCATGAGCCTCCGCGAGGGGGCATCGCGCAGGGAGCCGCCGCATGTCCGATCTGTCCGCCAACCTCTCGCTGCCCTATCTCGCCCCGGCGCAGGCGCAGAAGCACGTCACCCACAACGAGGCGCTGCTGCGGCTCGACGCGCTGGTGCAGCTGGCGGTGCAGAGCCGCACGCTTCCCGACCCTCCCGCCGAGCCCGCGCCCGGCGCGCGCTACCTGCTGCCTGCGGCGGCGGGCGGCGCCTGGTCGGGGCAGGGCGGGGCGCTGGCCTTCTGGGACGGCACGGCCTGGCAGTTCCTCGCGCCGGGGCCGGGCTGGCTGGCCTTCGTGCTCGACGAGGCGGCGGCGCTGGTCTGGCAGGAGGGCGACTGGCAGGAGATGTCGCTGCCGAGCCGGGGCCAGATGCTCGAGCTCGGGGTGAACGCCGCGCCCGACGCGGTGAACCGGCTGGCGGTGGCCTCGGAGGCGACGCTGCTCAGCCACGCCGGAGCTGGCCACCAGCTGAAGATCAACAAGGCGGCGGCGGGCGACACCGCCAGCCTGCTCTTCCAGTCCGGCTGGTCGGGCCGTGCCGAGATGGGCTGCGCCGGGGAGGATGATTTCTCGGTGAAGGTCTCGGAGGATGGCGCGGGTTGGCGGATCGGGCTGAGCCTGTCGGCGACCACCGGCGTGGCGCATCTGCCGCAGGGCGCGCGGGTCGATGGCGCGCTCTGCGGCTCGGGCGTGCTCGGCACGGTGGCGCAGGCGGCAGGCGAGAGCACCGGGGGCACTGCTCGAGCAGGGCTCGGGGGGCGGCGGGCAGCTACCTGGCGGCTGGCGGACGGCACCCAGCTTTGCTGGCACACGCTGACCAGCAGCGCGGCGGGGGCGGTCAGCTGGAGCTACCCGGCAGGGTTTGCCGCGCCGCCCGTGGTGAGCGGCAGCTGTGCCTCGGGGGCCGCGCAGCTGCTCTCGGTCGGCACGCTGGCCTCGGGCAGCGCCGAGATCTCGGCCTGGGATCTCAGCGGCGCGCGGGTCGCCACCGCCTGCGCGGTGCTGGCGGTGGGAAGCTGGGTCTGACGCCCCGGGCTCAGCTCGCCCGCGGCGCCTGCAGCTCGGCGAGGATCTCCCGCAGCCGCCCGCCGTAGCGTCCGGCGATGGCCTCCACCGAGAAATTCTCCCGGATGTGGGAATAGGCCGCCTCGGCCTTGGCGCGGCTGGCCTCTGGGTTGTCGCGCGCGGCGCGCAGCTGGCGGGCGGCATCGGTGACCGAGGGCTCGGCCCAGAGCGAGCCCTCGCGCACGAAGATGTAGTCGCCCTGCTCGAGTGGCACCTCCTCGTAATCCACCAGCCAGGCGGTCTCGTCCGAGCAGAAGTCCATGTTGCCGGAATAGGCGGTGCAGATCACCGGCACCTTCAGCGCCATGGCCTCGATCATGCCAAAGCCCCAGCCCTCGGACTTGTGCAGCGAGATGTAGCAATCCGAACCGGCCTTGAGCTGCAGCAGGTCGCGGTAGCTCAGCGTCTCGTTCATCACCACGATGCGCGGATCGCTCTCGATGATCGCGTCGACGCGGTTCCAGAGCGCCACCTGCACCGGGTCGAACACCTTGGTGCGGTTCTGCGTCTTCACCACCAGCCGCGCCTCGGGCACCCCCTCGAAGGCTTGCTGGAAGGCTTCGAGCACCGCCACCGGGTTCTTGCGCTGCACGAAGGAGAAGCTGTCGAAGGCGACGAGGCAGACGTGGTGGCTCTCGTCGAAGCCGAAGCGTGCCTCGACGAAGCCGCGGGCGGTCTCGCGGGTGATGTCGGGGTGCTCCTCGTAGCACATGCCGACGTTGACCACCGGCTTGCCCTCGGCCCCCGGCTTGTAGATCCGCAGCCCGTACTCGGTGGAGACCCAGATCTCGTCGAGCAGCGACATGCCGAGGTAGTGGCAATAGGCCGGCATGTCGAGTTCCCAGAAGAAGTAGCCGATGTTGTAGGCGCCCGAGAAGACATCGGGCTGGTAGGAATAGGCCAGCGGCACGGATTCCGCGTTGAGGTGAAGCAGGTTGATCTTGGCCGGGCCGTAGTCCTCGATCAGCGTCTCCGAGGAGAAGCCCTCGGGTGCCGGGTTGTCGAGGTCGAAGTCGACGCCGCGCACGTCAAGCCCGGTGGCGCGCAGGATCTCGGCCGAGAGCCGCGTGGCCTGGCCGAGGCCCGAGGCCTTGGCGAGCGGGCCGATTAGCTGCACGTCGACCTCGCGGCGGGCGGGATCGGGCAGCGGCATGGCGGCGGCCTCGAAACGGTTGCCGGCCTGGTCGAAGGTCAGGAAGGCGCGGCTGCCGAGGTCGAAGTACTTGCGGCGCAGCGCCGCGGCGTAGCGGGCGCGGGGCAGGGCAATGGGATCTGCCTGTTCTTCCCCGGTGCCGTCCTCGAGGAGGGCGTTGACGAAGAGCTCGAGTTCCGAGGCGCCGCCGGAAGCGCCCGGGGCGAGCAGCGCGTCGATCTGCTCCTGCGGGATGTAGCGCAACAGGTCGGGGCGCTGCGCCGCCTGCAACAGCAGGATCAGCAGCAGGGTCTTGCGGCCCTCGGCGGTCTCGATGTCGAGGAACTTCAGTTTCGGGTTCTCGGCGTGGAAGCGCGCGGCGAACTGGCTCAGCGGGAAGGCGGCGAGCCGGCGTGCCGGGGGCACCTCGCGCAGCGCCTCGGCGACCTGCTCCGGCACCAGGCAATCCTCGAAGTAGAGCGTGGCCACGTCCTGGTGCGCCCACCAGAACAGCACGTCGAGATAGGCGTCGCGGTCGTTGAGGTTGAGCCGTCCCAGCATGTCGGGTCGGCCCATGAGCCGCCACCACATGACGCGGGTGAGCGTATTGGTCTGCCCGCCCATGGTCTGCGGCGCGTTGAGATAGGCGATCTGCTGCGCCGAGATCGGGATGCGGTGGTTCTCGCCGCTGCGGTAGGCGCTCATGTACCAGTAGAGGTAGTGGTCCTGGCATTCGAGCCCGGGCTCGACCGGGAAGCGCTCGTTCAGCCGGTAGCGGTAGCGCACGTAATCGAGATAGGCGGGCTGGCCGCTCTTCGGGATATCGGGGACCAGCCGCTCGGTGGTCAGGAGATTGCGGTGGCGGCTCAGCGCGGGGCGCGGCTCCGGCGCGGAGGGCAGGGCCTCGACCGGGGGGCGTCTCGTCCAGCAGCGCGCGCAGGGCCGCCAGCTCGCGCTTCAGCGCGAAGCGGCAGCCGGTCACCATGTCGGCGCCAGCGCCGGGCGCGGCGTCCTCGACCTCGAGCTGCAGCCGTCCCAGCTCGATCCCCTCCGGCCCCTCGATGCGCAGGCGCAGCGCGCCGCCGGCCTCGGCGATCTTCTGGTGGTGGATTTCCGACAGGCGGAACTGGAAGCCGCAGGTCGTCTCGCCGCCGGTCACGTCGCGCACGTCCTCGCGCAGCTCGTCGGCGACGCGGGCGTCGATCAGGGTGGTCCCGGCGTAGAGCCCGACCGGCACCCGGCCTTTCTTGCTGTCGTGGCGGATCACCCAGCCGCGCAGAACACCGTCATCGGAGAGCCCGTCGAGACTGCCGCGGAAGGCGCCGTGGTACTGGTGGCCATCGGGCGGCGGCGGTGGGCCCTTCAGCACCCGGCGGGCGGTGGAGCGGAGCTTGGAGAGCAGCGGGCTCATCGGGATTTCCTTGGGCAAAAGGGCAGTCGGTGGGTCAGGCGGCTCAGGCGAGCGCGTCGTAGTCGGACTTGGCCATCATCCGCGCCAGGGCGCGAATGTCGGTGCGCGCCTCCCAGCCGAGCTTCTCGCGCGCCTTGGTCGCGTCGCCGATCAGCAGGTCGACCTCGGCGGGGCGGTAGAACTTCGGGTTCACCTTCATCACCAGCTTGCCGCTCTTGCGGTCGGTGGCGGTCTCGGCTTCTCCCGCGCCTTCCCAGGCCAGATCCATGCCAAGCTCCTCGGCGGCATAGGTGAAGAAGTCGCGGATCGTCGTGGTCACCCCGGTGGCCAGCACGTAATCGTCGGCCTCGTCCTGCTGCAGCATGCGCCACATGCCCTCGACGTAGTCGCCGGCAAAGCCCCAGTCGCGCTGCGCGTCCATGTTGCCGAGCTCCACCGCCGCCTCGCCGCCGCGGGCCAGCGCCGCGAGGCCGAGGGTGATCTTGCGGGTGACGAACTCGGCGCCGCGCAGCGGGCTTTCGTGGTTGAACAGGATCCCCGAGCTGGCGTGCAGGCCGAAGCTCTCGCGGTAGTTCTTGGTGATGAAATGGCCATAGACCTTGGCCACGCCATAGGGCGAGCGCGGGTAGAAGGGCGTGGTCTCGCTTTGCGGCACCGCCTGCACGAGGCCGAACATCTCGGAGGTCGAGGCCTGGTAGAAGCGCACGTCCGGGCGCAGGCTGCGCAGCGTGTCGAGCACCCGCACCACACCCATGGCGTCGACGTCGGAGGTGTAGATCGGCAGGTCCCAGGAGGCGCCGACGAAGCTCTGCGCCGCGAGGTTGTAGAACTCGTCCATCTCGATCTTCTGCAAAGTGCGGAAGATGTTGTTCTGCTCGGTCAGGTCGAACTCGTGCAGGGTGACCTGGTCGGCGATCCCCAGCAGCTCCAGCCGGACGGTCTCGGAATGGGAGATGCGCCGCACCCCGCCGTGGACCTCGTAGCCCTTTTCGAGCAGCAGCTTCGCGAGATAGGCGCCGTCCTGTCCGGTGATGCCGGTGATGAATGCTGTCTTCATGGGGTCCTGCCTCTGAAACGTCCGTGTCCGGGCGGTATGCGCCGCCTTCTTGGTCCCTCTCCTGCGCGGGCTCCCGTGCAGGAGAGGGACAAGTCCGTAGATTTGATAGAGGCCCGGTGGGGGGGGGATCAAGCGCACAGGGCCAGCACCGTACCCCGGGGGCAAGGTGCTACATGCAAGACACGGCATGGGGGCGCGGGATCAGCCGCGCCGCAGCCGGGACAGCACCGCGTTCAGGCGCCGGCGCAGAGGCCAGCGCGGGGTGACATCGAGGAGCGCGAGGCCGAGCTGGCGCTCGTCGGGTCCGGTGCCCTCCAGCAGCGGGCTGCCGAAGAGGTCGAAGGCGAGGGTGAGCGCGGTGCTTTCCGCTCCCGGCGCGTGGCGCGGCGTCGGCAGCAGCAGGGTGACCGGCGCGGTGCTGGTGAGCACGCGCTGCAGAACCGGCTGGCCGGGGCTGAGCAGGCGCAGCGTGCCCTGCCGCTCCGGGCTGGCGCAAAAGGCCCGCAGGGTCAGGCGCAGCGGCACCGGCTCGGGAAAATGTCCGGCGGAGATCTGCAGCGTGGCGCGCGGGCTGCGGGTCCAGGCCGCGCCTGCGTCCGCGGGGTCCCCGGTGTGCCAGCCGCGGCCGAGGCGGATCCCGGTGCTCAGCTCGCGCCCCTCCATGGGCTGCTCGAAACGGCTGTTGGACGGCAGCAGCATGGCGCTCATCCCTCCGGTGTCAGGCTGAGGTCGAAGAGCCCGAGCCCGGCCAGGCCGCGCTCCTGCCCGAGGCCGAGATCCGCCGGGGTGGCCGGGGAGAGCGGCTCGATCAGCAGCACCGCGGGGGCGGCCTGCAGGTCGGCCTCCTGCAGTTCGAGCTCAAGCTCGACCGGGGTGCTGTTTTGCCAGCGCGGCTCGGCCAGCAGCCTGCCGTTGCAGGAGAACCGCGCGCCCGAGGGGGCCTCGGGGCTGGCCACCGGGCGCAGGCTCAGAACGAGGCGCTGCGCCGGGGCGCCGGGCAGGATCGGCAGGAAGAGCGCCAGGTGCGGCGCGCGCGATCCGGCGCCCCAGGCGGCACTGGCCTGCAGGCCCGGGGCGAGCAGGGCGCGCTGCGCCGCGAGGCCGAGGTCGATCTCCTGCGGCAGCAGGCCAAAGCTCCAGTCCTGCGGGTTGGGAAGGAGATAGAGCGGGTTGCAAAGCTCGGGATCGAGCAGCCGCGCGAAGCCGAGACCGAGGCCGGGGGGGTAGCTCGAGCACCAGCGGCAGCTCGCCCGCCCCATCGAGCGCGCTGGCGGGCAGGTGCAGCAGCAGCTCGCCGGGCAGGCCGGCGCCGGTGACCGGCGCGGCATAGAGGCAGCTACCGCCACAATGGACGCGCAGCTCGGCGGGTTCTCCGTCGGGTCGTGTGCCGCAAAGGCCGAGGTGCAGCAGGAGCGCCTCCTGCCCGGGGCGCAACGCGCGGTCCCCGCGCAGCCAGAGTTCGGCGCGCGGCGCGGAGGTCCGGCGCAGCCCCTCCTCCGGCGCCTGCCAGCCGGCGCCGAAGCGGATCTTCTGCTCGGTCGCCTCGCTGCCGGCCCGGGCGATCTCGCCGGCGAGCAGCGGCGGCAGGGATTGGCCACTGGGCTCAGGCGGGGGGCGCCTTTGGCGGGCTCTGCAGCGCGCGCTGGTAGGCCTCGGCGGTGGCGCGGGCGTAGCCCTCCCAGGACATGTGCCGGGCGACATGCGCGCGCAGCGCGTCGGCGCGGGCGGCGGCACCCGGGTCGGCCAGCGTGGCCGCGAGCGCGGCGCGCAGGCTCTCGGGCGCGCCGGGGTCGCAGTAGCGCGCGAGATCGCC
>NZ_NTHN02000040.1 GCF_002300555.2 Alloyangia mangrovi | reverse complement strand
CTCGTTTGGAGAACAGGCTAACTTCAAACTGCGGACTTTTCAGGGGAGCAGGTCACAGGCGTACTCGTATCCTTCGCGCGCTCTATACGTCACCCATGATCAGATCGAGGCGATGACGCTGGCCGACCGCATCGTGGCACTGGACTGCGGGCGGATCGAACAGGTCGGCCGGCCGCAGGAGCTCTACCGCCAGCCCGCCAAAATATTCGTCGCAGGGGTCATTGGCTCACCAGCGATGACCTTCTTCGATGCGCGCCTCGACACGCGGGATGGTCGCAAGGTCGGCGTTCTGAAGACGGGAGAGACCGTGCCGATCTCGGCGCCCCCCCAATAAGGCAGGTGAAGACGGACGCGACGTTGTCCTGGGCATCCGCCCCGAGGACCTTGCCCTCGGCGAGGGGCCGATCCGCGGCTCCGTTCAGCTTGCCGAGGTCACTGGGGCTCAGGCGCTGCTCACCTTCGAATGCACTGCCGCCCGGCAGCCGGTGGTGTTGCTTGTCGAAACAGACACGAACCCCGACATCGGCGCTCCTGTTTCGGCTTGCGCGCCACCCGAGCGGGTCCACATATTTGACCGTCAAACTGGAGACCGCCCATGACCGATCTCGCCGCGCAGATAGCCGCACTGGAGGCGGAGCACGAGGCGCTAGTCATGGATCGCTTCGACGTCGATGTGGCCTGGTCTATGGGCAGTTGGCCGCGGCGGAGGGCCGCTGCCGATTCCTTGCCGATTGCGATCCAAGTCGCGCTGCCCGGCTGTCCGGTGTTCTCTGCGCTGCTGCCCGGTGCCGGCCTGGACAATCTCGCGTGGATCGAATGGAAACGTAACGTGGTGGAGCGGTTCTGGGAAGGTTCGCTGCTCACCACACTGCGCTGCGAGGCGATGGGAGCTACCCTCACGGGCAAGTTCCGGCTCGACGAAACACGCTTCGTTCACTCTGGTGTCGGTGTCGCCGTGCGACTTTCTGCGCTGGGTGGGATTTCCGGAAGCGTGATCGCCACCGGCCTGCCCCGGTTCATCGAGGCCTACAACAACCGCCGCCTGCATTCAGCCTTGGGCTATCTCAGCCCTGCACAGTTCGAAGATCGCCACGCCCGCGCCATGGTCAAAACCGCCGCCTGAGAATGTCCATCCGCAGGGGCGCACTCCAATACCGACCGCGGAGACAACCATGCATCCGGCAGGCACGCAATCAGGCGAGCAGGGCTTGACGCGACAAAGGCGATTAGACAACCCCATCAGTTCTGGGTGGAAATCAACACACCCAGATGTGTTGCAGGTCTGATGGCGATTGACTGAGGTCACCGCACCCACCTCCCGGCGGGACATCACAGGCTCGGCGTCAGGCCTGCAAACTCGGGGTCGGCCCCTCGTCGGGCATGCCTGTGGCGCTTGCGCCCGTTCGAAGGCCGTCCCGTCGACCCAGATACATTTATGGATCACGACCGGCTTCCGGGCGACAGCACCCGTTCCCGCAGTCCCTCCCCAGCACCACCTACTCGGGTCTGATGAAGATCAGCGGCCCGATCCGCAACATTCTGACGTCAAGCGCTGCCTCCAGGAAGGAGAGGGCAGAAAGCGGGTCGGTGACGTCAAGGGTCCCGCTCAGACGCTTTTGCGAAAGCGGCTCATCCGGCACCATGATCCGCCCGGCAAAGCGGTTGTCGATTTCAGCGATAACATCGGCGATCGGGGTGTCATCAAGCACAAGCTTGCCCTGACGCCAGGCCAGTGCGCGGTTCCGGTCGGCAGGGGTGATCTCTAGTTGCGCTCCGGCGATGTTGTAGTTGCCTCGCTGTCCCTCTTCCATTCGCGTTCCGTCATCATCGTCAAGCTTCAGTAGGACGCTGTGGTCCGTCACCGTGACCTCGATGTCGTTCAGTCCGAGCCGTACGACGAATGCGGTGCCGAGAGCTACGACCGTAGTATCGCCCGCGATGACAGAAAAGGGACGATCACGATCGGGCGCAACTTCGAAATAGGCCTGGCCGCGCAGCAAATGAACGCTGCGGTTTTCAGCGTCGAAATCAACTGAAATCGCGGAACTCGCGTTCAACTGCAACACCGTGCCATCATCGAGCGTTACCCTCGGCAACTCATCGATCCTGGCAACGACATCCGCACGCAGTCGCATTGGTCCGTCGGCCCAGAAAAAGCCCGCAAGGCCAACAGCAAATACCGCCGCCATGACGGCGATCTTCTTGCGCGGCCGTGCCGGATTCGCCTCGAAGGCGCTGAGTTCCGGGTCTGATGCGATCGCCCGTCCCGCTGCGCCAAAGAGGTGCCGTGCCGACTCGTAACTCCGTCGATTCGCTGCGGAGGCCGTCAACCAGGCCTGAAATGCGGCCTCCTCCGCAGGCCCCAGCGGGCCGCGGCTCTGGCGAAGAACCCAGCCAGCGGCCTCTTCATGTCGCTGTCGTCGTGACTGGCTGTCCGGCATGCGCCTTCCCGTGTTGCCCCATCCTGTCGTCTCGCCCCGACTTAAGCGCGAATGACCGTGGCCAGAAGGGAGATTCAGTCCGCCTCGTCCTCGAGCCGGTTGAGGCAGTGGATCAGGCTCTTGCGCAGGTGGCGGTCGACCATATTGCGGCTGATGTTGAGCTTTGTAGAGATCTCATCCGCAGAGAACCCGTGGAGCCGGTGCAGAATGAACACGGCCTTGCGGCGCGGCGGCAGTTCCGCGATGGCCGACCGCAGGCTGCGCAGCCTGGCTTCGGTCTCGAGACGCTGGTCGGGCCCGGGCATCTCGGCTGGCAGCGTTTCGACGATACCGTCAGCGGCGGTGAAGAGCCGCGCCTCGAAATTCTGCCGCCGAAAGCGGTCGATCGCGAGATTGGTCGCTGCGCGGGCGAGGAAGCTGCCGGGAGAGCGCTTGCCGCGCAGGACTTCGGGATTGTCCGAAATCTTCAGGTAGAGATCGTGAACGATATCCCGGGCGGATCCCCGGCAGTGGCCGCGCCGGGCGACGGCCGCGACGATATCGTTATAGTGAAGAACGATCGCCTGGTTCAGAAGATCTGAATCGTCGACGTCCTCTGCCGCGAGGCGCATGATGCTTTCCCTGTTCGGTGCAGTCGCCATCTGGCTGGGCGTCTTCTCCGGCAACGGCATCGATGCACGGAGTGACCCTTGCTCGGGAGTTGCGCCTGACTTTAGAGGACCTTGCTTGCCAGAACAATGCGCCTGGAGGTCCAGGCCGTCGCGAAGTCGTCATCGGCCCTTTAACTGTGGTCCGATTGCATCGCCCGAGGCAGGGCCATCGGGGAGCCGGTGACCGGATCGGGGTGGACTTCGGCCTGGACGCCAAATCCCGTCCACAGCGTTTCAGCGGTCATGACCTCGGCGGGGGAGCCCTCGGTGAGGATCGCGCCATCCCGCAGGACGGCCATGCGGTCGACGTAGCGCGCGGCCTGGTTGAGATCATGGAGCACCGCAACCACCGTCTTGCCTTCCCTCCGGACCAGCCGCACCAGCAGCTCCATGACCTCGATCTGGTGGGAAAGGTCGAGAAAGGTGGTGGGCTCGTCCAGCAGTAGAATCTCGGTCTGCTGAGCCAGAGCCATGGCGATCCAGCCGCGCTGGCGCTGCCCCCCCCGACAGGGTTTCGAGCGCTCGCGCCGCAAAGGCCTCCGTGCGGGTCATGCGCATGGCATCGGCGCAGGCGTGTGCGTCGTCCTGGCTCCAGCGCGCGAAGGGGCCGCGATGCGGATGGCGGCCAAGCCGGATGAGTTCGGCCAGCGGCAGGCCCTCGGGTGCCATCGGGTTCTGTGACAGAAAGGCCAGCCGGCGAGCGATGCGGCGCGCCGGGAGTGTGCGCAGATCCATGCCGTCAAGCGCGACCGTTCCGGCTGTCGGACGGAGATTGCGGCAGAAGCTGCGCAGCAGCGTTGACTTGCCGCTGCCATTCGCTCCGGTCAGCGCCGTGAAGGTGCCGGGTGCGATGCGCAGATCCAGCCCGCGCAGAACCTGCATACCGGCGTATCCGACACAGAGACCGGTGGCGCTCAGGGCAGGCGGTTTAGTGGGGGTCATGGCGCAACCTTCGCTGGAGCCAGAAGAAGAAGGGGCCTCCGACCATTGCCGTGACCAGCCCCACGGGGATCTCTGCGGGCGCGAAGACGATGCGGCCCAGCAGATCGGCGGCAGCCACCAGCACCGCGCCGAAAAGCGCCGCGGCAGGCAGCAGGCGGCGATGGCTTGGCCCGACCAGCCTGCACGCCAGATGCGGTGCGATCAATCCGACAAAGCCGATCGGCCCGGTGATCGAGACCGTCGCGCCTGCCAGCAGCGCGCAGAGCAGGATGAGCAGAAATCGGGCCTGTTCGATGGCTTGCCCGAGGCCACGCGCGAGACCGTCCTCTAGCCTGATCAGGTCGAGTGCGCGCGGCGCGACGAGGCAGGCCAGAAAGGCCGGGCTCAGCCAGAGCGCCAGGAGTTTCAGACGCGGCCAATCCAGCCCGTTCAGGCTTCCTGCAAGCCAGATCATCATGCGCTGAACCTGAGTGAGCCCGCCGAACGTGATCACCGTGGTCGTGGCCGCGCTGACCATCGCGGCCATGCCGATGCCGATCAGCACAAGCCGCATGGGGGCCGCGCCGCCTCTCCAGGCCAGCGCCCAGATCGCGCCGGCCATCGCGAGCGCCCCGCCGAAGCCCGCGATGGGCAGCAGCGCGGAGACGCCGGGAGCCCACAGAACAATCAGCAGACTGACCGACAGCGCCGCCCCTGCGTTGATCCCGAGCAGACCGGGTTCGGCAAGTGCGTTGCGCATCACGGCCTGGGTGATCGCGCCTGCCAGGGCAAGGGCCGCGCCGGCGAGGCAGGCTGCGAGCAGCCGCGGCAGGCGGAAGCCGGTCACGATGAGCGCCGCGTCAGGGTCCGCGCCCGGAAAGAACACAGCCGAGAGAACCCGATCGAGGGGCAGCGGCATGTCGCCCATGCCGAGAGAGGCGACGGCGAGCAATGAAAGGATGGCGCCCAGGGCGAGAGTGAGGCGGATCATCTGGCGCCCCCGGTCCCGCGCCGGGCGAGCCAGATGAAGAAGGGGGCGCCGAGCAGCGCGGTCGAGATCCCGACAGGGAAGGCGGCGCTGGCGGAGAGCCAGTGCCCGGCGGTGTCGGCACCGAGCAGCAGCACCGGACCGGTCAGGGCGGCGGCGGGCAACAGCACGCGGTAGTCGGCGCCCGCCACCAGCCGCACCAGATGCGGCGCCACCAGCCCGACAAAACTCACTGGACCGGCGAGCGCGACGGCGCCACCTGACAGCAGAACGCTCAGGATCAGCGCAATCGCCAGCCAGAGCCTGCGATTCTGGCCGAGCCCGTGCGCGACGTCGCGGCCTAGGCTGAGCACCATGATCTGCCGCCGCAGCAGAAGCGCGGCCGCAAGCGCCGCAAGGAGAAAGGGCGCAATGGCTGCCACATCCGTCATGCGCCGCCCGCTGAGGGATCCGGCGGTCCACAGGCGCACCTGATCCAGAGCGTTCTGATCGTAGATCAGCACGACCGTCGTCAGGGCGGTGAGGAAGCCGCCGGCCACGGCGCCAGCAAGCAGCAGCGTCTGCGTGGTGCCCCCGGCGGACTGGCCCAGCCCATAGACGGCTGCCGCGGCGGTGGCGGCCCCGGCAAAGGCAAACCAGAGCGTAAGGCCGGGCTCGGAGACACCGAGGATCGAGATGGCGAAAACGACGCTGAACGCGGCCCCGGCATTCACCCCCAGAAGCCCCGGCGAGGCCAGCGGGTTGCCGCTGGCCGCCTGCAGGATGGCCCCCGCGACCGCCAGTGCCGCTCCGGCCAGCAGGCCGGTCAGCGCCCTTGGTAGCCGGATGCCGGTGAGGACGATATGCTCGCGGGAGCCGTCGGCGGCAAGCAGCGTCTGCCAAAGACGCGCGGGCGCGATATCCTGCGCGCCCTGCATCAGCGACAGGGCGACGATCAGCGCGAGCGCGCAACCGAGCGCCGCGAAGCCCGCAGTTCTCTGATGTTTCACGGCAGCAGGAAGCTTTCGATGTCGTCGAGCACCGCATGCGCCGAGGCGACGCCGTGAAAGCCCATCCACTGCGACCGCTCGACGCGCCACGCGCGGCCTGCGGCGACGGAGGGCAGCATCTGCCAGAGCGGGTCGGACTCGACTTTTGCAGCCAGCGCGTCGTCGCCTTCAGGATCATAGCCATCGGCGACCACGTACAGCAGAATGTCGCCGTCGAGCACAGCCAGTTCCTCCCAGTCCGGGCGCTTGCGGAAATCCGTGCCTTCGGTGGTCTCATAGGCCGGGCGCCGAATGCCCGCCTCGGCGAGCACCGCATAGGGCGCATAGGCCATCGGCCCGTCGAGATAGACCTGGAAGCCGTTGGGAGACACCCGCAGCACCGACACCGTCAGATCCGCGGGAACGCGTTTGCGGATGCCGGCAACGCGGGCCTCGTAGGCCTCCAGCCTGGCCGCCGCCGTCTGCTCCCGACCCGTGACCCGGGCAAGCAGGCGGAAATGATCCTTCCAGTTGCCATGCGCAGACAGGATGGTCGGCGCAATCCGGGAGAGGGACGGGTAGAATCCCTCATGCGCATACGTGTCGCCGATGATCAGGTCTGGATCGAGCGCCACGATGCTTTCGAGGCTGGGCTGCTGGGCGTGGCCAATGTCGGCGATGCCCTCTTCGCGCGCCCGGGCAGAGGCATTCCTGTCGGGCAGCGACAGCAGCGGCGCGCCCAGCACCGGCACCTCCAGTTCCCACAGCATGCCGAGCGCCATCTGCGGATCGAGCACGACAATACGTGCGGGCTCTGCGGGTGTGCAGACCGGAGCGCCGAACACGCCGGTTTCGACAACGCGGCCGTCGCAGGCCGCAGCGGCGTGGGGAAGGGCGAGGAAAATGGAAGCGAGGAGTGCGCTGAGCCGCATATGTTCAAAACCTGCTCGAAGGGGCGGGCGCCGGAGGGTCCCGGCGCCCGCAACATCAAAATCTGGCGCTGAGATTGACGCCGAAGCGGCGTCCCTCACCTAGCGTCGCAGCAGTGTCGTTGTCGTTGTAGACGAAATAGGTCTCGTCCAGCGCGTTCTCGACGAAAGCGTTGAGTTCCCATCTCTCCGTGCGATAGCCGGCCTGGAGATTCACCAGCCAGCGGCTGTCGATGTAGTCATGCGGCAAAGAGCCAAGTCGCGCGAGGTAATCGGACGTGTATTTTGCATCCGCTCCGACATAGAAACCGTCTTTGAAACGGTAGTTCGCCCCCATGCCGACGCTCCAGTCGGGCGCCTCGGGGAAGGACATGCCCGACAGATCACCATAGGAGGCGTCTTCGAAGTCCTTGAACTCGGTGTTGACGTATCCAATCGACAGAAACGCATCGAACTGTTCGTTCGGGCGGTAGGTCGGTTCGATCTCGAACCCCCAGGACTCCGAAGAGGCGGCGTTGACGATCTTGCGGGACAGCAGGTCTGCCGGGTCCAGCTGCATCTGCACCTGCTGGTCTTCGAAGCGGGTGTGGAACAGGTTGGCGTTCAATGTGAGCCGGTCTTCCAGGAAGGATCCCTTGTAGAACAGTTCCATGGTGCGCGCCCGTTCTGGATCGTAGGTATAGGCAGACTGGCTGAGCGTGTCATAGGAGGCCCCGCCGGTCCGGAAACCGGTCGAAAAAGACAGCCCTGCCGTATGCGACCGGCCGAAGTCTTTCGCGATCGCGATTTTCGGGACGAAATTCCATTCGTCGAAATCCGTGGAGTAGTCGGTTCTGACCGTTGTCACCCCGCCCAGCGGTTCCGTCCTTTCGAGGTATTGGCTGATGTCCTGGCGCGTGTAGTCGAGCCGTCCGCCAAGCGTGACCCTGAAAGTGGGGGCCACTTCGTATGTCGCCTCGCCAAAAACCGCGTAGTTCTCGCTTGAGGTATCGTTGCGCTGAACCTGGTTGCGGAAATCATAGATGGTCCGGTCGTAGTAATTGTCCTCGTGCTCGTAGGCGGCATAGAGCCCGGCGACCCAGGAGAGGCGTTCATCCTCGTAGTTGAAGCGGAATTCCTGCGAGGCGAGATGGTCCCGGTAATAGCCGTGATAGGTGTTCACTTCGCCCGGGCTCCGGTAATTCGGCGATTTCCGCTGTGTGTCCGAGTAGCTGAAGGCGGTCATCGAGGTGAACCGCAGCGCGTTCGTCAGATCGTGGGTAATCTCGAGCCCGAGGTTATGCACATCGGTCGGGCGATGTTCGACGTAGGCAGGGATAGTGAAATCCCCGCGTTTATCATCGAAGTCGAAGCCGAGCCCGGGCCCGCCGATATCGCGGACATAAGGATCATCGTGCGAGAAGGAGTAGCTCAGCAGCGCACGGGTGGAAGGCAGGTCACTCGGTTCTATCAGCAGCTTGGCCCGGATCTGGTAGGTCGTATCCGTGGTGAAATCGTCGAGATGCTTGAAGCCCGAGAAGGTCGGATACTTGATATCGTTCTCACTCTTTTCGAAAACCCCGGAGAAGCGGAGAGCGACCTGATCGTCCACAAGCGGGGTGTTCAGCATGAAGGCGCTGCCACGCAGGCCGTTCGACCCTGCGGTCCCCGAAACCTCGGCCTCCTTGTCGAAGACAGGATCCTTGGTCTTTATATAGAGCGCGCCGGCCATGGCCGCGCGCCCCGAGAGCGTCGATTGCGGGCCGCGGTAGACCTCGACCTGTTCGACATCCCACAGGGTGCGGGCGCCGCGCCGGGTGCCATGGCTGGTCTGCTGGACACCGTCCACATAGAGCGACGCCAGAGGCGCACCGCCCGGCACCAGCCCCTCCGAATTCACGCCGCGGATGATGAAGCCGTTGTCGGTCCAGTCGCCATCCATGACGTTCCCGAGCCTGCGGAAGGAGTCCCGGAAAGACCGGATCTGGCCATTGCGGATCTGTTCCGAGCCGACGACACCGACGCTTGCGTCGGTGCTGCCCAATGTCGTTGCGCTGCGGTTGCCGTAGATGGTGATCGTGCCGAGCATGAGCGCGCCGCCGTCTTCCATAGTGGCGCGGTCGTCTGATCCGCGCTCGAGAACGACCTGATTGACGCCGGCAAAGCGCGCCTCGATGCCCGTTCCCGCAAGCAGGAGGTCAAGCGCCTCGTGCGGTGACATGGTGCCGCTGAGTCCGGGGGTCGATCTCTGGGACGCGAGCGCGGAATCGTAGAGGATCTGAAGCCCGGTCTGTCTGGCCAGATCGTTGAGACCTTTCGTCAAGGTTCCTGCAACCACTGAAATGTGTTGCGCTTCGGTCGGAGCTGGAAAATTCTGGGCCCGGACCTCGCCGGCGATGCAGACGCTTGCCAGCGCTGCTCCAGCAAATACCACATTCATGGCCGAATGTCGCAGGCGTGTCGCTTGGCGCCACGCCATGTAATCCTTTTTCATTCTGTCCCCCGCGTCGTTGCGATCTCTTAGGGTTGTCGCGGAATCGTGGCGGCGGCTCTGATCCGTTCATGCATCTGACGTTTGGAGCGCAGGACTTGGGACAGTCATTCTGAAAAATTCTGGAATTCGTCTTGCCTGGCCTACCCGTCCAGACCGAAGCGGCGGCGAAGAGAGATCCGGAGATCACGGTCGCGTTCTGCGGGCGCCTTCAGCACGCAGGTGGTGCATAGCTTGCCGCCCTCGACAGTGTAGTAGCGGCAGCATCCCCCCCCGCGCGCGCAGAGAGATTTTCTTTTGTGGCTCGCCGGCAGCGGTCAGATCCAGGTCGAAGAAATGGAGCTGCGCGTTGTCGAGCGGAGAACCCGCTGTCTTGACGATCCTCAGCGCCAGACCTTTCGCAAGCGCCTCTTCTCCCATCTTTCTGCCGACCGAGAGAAATTCCGCCGCCACAGAATCAGCCACGAGCCGCCAGAAGGCAGATGGAGCCAGACCGGACAGGATGCTCAGATGTGAGATCAGCGGAGCGAAATGGCGTTCGATTTCTGATCTTAAGACGTCGGCGAGAGGCATGGTTTCTTCGTCCTCAGCGATGCGCCTGTCTCGCTGGCCACCAGCGGTGGCGAGATCGGGAGAAAGAAAAACGACACGCATGTTCCGACGGAGAGGGTCGGTCGGGAGGTTCTCGGACTGAAAGCTGAGCGCAACATCGGTCGGTGCGAGCGACGGCACGATCCGATGATGCAGAAACTGGGGGGCCAGAACCTCCATTGTCGCCGCGACATAGTCGGACAGCATAAACGTCGCACACGCTTTGTCGTCAGCGCTCGGAGAGTAGCTGCGCTGGTACTCGAGAGCCTCCAGAAGCCGTGCAGCGTCTGCAAAGAAATCACTGCATCGCAGAAAGTCGCTGTCGGAGTGTGAAGAAATACATTGCGCACGATCCCCATGGAGCGGCTCTCCGTGCACAGATTCCTTCTCGAAATGGGTTTCATCGTCCCACTTATCTTCGGGACCACCGTCGCACATGATTTTTCCTTGTCAGCAAGTTCTGCTTTATGACGATTGAAAGGGGGCTTCCGGGACGGCCGCCGGAGATTTCAGCCCGACTGTGAACCGGGCTCGATGTGGCTCGGCAATGCCGCTCTGCCATGGCCCGGCACGGTATCGGTGGCACGCTCGGCATCCGGCTTCAGGATGACGGTCTTGCAGTGGTCGACTGGGTCACGCAGATCGGCCGTGACCCTGGCCCAGGCCTCTCTCGGGGGGGGGGCGCGTCGGTCCGGAGTCATAAGTGGCTGTCCGGCGGGATGAAGACCGGGGATCATCCGCGCGCCCATGACTTCCGCTCCGATGAAGCCGCCCCGGTCTCCCGCGTTCAAGACTGTCTCCCTCCGCCTGGGGCAGGCCCCGACGCAACCCGGTCCTCTCGGAATACCCAAATCACTGAAACTCCGGTGTGCAAATTCAGGTCGGTTTGCGCACCGCGACCGTTGACATCGGCACATTTGCTGCGCAGCCAGCCAGCACTTACCCGGGGGGCTCGACAAGAGGCTGAGATACCACTGGCACCCGTGCAGCGCAGTGACCCGATGAACCTGATCCAGTTCACACTGGCGTAGGGATGGTGCACTGTCCGGGCGAGCCCCGACCCCTTTCGTGAACGGGCAGTCCCACACCGGGAATCCCATTCGACGCGGAACTGGGTCTCCAACGCTTTGAGCTACGGAGGCTCCGACCGATGAAAGACCCGACCCCAACCGTCACTACGAGCCCGCTGGCCGCGCATCCGGGCGATGTCGTCGACCTCCTTGGCCACGCCCTCACTCTGCGAGCAACGGATAACGCTGAAATATGTGTCTTAATGTGCCATGTTTTTGTTTTCCATTGGCGGAAGTCACCTTATGTGATTTCGGGAACCGGCTGCAGATTCACACAAACCGCCGAGGCAGGCGGCGACCTCAAGCACGGCACTGAAATTGTCGCCTATAAGGATCGCTTCTTGGCAGCGCTTCTGGGCACCCTGGCGGCGCCTCCAGGGCGGGCCAATCATACTGGACCTGGCGCTGAGATCCGACCCGAGCAGCTTCTTGGAGCGTGGGCCGAAATGCTGCGCGTGATTGGGCCGAGCTGTGGCACGAAGCTGAGCGATGATCTCCACGCACTGTAACTTAGGCGGAGCGAGGCTCGCCGAAGCACTGGACCTGGCGAGGTCAAGAGCCTGCCCAATATGGTGCTCTGAAAACACGCCGAAAGGTATGAAACTTAGGCAGCGCCCCGATCGCTATCGGAGCGCTGCCTTCTTATTCGGGACCGTTCGCCGCCGGTCAGAAGGTCACCCCAAGCGCAACAACCAGCGACTCCTTGGTCCGGTTGCCGTTTAACCCATCGTAGCGGCCGTAGCTCACATTGATCATCGCCGAACGAGAGAGCGAGATCGACGCCCCGGCGAAGCTGTTGAGATAGGCCGTCTCGTCGACGTAATCGTCGTAGGAGTTGACGAATTCGACGTCGACCCCGAGCCCGGCGAAGGGATGGATCTTCCCCTGCCCCACATGCTGCAGCGCCGCCTTGGCATAGGCCGATCCGTAGTCTTCGGTACTCTCGCCGCGCGGTCCCTTCACCGTCGCGCCGAGCGAGTTGGTGGTCTCGTCGAACCAGGTCTTCTGCCAGGCCGCGCCAATGTTGGGGCGCAGGATCCAGCTCTCGGGCAGCGCCGCGATATCCGCCTTCGAGAAGCTGCCCACCGCATCCGCCTGCAGGTAGACCCGCTGAGCGTCCTGTTCTGCCTCGATGGTGGCAAAGGGCAGCGGAATGCTGGTCTCGGCGGTCTCGTTGAACCAGCCGGCGCGCAGGGCGACGCCCCAGTTCTCGTTCACCACCTTCAGCATGTCCGCGCGCAGCGCCCAGAACTCGATGTCGCTGCTGCCGCCATTGTGGCGCATCTCGACCTCGTTGCGGTTCACCTCGACCCCGATACCCAGCATCAGGTCGGCACTCGGCGCGTAGAAGTACTGCACGCCAAGGCCATGCGCCTCGCTGTCGCTCTCCATCTCGGTGCCGGCGTTCTCGGTGCGCCAGGCGTCCGACCAGCGGTTGTCCGAGGAAAAGCGCAGGTAGGAGGCGCTGTCACTCGGGCCCTTGTTCAGCTGGATGATGGCGCTGAGCGGGGTGAGAAGCTCGCTGACGCCGTCGGAATAGCCGTCGTCGGGGTTGCCCGGGATGTCCGCCAGCGCCGACATGCCACGCCCGAAGGCGACGCGGGACTGCAGCGCGCCGTAGCGCTCGTTCGAGGACATGATCCCGAGCAGGCCGCTCCGGCCCATGTTGGCCAGCACGCGGATCGACAGGGGCGGCGGGCCACCGGCTCCCTTGGCTTGCGGCGCTTCCGCCTTGGCTGCCGTTCCCGGGCACAGGGTTACCGCGCCCAGAGCGCAGGTCGCTATGAGTTTGAGCATCTCGCTCCTCCACTGATGTCAACTGGATGCGGGGCATCCTCCGGCCCCGCTTGGTCACTCGGCGCGCAGCAGCGGCGCCGTCATTCAGACAAGACGAAGCCCCGCGCGCCCCGTCGCCTCTCGGCCGGACGCGTCGTCCCGCGGTGCGTCCGCGAGACGGCCGAACCGGGCCCCGCCGCGCCGTCAGGCGCCGCGAGCGCGGCTCTCTTGCAACGTCACCCTTTCCTCCTCCGCACGGTCGCAACGTCCCCCGGCGACCGCACTCCTCCTCTGTTCCGCGAACCTAGCGAGAGGCAGGCGCAAATGAAAAATTGATTATTCTGCGCTCATGTATTCACGAGATGAATGGGCGGGAACTCCGCTCCCACTCATCCCGCCTGCTCGGCCTCGACCACGCAGGCCTTCAGCAGCGCCCGCATCCAGATCAGCCCCGGGTCGCGGGTGCGGTGCGCGTGCCAGCGGATGCTCTGCCGCAGCGGCGCCACCGGGAAGGGCGCGGGGTGCACCGCCATCCCGCCGCGCGCGACTGCAAGCTGCGCGAGCCGGCGCTGGATGAGCCCGATCCGGTCGGTGCCGCGGATCAGCTCGGGGATCGACGAGAAGAGGTAGGATGACAGCACCTTGCGCGGCACGATGCCGGCGTTGCGGATCGCCACGGCGGAATAGCTCTCCTGCCCGGTCAGCGGCTCCATCAGCACCTGCGGCGCGGCGGCGAACCGCTCCAGCGTCATCTCCACCCAGGCATGCGGCCCGTTGCCATCAACCAGCACCACCAGCTCGTCCTCGAAGAGGATCTCATGCTCCTGGTCGCTGGCGCCGAGGTAGTCGGGCACGATCAGCATGTCCGCCTCGCCGCGGTCGAGCAGCTTGCTCGGGTCGGCGTGCTGCGGCCGCAGGTTGAGCCGGATGTTCGGCGCCTCCTCTGCCACCCGGCGCGACAGCTGCGCGCCGAGCACGGCCAGCGAGTAGTCCGAGATGACGATGTTGAAGGTCCGCGCATCGGTGAGCGGGTCGAAGACCGGGCGGATGCGCGTCGCGCTCTCTACCCGCATCATGATCTCGCGCACCGGTTCCTGCAGCGTCTCGGCCAGCGGCGAGAGCTCCATCCCCCGCCCGACCTGCACCAGCAAAGGGTCGTCGAAGAAGGTCCGCAGCCGCCCCAGCGCGTTCGACATGGCCGACTGGGTGATGAACATCTCCTCCGCCGCCCGCGTCACGCTGCGGGTCTTCAGCAGAATATCCAGCGCCGCCAGCAGGTTCATGTCGAGCTTGTTGAAACGCATGGACTCCTCCGACTGCAATTCACAGCATCAATGTCAGCCATTCATCGAAGCAATTTTCTAAATACCTCTGCGAAAGCTACACGATTGGCAAGCAGGATTCGCACCCGGTTCCGTCCGGGTGCTGGCAGACGGAGGAGCCTGACCATGCGCATCATCGGACCCGACTACCTGGTGTTCGGGGTGGACGATCTGGAGGGATCGAAGACCTACCTTACCGATTTCGGCCTGAAGCCGGTGCAACTGGACGAGACCGGCTGGCTCTTCGAGACGCTCGACGGCACAGGCGTCATCATCCGCCCCAAGAGCGACCCCAAGCTGCCCGCCCCGCTCGAGACGAAGAACATGCTGCGCCAGCAGGTCTACGGCGTCGAAGACATGGCCGCGCTCGACGCGATCGAGGCCGAGATGTCGAAGGACCGCCGGGTGACGCGGCTGGCCGATGGCGCGATCGAGTTCAAGGACGACCTCGGCTTCGAGCTGCGCTTCCAGGTGACCATCCGCCGCCCGCTCTCGATGCCCGCCGAGAAGATCAACGCCCCCGGCGCCCCGGCGCAACGCGCGCCGAACGAGCTCGGCGTGACCGACGACATGCCCGCCCTGCCGCGATCTCTGAGCCACGTGGTGCTCTTCGTGCCCGACATGGACAAGATGGTCAGCTTCTTCTGCGACCGCCTCGGCTTTGTCATCACCGACGTGTTGACCGGCGCGGGCCCCTTCCTGCGCCCGGCGGCGAACGACGATCACCACACGCTCTTCTTTATCCGCACCCCCGCCTACATGATGGGCTGCGAGCACCTCGCCTTCCACATGGGCGGGCCGACAGAGCTGATGGTGGCGGGCGACCGCTTCGTGCGGAAAGGCTACCAGAGCTTCTGGGGTCCGGGCCGCCACAAGTTCGGCTCGAACTGGTTCTGGTACTTCAACAGCCCGCTCGGCGTGCATTTCGAATACGACGCCGACATGGACAAGCACGACGACACATGGGTCGCGCGCGAGGCACCGAACGGCCCCGAGGCGAGCCAGATGTTCCTGCTGCAGTGGCGCGAGAAATGGGCCCCCGGCGGCGGCCCCGAGGGCGGTTCCGGAAAACCATGAGCGCGGGCCAGCTGAGGCTGTGCCACCGGGACGACATCCCCGAGGGCACCGCCCGTGGCTTCCTGCCCCTGCCCGGCGCCCCGCGCAACGTCATCGTGGTGAACCGCGGCGGGCGCCTGCATGGCTACATGGACGCCTGCCCGCACTACCGCGGCGGCACGCCGATGGCCTGGCGCCGGGATGCCTACCTGAACGGCGAGGGCACGCATATCGCCTGCCACGCCCACGGCGCACTTTTTGAAATTGAAACAGGGGCCTGCGTGTCGGGCCCCTGCCTGGGAAGAAACCTGACCCGCGTGCCTCTCACCGAGGCAGAGGACGGGTCCATCAGCGTCCCGGCACAGGTCGCCGGACGCGCAGCACGGGAGGGCTGATCATGGCAGCGGTACAGAAAGTTCTGATCATCGGCGGCGGCTTTTCGGGCATGTCCGCGGCGATCATGCTGGCGCGCGGCGGCGTCGAGACCGACCTGGTCGAGATTGACGCCGGCTGGCGCAGCTACGGTGCGGGGATCAGCCTGCACGGCGCGACGCTGCGGGTTTTCGCCCAGCTCGGTATCCTTGACGCCTTCAAGGCTACCGGCGCCGCAACCGACGGGCTGGTGGTGCGCATGCCGCACAATGACCAGGTGATCGTCACCATCCCCACCCCGCCGATGCCCGGCACCGGCCTTCCGGGCAATGCCGCGATCATGCGCCCGGCGCTGGCGGCGATCCTTTCCGAGGCGACCCGCGCGGCGGGTGTGTCGGTCAAGCTCGGCTGCAGCTTCGAAACACTCAACGAGGATGCAACCGGCGTCACCGTCAGTTTCACCGACGGCACCTCGGGCCGCTACGACGTGGTGATCGGCGCCGACGGGCTCTTCTCCAAGACCCGCGCCACGCTGATGCCGGACGCTCCCAAGCCCGCCTATGTCGGCCAGGCTGTCTGGCGCGCCGAGCTGCCGACGCCCGAGGGGGTCGAGACGCTCAACATGTGGCTCGGCAAGGGGCTGAAGGTCGGGATCAACCCGGTTTCCGAGGGGCGCAGCTACATGTTCGTCACCGAGGACCGCCCGACCAACGACTGGGTCGATGAGTCCGAGTTGCTCCCGCGCATGAAGGCGATGCTGGACCAGTTTCCCTCGCCGATCCTCTCAGCCGTGAAGGACGCGCTGAGCGAGGACAGCAAGCTGATCTACCGCCCGCTCGAAAAGATGCTGCTGCCGCAGCCCTGGCACGTCGGCCGCATCATGCTGATCGGCGACGCGGTGCACGCGACGACGCCGCATCTCGGCGCCGGGGCCTGCATCGGCATGGAGGACGGGCTGGTCCTCGCCGAGGAACTGCTCCGCGCCGGGACCGTGGCCGAGGCCTTTGCCGCGCATGAGGCGCGCCGCTGGGACCGCTGCAGCATGGTGGTCACCAACTCGGCGCGCCTCTCGGAGATCGAGGTCACCGGCGGCGACCAGCGCGAGCACAACGCCCTGATGGGGCGCTCGATGATGGCCCTGACCGAGCCGGTCTGACCCAAGGCAAACACGCTGTCCCCGCGGGGGCAGGATAATGAACGGCCGGCGGGGGAGCCGGCGTACAGGGAGGAGGACATTGAATGAGTGATACCGGAGCATCTCCGGCAGCGATGCGCGCTGCGCCGGGTATAGCCAAGACCGGGGCCGCCGCGCTCGTGGTCGGCCATTGCGCGGGACTTGTCGACCTAGTCGCGCTACCGGTCTGGGTAGGCGCGCTGATCGCCCGCTTCGGCTTCGGCCCGCGCGAGGCCGGGGCGCTGGTCACGCTGTTCCTGATCGGGGCGGTGCTTGCGAGCGTGCTGACCGCACGCAACTTCACCCGCCTGCCGCGCAAGGCGCTGGCGGTGGCAGGCTTCGCGCTCGCCGCTGTAGCTTTCCTGTTGGCCGCGCGTCAGAGCGCCTTCCTGCCGCTCGCAGCGCTGCACCTGCTGGGCGGCATGGCGAACGGCGTGGCGCTGAGCCTCGTGCATGGCACCATGGGCCGCTCGGGCAACCCGCACCGGCTGTTTGCCATCGCGGGCGTCGGGCTCGGTCTCTTCGGGGTGATCTACATGGGCGCGGTGCCGCCGCTGTTGGCCCAGCATGGCGGCGCGGCGCTCTTCCTGAGCTTCGGGGCGATCATGACGGTGGCGACGCTGGCGACGCTGCTCGCCTTCCCCGATGCCGGGGACCGGAGCGACGCCCCAGCGGCGCGCGGCCCGCTCGCGCCCGGCGTCATGGCGGTCGTCGCGGGGGTGAGCCTCATGACCTTCAACCAGGCGATGGTCTTCTCCTTCGTCGAGGTGATCGGCACCGCCCGGGGCTTCGCGCCGCAAGCCATCGTCGGCACGCTGATCGCGCTCGGGGTGGTGAACTTCGTCGGCCCCGCGCCGCTTGCCGCGCTGTTGGAAAAGCGCCTTTCGCCGCGCCGCGTCGTCATGGCCGGCCCCGTGGTGCAGGCGGCGCTGGCGCTGGCGCTGACCTTTGCCACCGCCTTCGCGATCTGGGCGCCGGTCGCGGCGGTCTTCGTGGCGGTGCAGATTTTCACCCATACCTTCGCCTTCGGGCTGCTGGCGCGCATGGACAGGTCCGGCCGCGCCGCCGCCGCAACCCCGGCGATGCTGATGACCGGCTCGGCGCTCGGCCCGATCGTCGGCGGCATGCTGATGGAGAGCCTCGGGATCGGGGCGCTCGGGGTCATGGCAGTGGGCATCGCCGCCCTGTCGGTGACCTGCTTTGCCCGCGGCACCCGCGCCGAACGCTAAATTGAGAAGAAGGGTCCGCCCCGCGGCGGACCCGGTACTGAGGAGGAGACCCACATGTTCAAGACCCACGCAACCGCGCTCACGCTGCTTGCCGCCACCGCGCTTCCGGCCATGGCCGAGACCACGTTCACCGTGCTCGGCAGCGGCGGCGGGCCGATCGCCCGCGCCGACCGCTCGCAGCCCGCGAACCTCTTGCAGGTCAACGGCCGCAACATCGTCATCGACGCCGGCGACGGGTTGTCGATCCGCCTCGCGGCCAAGCGCCTGCGGATGGGCGATGTCGATGACGTCGTGCTGAGCCACCTGCATTTCGACCACGTCGGCGGGCTGCTCGCCGTGCTCGGCCAGCGCTTCCAGACCAACCCCGACAAGCCGGTGATGATCTATGGCCCGCCGGGCACCAAGGCGTTGATCGACGGCATGATCGAGGGCATGGGCCCGGCGATGGAGGCCGCCTACGGCATGGCCGACGCGACGATCATGACCGCGGACGAGCTGGTGCAGGTGCAGGAGATCCGCGGCGGCGAGACCTTCACCCTTGGCGATGTCACCGTGACCACCGCCAAGAACAGCCACTACAGCTTTGCCCATGGCAGCGATCTCGACAGCAAATACGAGTCTCTCTCGTTCCGCTTCCAGACGCCCGACCGAACCATCGTCTACACCGGCGACACTGGCTGGTCCGACGCGGTGATCGCGCTGGCGCAGGGCGCGGACCTGCTGGTCTCGGAACTGATCGACCTGCCGTCGATCATGGATACGGTGCGCAAGACCGCGCCCGAGCACCTCGTCGGCGAGATCGAGCAGCACCTCTCGGCGCACCACGTCACCCCCGAGGAGATCGGCCGCATGGCCGTCGCGGCGGACGTGGGCAAGGTCGTGGCGACCCATATCGCTGCCGGGGCGCGCGTCACCCCCGAGATGACCCAAGACTGGGCGCAGCAGATCTCGGCCATCTACGGCGGCGAGGTCGCCATCGCCGAGGACCTGCAGGACTACTGACGCCTGCCTCCCCGGGCATTCAGCGCATGAATGCCCGGGATCATGCCTTTCCATTTTTCGAATGGGCCAAGGCCGATTACCCCTCCGCTCGAGGGCCACGCGCCCCCGCACATCCCCCGACGATCCAAGGAGCCTTCCGATGGCGATGTTCAACTATTTCCCCAACTACGTCTGGAACCTGACGGTCTCCATCGCGCTCGCCTCGGGGGCCGAGATCGGCGAGATCATGGACATGTGCCAGCCGCTGCTGGAGAAGGCGAAGAACGGCGAAGACGCGGGCACCCGCGACTTCATGGTCGAATGGGTGCGCGTCGCCGACAAGCTGACCGAGATCGCCACCGAGGAAGAGGCCGAGGGCAAGCTCTTCTCGGCCGGCGACAAGCTCAAGCGCGCGGCGCTCTACTACATCCTTGCCGAGCGCATGCAGGGCCAGGGCGATCCCGAGCGGATGGTGACCTACAGGAAGGGCCTCTCCAACTTCCTCAAGGGCACCGAGTATTCCGGCGAGAGCGTGCGCCGCTTCGAGATCCCGTATGGCGACAAGGTGATCCCGGCGCTCTACACCCCGGCGCAGGGCGTCGAGGGCCCGGCCCCGGCGGTGGTCTACCTGAACGGCCTCGATAGCTGCAAGGAGCTGCTCTACTGGTCGTTCCTGCCGCATGAGCTGGCCAAGCGCGGCATCGCCACGCTCTGCGTCGACCAGCCCGGCACCGGCGAGAGCCTGCGCCTGCAGGACCTGCCCGCGCATTTCGACAGCGAGGCATGGGGCACCCCGGTCTACGAATGGCTCGCCGCGCGCGAGGAGGTGGACGCGGCGCGCATCGGCATCACCGGCATCTCGCTCGGCGGCTACTACGCGCCGCGGGTCTGCGCCAACGAGCCGCGCTTTGCCTCGGGCGCGGTCTGGGGCGCCAACCACAACTGGGCCGAGGTGCAACAGAAGCGCCTCAAGCGCGAGGGCGAGAACCCGGTGCCGCATTACTGGAACCACGTGATGTGGGTCTTCGGCGCCAAGGACATGGATGAGTTCCTTGGCAAGGCCAAAGGCTTCTGCCTCGACGGGCAGATGGAGAAGATCAAGGTGCCCTTCCTCGTCACCCATGGCGCGAATGACCGGCAGATCGCTCTGGATTACGCGCACCAGAGCTTCGACCAGCTGGTGAATTCCCCGCGCCGCGAGCTGAAGATCTTCACCGACCGCGAGGGCGGGGTCGAGCACGTCGGCGCCGACAACATGACCTACGGGCGGAACTTCATCGCCGACTGGTTTGCCGAGACGCTCGGCGGCCGGCTGAGCGCGGAGGGCTGAGATGCGCTTCGCCACGCTTGAGGGTGGCAGCCCCGACGGGCGGCTGCACCTCGTCTCCCGCGACAACACGCGTTGCACCCCGGCCACCGCGGTGCAGAGCCTGCGCCTCCTGATGGAGGACTGGGACACCTTCGCCCCGGCTCTCGAGAAGCAATACGCCGCGCTGAACGCGGGCGGCGGCGTGCCCTTCGATCCCGAGCGCGCCCTCGCCCCCCTGCCCCGCGCCTGGCAATGGCTCGACGGCTCGGCCTATGACAGCCACGGCGCGCTCATGCAGAAGGTCTTCGGGCTCGATCCCAACCCGCCGGGACGGCCGCTGATGTACCAGGGCATGTCGGACCGCTTCCTCGGCGCCACTCAAGACGTGCCGCTGCCTTCCGAGGAGGACGGCATCGATTTCGAGGGCGAGTTCGGGGTGATCTGCGACCACGTCCCGATGGGCAGCACCCCGGCCGAGGCCGCCGCGCGCATCCGGCTGGTGGTGCAGATCAACGACTGGTCGCTGCGCGCCATCGCGCCTGTCGAGATGAAGACCGGCTTCGGCTGGGTGCAGGCCAAGCCCGCCTGCGCCGTCGCCCCGGTCGCGCTGACCCCGGACGAGTTGGGTGCCGCCTGGCGCGACGCACGCGTCGACTTGCCCCTGCGGGTCGAGCTCAATGCCGAGCCCTTCGGAAACGCCGAGGGCTACCCGATGAGCTACGGCTTCGATCAGCTGCTCGCCCATGCCGCGCGCTCGCGTGATCTTGTTGCGGGCACCGTTCTGGGCTCCGGCACCGTGTCGAACGAGAATTTCCGCGAGGTGGGCTCCTCCTGCCTTGCCGAGCGTCGGGCGATCGAACTGCTCGACGAGGGCGCGCCGCGCACGCCCTACATGGGCTTCGGCGACCGGGTGTTCATGGAATGCCGCGACCGCGATCACGCGCCGCTCTTCGGCGCCATCGACCAGCAGGTCATCAACGGAGGCCGCACATGAGCCGCAGGATCATCGACCTTTCGGTCACGCTGACCGACGAGGTGCCCGCCGACCCGCCGGGCATGGGGCCAAAGATCGAATACATGGAGCATTCGGGCGGCGCGCACGAATATGCGCAGATGTTCGGCATCCCGGTCGAGCACCAGCTGGACGGCGCCGGCGCGGCGGTGGAGCGGCTGACGCTGACCACCCACAACGGCACCCATCTCGACGCGCCCTGGCACTACCACCCGACGATGAACAAGGGCGAGCGCGCCATCACCATCGACGAGGTCCCGCTCGAGTGGTGCATGGGCCCGGGCGTGAAACTCGACTTCCGCCACCTGCCCGATGGCCACGTGGTCAGCGCCGCCGAGATGGAGGCCGAGTTCGCCCGCATCGGCCACGCTCTGCAGCCCGGCGACATCGTTCTGGTCAACACCCGCGCCGGTGCGCTCTACGGCCAGCCGGGCTATGTCGCCGCGGGCTGCGGCATCGGCCGCGAGGCGACGCTCTGGCTGGCCGAGCGCGGCATGAAGATCTGCGGCACCGACGCCTGGAGCTGGGACGCACCGCTGAAGGCGGTGGCGGAAAAGGCCAAGGCGACCGGCCAGTGGGAGCTCTTCTGGGAAGGCCACAAGGCCGGGGCCGAGACGGTCTACTGCCACATGGAAAAGCTCGCCAACCTCGATCAGCTGCCGGACACCGGCTTCGAGGTGATCTGCTTTCCCGTCAAGGTCGCCCGCGGCTCGGCCGGCTGGTGCCGCCCGGTGGCCCTCCTCGCCGACTGAGGTCCGCGCCTCCCGGGAAGGCCGGCGCTCCGCGGGTGCGCCGGCCTTTTTATTGGTCCGGTCAGTGATAGGACTTACGTCGGCCGTCGCCGTCCGCTCTGGACTGTCCCTCTATCCCGGGAGGGGCGTGCCCCCATCGGTTTTTCTCAAGCGCGGTGCATCACCCAAGCCACCTGTCGGACGGTTGGCGTTTCGGACTTGCCGGATGGCGCAGTTCACGCCCGGCGGCATGAGCCGAGTAAGCGGTAACCAATGCGTCGGGTATTGGAACTTTCCGGCCATGTTCCCAAACGCGAGAGCGCGGATAAGGTCGATTTTGCTGAAACAGCCCCGCACTCAGAGATTATTCGCAGGACGCTCAGCGTTGTCGGAAGTGACCAGTTCAAAGTTTACTATTTCCTAGCCCGTCTTCACTGGGTGTTTACTGGCCATAGGAAGATGTGCCTTGATTATACCTCGAAGTTCCAACTCAATTAGCTGTGCCTCGCTATAGCCCAGCCTGCCCTGAAGCACCTTTGCCGTGTCTTCCCCGAGCCGCGAGGGCGCATCGGCGGGCGACGGCCCCACGCCATCAAACAAGATAGGCCCGCGCACAAGTCGCATCGGCCCGAGCTCTGGGTGCTCGACGCTCTCGATCAGCCCGTGCGCCGCGACATGCTCCTGCTCCAGTGCTTCGGCGATGGACAGGATCGGGGCGTTGGGCACGTCGAACTCCGACAGGCGCTCCAGCCAGTAGGCGGTGCTCTCGCGACCCATCTCGGCAAGGATGATCGGCTCGAGCGCCGCGCGGTTCTGCAGCCGCGCCTCGTAGGCGGCGAAACGCGGGTCTGCGATCAGCTCCTCGCGCCCGATGCAGCGGGCGAAGTTGTGCCAGAAGCGCTCGGTGAGGCAGGCGACGATGACATGGCCGTCGGCGGTGGCGAAGGCGCCGTAGGGCACGATGCTCGGGTGCTGCGTGCCGACGGGTTGCGGCGTCTGGCCGGTGACGAAATAGATCTGCGACAGGTACCCCTGCATGGCGATCAGGCTGTCGAGCATGGCGACCTCGACGTGCCGGCCTTGACCGGTGACGTGGCGCTCGTGCAGCGCCGCCAGTACCCCGAAGAGCGAAAAGAAACTGCCCGCCATGTCGCCGAGTGGCAGGCCGAGCTTGTTAGGGGCCTGCCCCGGCTCGCGGTTGACGCTCATCACCCCCGAGAGCGCCTGTGCCACGATGTCGAAGGCAGGCTTGTTGCCATGCGGACTGTTCTTGCCGAAGCCGGTGATCGAGCAATAGACCAGCTTGGGGTTCTCCGCCTTAAGCGCGGCATAACCGAGCCCGAGCCGATCCATCACGCCAGGGCGGAAATTCTCCAGCACGATGTCGCTCTGCGCAGCCAACTCCCGCGCGATGCGGATGCCATCGGGACTCTTGAGATCGACCGAGAGGCTTTTCTTGCTGCGGTTCAGTGCGATGTAATAGTGGCTCATGTCGCCGATAAAGGGCGGGAAGCCGCGGGTGTCATCGCCCTTCTCGAGCGGCTCGATCTTGATCACCTCGGCGCCGAGATCGGCCAGCACCATGCTGGCGTAGGGCCCCGACAGGATGCGCGAGAAGTCGAGCACGCGGACGCCGGAAAGCGGGCCGCTGCGGGTGTCGGTCTGGGGGGGCGCTCATGCGTCTGCTCCTGCTCTTGCAGCTATCTTCATCACCGCCGTGGCGGTCGCGATCGGAGTGTCGCCGCGCAGCACCTCGCCGTCGACGAAAATCAGCGAGCGGGTCTGGTGGCGGATCTCGGCGCGGGTCTCGAGGAAATCCCCGGCCTTCGCCGAGCCGAGAAAGCGGGTGTCCATCTGCACGGTGACCGTGGGCTGGCGGTCCGCCGCGTTCCAGGCGGCGATGGCGATCACCTGGTCGAGCAGCGTGGTCAGCACGCCGCCATGGATGGAGCCGATCGGGTTGGCGTGCATCTCGTTGGTCTGCAGGCCGAAGCGGGAACGGACATCGCGTGCCACCGGCCGCAGCAGCGGGCCGACGAGGCTGGCGAAGCCCTTAATCTTCACGATCTCCCAGTCGTCGAGGGACAGCGGGGCGTCAGCCATGGCTCAAGCTCCCACCGCGATCTGCGTGTGCTGCAGCTCGTCGCGGATCTGCTGCATCGCGCGCACGAGGCGCGGCACCTCGCCGTCCTTTAGCCGCTCGGAGATGCCGATGGCGACCAGCGAGCGGATCATCCGCCCGTCGGCGCCGAAGACCGGCACCGCGACGACCGTCACGCCCGAGATGTAGAGGCCCTGGTCGACGGCGAAACCCTGCGCCTTTGCCTCGGCCACCTGCGCGCGCCAGTCCTCGAAGCTGGGCGGGTGGTCCCAGACGAGGCGCGAGAATTTTTCCCGCAGCCGGTCCTCGGGCATCTCGGCATGGGCGGCGAAGAGGCGGCCGGTGGCGCTGATCAGCGCGGGGAAGCGGCTGCCGAGGTCGACCTGCAGGCGGAAGGGCATCGACGACTGCGAGAGCGCGACCACCACCATCTGCGACGGCTCGGCAAGCTGCGTGGCGATGCCGGTGACGCCGAACTCCTGCGACAGGGCCGAGAGCCGGGGCTGCACCAGCGCCGAGAAGCTGTTGCGCTGAAGCGCCGCGCGGGCCAGCGGCAGGATGCCGATTCCGATCGAGTAGCGCTTGGTCGCCGAATCAAAGTCCACCAGCCCCTCGTCCTGCAGCACGCGCAGGATGTGCAGGCAGGTCGAGGGGATCAGCCCCAGCTCGCGGGCGATGGGATTGACCCCCACGGGCTCGGGTGAACGGCCAAGAAACCTCAATATTGCAATGGCTCGGGTGACGGCGGGCACCTGCCTCTTGCTGCTTGTCTTGCTGTCGTCCTCGGCCATCTGACCCTCCCGTTTCGGCGGCATTTTATTGTCTATATACAATAAGAATAGCGTATTGACAATAATCCGTCTCGATCCCTACCCTTGTCAACGAGGGGGACGCAAAAACCGCGTCCCGCTCGGAGGAGAGGCTGGGAGGCAGGATCGGATGACCCGACTGACGGATTTCACGTCCTACGCGGACGCTCAGGCGCAGTACTCGAAAGCGGGTCTGTGGGAGCTGTTCGACGGCACGCGGGAGCGGTTCAACATCGCGCATGAGTGCATCGACCGTCACGTAGACGGCGAGGCGGTCGCGCTTCGGATCGCCCATGCGGATGGCCGGGACGAGATCGTCAGCTTTGCCGAGCTCTCGCGCCGCTCGTCGCAGATCGCGCATTTCCTGACGGCGCGCGGCGTGCAGAAGGGCGAGCGGGTCGCCGTGATGATCGAGCCCTCGCTGCCCTTCTACTGCGCGCTTTTCGGCGCGATGAAGGCCGGCGCCGTTGCGGTGCCGATGTTCACGCTCTTCGGCCCGGACGGCATCCGCCTGCGGGTGGCCGACTGCGAGCCCACGGTGTTCTTCACCAATGCCGAGAAGGCCCCCGAGGCCGAGGAGGGCGGCGCGCGGAACGTCATCGTCGCGGACGCGGATTTCCTCGACAGCCTGAACGATCTGCCCGGGACCTTCGACTGGGATACGGCGGGAGACGATCTTGCGGTGCTGCAATACACCTCGGGTACGACCCGGCTGCTGCCCGCCGCGGTGCACCACTCGCACCGCTCGATCGTCACGCTGATGGTCGCCGCGCTCTATGCAACCGGCATCCGCCCGGGTGACCGCTTCTTCTGCCCGTCCTCGCCGGCATGGGGCCACGGGCTCTGGCACGGCACGCTGGCGCCGCTCGCCATGGGCGTCTCGACCGGCACCTTCTCGGGCAAGTTTGACCCGGTGCGGCTGCTGAAGGCGCTACAGGATTTCCGCATCACCAACCTCACCGCCGCCGCGACGCATTACCGGATGATGCGCAACTCGGGCGAGGCGGAGAGGTACACGTATGCCTTCGACAAGCTCTCGTTCACCGGCGAGCCCATCGACAGCGAGACCGCGGCCTATGTCGAGCGCGTCTTCGGCACCAAGGTCCGCTCGATGTACGGCACGACCGAGATCGGCGTGATCATCGCCAACTACCCGGGCGCCGACGATCTCGAGGTGCGCGACGGCGCCATGGGCAAGGCGGTGCCGGGGGTCGAGGTCGAGGTGCAGCGGGGCGACGGCACGCGCTGCGATCCCGGCGAGACCGGCGAGCTGATGGTGAAGAAGGGCGGAAAGTGGTTCCCGACCAAGGATTTGGGCCGGGTCGACGAGGACGGATATTTCTACCACGGCGGCCGTGCCGACGACGTCATCATCTCGGCTGGCTGGACGATCGGCGCGATCGAGGTCGAGGACGCCATCCTCAGCCATCAGGCGGTCGCCGAATGCGGGGTGATCGGCGCGCCCGACAGCCTCCGCGGACAGGTGGTCAAGGCCTACATCATTCTCAAGGGCGCACCTGTTGAAGGGCTGGCGAAGGACATCCAGGACCATGTCCGCGCCCGGCTCGCCCGCCACGAATACCCGCGACAGATCGAATTCGTCGCCGAGCTGCCGAAGACCCCGGCCGGCAAGGTGAACCGCAAGATCCTGCGTGATTTGCAGGCTGAAACACTCGCGGCCGCCGGCTGACCGGGCTGCCGCAACGTCATTCGAGGAGGAAGAAGATGAACGACATGACCCGCAAGTTTCCGAAGATCACCGAGGAGGGCCTCGACGATCTGCGCAAGCGCATCGGCGTGAAGATCGAGAAGACGGTCGAGCCCTGGTGCTACGAGGCGACCCGCGACAACATCCGCCACTACGCCCATGGCATCGGCGACGACAACCCGCTGTGGTGTGATCCCGAGTACGCCAAGACCACGAAGTACGGCGACGTGATCGCGCTGCCGAGCTTCCTGTTCTCCACCAGCCGGATCATCTCGGGCTACGTCGGCGGCCTGCCGGGCGTGCATGCCATGTGGTCGGGCGCGAACTGGACCTGGCACAAGGTCATCCCGCGCAACACCGAGTTCCGCACCGAGGCCTACCTGAAGGACCTCGTCGAGCATGACACGCGCTTTGCCGGCAAGGCGGTGCAGCAGATCTACCACGTCGACTTCTACGACGCGAAGACCGGCGACATGCTGGCCGAGGCCGACAGCTGGTGCTTCCGCACCGACCGCGACGCGGCGCGCGAGAACGGCACCAAGTATACCGAGGCCAAGGCCAAGGGCCGCCGCGTCTACACTGAGGAAGAGCTGCGCGAATACTACAAGTACTACGAGCAGGAAGAGATCCGCGGCGCGCAGACCCGCTACTGGGATGACGTCGCCGAGGGCGACGAGCTGCCGACTATGGTCAAGGGCCCGATGACCGCGACCGGCTTCATCGCCTATGCGCAGGGTTGGGGCGGGCTTTATATCCGCGCCAACAAGCTCGCATGGCAGTTGCAGCAGAAGCACCCTTCGGCCGGGATCAAGAACCGCTTCGGCATTCCCGATTGCCCCGAACGCGTGCATTGGGAAGAAGAGTTTGCGCTCGAGGTCGGCGCACCGGGTGCCTATGACTACGGCCCCGAGCGGACCTCGTGGCTGACGCACCAGGTGACCAACTGGATGGGCGACGACGGCTTCCTGCGGCAGGCGAAATGCCAGGTCCGCCGGCACAACCCCGAGGGCGACATCATCCTGATCCACGGCTCGGTGGTGCGTAAATACGAGGAGGACGGGCGCTACCTGCTGGAGATCCAGCAGCGCGCCGAACAGCAGGACGGCGAGATGTCGGCGATCGGCTCGGCCATCGTCGAGCTGCCGAAACGCTGAGGGCCGCGCGCCCGCGCCGGGACACCCCAGCGTCAACCATCTGGGAGGTAAGGTTGCACGTCGTTGGTACCATCCTGAGAAAACTCGAGGACACCCTGCATCTGCTGGGGTGCCTCGGACTGCTGGTCGTGGTCGTCCTGATCAACGCGGACATCCTGATGCGGCTGGTCCTGCACACACCCGTGCAGTTCCAGTTCGAGCTCACCGAGCTCTACCTGATGCCCGCGCTCGCCACGCTCTCGCTGTCGCGGGTCTTCCGCGACGGCGGGCACCTGGCGCTCGACTTCGTGCCGGAACACCTGCCCGGGGTGCTGGGGGTGGTCGTCGACAAACTGCGCCTGCTGCTGCCGGCGCTGTTCTTCGGCCTCGTCGCCTGGATGTCCGGGAAATTCGCGCTGCATGCCTTCCAGAGAGGCGAGGTCGAATACGGGGTGGTCGATTGGCCGCTCGGCTGGGCCTACGCCATCGTGCCGCTGGGATGCGGAGTTCTGGTGCTGCGGCTGATCTACGACGCGCTGACGCGGGAGGCGCCGGCGCCGGTCTGATTTTGTCTATAGGGAGGAGGACAAGATGAAGATGACGAACAAAGTGGTCGCTGCCCTGATGGGGGCGCTTGCGCTCGCGGGCAGCCACGTGAGCGCCGAAACGCTGCGGCTCGGGGATTTCCAGTCCACCAGCCACATCGTCTCGGCCGAGGGAACGACGAAATGGATGGCCGCGGTCGAAGAGGCGACCGGCGGCAAGCTGTCGTTCGAGCATTTCCCGTCCGAGCAGGCGGCGAAGTCCAAGGCGCAGCTCGACGCGGTGAAGAGCGGCATTCTCGACGCCGCCCTGCTGGGCACGATCTACCACACCGACGCGCTGCCGCTGAACTCGGTGGTCGGCCTGCCGGGCTACTACGGCTCGGCCGAAGAGGGCACCAAAGCGGTGCAGGCGATGCTGGCCGAGGGGCCGATGCGCGACGAGCTGCTCGAGGCGGGGGTGACCCCGATCTTCGGCTTCGTGCTGCCGCCCTACCAGGTGCTGGCCAAGCAGCGGCTAGGCATGCCGAGCGACTGGGAGGCGCTGGACGTCCGCACCTCGGGCGCGACCCAGGCGATGACCGCGCGCGGCCTCGGTGCCGTCGGCATCTCGATCCCCGGCCCGGAGGTCTACACCGCGGTCGAGCGCGGCCGTCTCGACGCCGTGCTCTTCCCGCTCGCCTCTGTGCCCGGCTACAAGCTCAACGAGGTGGTGAGCCACATCTCCACCAACGGCTCCTTCGGCGGTTACAGCTTCGTCATGGTGGTCCGCAGCGACCTCTATGACAGCCTCGCCCCCGAGCTTCAGGAGGCAATGAAGACCGCCGGCGACGAGATCGCCCTCCACGTCGCCAAGGCGCAGGACGACAGCGTCGGCGATCTCATCGCGGGCTGGAAGGCCGACGGCATCGACACCTACGAGTTCACCGACGAGGAACTCGCGGCGCTGCGCGCCGGCATGGAGCTGGTGACCGAGGATTGGGTCGGCCGCATGGGTGGCGAGAAGGGGCAGGCGGTCCTGGATCGTTACACCGAGCTGACGAGCCAGTAACCTCTTCGCAATTCCCGGAAATACAAGGGCGGCCGGCCTGCGCGCCGGTCGCCCTCTTCAGGAGTCCGTGCCCGCTTCATGCTAACATTCTTCGCAATACTCGTGCTTCTAGCCCTGTTCATGGCCGTGCGCATGCCGATCGCCTTCGCCATGGGGATGAGCGGCTTTATTGGCCTTTCGCTGCAGCTCGGCCCGCGCCCGGCGCTGGCGGTGCTGGAGCGGACCTTCTTCGACAGCTCGTCCTCCTTCATCCTTGTCGCCATTCCGCTGTTCATCCTGATGGCCGAACTGCTCACCGCCGGCGACGTAACGCGCCGCGCGATCATCGCCTGCCAGGGCTGGATCGGCCACGTGAAGGGCGGGCTCGCCATGGCCACGGTCGGCGCCTCGGTGATCCTCGCCGCGCTGGTCGGCAGCTCGACCGCCTCGACCGCCGCCATGGCGGCCTCGGCCTTTCCCGAGATGCGGAGCCACAACTACTCGGAGCGCCTCGCTGCCGCAGTGGTTTCGGTCGGCGGCACGCTGGCCGTCGTGGTGCCGCCCTCGATCGTGCTGGTGGTCTACGGCGTACTGACCGAGACCTCGATCGGCAAACTTTTCATTGCCGGGATCATCCCCGGCCTGCTGACCGCGATCGGCCTTGCCGTTGTCATCAAGCTGATCGCCCACACCACCGATCAGGCGCCGAAGGGCGCGCCCTTCGAGCTTGGCAAGGCGGTGAAGGCCAGCCGCCACGTGCTGCCGATGATCCTGCTGATGGCGCTGGTTATCGGGGCGATCTACGGCGGCATCGCCTCGCCCTCCGAGGCGGCGGCACTCGGCGTCATGGGCTCGCTGATCATCGTCATCTTCCAGCGCAGCCTTTCCTTCGTCAATTTCAACCGCTCGGTTTCCGGCGCGATCCGGGCGACGGTGATGATCGTCGCGATCGTCGCCTGCTCGGCGATATTCTCGAACTACCTCGCCTTCACCCGCATCACCCATTCGCTGCTCGAGTTCGTCGCGACCACGAGTCTGCCGCCGGCGGTGATCATGGGGTTCATCGTGCTGATCTTGCTGGTCATGGGCATGTTCATGGACCAGCTTGCGATCCTGTCGCTGGCCATGCCGCTGGCCTTCCCGACCGCCATGGCGCTGGATTTCGATCCGGTGTGGTTCGGCATAGTGGTGACGAAAACGGTGGAGATCGGGCTGCTGACCCCGCCGCTTGGGCTCAATGCCTATGTCGCGGCGGCGCAGACGGGTGTGCCGCTCGGAAAGATCTTCTGGGGCATCCTGCCGTTCCTGGCAATGGAGATTCTTGTCCTCGCGCTTCTTCTGGGCTTCCCGCAGATCACGCTTTTCCTGCCTGACCTGATGTCCCGCTAGCCGTGGATTTCTTTGCCCTATTGGGCTCTCTCTCAACCCTAATATTGACGGGTCCCGCCACCTGTGAGCTGATCCCAGCGAGTGGTCCAGGTTGAACGTTAATGCATGGTCAGTCTCAACTGGCGCGGGCTCTCGGGCATGGAAAGCCCGCGCGCCCGCACGCAGGTCGCCTACCGCGCCAACCTGGCGCGAAACCGTTTCCTGAAGCAGACCCCGGAGCACCTGGAGATCATCGAACTGCTCAGGCGCGGACGCAACAGCGATGCCGCCGTCGCGATGCAGCACCACCTCGGCACCGTCATCCTGAACCTGCAGGACCTAGAGCCAATTCTCTCGGGCAGCAGAAACTCCGGTCGCTGAGGGTCAGCGCAGCTTTGTAGCAACTTCTGTGGTTGCCGCTCGTTGTGCTGGTCCTTCAAACCCTAGGGCTTGGTGATCGAATGCGGTCTCCTATCAGGACTGTTGATGCGGCACTTTCCGGAAGCGGCTGGCCGGGATGGTGATCAGCGAAGCGGGTCCAAATCTGCATCCAGAGCTCCAGGGCTCGCAATTGCCATCCAGTTTTCCCGAACCGGATCCTTTTGATCTTTTTGCCAATATGGTCGTCGGTTTCTCACACCCCAGTCCCCGGTGTCGCTTGCAGTCGACGCGCCTAAAGACGTACCGGTAATCGGAACCGGGAGCTTGTAATCCTCCGGTCACCTGATCATGGCCCAGATTATGTGCGCCATTTTGTTGACCAGAGCGATCCCCGCCAACATACGCGGTTTCCTTGCCAACATCTTCTCCAGCCACGAACTGTGCGCACGCGAGATCGTTCCAACCGATTTAGTCGCGACATTGCGCCAATGGTGAGTAGGCGCCTGATGTTGTCTGACCGGCTTTCGTGACCCGCTCCAATCGCTCCTTGCGGCCCGAGGAGTGCTGGCGTGGTGACAACCCCAACACAAGCAGCAAAATCTCGTCTACGGCGGAAGACACTCACGACCGTTGCTATGGTCGCGAAAACCAACGCCTTGATTGGGCCGACGCCTGGGATGGCTTTTTGGGTTCTCTCCGCGATCACCGCGATGGGCGCCGCATGTTTGCGTTCAGGGTCGGGCAGATCGAAGTGGTGTGCGTGGTCAAGTCCGCTGTCCCGGGAGCGATCTTGCCCTCGCCCCTCGCCCCTCGGCCCGCGTCCCGGCTGGACGCCTTCGGATGTGGCACAGTCAAGGTTTTGGAACTGGCTTGTTCAGATGGTGGCATCCTCATCCAGGAGGCGCACGGGCTCCTTCCAGGCGAATGGGCGGATGCGCCACTCAGGCACCCACGCTTCAGCTGTCGGATGTCGGATTTGGCCAGAATATATATTTATAGAGCTGGTCCTGATGTGTGCAGCCGAATGTATTACAGTCGTCTCTTGAGGGTGTTGCGTGAGTTTCCACCAACAGGCGCAGCATTGACGTACCGTACTTCCATTCCGGCCAGGGGTATTGTCGCAACCTATCTGAAGAACCCGGCGTTTTGCGCGGCCAAACTCGACAACGACCTTCCTTCTTGAAGCCCGCGGATTATCTGCGCCTCCTCCTGCTGCAGGCGCAGCGCGGTGGCGGCGTGGCGCGCGGCCTCGGCCGGGTCTAGCACCGCGACGCCGTTCTCGTCCGCGAGGATGATGTCTCCGCGCGCGACCGTCGCGCCGCCGCAGGTGATCAGCCCGCCGACGTCGCCGGCAAGGTTGCGCAGGCGCGTGGTCAGTGGCGAACGGCCACGGCACCAGACCGGCAGACCG
Organism: Alloyangia mangrovi; assembly: GCF_002300555.2. Classification (GTDB taxonomy): domain Bacteria; phylum Pseudomonadota; class Alphaproteobacteria; order Rhodobacterales; family Rhodobacteraceae; genus Salipiger; species Salipiger mangrovi. The sequence goes on along the minus strand of NZ_NTHN02000040.1, from coordinate 17,716 downwards.
AGCGCCTCGAGCGCCGCACGGTCGGTGACGAAGCCGTCGATCACCACCCCGGCCACGCCCCGCGCACATGCCGCGTGGCCCATCACAGCGCCGAAGCAGGCGTGGCGGAGATCACCGCAGCGGTCGATGACGATGACCTCGCCCGGCTCGGCCACCGACAGCGCCTCGATGAGCGCCGTGCCGTCCGGCCCCGGCAGGCGCACGGTCAGTGCCGGGCCGAAGATGCGGGTGCCGGGCAGCAACGCCTGGATTGACGGAACCATGAAGCCCTGGCGCAGAATGCGGCCGAGCGTGGCGGTTTCAACCGCGGATAGATCGGGAAGCATGGGCGTCTCCTGTCAGCGGACAGGCGCCAGAGTAGACGTCGGCCCGCGGAGGGCGAAGCAGGGATTGCCGCCAAGGCTTATCGGAAGGATAAGCCCTGCCTATGGCCGGGTTGCGGCCCTTCCGTGTTACACGCCTGCCATCCCCACGAGTCGACAAGCCATGCCCGCGAAGCCGAAGATCGCCGACCTGAACTGGAACTTGCTCCGCAGCTTCTGCGTGATCGCAGAGGAAAAGGGCATCACCCGCGCCGCCAAGCGGCTCAACATGAGCCAGCCTTCGGTCAGCCTTGCGCTGCAGCGGCTCGAGGAACAGCTCGGTTGCCAACTGGTGTTCCGAGGCAGCAGGCATTTCGCGCTGACCCTGCGGGGCGAGAAGATCTACCAGGAATGTGCCGAGATCTTCCGCGGCGTGGACCGCATCGCGGTTCTGTCGGAGGATCGCAATGACGAGGAATTCGGCGAGTTGAACCTGTCGATCATCTCGCAGCTGCACTCGCCGCTGATCGACGAGGCTCTTCGGCTCTACCACCAGCGCTACCCGTCGATCACCTGGCGCATCGAGGTGCAGAACTCGGCCGAGACGGTGCGGCGGATCACCCAGGAGAAGGCCGGCATCGGCATTTGCCTGTTGACCAAGCCGATCATCGGGCTGACCTGCCGGCACCTGTTCCGCGAGGAATTTAGCGTCTTCTGTGGCGCCGAGCACCACCAGTTCGGCAAGACCGAGATCGACGTCCGCGACCTACAGCAGGAGTCTGTAGTCGCCTTCACCTGCGCCACGGAGGGGATGGGTCTCGAGCCGATGACCATGCTGCGCGAGGGGCTGGGTCTTGGCAACCGCATCAGCGGCTCGAGCCACGACCTCGAGGAGGTGCGGCGGATGATCGTCTGCGGTCTCGGCATTGGCATCCTGCCTGCCGTGGCGGTGGTCGAACAAGTCGAGCATGGCGAGCTCTGGCCGCTCAAGCTGGCCGACCAGCCGCTCGGAGCCGACGTCTTCCTCGTGCACAGCCCGCAGAGCCAGCTGACACCGCCAGAGCAGCTCTTCGTCGATCTGATCGAGGAGCTGCTGAACCTCTATCCCGATATGTCCTGACGGAAACGGACGGCGCCGCCGGAAGCCTGGGGAAGGTTCAAGGTGAGTGTCCTGCGAGAGGCAGCGGCGATGCCCCTGCCCCGAGATCGGTGGCGCGGCGATCAGGCCCGGCTTGTCCGGCCAGGCACCGATCGCCCCACTTGGTCCCCTCAGCTCAGCGGTCGGCCCGCTTGACCACCGCGTGCAGCAGCATGTTGAGACCGGCTTCGAAATCCTCCGGCTCGCAGCTTTCGTTGTTGTTGTGGGTGATGCCGCCCTTGCAGGGGGTGAAGATCATCGCCGTCGGGCAGTGCAGCGCCATGTGATAGGCGTCATGCCCGGCCTGAGACTGGATGTCGCGCCAGTTCCAGCCTTGCCGGACCGCCTCGTCGCGGATCCCCGAGATCAGCTCGGCGTCGAAGATGTCGCCGCCCCAGCTCCACTCGTCCTCGAAGACCGCGCGGCAGCCGGCCATGGCGGCGGCGGCATGGGCGGCGCGGCGCATCTTCTCGGCCATCACCCGCGCGGTGATCGGATCGGGGTGGCGCACATCTGCGATGCACTGCGCCGTGTCCGACAGGATCCCCGGCTTGTTCGGCCAGGCGGCAAGCCGCGAGCCGGTGGCCTTGCCGTCACCCACGGCGAAATCCCAGCCGATGTCGTCGACGGCGGTCAGGAAGCGCGCCCCGGCGATCAGCGCGTTGTGGCGCAGGTCCATCGGGGTCGGGCCGGTGTGGGCGGTCTCGCCCTCGAAACGCACGCGCACGCCGTGGCTGGGATATCCGCCGGTGACCACGCCCACCTGTCGCTTCTCGGCGTCGAGGATCGGGCCCTGCTCGATGTGCAACTCGAAATAGGCGTCGATGTCGCCAGCCTTGCAGGGCATCGCGCCCTTGTAGCCGATGCGCTCCAGCTCGTCGCCGAAGCGCGGGCCGTCATCGGCTTCCAGCGCATAGACCCAGTCGCGCTCGTACTTGCCAACGAAGCAACCCGAGGCGACCATCGGCGGCGAGAAGCGCGCGCCCTCCTCGTTGGTCCAGTCGACCACCACGATGGGGCGGCGGGTGACATGGCCCAGATCATTGAGGCAGCGCACCAGTTCGAGGCCCGCCAGCACCCCGGCGATGCCGTCGAAGCGGCCGCCGTTGATCTGCGTGTCGAGATGGCTGCCGATGTAGATCGGCGGGAGCTCCGGGTCGGTGCCCTCGCGGCGGGCGAAGATCGAGCCCAGCTCGTCGATCTCGACGGCGAGCCCGGCGTCTTTGCACCAGTTCACGAAGAGGTCGCGCATCTCGCGGTCGCTGTCGGTCAGGCTCAGCCGCGACAGGCCGCCGGGGCGGCCGGTGCCGATCTTGGCCGAGGCCTCGATTGTCGACCAGAAGCGGTCCAGCGAGACGCGGGTTTCGGGGGTAAAGCTCATGAAATGCCTCGTGACGTGAGAGGGATCGGGGCGTCAGAACGCCCCGGTCAGGCCGGTGACGATCCCGGGGAACAGGACCAGGAGAAGCAGCACCGCCACCATCGAGCCGAGGAACGGCAGCAGGTAGCGGAAGGCGGCGGACATCGGGATGCCCCCGGTGCGGCAGGCGGCCATGAGGTCGATGCCGAGCGGCGGGGTATTGGCGCCGATGGCGAGGTTGATGGTCAGCAGGATGCCGAAATAGACCGGGTCGATCCCGTAGGCCCGCAGCACCGGCAGGAAGACCGGCGCGAGGATCAGGATGATCGCGATGCTTTCCATGAAGGTGCCGAGGATCAGCACCAGCAGCATGATCAGCAGCAGCGCCACGGTGGCGTTCTCGGTCAGCGCGAGGATGCCGTTCACCGCCAGCTGGGGCACCTGCTCGGCGGCAAGGATCCAGCCGAAGACCGAGGCGGCGGCGATCACGAAGAGGATCGATCCGGTCATCTCGGTGGTGTCGCGCAGGATCTTCCCGATGCCGCGCAGGTCGAGGCTGCGGTAGAGTAGCCCGCCGGTCAGCAGCGCGTAGACCACGCCCGCGCCCGCCGCCTCGGTCGGGGTGAAGATGCCGAAGCGGATGCCGCCGACGATGATCACCGGGGCGATGAGCGCGGGGACGGCCTCGATCAGCCGGCGCCGCACGTTGGCACCCGAGACCGGTTCGCCGCCGCGCCAGCCGTTGCGGCGCGAGATGATCCAGGCCACCACCATCAGCCCGAGCCCCAGCATCAGCCCGGGGATGATCGCGCCGAGGAAGAGCTGGCCGATCGAGGTGTTGGTGGCGGTGCCGTAGACGATGAGCACGATCGAGGGCGGCACGACGGTGCCCAGCGAGCCGGCGCAGCCGAGCGCGGCGCAGGAAAAGCCCGGCGCGTAGCCGCGCTCCTTCATCGCGGGCAGCAGCATGGTGCCCACGGCGACCACGTCCGCCACGCCCGAGCCCGACAGCGATCCGAAGAGCAGGCAGGCGGTGATCATCACGATGGCGAGCCCGCCGGTGCTGCGCCCGACCAGCGCCGAGCAGAGCGCGACGATGCGCGGCGCGAGCCCGCCCTGCACCATCAGCATCCCCGCCATCAGGAAGAGCGGGATCGCCAGCAGGGTGAAACTGTCGATGCCCGCGATCATCCGCTGCGCCACCACCATCATCGGGGCCAAGTCGGCGACGGCGATGTAGAGTGCCGAGGCCAGCCCCAGCGCCACGGCGATGGGCGCGTCGATCAGGATCAGCACCACGAAGCTGCCGAGCAGCAGTGCAAGCTCCAAGCTCATGACCGGCCTCCCCGCAGCAGCAGCGCCAGCACCGAAAGCCCGGCGCCGATCGGCAGGCAGAGGTAGAAAAGCCCGCCCGGCAGGCTCATCGCGGTGGTCTGGTGATGCCAGGTGAAGAGCGTGATCTTCCAGCCGGTGACCACGAGGATCAGCAGGAAGGCGGCGCTGGCCAGCCACGCGAGGGCCAGCAGCACGCGGCGCGGCGCGCCGTCCGGCAGCAGCATCTCGAGGATGCCGGCGCGGAAATGCGAATTTCTCAGGAAGCCCGAGATGATGCCGATGAAGGTGATCCAGACGAGGATCAGCCGTGGCAGTTCCTCGGACCAGCGCGGGGTCTGGCCGAGCGCGTAGCGCGACAGCACGACCCAGGCGACCAGCGCCGCCAGCGCGGCGACGCCAAGCGCGCCGACATGGCGCGCCGCGCCGTCGAGCAGCGCGGCGGCACGGGAGCGGAACTCGGTCATTTCGGCACTCCGAATTCGGGGGCGTGGCACAATTGGCACTCGTCGCAATAGGCCGCGACGACGACCCATTCCTCGCTCAGCACCTCGACTTCATGCACCACGCCCGGCGGCAGCCGCAGCGCGGTGCCTTCCCTCATGAAGAACTCCTGCCCGTTCGCGCGCAGCACCGCCTCGCCCTTGAGCGTCAGCGTGACCTCGTCGCGCGGATGGGCGTGGGGCACGCTGCGCGCGCCCCGCCTGCCGGTCGTGACCGCGAACTTGATGAAGCCTTCCCCACGTTCCTTCGGCGAAAACAGCACTTTCTGGCTGAAATCGAAAAGCTGGACGGGGGCAATCTCGCCCAGCTCCTTCACTTCCGGCAGGCGCTCGCTCATTTGCGGTACTCGTTCAGGATCGACAGCAGCTCGTCGCCGTAAAGACCGGCGTTCTCGTCCCAGATCGGCTGCACGGCCTCGATGAAGGGCGCCTTGTCGACCTCGTTGACCTCCATGCCGTGCTCCTCGAGCTTGGCGATCATCTCGGCGTCGCTGTCGGCGACCATCTGGCGCTGCTTCTCACCCCATTCGAGGGCGGCGGCCTGCACGATGTCCTGATCCTCGGGCGAGAGTTTCTCCCAAACCGGCTTCGAGAGCACCAGTGTCGCCGCGCCCCAGACGTGGCCGGTCAGCGAGACGTATTTCTGCACCTCGTAGAAGGACGAGGAATAGATGATCGACAGCGGATTCTCCTGCGCGTCGAACACGCCCTGCTGTAGCGCCGAATAGAGCTCGCCGAAGGCCAGCGGCGCGGGTTCGGCGCCGAGCGCCTCGAAGGTCGCGAGGCGGACCTTGTCGGGGGTGACGCGGATCTTCAGCCCGGCGAGATCGGCGGGGGTCTCGATCGGCTGCTTGGAGTTGGTCACGTTGCGGTAGCCGTTCTCCCACCACGCCAGAACCTTGACGTTCTGCGCGTCGAGAAGCTCGGCCAGCTTCTCGCCCAGCTTGCCGTCGAGCGCGGCAAAGGCCTGTTCGCGGCTGGTCCAGGCGTAGGGCATCTCGATGATGCCCATCTTGGGCTCGACGGTCTGGAACGAGCCCGCGCCGATGACGCCGCCCTGCACCGAGCCAAACTGCAGCCCTTCGATCATGTCCTTCTCGTTGCCGAGCTGGCCGCCGGGGAAGATCTCGATCTTCACGCGGCCCTCGGTCTTTTCCGCGACCTCGTCGGCGAAGCCGGTGGCGGCGACGTTCCAGCTGTGGCTGTCCGCCAGCACGTGGCCGATGCGGATGGTGGTTTCGGCCAGCGCACCGCCGGCGCAAGCAAGGCCGAGCACGGCCGAGGCGACGGCGCTCTTGAGCAGGGTGTTGAGGTTCATTTTGGACTCCCGTTGGTTTGTGCCGGGATAGAACCTCGCCCCCGCCGAAACAGCAAATAGGCTGGGGCTATGCTTCCGATGGGGCTTGGCAATGCATGCCGCGAGGGCTTGAAGATGGCAGCGAATGGCGCGCGGGACGCGGAGACCGCAAAGGTGAAAGCCCGCTGACGCGCTCCCCGAAAACGTCCCCGTTTCAGCTTTGAGTTCTCCGGACGGAAGCCTCGCCCGGGAGAGGAGCGGCGCACAGAAGGCGTTCATCATCAAGCAGGAGGAGGATGGCACCCCTGCGTTGGCAGCCCGAGCCTTTCGCCGGACTGGGACATCATTGCCCGAGGGGCGCGTTCATTTCTCTCGAGACAAGGGAGCGTCGCTGGTCGCATCGAAGGTGTCGATCGACGATAGCACATGGCTGCGCATTGCCGACTCGGCGCGGCTGACACTGCCAGCACGCAAGGCCGCCAGGATGCAGCGGTGGTCGTAGATGCTGCGCTCGAGCCGGGTGATGTCGAAGCGGTTGTAGGTGCGCATGATGACGCCCAACTTCATCAGCGAGCCGGCCATCTGGGCGAGCTGCGGGTTGCGTGACATCTCGAGAATCTTCAGGTGGAACGCGGTGTTCTGCACGGAAAATGCCTCGAGGAAATCGGTTCCCCGGCCCGCCGCAATCTTGTCCATGGCGTCGCACATGGCTTCCAGCTCGTCGAGATCCTTCGCGCGCGCATGCTGTGCCGCGAGCCCCGCGCCGAGAGTCTCGAGCGCCGCGCGGATCTCGAACAGGTCAGTCAGGTCCGAGCCGCTGTACTTGGCGACAACCGCCCCCGATCCCGCCCTTATGTGCACGAAACCCTCGCGTTCCAGCCGGCGCAGCGCGTCGCGGATCGGCGTGCGGCTCACCCCCGCACGTTCGGCAAGCTCCGCTTCGATCAGACGGTCCCCTTCGCGGTATTCGCCATCGATGATGGCCTGCCGGATGACGTCGTAGCCAGCCTCGCCAGCGGTAGAGCTTTTCGTAGACTTTTTCATCAGATTGTATACCGTGAGGTCAGAATCATGAATATTTTCGCATGTTTTAATACACTTTGTATTCTAAGTGAGGGAAAATGCAAGGAACACTCAAGGCGCGCCTGGCCACTGGCGAGATGCTCGTCGCGCCCGGCGTCTATGACATGATCTCGCTGCGCATGGCCGTCTCGGCCGGGGCGAGCGTGGCCTATATGACTGGTTACGGGAGTGTCGCGTCGCACCTCGGGCTGCCCGATGCGGGGCTCGCGTCCTACCGCGACATGGTCGGCCGGGTCGAGGTGATGGGCGCCTATTGCCGCGAACGCGATATACCGCTGATCGCCGATGGCGATACCGGCTACGGTGGCATCGTGAACGTCGCGCACACGGTACGCGGATACGAGGCCGCCGGGGCGAGCGCGATCCAGATCGAGGACCAGGTCTTTCCGAAGAAATGCGGTCATACACTTGGCCGCGCGGTGATCCCCACCGAGGACATGGTGACCAAGATCAAGGTCGCGACGGACGCGCGCCGCAGCGACGAGTTCCTGATCCTCGCCCGCACCGATGCGCGCACCACCCACGGGCTCGACGAGCATCCACCGGATGGAGCAATATGACGCCGCCGGTGCCGACATCCTCTTCATCGAGTCCCCGGAAAGCGAGGCCGAGCTTGCCCGGATCGCGGCGCATTTCTCGAAGCCGGTGCTGGTCAACAACGTCGAGGGCGGACGCACGCCGGTGCTGCCGCAGGCGCGGCTCCGGGAGCTGGGCTTCGGCCTTTCGATCTATCCCGCCACCGGCTTCCTTGCCGTCGGCGCGGCGCTCGAGAACGTCTACGCCGGCCTGCTGAACGGCGGCGAGGAGGCAATAACGACGCCGCTCTACAACTTTGAAAAATTCAACAAACTGATGGGGTTCGAGGAAATCTACGCGCTGGAAGACCGTTTCAAGGCCTGACGGGGAGGTCTGGCTTTTCATAGGGAGGAGGAAATCATGAAGCACTTGAAGGACATTCTTTGGGCAGGGGCGATTGCGCTGCTGCCGGTCGGAGCGCTTGCCGAGACCATCACACTGGCCTCGACCGTGCCCGACAGCGGGGTGAACCGCGTGGTCACCGAAACGCTGGTCGACGCGCTCCACGAGGCGAGCCCCAAGACGACGGTCGACATCTTTCTCGACGGCTCTCTGGGCGGCGAGCGCGAGCTGCTCGACTTGCTGCGGCTCGGCGAGACGGACATCCACATGGGGGTGATCCACGCCTCGCTCTATTTCCCGGAACTCGATGCGACCCTGGTGCCCTACCTGTTCCCAGATTACGCCAGCATCCAGGCGTTCCTGGCCTCGGACACCGGCGACCGGCTGAAGGCGGCGCTGGAGGAGAAGGGCAACGCCAAGTTCCTCGGCACCTACTACCAGGGCGCGCGCTGGACCACCGCGAACCGGCCGTTCCGGACCCTGGACGAGCTCAAGGGGCTCAAGATCCGCATGCCGGAGATCCCGTTGTGGATCAAGATCTGGTCCGGGATGGGCGCGACGACGACCCCGATGCCCTCGCCCGAGGTGTTCTCGGGGCTGCAGACCGGCGTGATCGACGCGCAGGAGAATATGCTGAGCAACATCCTCGGTCGCCGGCTTTACGAGGTCCAGAGCCATCTTATCGCGACCGAGCACCAGCATAGCTACATCACGATCATGGCCAATCTCGACTTCTGGAACGGGCTGGACCCAGAGGCGCAGGCGCAGCTCCAGGCGGCGGTCGACAAGGCCACGGCAGCAGGCTCGCAAAGCGCCTTCGAGGAGAACCAGAGCCTGATCGACGAGATCGTCGCCTCGGGTGTCGAACTGGTGCAGCCCGATCCCTCCTTCCGCGCCGACAGCATGGAGATCATCCGGGCGGCCGCCAACAGCCAGCTTGAACCGGGCATCTACGAACGGGCGGTCGCGGTCATCGAAACCACGCAGGGCACCGGAAATTGAAGCGTGCCACGCAGCTGATCGTGAAGGTGAGCGACGCCATCGCCACCTTCGCCTTCGCGGGCTTCCTGTGCGCGATCGTCGCACAGGTAGCCTACCGATACGCCGGGATATCGATGGTCTGGAGCGAGGAACTGGCACGGCTTCTGAACGTCTACATGGTGTTCTTCGGCCTGATCCTAGTGACGGCAGACGGCGGGCATCTCAAGATCGACATACTCGAACGGTCGATCCGCTCGCCCGAGGCGCTGCGGCTTCTGCGCTGCTCACACAGGGTCCTGGCGCTGGTCTTTCTGCTCTGTCTGGCCTGGGGCGGGCTGCAACTGACACGCTCGTCCTGGGATCACCCGCTGGCCACGATGGCCTGGGCCAATCACGGCATGTTCTACCTGCCGGTGGTCATCGGCACGCTGGTGTCCGCGGCGCTGCTCGCCCTGCAACTCCTGCCCATGCCTGAACAAGCGGCACAGCCGCAGGAGGACATCGGATGATCCAGGGCTTTGCCATGCTCGGCTATCTGGTCGTGCTGCTGGGGCTCGGCCTCGGAGCCGCCTTCGCCATGGGTCTTTCCGGCCTCATCTATTTTGGGGCGACGCGCGGCATCGATTCCATCCCCTACGAGATCATCGTGCAGCGGGTCGTCGCGGGGATCGACTCCTTCACGTTGCTGGCGATCCCGATGTTTATCTTCGTCGGACACCTGATGAACGAGAGCGGCGCAACCACCCGCCTCTTCACCTTCGCCAAGGACCTCGTCTCGCCGATGCGCGGCGGGCTGGCGCAGGTGAACGTGCTGGCGAGCATGCTCTTCGCGGGCATGTCCGGCTCGGGAACCGCCGATGCGGCGGGCCTCGGGAACATCGAGATCCGCGCCATGCGCGAGGCCAACTACGATGACCGCACAACCATCGGCGTCACGGTGGCATCGTCGCTGATCGGGCCGATCATCCCGCCCAGCATTCCCGCGATCCTCTATGCGATCCTCGCTCAGGTCAGCGCGACGGACATGCTGCTGGCCGGGATACTGCCGGGCCTGCTGATGGCGGCGGCGCTGATGCTGCTGTCGGCCTGGCACGCGCGGCGCTTCAACTATCCCCGCGGCAGCTTCCCCGGGCTGGCCCGACTCTGGGCCTCATTCCTGTCGGCCTTCGGCGCGCTGCTCACCCCGGTCATCCTCTTGGGCGGCATCATGCTCGGAATATTCACCGCAACCGAGGCGGCCGCCGTCGCCGGGCTCTGGGCCTTTTTCCTCGCAACCGTGCTCTATCGCTCGATGGGGCTGCGCGCGGTGATCGGGGTGTTGCGGCGCTCGACCTACGATTCCGCCACGATCATGTTCATCCTCGGCTGTTCGGCGGTACTGGCCTGGATCCTGACACGGGTGAAACTGCCGACGACCATCGCGACCTGGCTGATCGGCCTGTCCGACAGCCCGGCGGTCATCATGCTGCTCGTAATGGTCTTCCTGCTCGCGATCGGCTGCTTCATGTCGGTCGCCGTTGCGATCAATATCCTGACCCCGATCCTCGTGCCGATCATGGTGCTCTACGGTTTCGACCCGGTGCATTTCGGGATCATCATGATCATGCTGCTGGTCATCGGAGAGGCCACGCCGCCTTTCGGCATGGTGCTCTATGTCATCACCAATATCTCCGGGCGGCCCTTCGAGTTCGTTGTCGCCGCGGCCCTGCCGTTCCTGCTGGCGATCCTGGTGGTGGTGATCCTCGTGGCGCTGTTCCCGCCGCTGGCGCTCTGGTTGCCCAGCCTCGTACGCTGAGCCACCGCGCCCCCGTCGGAAAAGCCGCGTGTTTGAGCTGCCTCCAGCCGGGGGCCGCCCTGCCCGCCGATGCCTTGATCAGCGCCGCGCAGAGCATAAGTTTCCCATAGTCCGGCTAGGGAGAAGACATGACGCAGACGCTGCCGCCGCGCATCGAACCGGCGACCGAGCCGCTGGGGATGCTCGCGAGCCTTCGGGCCGCGCGCAGCAACGTGCTGCGGATCATCCCCGCCATCGCCTACACCCAGCCCATCGTCACCGGCACCACGGGTCATGCCCGCTGGCACATGGTGCAGGGCCCCGAGGGGATGAAGCGGCTGTTCCTCGACAACGTCGAGAACTACCCCAAGTCCGAGGTCATGCTGCGGATGCTGCGCCCGGCGGTGGGCGACAGCCTCTTCACCTCCGAGGGCGCGCAGTGGCGCTGGCAGCGCCGCGCCATCGCCCCGGTCTTCGCCGCCCGCAACGTCGAGGCGCTGGCGCCGGTGATGACCGCCACCGCCGAGCGCGCCTGCGACCGGCTCGCCGGCCGGGGCAGCGCCGAGATGGTCTCCGAGATGCTCTCGGCCACCTTCGACGTGATCTGCGACGTGGCGCTCTCGGGGCGTGAGCACTTCGATGCGGAGGCCTACGGCGAGGCGATCACCCGCTATTTCCTGACCGTGGGCCGGGCCTCGCTGCTGGATTTCCTCGAGGTGCCGCCCTGGGTGCCGCGCCCGGCCGAGCTCTTCGGGCGGGGCGCGGTGAAGACGATGCACGCCATGGTGTCCCGCGCCATCGAGGCGCGGCGGCGCGAGGCGACGGGCGGGGCCGACGATCTGCTCGATCACATGCTGGCAGCGCGGGACCCCGAGAGCGGCCGCACCATGTCGCCCAAGGACCTTCTGCATAACATGCAGTTCTTCATCGTCGCGGGCCATGAGACCACGGCGCTGTCGCTGGCCTGGGCGCTCTACCTGCTGGCCCGTGACGAGCCGGCGCAGGCGCGCGCGCGGGCGGAGGCAAGAGACGTGCTGCAGGGCGGGCGCTGCGGGCACGCGGAGCTCGAGCGCATGCCCGGCATCACCGCCGTTCTCGACGAGACCATGCGGCTCTACCCGCCGGTGGGCATGCTGGCGCGCAACGTGCGCGCGGCCGACACGCTCTATGACCGCGAGATCCGCCCGCGCGAGACGATCTTCGTCAACACCTGGGCGCTGCACCGCCACCACGCCTATTGGGAGCGGCCCGACCAGTTCGTTCCCACGCGCTTTGCCCCGGGACAGACGCGGGATCGCTACCTGCACCTGCCCTTCGGCGCCGGGCCGCGGATTTGCGTGGGGGCGAATTTCGCCATGATGCAGGCGGGGATCATCCTCGCGACGCTGCTGGCGCGCTACCGCTTCACGCCGAAGGGACCGCGCCCCGAGCCGATCATGCACATGACCGTGCGCCCCGATCCCGGCGTGACGTTGGAAATCACGCCGCTCTAGGGCGCAAGATGACCGCGAGGACAGAATTCCGGTCTTCCGCCGACGGCGGTCACGTGCCAAGAGAGCTGCATGCGACATCGGGCGGTCCTTGCGGTTATCCTGTGCCTCGGAGTGCTTCTGGCACTGTCGAGCGTGGTGTCTGCCGCGCGCATGGCCCCGGATCGCACCACCGCCGAGCTTCAGGCCTATGCCCTGGCCTTTGGCGGCTCGATCGACGAGCTCTGCGGCAAGACGGCGGGGGCGGATCACCATTGCCCGCTCTGCCACGGCCTGCCGGAGGCGCCCGAGAGCGCCCATGGCGGTCGGGCCCTGCTCTTCGAGCCGCATGACGGCTGGCGGAGCCGCGATGATCTGCACCGTGCCGCGCAGGCGCGCAACCTCTGTCATTCCACGCGGGCGCCCCCGGTTTCCGTCTGACGGCCTCGCGCCGTGCTTCCCGGAACCCTGCCTTGGTGGCCCTGCCCCGAGGCGCCCTTGTCACGCCCGGCGGCCTGCCGGGCCGCTCGGAATTGACTCATGTCGGAAACAACGCAACGCGCCGCCTCGGCCGCGCTCTACCGCGCCGTGTGGCGCTGGCACTTCATCGCCGGACTGGTGATCCTTCCCTTCGTGCTGATCCTCGCGATCACCGGGGGCATCTACCTCTTCAAGGACGAAATCAACGACGCGGCCTATGCCCGCCTGCGCGTCGTCGAACCGGCGGCCACGCAGCTCGCCCCCTCGCAGATTGCCGCCGCCGCGCTCGAGGCGCACCCCGGCGCGCTGAAGGCCTACACCCCGCCCGCCTCCGAGACCCGCAGCGCCGAGGTCGACATCCTTGGCGAGGACGGGCTGAAGGACACGGTCTACGTGAACCCCTATACCGGCGACGTGCTCGGCACGCTCTGGGACAGCGGCGCCGCCGGCAGCCCGGCGATGTACGTGGTGCGCAAGCTGCATTCGCTGGAGTACGTCGGCTGGCTCGGCAACCGGCTGATCGAGATGGCCGCGGGCTGGATGGTGCTCTTGGTTGCCAGCGGCGTCTACCTGTGGTGGCCGCGCGGCAAGGGACTCAGCACCACGACCATCAAGGCCAAGCGTGGGCGTCCGTGGTGGCGTGACCTGCATGCGGTCACCGGGCTCTATGCCGGCGTCTTCATCGTCTTCCTCGCCCTGACCGGTCTGCCCTGGTCGGCGATCTGGGGCGGCAAGTTCTACGAGTATACCAATGCCCTCGGCCTCGGCATGCCCGAGGGCTACTGGTCCGGCCTGCCCGCCTCGACCGTGCCGCTCGCCGAGGTCACCGACCGCGCGCCCTGGATCATCGAAAAACAGACCGTGCCGCTGTCCGGCGCGGCAGAGGGCGTGCCGCAGACGCTCGACCAGGTGATCGCGACGGTGGAGGATCTGGGCATCGTGCCGGGCTACGCGGTCTCGATGCCGGGTGGCCCCGAGGGGGTCTTCACCGCCTCGGTCTACCCCGATGACATCACCTTCGAGCGGGTCATCCACCTCGACCAGTACAGCGGCGCGGTGCTCTACGACGCGGGGCTGGCGGCTCTCGGCACGCTCGGCCGCTGGGCGGAATGGGGAATCTCGGTGCACATGGGACAGGAATGGGGGCTCGCGAACCAGATCGTGCTGCTGCTCGCCTGTCTCGCCATGGTCGGGCTCTGCCTGTCCGGAGGCGTGATGTGGTGGAAGCGTCGCCCCTCCGGGGCGCTCGGTGTGCCGCAAGTCCCTTCCGACTGGCGCATTCCCCGCACGCTGCTGCTGATGGCGGTCGCGGCGGGGGTCTTCTTCCCGCTGGTCGGCCTTTCGATGCTGGGTCTCGCGGCGGTGGAGGTCGCGGTTCACCTCACGCAACGGCGCAAGGCACTGGCATGACGCGGGCAGGCGCCCGCCCGGCGGGCGCCTGCTGTCCCTGCCCATGCCCCCGAGGGCACGGAAGGGATTGCAACCCCACCGCCGCGCGTCGTACCCCGGGCCGACGTCGGATCGCAGAGGAAAGCGCGGGTGCTGCAGCTCAGGAATGTCTCGGTGAAGCTTGGCGGGGTGGAGGCCCTGCGGCAGATCTCGCTGAACGCGGGGGAGCGGCGCATCGGCATAGTTGGGCGCAACGGGTCGGGCAAGACCACCCTCGCGCGGGTGATCGCCGGGCTGCAGGTGCCCGACGCGGGCAGCGCCGAGATCGATGGCCGCGACATGGCGCGCGACCGCAAGGCGGCGCTGCGCTCGGTCGGCATCCTGTTCCAGAACCCCGACCACCAGATCATCTTCCCCACCGTCGAGGAAGAGATCGCCTTCGGCCTGATACAGCTCGGCCGCTCCCGCGCCGAGGCGGCGCGCGAGGTGCAGACCATCCTCGCCCATTTCGGCAAGAGCCACTGGGCCTCGGCGCCGACGCATGGGCTCTCGCAGGGGCAGAAGCAGCTGGTCTGCCTGATGGCGGTGCTGGCGATGCGGCCTGCGCTGATCGTGCTGGACGAGCCCTATTCCGGGCTCGACATCCCCACCCGCATGCAGCTCATGCGCTACGTCGACGAGGTCGAGGCCCGCATCCTGCACATCACCCACGACCCCGAGAGCGTGCGCCACTACGACCGGGTGATCTGGATCGACGAGGGCAGGCTGCGCGCCGACGGGACACCAAGCGAGCTGCTGCCGCAGTTCGAGGCGCAAATGCGCCTCTGGGGAGGGCGCGATGATCTCTCTGACCTCGCCGGTTGAGACCTGGGCCCACCGCGTGCCCGCGGGTGTCAAGCTCGCGGCGCTGTCGCTGGCGACCGTCGGGCTCTTTGCCTTGCAGGATCCGTGGCATCTTGCGATCGCGCTCGCCGCGGTGGTGGCCCTTGTCCTCTCCGGGGGGCTCGCATTCGCCGCCGAGGCCGCGCGCAGCCTGCGCATCCTGCTGCCCTTCCTCGGGCTGATCGCGGTCTGGCATCTGGTCACCGGCCAGCTCGCCGAGGGCCTTGCCGTCGCCTTGCGCCTGCTGGCGGCGCTGAGCCTCGCGAATTTCGTCACCATGACCACGCGGCTGACCGACATGGTCGCCGTTGCCGCGTGGCTGCTGGCCCCCTTCCGCCGCTTTGGTCTCTCGACCCGCGCGCTGGAGCTGTCGGTGGCGCTGGCGGTCCGTTTCACCCCCTCGATCGCCCGCAAGGGCGGGCTTCTCACCGAGGCCTGGCGCGCCCGCTCGGCCCGCCGCGCCGGATGGCAGGTCGTCATGCCCCTTGCGGCTCTGGCCATCGATGATGCAGAACATGTCGCCGAGGCGCTTCGCGCCCGGGGCGGTGTCGAACCGCCCGAATTTACCGGATAGGAGGATCCGCCCTTGGAACGCAATCTTACCCATATCGCGCTCTTTGCCGCGCTCATCGCCGGGCTCGGGCTGATCCCCAAGTTCACCCTCGCCTTCGGCGTGCCGATCACCGCGCAGACGCTCGGCGTAATGCTGGCAGGCACGGTGCTGGGCGCGAAACGCGGCGCGCTGGCCTGCCTGCTGTTCATCGCGCTGGTGGCGCTCGGCCTGCCGCTGCTGGCGGGCGGCCGCGGCGGACTCGGCGTCTTCGCCTCGCCCACCGTGGGCTTCCTCGTCGGCTGGCCCTTTGCCGCCTTCGTCACCGGCCTCATCGTCGAGCGCTGGCGCGGCAACCTCGCGCTGGTCTCCGCCATCGCCTCGGGGGTCGGCGGCATCCTCGTGCTCTATGTCTTCGGCGTTCTCGGCATGTCGGTCACCCTCGGAAAGACCCTGCCCGAAGCGGCCCTGCTCGTCACCGCCTTCATCCCCGGTGACGTGATCAAGGCCGTTCTGGCGGGGCTCATCACCTCGGCGCTGGCCCGCTCGCGCCCCGCGAGCGTGCTCTCGCGCGGGTGATCCCGGCATGAGCCTCACGCCGGCGGAGTCGCTGCTCTTCGCGCGCCGCTCCGCCCGCGCCTTCCTGAAAGACCCCGTGCCGCGCGCCGATCTCGAGCGGATCCTGCGCGCGGCACGCTCGGCGCCGAGCGGCGCCAACCTGCAGCCCGGCCGGTTCCACGCGCTCACCGGCACGCCGCTGGCCGAGCTGAGTGCCACGCTGCTCGGCGCCATCGAGGAGGGCCGTCCGCAGGTCGCGCAATATTCCTACTTCCCCAATCCCATGCCGCCCGGGCTGAAGGCCAAGCAGCGCGCCGCGGGCTACGCGCTCTATGCCGCGCTGGGGATCCAGCGCCGCGATCTTGAGGGCCGCCGTGCGCAGTTCACCCGCAACTACGGCTTCTTCGGCGCCCCGGTCGGCATCGTCGTGACCATCGACCCCGAGATGGGCAAGGGCTGCTTCATGGACCTCGGCATGTCGCTGATGGCCTTGATGGTCGCCGCACAGGGCATGGGCTACGCCACCTGCGGCATTGGCGCTTTGGCGAACCATGCCGATGTCGCCCACGCCCATCTCGGGCTCGGCGAGGACGAAATGGTGGTCTGCGGCATGGCGCTGGGGCGTGCCGATCCCGCGGCCCCGGCGAACGGGGTCGAAACCGCCCGCGACCCGCTCGAGGCCTTCGCCACCCTGCGCGGCTTCAGCTAGAGAGCAGCACCGCCGTCCCGAGCCCGCCCGCCGCCGCGATGGCCGCGATCCCCGTGCCGCCGCGCGTCCGCACCTCGTGGAACAGCCGCACCGCATTGATCGCGCCCGAGGCCCCCACCGGGTGCCCGCGCGCCAGCCCGCCGCCGCCGGGGTTGACGATCTCGGGATCGAGCCCCGCGCCCTCGACGCAGGCGATGGCCTGCACGGCGTAGGCCTCCATCACCTCGGCGACGCGCAGATCCGCCGCGCGCAGCCCCTGCCGGTCGAGCAAGCTGCGGATCGCCGCCACCGGTGCGAGCCCGGGACGGTCTGGCCGCCCGCCCAGCGTCAGCCCGCCGAGATAGCGGAGGCCCTGCCGCCCGAGCCGCGCCGCCACCCGCTCCGAGACCAGAACGCAAAGCGCCGCCCCATCCGCCGCCACGGCCGCATTGGCCGAGGTGATCGAGCCCGAGAGCACCGGCGCCCGCGCCGCCAGCCGTGGCGAGAGCGCCCGCGTGAAGGCGTCGCCCTCCAATCCTGCGAGCGGGACGATCTCTCCGGAGAGATCGGCGCAGAGCGCCTTGCGGTGGCTCTCGATCGCCCAGAAATCCTGCGCCGCCCGGGAAATCCTGCCCTCCTGCCCCAGCGCGTCGGCCGCAGCATCCATCTCTGGGTCCAGCTTGGGCCAGGGCGCAAAGGGCGGGCGGTCGTAGGCGATGGGCGGGCCGCCCTCCGGGTCGGTGCGCAGCCGCAAGGGGCGCCGCGAGTAGGATTCGACCCCGCCTGCCAGCACCACCTCGGCCTGCCCCGAGGCAATCATCCCGGAGGCGACCACCAGCGCGTCGAGCCCGCCGCAGCACTGCCGGTCGAGCGTCAGCCCGGCCACCCGCTCGGGCAGCCCCGCCGCCAGCGCCACCAGCCGCGCGGGATTGCCGCCGGCAGCGAGCGCATTGCCGAGCACCAGCTCGTCGACCTCCTCGAGGGCCAGCCCCGCCGCCGCGACGGCGGCGCG